>NZ_RAZS01000003.1:0-818460 GCF_003626545.1 Micromonospora musae
TTCAACCGGCTCAAACAGTGGCGGGACCTGGCCACCCGCTACGCCAAACGCGCATCCCTCTACCGAGCCAGCCTCGTCCTCATCGCCGCCATCATCTGGCTTCCATGATCGGCAGGACAGGACCTAGGAGAACCCACGGCGCGTGATCCCACTTGTGGTAACGCTCGGCCAAGAAGGCATCGATCTCACCACGAACGAGCTCGATCAGCGGTAGGGGGCTCGCCGTTGCGCGAGCCGCGCTCGGTGGGAGACGATCTCTGGACTCGTCGTCCAGAGCATCGAGCACGGCGTCAGCGAGCGTTGACGTCGAACTGACCTTGAGGCGGCGCGTCTTGCTCTCCTCGCGCGGCCAGGATGACTCGAAGGCACCGCCACCTCGGGTCGCCCACCAACAGCGCCGCAGCGCAGGAGAGGTGACGAGTGCGACCTGCGTGATCCCTCGAATCTCCAGAGCAATGTGGATTCGCCAGTTCGGATCACCCCGACTGAAGAACCCGGTGCCATCGATCGGGTCGAGGATCCAGACCCGATCGGACTCACCGAGCTGACCAAGTTCCTCACCGAGGAACGCATCTTCGGGGCGTGCCTCCGACAACGTCTCCCGCAGCAAGCGCTCGACTGCCCGATCGGCTTCGGTGACCGGTGTGCCGTCGGCCTTCAGCGTTGCCGAAACGCCAGATTCAAACTGAGCGAGCGCGAGCTCCGCCGCCAGGTCCGCGGTGTCGAACGCGAGTTGGAGGTCATCAGCGCTGCCCACAGCCGCTGACCCTATCAACCCAGCCCCACCCCTCAAGAGCCGATGAGGGAGCGTCAGACCGGCGCTCCAGATCGCAGCCGCCTCGGGCCACGGGCGACACCCAGAGGGTCACGGCGCACATGCAGTAGTACCTGGCCGCGCACTCATCTGCCGCGATCCGCGCGCTGTGGAGCGTGACCACCCAGCAGCCCTCGGAGTGTCCGGACATGCCGAGATCCGCGCTGGCCGAGTGCCGTCCGCAGTCCGCAGCGTTTCATGCCTTGGAGTCGGTTGGGAGTCGTTGCGATGCGGCCGGAGGTCCTGGCGGAGCGGCTGCTATCGGCGATCTCCGCGTACGGCGCGATGACCGGCATTCGGGTGGTCGCCGGATCCGCCCGGCACGATCACGGCGAGGACGACGTCCGCGCGCGCCCGTGTGGTGTCCGGCTGCGGCGCCTGTCCGCAGACGGGTGCCGCGGGTCAGGTAGCGCGATGGTGGCGGATAGCCGCCGAGCGGCCGCCTGTGATCAGTGCGCTACCGCCGGGCGGCGGCGGCCCGCTGGCGTGCCGATTCGTACAGCACGACAGTCGCGGCGGTCGCCGCGTTCAGGGAGCTGGCGGACCCGAACATGGGGATCCGGACGAGCTGGTCGCATGCCTCGCGCCAGCCGGAGCTGAGGCCGGTGGTCTCGTTGCCGATCAACGTTAGGTTGGGTTGTTTGAAGTCGTACTCGGCGGCGTCCAGGATGCCGCGCTCATCGGTTCCCACGATGCCGATGCCAATGCCGTCGGCGCGGACGTCGGCGACCCAGGATAGAACGGCCTGGTGGGAGGGCACCCGGACCACGGGCAAGGCGAACAGCGAGCCGGTGCTCGCCCGGACCGCCTTCGGGTCGTATACGTCGGCGGCGTGGCCGGTGACGATGACGCCGCTGGCACCGAAGGCGTCCGCCGACCGAACGAGGGTCCCGATATTGCCGGGGCTGGTGGGCCGATCGAACACGACGGTGAGCATGGTCGGACCGACCGGGATACGGCGCAGGTTGTCCTCAGGCAGCGCGACCACGGCCAGCAGCTCTGGGACCGTGTCTGCCTTACCTCCCAGTTCGTGCATCAGTTCATGCGAGACGGCGAACTTCTCGGCCCGGACTGTGTCCAGGGCCTCGCGTGCCCAGCCGGACAGCTGAGCGCTGGTGTCGTAGAGCAGCTCCCGGATTTGCCAGCCGTGTTCAACGGCCATGGTGATCGGGCGCACGCCCTGCACGAGGAACTCGCCGCGTTGCTGCCGCTTGGTCCGGTTGCCGAGGAGAGCTTTCCATTGCTGGAACCGCGCATTGCGGCCACTCACTCGCAGAACCACTGCCAACCCCGCCTCCGTCGCACGTAGCCCGCCCATGCCCTGCCTGCCACACTTCACCGGTCTCGGGGCGCTGTGCTGGGTGCCGGCCGGGATCCGCCACGCACGCCCTTTTCCGGCATCCCACTGGCGACGGCAACCTCACCGGCGCCGCGCCTTGGACCTCACCCTGACTCCCCGAGGTTTCCGACATGACCTTCGGCTAGCTAGGCGCTCAGGAACGACGGAGCAAGTCGCCCCGGCCGCGGTCGGTGCCATCCCCGTCCGGACCGAGGGCGTCCTGTCCGAGACCCCGACGGATCGCGATCTCTACGGGTGAGTATGCGCCGTCGGCCCGCTCCAGTTCGTATGGTGCGGCTGGCATCAGCGGCGGTTGGGCCATGAAGCGAGGCAGCGCTCCGTGGTGCGGTTGCGCCGCGTGCACCAGGAATGGGTGGCAAAGGAAGACGTCGCCCGGAGATCCGGTGGCGAGGGCGAGGGGCCGGTGCTCGGACGCCGCCACCAGGTCGGGCGCAAGGGCCAGTCCGCTCGCTCCGTCCTCCCCGTACTTCTCCAGCACCTTCGGCACGTCGAGGTGTGAACCGACCCGGATCCGGGTCGGGGCGTCCTTCTCACCGACCTCACTGAACAGGAACAGCATCAGCAGTGCCCGGCCCCGGGAGCGCACATTGGTGAAGTACCAGCTCTCGCCCTCCGGCAGATAGCTGCCCTCGATGTGCCAGCCCGCGTCGTCCGGCTCCTCTTCGTGCGGGAAGCGCAGCGGGAACGTGCCCAGCGAGTAGCGCGGCTCCCAGCGTCCCGCGCCGACGAGCAGGTCGTACGCGTGATGGAGGAACGGGGAGTTGGGAGCGGCGGCGAACGGCCCCTGCGCCATGCCGGGCACCCAGTGCACGGGCTGCGTCCACGTCGTTGGATCGTCCGGGTCGCAGCCCGTCTCCCGCCACAGCAGCCGCGCGCAGTCCGCTGCCACGCGCGGCGCGACGGCGCCCTCCAGCTTCACGAAGCCGTCGCGAAGAAAGCGGGCTACCAAGGTCGTGTCATCCATGCCCCCATCGTGCGGCGGCACCGGTCTCGATCACCCGACATTTTCCGCGCCGCTTTTGTCGCGTGCCCACCGGCGCGCTGCGACCAAGGTTGACATCGGACGGAGGCTTGATGATCTCGGCACTCCGTCTGACCGTCGAAGGGAGCGAACACGTGGACACCCGCATCGTCGACCATCCCGAGATCCGGCTCGTGGGGCACGCGGCCCGTGTCCGGCTGGTCCGTCGAGGCATCAACCCGCACATTCAGCGGCACATCACCACACTGCCGATGGAGGAGCACCTGCGCTTGAAGGCTCTCGGCAACACTGAGCCGACCGGCCTGCTCGCGGTCAGCGACGACCTTGACCCCGACTACGCCGAGGGCAGCGAGCTGACCTACCTTCACGGGGTCGCCGTGTCCCCGGGTACGCCGGTCTGCGGCGGCCTCGACATCATCGAAGTGCCGGCCGGCAGATGGGTGGTCATCCGGACCACGGGGCCGCATCCGCAGACTCTGCAGAATGCCTGGGCCACGGCCGCAGCCGCGTGGTTTCCGTTCAACCCGTGGCGTTTGCGGCCAGGTCCGGAGATCGTCGCAGTGCTTGAGGCTACGGACGACTTCAGCACCGCGACCTGTGAACTCTGGCTGCCCGTCGAACCGGCATAACGATCTGGCGAGCATCCAGACAGCATCAGGGATCCGGCCCGGCGGCCAACAGGATGGCCCGGCCGCGGCAACCGAGCGCGAATATCCGGATCTGCCGCCGATCGTGCGTGCCGTCCAACCGGGCTATCACGCTCGGTGGTTGGTTCCTGCGTCAAGCGGGCATCCTGAACTGCCGATGCGCGGATGCCTCGATGCCGGCGCAGGGTGCGATGATCAAATGCGGCGACACCCGGATCAGCGGAGACGGCACGCAGGGAGTATGCGCATGAGTCGGCCGTGGCCATTTCAAGGGACCCTGATGCAGGATGCCTACGAGGCGGCCCAGGATCTGCTGGATCGGCTGGTGCGTCCGCGGTGCGGCAGCGATGTCGTCATTTGCTCTTGTCGGGAGTTCCCCGACCGCTTGGGTTTTCGGTTGCAACACGCGTCGGTTCTTGCAGGACATGGAGCTTCTGGCGTCTCTCGTCGGTAACGGCCCGGTCGTCGTGCCCAAGTCGGGCGAGCCGCCATATCTCGGCGTCTCCGGCGGCCCCATCGAGGATCAGATCCAGCCCTGACACGGCGGGGGAGACTGCCGATGCGGGGTGACCGCGCCGGTGGGACGCCTCGCCGTCCCCGAGTGGGCGTATGGACCTGCCGTCGACCGGTTGCCGCCTTCGTCTCGCTTGTCTGTCGTGGATAGCGTGCGGGCGTGGATCGTCGATCTGCGGCGCCGTGGGCGCCGGCCGTGGTCGCGCTGCTGACGGTGGCGTGGCTCATCGGCGGGCTGGTGCTGCTCGGGTGGGTGTTCGGCATCGGCCTCGAGGGCTGGGCGGACCAGCACAGTAACCAGGGTGGTGGTGCCGACGCACTATCGCGTAAGGCGAACGTAGCCCTGTTGCTCTTGGTCGCGGAGGTGGTGGCCGGCCCGGTGGTGATCGCCGTCGTGGCGCGCGGCGGGCTTCTGCGCCGGACCGCCGCTGTCTACCTGGTGATTGCGTTCGGTCTCGGCGTAGTCGCCGTTCCGGTCGCCGCTGGCGCGTACCGAGAGCTCGCCCCGTCCCCGCCTCCCTCTCCGCCGCCGACGAGATGTCAGGAGCACAGCGGCGGCGATACCCGCTGCCCGGGCGGTTAGCCCCAGCTCCGAAGGCCGAGCACCACCTCAGCTCGTAAGCCCCGCACCCCAGCGTCCGGGTTTGCCGCGGTCCTCTTGCCGTGGTCGGAGACGACGGGGGGAACGAACTGGCAGACCTGATCGGGAACCCGTGTCGGGGACAGCCGGCCCACGGACCCTTTCGTGGGCTTGGGCGGAACCGGCCGGACTACGAGCTTCGCGGTGAGTGCCACTCAAGAGCGAAACGCCCGGATTGCGAGCGCCGCGAAGCGGCGGGAGGCGGCAACCCGGGTGCTTGTCGATGTGGCGTGCAGGCCGTTGTTCGCCATGAACACGAGGATGAGATCGTCCAGGACGAAGTCGGACCGCAACTGGCCGGTCTCCTTGGCGCGGCGTGTGAGCTCGGCGAGCGAGCGGAGCGTGCGTTCGCGTTCCGCGGTGAGGTCGATGGCGTGAGGGAAGGCCGAGGTGAACGCCGTGGTGACGCCACGGTTTCGTGCCTGTAGCTCGAAGAGCCGCTCGATTACGCGGCAGAAGCCGTGCCACGGGTCCGGGTCGGCGAGTTCCTCCTCGGCGATGGTGCGGCAGGCCTGCATCTGCTCGGTGAAGGCCTCGGCGGCCAGCGCCTGCTTGGTGGGGAAGCGGCGGTAGAGGGTGGCGGGGCCGACGCCGGCGCGTCGGGCGATCTCGCGCATCGGCACGTCCATGCCTTCGGCGGCGAATACCGCCCGGGCCGCTTCGAGGATCCGCTCGCGGTTGTCCAGGGCGTCTGAGCGCAGCTTGTGAGGCAATTCGTCGGCCACCGTCTCACTATAGCTAAACGGACGCCGGCGTCCGTTAACGTTCCGGCGCACGCAGGCGTCGCCCTCCGGCGGCCCTAGATAAAGCTCACGAAGAGGAACAACCATGAAGGCAGTCACGATCAAGGAGTTCGGACCCCCCGAAGGGCTCGCCGTCATCGACATCCCCAGCCCGGCACCCGCCTCCGGCCAGGTGCTGATCGCCGTCGAGGCGATCGGAGTCGCGGGCGTCGACGTCATGATTCGAAGCGGCGCCCTCGCCGCCTACGGCTACCGGCAGGGGCATATCCCCGGCGGGGAGGTCTCCGGAACGGTGACCGCGGTGGGCGACGGCGTCGACCCCAGCTGGCTCGGGCAGCGGGTGTGGGCGTTCACCGGCGCCGGCGGCTACGCCGAGCAGGCGATCGCGCCGATCGGGGAGGTCGTACCCCTCCCGGCGGGTCTTGCCGCCGTCGACGCCGTGACGCTCGGCAGCGCCGGGGTCGTGGCCCACTTCGGTCTCGTCCAAGCCCACTTCTCCCCAGGAGAGGCCGTGCTCGTGCGTGGCGCGGCCGGCAGCATCGGGATCATGACGGTCCAACTCGCGGCACGCGGTGCTGCCGGTGCCGTGGCCGTCACCACATCCTCGCCGGAACGTGGCCGTCGGCTACGCGACCTCGGCGCGACCCACGTGCTGGACCGCTCCGGCGCAGGAGGACCGGACGATCCCGCGGGCTACGACGTGATCATCGACGTCGTGGCGGGTCAAAGCATGCCCACGTTCTTCGACAGGCTCAACCCCAACGGCCGGCTCGTGGTCGTCGGCGCGGTCGGGGGCCAGCCACCGGCGGACTTCGGCACGCGGTTGATGGCCGCCTTCCAGAAGTCGATGTCCTTCGCCACCTTCAGCGCCGCGACGGTCACCCAGCCCGCCCGACACGCGGTGCGGATCGAGCAGTTCGCCGCCGCAGCTCGCGGCGAACTCCAGACCGTGGTGCACGAGGTGCTGCCGCTGACGCACGCCGTGGTGGCGCACCGGAAGATGGACGCCGGCGACGTCTTCGGCAGGGTCATGCTGACGCCCTAGTCGGGGCCGTGCTGCGGATCGTCTTCGGGCAGGCTGGGTAGGTTGACCGCATGCCTTCCGCACTTGTTGTTGGTTACGACCCCCACGCGATACCTGGCGTCGACGCAGACGCACTCCGTGCCGGCCTCGATGCGGAGCTGACCCGGTTCGGTGAGCACGGCATCGACGCGGCCATGACGCTGATCGTGTTCGGCGAATCGGCCGAGTCCACGCTCGTCGCCTCGTTGACCATGCAGCCGTGGGATGTCGTGGTCGTCGGCGGCGGAATCCGCAAGACCGAGCAACTGCTTCCGCTCTTCGAACAGGTCGTGAACCTGATCCGCCGCCATGCACCCCAGGCCGCCATCGCGTTCAACACCACCGGCGGCGACAGCGTGGAGGCGGCACAGCGGTGGCTCTGAATCCCAGCCGCCGGATCACGTCCTGAGCCACAGTTGCCGGGACCTCGCCATGAAGAAGGTGTTCGCATTGCCGTTCGGTCGGCTCCACCACCTGATCATCGACTGCCCGGACCCGATGGCCGAGGCGCGGTTCTGGAGCGCGATCCTCGGCGACCCGATCACCTACGTGGACGCGGACTTCGTCGTCGTGTCAGCCAGCACGACGGCATCCGGGCTGGCGTTTCAGCGCGCGGACGACCTGACACCGTCGACCTGGCCGGACCCGGCAGTGCCACAGCAGATGCACCTCGACGTGATGGTCGACGACCAGGCCGCGGCGGGCGAGGCAGCGCTCGCGCTCGGCGCGCCGCGGCTGCCCGGCGATCACGTGTACGCCGACCCGGCAGGCCACCCGTTCTGCCTGATCAGACGCCCGACCTGGGCGCCACCCGTGAACTGAGCTCAGCGGTGCATCATGCTCAGCACATGGCCCCCGCCGGGCCATCGTGCCGGTGACGACGGCGCCCACGGGCCGCTGGTGATGCCGGTACGGCCGGCGCCGCGTACGGTCAGGGCGGGGTGGTCCCCAGGACCGAGAAGAACGCCCCCTGCGGATCGGTGAGCACCGCGAACCGTCCCCGCGTCAGGTCCGTCGGCTGGACGGCGACCGTCGCGCCCATCCGAATCGCCTCGGCGACGACCCTGTCGGTGTCGGTGACCGCGAAGTAGACCATCCAGTGCGACGGAAGATCACCCCAATCCTCGCCGAACATCGGCATCATCCCGGCGACCGGACGGCCGTCCAACTGCCATGTCGTGTAGGTGATCGGTCCCATCGGTTGGTCGTCCGCCGTCCACCCGAACACCGACCCGTAGAACTCCTTCGCCCCGTCCCACTCCCGCGTGGTCAGCTCAGGCCAGGTCAGCGAGCCGGGCACGTCGAACACCTCGGCCCCCGGCATACCGAGGGATTGCCACACCCCGAACGACGCGCCGGCCGGGTCGGCGAACAGCGCCGTCCGCCGGGAGCCGGGGACGTCGACGGGCTCGGTCAAGATGAAGCCGCCGGCGGCGGTCACCCGCCGACAGACCCCCTCGACGTCATCGGTCGCCAGGTAGGGCAGCCAGGCAGGCGGTTGTTGCGGGTCGGCCCGCAGCCCGGCACCGGCCACCGGTTTGCCCTGCTGGTGGAAGACGAGGTGACCGTCAGCCCCGGCCTGCGGGTCCGCCTCGGCGACGGCCCAGCCGAACAGGGGCGCGTAGAAGCGCGTCGCGCCGTCAAGGTCGGTGGTGACCAGGTCGACCCAGGCGGGGGCCCCCGGTGGAATATCCGTCATGGCTTCGGCTTCGCTTCCTCTGCTCCGGCGTGATCCGCCCGGTTCCAGCCGAACGGCTCCGGGCAGCCCGCGTCGGCGAGATCCCGGATGGCCAGGGCGGCCCGGCAGGGCGTGCCCGGCGGGACGGTGCTCACGTCGACCCCTCTCGATTGGGGCGGCCACCGCGGGCACGCCCCTGTCGGCATCGTGGCACCGTTCGCGCGCCGTACGGGGCGGATCGGGCGAATCGCCAGCTGAACCGTCGCCCTGGTCTGCCGCGAAGTGGGCGCGCCGACGTCGAATCACCCATCTCGGCGATCGATGTCAGGGCGGCTTCAGATCTCGAAGTCCTCCGCCCACCGCTCCCAATCGACAACGGTGAGGCCAGCCGGCGCTCCTTCGGGGGACGGCAGTGCGACATGGTCCTGCAACCACACGATCACCAGCCGGGAGCGGTGGAGTACGGGATCCTTGCCGTCATCGACGGGCCCCGACGAGAACCGCCCCATCACGATCACTGCGGGAAGCGACTCAACCGGCCCGAACGGAAGCGAACCAACATTCAGGTCCGACTCCCGGGTCCGTGGAGGGTCGACGACGTGGACGGGTGCACCGGGCAGGACACGCGCCGCTCGCTGCGCCAACCCGCCCATGATCATGTCGTTCAGTCGCCGCATCGGGTAGCCCTCGAGCAGCCCACCGTACGTCGATGTCAGATGCACCTCGGTCAGTGCGATGTCACGCCCGTTGGGCAACACCACCAGCGCCAACTCCACAGCCGTAGAAGATACGTGGCATCCACGACGGCACCGCCGCTCGCCCGATGTGTCCGACGCGGTGCCTTGCTGCGCTCGGATGAGCTCAACCCAGGCGGTGCTGGGCCCGCTTGGCGGCGATCGCCCTGCGCGGAGCCATCGAGCTAATCGCGCAGGCCGGCGGCGGCCTGGTCGAGGGCCATCCGCACGACACCGGCGGGGTCCGGAGGGAGAATTCGTCGTTTCTCTACAACGGCACTTGCGCCTGAACTGGACGCGCATTGGACGAGACGCCCGTCAGCACCCTCCGGTTGGACCAGGCATCCGCTCATCCAACGATCGGCACTCCCGCCGCGAAGGTAGCGCCGGGCAAGTCGAGGTCGTCTGGATGATTTGGTGTACCGGGTGCCCGCGTGGAGGGTAAAGGCCCGGCCGGGAAGTGCTTCCCGGCCGGGCCCTTGACGAGCCTCGGTAGGTGTCAGCCGACGTGCGGCCGGTGGCCCTTCTCCTGCCTGGGCATCTGCTGCTTCGCCGGCGGCCCTTCCGGCATCGGCAGGTTCTTGATCGCGTACTGGGTGAAGTTGTAGTCGCCCACGGTGTCCGGCATCGTCGGGGCCTCGGCGCGCTTTTTGTTGAACCGGAACGCCGCGGTCAGGTCACCACAGGTCTCCCGGCGCCATGCGCTGATGTTGGTCTCCTTAACCCCGGTGATGTGCTCCAGGAACTGCAACTGCGAGGTGTGGTCGGAGACCTCGGAGCAGACGTAACCGCCCGCGGTCCACGGCGACACGATGATGCACGGCACGCGGAAACCGAGGCCGTTGGGCCATCCCCGGCCCTGCTCACCGACGGTGGAGGTCTTGAAGACGAACTCGTCCGGGGTGCCGGCCGGCGGGGTCGGCGGAACGACGTGGTCGAAGAGGCCGTCGTTCTCGTCGTAGGACAGGATGAAGACGGTCTTGGCCCATACCTCGGGGTTCGACGCGATGGCGTCGATCTTGCCCGCGATGAACTGCGCACCGGCCGCGGCTGAGCCCGGGGTGGAGGGGTGCTCGTCGTAGCCGGACGGCGGCAGGATCCAGCTGACCGTCGGCAGCGAGTCGTTCAGGCAGTCGTACTCGAACTGCCCCAGGGGCTGGGTCGCCACGCCGTTCTCGTAGAAGCCGTCGCCGGGCTGGGCCTGGGCGAAGTCGGTGAACTTGCTGATCGCGGACGATCCGGTGAGGCCGCCGGGCTGGCGGTAGACCTTCCAGCTCACGCCGGCTTCGCTGAGTCGCTTCGGGTAGGTCTTCCAGGAGAACTGGTTGGCCGGACCACTGGTGGTCAGTGAGGGGCCGCCTGCCAGACCGTCGACATCGATCGTGCCCGACATCCACATGTGCCGGTTCGGGCCGGTCGGGCCAATCACCGAACAGTGGTAGTGGTCCAGGATGGTGAAGGACTCGGCCAGTGCGTAGTGGAACGGGATGTCCTCACGGGTCAGGTAGCCCATGGTGAACGGAGCGTTCTCGCCGTCGTGCGGAATATGCGCCGGGATCCAGTTGTCCATCTTGCCGCCGTTCCACGCCTCGTGCTGGCCCTGCCAGCCGTGGTCGGTGGAGGGCAGCGCGTGGCCGGCGAGCTTCTTGGTGTCAAGGTGGAACGGCAGCACGTAACCGTCCGGGTGACCATCCCAGGGCTGGTGGAAAACGGAACGGCCGTTCCCCAGGATCAGCGCGTTCGGGTCGTCGAAGCCGCAGACGCCCGACATCGTGCCGAAGTAGTGGTCGAAGCTGCGGTTCTCCTGCATCAACATCACGACGTGCTTGATGTCGCTGAGACGACCGGAGGTCTTCGGCGGCGTGGCAAGCGCCTTCTGGACGTTCGGCGGCAGCGCCAGCGACGCGGCACCGAGGGCGGCTGCGGCCCCGGTCCCGAGGATCCGTCGGCGGGTGAATCGGGATGGGCTCTGGTCCTGCTCTGGCATAGGGGTGGAGTCCTCTGCTCTGCGGGCCGACTGCGGACTCGTTGATCATTTCGATGAAACGTGAACGGGACCCTAACCAGCACCTACGGGCTGAGGAAGGCGGCGAACTGTCGGACTCGGCACAGGGTTCCGTGAAGCGTTGGTGCGGCAGATCGTTGAGATGCTCTCACTTGCACGGTGTCTTGCCGTCAGCCCCGATCATCAGTGAGCCTTTTCCAACCTGCGAGGGATTTGATGATCCCGGCCGGTGTTGTGACCAGGTGGTGCCCTCGTCCGGTTGGTGTTGGCTATGGGTCGAGACTGTGGGGCATGGAGTTTCTGTGCTTCCACCGTGATCGGCCCGACTCTGTCACCCTGCGCGACGAGTTGATAGAAGAACACTGGTCCTACATGGACCGGTACGCTACGGAGATGATCGCCCGCGGGCCGGCCCTCGCCGACGACGGCGAGACGCCCACGGGCAGCCTGCACATCGTCGACCTGCCCAGCTCCGCCGCCGCCCGAGCGTTCGCCTTCGACGAGCCCAACTACCAGGCCGGCGTGTATCGCGACGTGCTGCTTCGGCGATGGCGCAACACGTTGGGACGCAGCATGTGGGACTTTCCCGGCGGCCCGACCGGCGGTAACCGTTACCTGGTGCTGGCCCTCGGCGCGGGGCAGGCCGCCGATCTGGCCGTGCCGCCCGGCTCGGATCAGCTGATCGCCTACGGGCCGCTGCTGTCAGACGACGGCGCTGCCTGGCTGGGTACCGCGATGCTGGTCCAGGTGCCGGATCCGGACACGGCTCGCGCCATCCTGACTTCGGACCGGTACGCCGACATCGAGGTGCACAACTGGCAGTTCGGTGGGCGGCGCTAAGGAAGTAAGGAGGTCCAGGGTCTGCGCGCCGCCTTCAACGTTCCGCCACTTCACCTCGAGTAGCGGTTGGCTTCGACGTGGTGCAGGAAGAGGATGGCCTGCACGATCGTGGTGGCTCGGCGTGGGCAGCAGTGCATCACGTCGGCGCTGGTCAAGGCATCGATGATGCCGTGAGTGCGGGCCGCGGTCAGGTCATGGACGGAGCCGGGCAGTGCTGGGGAGGCCCAGACGAGCCGACCCACCGCGTCAGCGATGACCTGCACGTTCACGCGGTGGCGCTTGTGCTTGCCGGAGCAGTAGGGCTTCTGGTCGGCGATCCGATCGATCGGGATGAGCGTGCCGTCCAGGATCGCGTATGCCAGCATACGGATCTTCTTCATTGCCGTGGCCAGGTCATCAGCGGCTGTCGCGAGCAGGGCGATCACCTCCTGCACGTACCGCCAGGCAGTGGCCAAGCCGACCTCGAACCCGGCAGCCAGGCGGGTGTAGGTGTCGCCGTTACGCAGATGAGCGAGAGCGAGGAGTGCTTGCCGGCCCGCATCGAGGCGCCGCCACCTCGACCGAAGCCTGGCCGGGCCACGGTCGCAGGTCAATGAAACAAGTAGCCGTCGACCGGTTGCCGCCTTCGTCTCGCTTGTCTGTCGTGGATAGCGTGCGGGCGTGGATCGTCGATCTGCGGCGCCGTGGGCGCCGGCCGTGGTCGCGCTGCTGACGGTGGCGTGGCTCATCGGCGGGCTGGTGCTGCTCGGGTGGGTGTTCGGCATCGGCCTCGAGGGCTGGGCGGACCAGCACAGTAACCAGGGTGGTGGTGCCGACGCACTATCGCGTAAGGCGAACGTAGCCCTGCTGCTCTTGGTCGCGGAGGTGGTGGCCGGCCCGGTGGTGATCGCCGTCGTGGCCCGCGGCGGGCTTCTGCGCCGGACCGCCGCTGTCTACCTGGTGATTGCGTTCGGTCTCGGCGTAGTCGCCGTTCCGGTCGCCGCCGGCGCGTACCGAGAGCTCGCCCCGCCCCCGCCTCCCTCTCCGCCGCCGACGAGATGTCAGGAGCACAGCGGCGGCGATACCCGCTGCCCGGGCGGTTAGCCCCAGCTCCGAAGGCCGAGCACCACCTCAGCTCGTAAGCCCCGCACCCCAGCGTCCGGATCTGCCGCCGATCGTGCGTGCCGTCCAACCGGGCTATCACGCTCGATGGCCGGTTCCTGCGTCGCGCGGGCCTCCTGAACTGTCGAGGAGCGGATGTGATCGCCGTCCAGGCGAATCACGGCAGTGGTGTGCGCCTCGGCTGGGCTCGTTGGGCGATGGAGCAGAGCGTGCCTCGCTGCCATACCCTGCTGTCGTGCCGATCATGGGGGAAGAACGTCGTGCGGCTGTAGCCAGGATTCGCCGTCTACGGGTGTCGGTGGCGCTCGCAGTCATCGTCGCAGTCATCGCGGGGCTCGGCGGTTATCGGATCGGCTTGTCGCGTGAGCGGCATTCGGCGACCGCGGTGGTGTTGACGGGGACTGTCACGTGGTCGAACGCGGAGACCCGACTGATCGCGTTCGAGACGGATGGCGTCGTCCGCAAGCCCAACGAGGGGGACATGATCTACTCGGTGCTCACCGACAACTGGCAGGACGTCGCGGGGACGTTTCGCTCGGATGGCACGTATCCGACCTGTCTGGCCGGGAAGAGTGACGACCCGGTTTCCATGGACCATCACCGCGCCGAGTTGACGGTCATCGATTGGGACACTGGTGGCGCCCAGCCGATGCACGTCGCGGTCCGAGTCCGCTGTCTGGACTGACCGCCCGAAGGGGTGCATGCAGCGCCTGGCCACGACCGTCGAGACGTGGTGGCCGGAAACCCCCGCGTTCCTGCACAGCGGCATCACCGACCTCGGCACCGAAGTCACCAATCGAGTCGTCAAGATCATCGCCTGCGACACCTGCGGCTTCCGCAGCCCCGTCAACCAGCGCTTACGCACTCGCTGCACGGCCATTCGGCGAGCCCGTGGACACCTCGACGCCCGCTAACTTTGTTGAGCCCGCACCCTGATTGGTGTTGGCTACCGCAGCGGCGCCGACCCGTCAGAACCGTTGCTGTCCGCTTGGCTGTGCAGGGAGTTGAACATGCAGGACGATGTTGTCGACCCCGTTGCTCATAATCGGGCAGCCTGGGACAAGTATGTCCATGAGGGCAACGAGTGGTCGAGGCCGGTGAGCGCTGAGACTGTCGAACGCGCCCGCATGGGCGACTGGTCCGTTGTTCTCATCGGGCGTGAGCCAGTCGACCGCTCCTGGCTGCCGGCGGACCTGACCGGCAAGGACGTGTTGTGCCTGGCCTCCGGCGGTGGCCAGCAAGGTCCGATCCTCGCTGCCGCAGGGGCGCGGGTCACCGTGTTCGACAACTCGCCCCGCCAGCTCGGCCAGGACCAACTGGTGGCGGCACGCGACGGACTCGAGCTGCGCACCGTCCTCGGCGACATGCGCGACCTCAGCGCCTTCGGCGACGCAACATTCGACGTCGTACTCCACCCGGTCTCGAACCTGTTCGTACCAAACTTGGCACCGGTGTGGCGTGAGTGCTTCCGCGTCCTGCGGCCGGGCGGAACTCTGCTCGCGGGCTTCCTCAACCCCGATGTGTACCTCTTCGACCACGAGGCGCTCGACGAGCGCGGCGAGCTGGTCGTCGTGC
This sequence comes from Micromonospora musae, assembly GCF_003626545.1. Lineage (NCBI taxonomy): Bacteria > Bacillati > Actinomycetota > Actinomycetes > Micromonosporales > Micromonosporaceae > Micromonospora > Micromonospora musae. Next base: position 14,696 of record NZ_RAZS01000003.1, read on the forward strand.
ACAAGCTGCCCTACAGCGACGTCACGCAGTACTCCGCCGAGGAACGCGCCACGAAGTTCGGCGCGGATGCCCCTCTTGAATACAGTCACACCCTCACCGCGCAGATCGGCGGGCAACTCGCCGCGGGGTTCGTCCTCACCGGCTTCGCAGAAGCACCGCACCAATCCAACGCGTCCGCTCAATACATGTCGCACTACTTTGCGACGCTCGCGGTCAAGCCGGTCTGACCCAGCCGAAGGCCGGCCAATCGCCCCTCAGCGCAGCCTGACTGATGCCGCCAGGATCACGCGACGTCCCTTCGCGCGGATGATCAGCACAGTGGCCGCTGCCGCCGCTACCCACACGGTCAGCCGCACCGGCTGAGCCATCAGGCTGTCCGACGGTGGAGGCAGTACCACCATCTGCAGTGTGGCGCCAGCAGGCATCAGTAGGGCGGCCAGTGTCCCGGCCGGACCGGGTCGCCGGATCAACGCGCCGGCAACCCCGAGCGCAGGGCCGAGCACCACGCTGGCGAGTAACCAGTACCGGGTCGCCATGCCCCACCACGTGCCGCCGTCGAAGAGCACGTCCATGCCGTAGTAGATGGCGGTGGCGAACACCAACGTCAGGCCTCCGGCTGCCGCGCCGCGCAGCAACCCCGCAGCGGGGTGTGTGTGCCGGCTGACCAGCCAGCCCACCAGCACAGCCGTCGCGGCCCACGCCCATCCAGCGTCGAGAACCAGGCTGGCGAACTCCGCGACCTGCGACCAGCCCCCACGATCGGCACGCGCGGTGCCGACTTCGCCAAGCCAGACCGGCACATGGTTCACCACCGAGTCGACGGCACCCAACGACATCCCTACGACCGGACCAGACACCACCCACAGTGAGCGACCATGCCCCCGCATCATGGCAATCATTGTGCTTGATCCGTACATGATTGACCGGCCCGAGGACGACGGCGAGAAGAGGACGAGCATCTCCTGAGCCGCCGCTGAGAGCGACCATCACACCCAGCCACCCGCGGCCGCGGCGATTGAGGATCACCCGTCCTGATCAACTCGTGCAGAGGCAGAAGGGATGACCTGCGGGGTCGAGGAAGACTCGGAAAGTCGTACCGGGTTGGTGCGGGTGTTTGGTTGCGCCGAGATCGAGCACTGCCGCCTCGGCGGCATCGAGGTCGTCGACGATCACGTCGAGGTGCATCTGCTGGGGTGGTTCCTGGGTCGGCCAGATCGGTGGCGTGTACCCATCCACCTGCTGGAACGAGATGCACTGACCGTAGTCCGCGCGGGCGTCGGCCCAGTCGGAGGAGACGTCGACCTTCCAATCCAACATGGCGCCGTAGAACCGGGCGAGCGTTCCAGGGTCGGGACAGTCGATGACGATGCTGGGGAAGCGGGCGATAGCCATGCCGGCCATGGTAGGGGCGGTTGCGGACGATCGACGTCCTGATTGCCTCGGTGGCGTCGCCTCGACGAGGCCGCCGAAGGGGCAGGGCGATGCCCGGCGGGAGGAGCAAGTCCTGCGGGCAACGGTGGCCCGGCGGCGGCGGAAAGGCGCCCGGGGGCGACGCCCGGCTCGCCGGCTCCGCCCCGAGCGCTCGGCGCCAGGACGAAATGGGTGGCCTCGCCAGCCCGTCCCGTCCTAGCCTTCTGACTAGATCTTCTTCTCCGACGCAATCACGAGAGGACCTCACTCCGCGTGACGCCGCCTGCTTCTTAGACCTGACACCTTGCCCCGGGCATTGGTCGCCGACGTCGCCGTCGGCTCCTTTCCGATGCCTTCCGTCAGATCCTTGGAGAGAAGATGTCTACGCGTCCTCATATCGTGCTGCCCTGGACCGTCGGTCAGACGCGGCTTCCCCTGCTCGCCTTCGGCAACGTCTCCGGCTATCTCCGACTTGCCCGCGTCGGCGACGAGAAGTTCCGCGTCGTGGCCAACGGCAACCTCCTCGACGTCTGGCCCCTGGCTGCCGACGTTCCCGCCGAACGCACCAGCAGATTGACCAATCATCATCGCGTCGCGGTCCGGCACCTCAAGCCGATCCTTTTGAGGGGCTACTCCGGCAGTTCTTCCCGCCGTTGGCCTGAGCCGGGGCGAGCGGCAAGGTGGCCTCGCCCCGTACTGCATCACGTGGCAGTCTCCGCGAGGTCGCTCATGGCGCGCGATCGAAGGTCAGGGCCGGCCCGATACCGACGAAGGTGAACGCCCGGCGCAAACGTCGCGACGTGCGATGAGCGGAGGTTCCCGGAGGACCTCGGGGTGTGCTGATCTACAGCGATGATCAGCACCGGTGGTCCCGTGTCGATGACCGCACGCCTGGGGTAGGTGGTGGTCCCGTCCCGCGTGGTCGTGTTGGCCTGTGGTGGGTTTCTCGATCAGTGGGCTGACCTTGGTGAGCCGTTGTCGATCCGCGCGGTGCAGGCGGCCGGCACGGGCGGCGCCCACTTGCGGGACTGGCTTGCCGAGGCGGTCGCCGTGCCGGCCGGACCGGGTGCGTTGGCGGTGGCTGCGCGCACCCGGCCCGGTACCTACATGGCGATCGACACCATCGCCACGCTAAACATCAAAACTGATCGCTATCGCCAGTACGCACTGTGGACTCGTCAATCGGGCTAAGAACATCCCAAGCCCGAGCCCGACGATCCCACTACTAGCGCAGACAGGCCGAGTGACGTTGGAGTACTACTGGCGCGGAGGTGAAACGAACGTCCAGTCAGCGGTTGACGATGAGTCCTTCGACCGGGCCGGACAGCAGTGGCTTGAAGTAGTGTGCCTTGTCATCGGCCAGCACCTCGGTTTCCCCTTTTGCCAGCGCGGTGATGATCTCGGCGGCCACCATGGCGGGGTCGTTCTTGGGGCCGGGAAGATCGCGTACCAGGTCGGTGTCGGTCAAGCCGAATTGAGCGCCGAGGACCTGGGTGCCCTGGCCGGCGAGTTCCGCGCGCAGGTTGTTGGTCATTGAGATGAGGGCGGCCTTGGCCGCGCCGTACGTGCCCGAGCCGGGGAACCCCGCTATCCAGGCCGTCACTGAGTGCAGGTTGACCAGCGCACCGCCGCCGTTGGCGGCGAGTACGGGCGCGAACGCCTTGGCCACCCGCAGTGGCCCGAATGCCACTGCGTCGAAGACCCGATCGACCTCAGCCTGATCGTCAGCGAGTAGGGGCGTGAACGTCATGATTCCGGCGTTGTTCACCACGATGCTGACGTCGGCTGCTTCCCGAGCGAGGGCGGTGGCACCCTGCGGATCGGTCAGCTCAAACGCAAGCGGCACGATTCGCGCGTCGTCGGCCGGCCGGGAAGCGCGGGAGGTGGCGTACACCTTGGCGGCGCCCGCCTCGAGCAGTTGCCGGGTGATCTCCCGGCCCAGGCCTCGCTGGCCGCCGGTGACCAGGGCGACCGCCCCGCTGATGGTCGTCATGAGTTGACTCCTCGCAATCGACGACTGAAGTGAACCGCTCTTTGCTTCTGTCAGCATGCCTCGTCGACTCGACGGAAGTCAAGTAGACTTTGCCTATGTCGTGGACTGCTAGTGAGAGGTTCGAAGCCCGGCCCGCGCCGGGTGGCTTGGCCCTGGTGCAGGAACTGGTCAACACCCACGCCACGGGCGGCGGCGGTGTCGATCTGCTGGCTGATCCGGTGACGGCCGAGCAGTGGGCGCAGGCGGCTGCCGATCAATGGGCGGCGGTCCACGGGCTGCAGCCGCCGACGCTCTCGCTGACCCCAGCCGGCCTGCGATCACTGCGTGAACTGCGCGACGAGCTTCACACGATGCTGGATGTTCCACCTGACCAGCGGCTGTCCGGGCCGCTCCAGGTCGACAGCGTGGTTCCTCGTGCGGATGCACAGTTGGGCTCCGACGCTCAGGGGCGCGTGATGATGATCCCCCGAGGCACGGGCGCCGATTGGCTCGTGTCGGCGGTCTGGTCTGAGATCCTCATCGCCCAGCTCGACAGCACCTGGAAACGCGTCAAGCTCTGCCGGGAGCAGGGCTGCCGATCAGCCTTCTACGACGCCTCCCGCAACAGCAGCGCGGTCTGGCACAACGTGCGCACGTGCGGCAACATCGCCAATCTGCGCGCATCCCGGGCACGACGCCGATCGGCCGACTGATCGCGGCGGCCTCGATACTTTATTCGGACTTCACTGGGCGGCCTGGCCTGGTCTTTTCAGTAGGTGACCGGCGATGAGGTCTACGGCGCCGGCGGTCAACGACGGCCGTACTCCAAGCCGCCGAGCGGGGGATCGAGCCCCGCTACTTCCGGCCGTTCGGCAGGAAGGACGGGACGACCGGGTGGAAGGCCCATCAGCGGTTCGTGCGGGCGGGGGAGACCGCGTTCAAGATCTGGGCTCCGGTACGGCGACGGCCGAGCGAGGAGCAGGCCAGCCAGTGGGAGGCGGCCGGGCATGGTCCGGCGTGACCCCGACGGGCGTCCGTCGGTGCAGGTCGTCGGGTTCCGGCTGGCGAACACGTTCGAGTTGTCGCAGACCGACGGCAGCCGTTCGACCCGCCGACCGTGCCGCGCCGCGCCCGCCGCGCGGGTGGGCCGCAGTTGCTGGTGGGGGAGGAGCCATGCTCGCCGGACGGCGCGACCGATACCGCGCCAGTGAGCACCCGGCCCTGGCCGGGATCCCGGTCAGCGACGGTCAGCTGCGGCGGCAGGCCGCACCGGCGGAGCCCTGGTACACGGTGTGGGTCCGTGACTACGACGTGATCCGCCACCCGGCGCAGCTCGGCACCCTCGCGGCATCCTGGCGGGGGATTCCATCACGACGGATCCGACCGCTAGCCCCCGCCTGAGCGGTCACGGCGGGAACCCTCTCGCCCTGGGGCCTTGCCCGGTCTGTGCCACCTACTGGCCGTGCCCGTCGATCGCACTCGGACACGGCCAGGTCGACCGCGACCAGTGCCTGGACACGCCAGCACAGATAGAAGCGCGCCACCGAGCGTTAAGGAGCGCCAGGAGGACGCCAGCCACCTACTCTCCGACCGAGACAACCAACTCACCGGGAGTAAGGCATGGGCCTCATCCACATCGAGCTGTTCGCAACCCTCGACCTCGTCGGGCAGGCGCCCGGCGGCCCCGACGAGGATCCGGTGGGGTTTCCGTTCGGCGGCTGGCAGGCGCCCCTGCTCGACGAGGTCACCGGGGCGCAGATCGGTGCCGCGTACGAGGGCACTGACGCCCTCCTGCTCGGCCGGCGCACGTACGACATCTTCGCCGCCTACTGGCCACACCAGGAGGGCGGCGACGACAGTGACATCGCCACCCTGTTCAACAGGGTCCCGAAGTACGTGGCCTCCCGCGGCAGACCCGACCTGTCGTGGGCCGGGTCCACTCACCTCGGCCCGGATCTGCCGACCGCGGTGCGCGAGCTCCGTGACCGGCACGAGCACGTCAAGGTCGTCGGGAGCCTGAACCTCGTGCAGGCCCTCCTGCGCGAGAAGCTCTTCGACCGCCTCGACCTCTGGGTGCACCCGATCGTGCTCGGCGTCGGGAAGCAGGTGTTCGACGGCGGCGCAGTGCCCACGAACCTCACACTCCTCGAACCGCCGCTGGCCAGTCCGAAGGGCACCGTGCTCCTGCGCTACGGGCTCGCCGGCGGCACGCCCGGGACGGGAGACATGAGCGCACCCGACCGCGGTGCCGGGAGCGACGACTGAAGTCGCCCCCGGCCCAGGTGGGTGCGTGTCGTGGGCGGGTGAACCCGCCAGGGTGGCATTTCCTTACGGCGTCGGCGGTTCGACGTGCTGTCGCCGTGACGACGTGCTTCGCCGGAGGATCACGCCGTCACGCACGAATCTCGCAGGTCCGCTCACCCCCGTGCGACAGACGCAGACGGGGAGTGGTCTGCCATCCGATCTGGAAGGGCGCGGGCAGCGGAACCGGCGCCGCACGATAGTTACGGCCGTTCCGGCGCTCTGCGTGGCGAACGTCGGCGCCCGCCCGGCTCTGCTCAGCTGTGGACGGTGTATCCGCCGATGAGGACCGGATACCGGGGCCGCTGAGGGACTCCCGGAGGCAGCTCCGTCTCCGGGTCGATGCAGTGGGTGGGTGGCCGCTCCGTCCCGTTCTGCGTCTGCGCGTCGACGATCTGATCCGGCCCCCTTCCACCGTCGATGATCTTCACGTAGTAGCCGTGGTTCTTCACATTGCCTTGGCCCTCAGGGACGATCGCGGTGAACACCGCGACGTTCCCGGTGACCTTCAGACACGTCACGTCGGCCCGTCCCTGCCCGACCGGCGTGCCGTCCGGCAGTTCGTGCCGGTACAGGAACTGGCCGTACGCCGATCCGTCGACGGCCGCCACCGCCTGGACACCGAACCAGATCCGGTGTCCCACCATGCCGGGCTCGTCGTATACGAAATGCCCCAACCCGGTGACGATCGACCAGCCGGCCGTGGTGCTCATCGCCTTGGACTGCTGGGCCTGCGCGACAGAGGGCGACGCCGCCACCCCCACGGCCGCAACCGCCGCCAACGCCACCGCGCGCAAACTAGACCTGAACATGTCGCTCCTTCTGACCATCCCGTCGGCTGACGTGATCCAGCGTCACCGCACGGCGATGCGAACGAATCCCTCCACCGAGCCACCCGCCTCCCTCGCCCAAGGGAAGAGGCGCCGCATGCCCGCGTAGGGATGAGCCAGCACCAGGCGCCGCTCATACGGCCCCACCAAAGACGGACGCCGGCACGCCGCACCACCTCGACCCTCGACCTCGACGCGGTCGCCGCCGCGCTCACCGCCGACGTCGACGTGCCCGGCTGGGCCCGCGTCATCGGCGCCGCACGCGACTGGCCCGTCAGGTGTCGGATGAACGGGTGGAGCGGCGGTGCAGGGCGGCGAGCAGTGGTGGCGATCTCCACGCTGTATCGCCACCGAACCAGGTCTGCATCGATGGGGACGGCGGGCGTATGCCGCCGAGGGGGTAGAGCGCGATCGCGAGCAGTGTTCCGGCGGAGGCGAGACCGAGGCAGATCCAGAGGGATAGGCGGACGCCGTCCGTGATGCTGTCGCCGACGCTCGCGGCGATGTAGAGGAGGATCGGCGCGATCATGAATGCGGCTACCGCACGTAGCAGCTCGACGATCGCGAAGACGCGTTGGAGTGCGTTGTTCCGCAGGGAGAAACCGGCGATGAACAGTGCGGGGGTGACGGAGGCGCCGACGCCGACTCCGATCAATCCTGTCGCGATCAGGGTTTGGGTGGTGGTGGGTGGGAGGCTGGTGGCGATGAGTGCGATGCCCGAGATGAGGGAGAGCATCCCCGCCAGGGCGAAGTAATGTAGCGCCCGGGTGGTGAACAGCTTCGCGAACACGATTGCCGCGATCACCGCGCCGCCGAATTCGGGCAGGTAGAGCAGTCCTAGTTCCAGGGGTGTGTACCGGTCCCGGAGCACAACGCCGGTCAACGCGATGGCGGGCACGGATGTCGCGGCCGCGGACATGGCTACGACGATCCCGACCACCGGCAGCGTGCTCGTGAGGGGGCGCAGGATCAGTAGTGGGCGCCTGGCATGGTACTGCTGGATCAGGAGGATGACGATGAGCACCAGGCCCGTGGCCAGGGGTGCGATCGCGCCGACGTCGAGAGCCCGTTGGGGCTCGAACCGTGAAACTCCGTAGAACGCGGCGACACATCCGGCGGTGGCCAGTGCGACTGCGACAGGGGAACGTGTGGCCGTGGGGTCCGCCGGCCCCACGTGCTGATAGGTCAGCAGTGATAGCAGAAACGCTACGGCGGCGATTCCCGCGATCACCCAGAACAGTGGCCGCCAGCTGTCTGCCTCGAGCTGGACGCCCGCGATCAGTGGGCCCAATGCGACCCCGCCGAAGATCGACAGGTTCAGGATCACCGCGGTCAGGGTGAGCTTCGACGGTGGGAACCCGGTGATCAGCGGCGGTACGGCGGCGATCAACAGGAGACTGGTGCACAGGCCCTGGAGTACGTGGCCGACGAGGAACAGGATCGGTTCGGTCGCCGCCGCCGCGAACACCGAGCCGATCACGAGAAGTGTGGTGTAGAGGAGCATCATCCGGCGCTGGGGCAGATGCTGGGCGAGCTGCACCGACAGTACGGTGCCCAGCGCGTAGCCGGCGTTGGCCAGGCCCACCGCCAGACTCGTCTGCCCGGTGCTCATGCCGAGATCCCGGGCGATGACCGGCGTGAGCGGGTCAAGTGCCACGGAGACCACCAGGTACGGGACCAGCGCGGCGACGACCATCGTCGCCACCGCAGGGTAATTGTGGGCCAGGGGGCCTTTTCTGGTCATTCCCGCAGCCTCCCGATCCCGGTGGGCTCGCCGACGGACCCGAGCCGGTTGTGCTCAGCCGCAGATCGCGGGTGCCGAGCACGGCGACTCGCCAACGGTCCACGGGCAGGGCGAGGGATCGCGCAGCTGGTGGAGGTCGGTGCAGGCTCAGTTCAGTGATCCGTGCTGCAGGCGCCGCTCGTCCCCACCGAAGCTACCCGGCGAAAGGGTTGTACCGGCGGTATTACGACGAAATCGAGCGCGACAGCGGGAGTTAGCTTGCGCAGGCGTGTCGCCGTGATCAAGACCCTTTCGGCGCTGCCGAGCCTCTGCCACTCCTGGCATCACGTGACCAAACCGAGAAATCGTTACCTTGATCTTGTGGAGGCCCTGAAGGGGCGACCGCACCTGGACTGCATGCATGATTCCGTCGAGACGTTCCAGGTCGGCCAGCACGTGTAGCCCGGTGATGCAGTCGCCGTCGATGGTCAGGGGCAGGGAGAAGGGCGCTGTGTCACGAAGGCGTTGGCCCCACATGGCGCACGAACATCGTTGTTTCGGACGATCTGCAACGTCCTTCTACCGCGGGCGTCAGAACTCGAGGACGTACTTGACCCCACCAGAGCGGCCGCCCGCGACCTGGTCCGCGATCGCGGCGCCGTCCTTGATTGGTGTCGTTCGGACGTCAAGTCTCAGTTCGCCGGCGGCGGCGAGTGCCGCGAGTTCGCCGAGCGCACGTCCGTCGGGCCGCACGTAGAGGTTCGAGGTGGTGATTCCGCGAATCGGGTCGGGTGCGTCCGAGGTGATGGAGGTGAGGCGGCCTCCGTCGACGAGCAGTCCGATAGCGTCCTCGGCGGTGCCTGTGGCGGCGATGAGGACGGCGTCGAATCGGCGATCGCTCTTCTGCGCCCAACCGTCAGCGTGGGTGTCGATGACCTCGCTGGCGCCGAGGGCGCGGAGCTGATCGGCGCGGGCCGGCCCGGCACCGGCGACGACCTCGGCGCCCCGGAGGTGGGCGAGTTGCACGGCCAGTGACGCGGTGGGGCCGGAGGCTCCGACGACGAGCAGGCGGGTGGTGGCGTCGACGTGGAGCTCGTCGAGGGCCTGCTGGGCGGTGAGCCCGGCGACCGGGAGCGCCGCCGCAATCTCCGGAGCCAGGTTCTCGGGCAGTCGTGCGACGTGCGCGGAACGGACCAGGACGCGCTCTGCCCAGGTGCCACTGCCGCCTGGCAGGGGCGCCTCGTGGACCAGCACGAGGTCGCCCGTGCGGAATTCGGTCTCGTTCGGGCCGGTCGCGATGACGCGGCCGACGGCTTCGACGCCCAGAGCTGCGGGCGGAACGAGGCCGACGTCCGACCCGCCCGTGTGAAGCAGGGCGTCCCACGGCCCGATCCCTGCCGCGACCACCTCCAGGACGAGCTCGCCCGCGTCAGGCTGACGGGGGTCCGGAAGGTCGATGATCTCCAGAGCGCCGTTGGCGGCTCGAACACCGAGTCCGATCATGATTTGTCCTTCTGTGTTGATTGTGTTCGTGCGTGTTTCGGGTCTCAGGCGGCCGGGTTCGTTTCCGGGTCCACGGGGCGCTTGGATTTCGGGAGTTTGTCGACCACGAGCCGGTAGGAGTCGGTGACGAGTTCCTTCACCAGGTTCTCGTCGAGGCTGGGCCCACCTGCTGCCGTGATCCAGTGCTTCTTGTCCATGTGGTAGCCGGTCGTGATCTCTGCGTACTGCTCGCGCAGCCCAACGGCCTCGTCCGGATCGGCCTTCAGGATCACAACGGGCTGTCCCGGCATGTCGGTCATGAGCATGAAGACCTTGCCGCCGACCTTGTACAGCTCCCAGTTCGGGCCGTCCCGGTGCTCGAACGTCACGTCCGGCAGCTTCGTCGCGTACTCGTTCGCGACCTTCTGGAGTTCCTGTCCGTCCATAGCTAATTGACTCCTCTAGCGATCGGATCGCCTGGGCCAGGCCCGCTCAGGCGAAGGTGAACAGACGCTCGGGCTCGAACCGCGACACCGGAGTCTTGTACTGCTTCGCCTCGTCGGGGTAGCCCAGCGCGAGCAGCACGGTGGTGGTGTATCCGGTCGCGCGGATGTCGAAGGCCTTGTCCACGGTGACGGGGTCGAAGCCTTCCAGCGGCATGGCCTCGACGCCGAGCTCGGCGGCTGCCATCATCGTCAGACCCATCACCATGTAGGTCTGCTTCTCCATCCAGTGGTACTCGTCCTTGTAGCCATATTTGCGCAGGTTCAAGAAGTCGCGGGTCATGAATTCCCACAACTCGTGCTTGGCCTCGTCCGCGAACCGGCCGTCGGCCCGTTCCTTGGCGAACACCGCTTCGAGGTGGTGCTCGGGGATATCGGCCCGAGTGGTGAGGATGATGGTGTGCGAGGCGTTGAGGATCTTCACGGCGTTGTCCTGGAACCGCTCGCCGAGGTTCGCGGCCAGCCGCTCCTTGCCCTCCTGGGTGGACACGACGTAGAAGTGATTCGGCTGGATGTTCGTCGACGTGGGAGCCGAGCGCAGGAACTTCAGCAGCTGCTGAAGAGTCTCATCCGGGATCGTCTTGCTGCCGTCGAAATACCGGCTGAGGTGCTTGCTCATGAGCTTGTCGAGATCCATGTCATCGTGCTTTCTGTGCGTGAGGATTGAGGCGTTTTAGATGGTGAAGCCGGAGACGGCTAGGGTTTGCGGGCGAGGAGTTCGCCCACCCGGTCGAAGCTGATGCCTGTCGTGGCCGAGGCGATGTCGCCGGCCTTGAGCGCCGTCGCCGCCTGTTGGAGCGCACCCATCGCATGCGTGTAGAGCGCAGGGCCCAGGCTGATGCGCTTGACCCCGGCCTTTTGCAACTCGGAGACGGTCAGCACTTGGTCCGCCGGTGAGATGAGAACGTTCACGGGTGTCGGCGCGACGGCGGTGACGATCGCGACCAGGGACTCGAGGTCGGGTGGGAACGGCGCGTAGAGCACGTCGGCGCCGACCTCGGCGAAGGCCGTCAGTCGTCGGATGGTGTCATCGAGGTCAGGTCGCCCCTGGATGAAGTTGTCGGTGCGAGCGGTGACGACGATGCGTCGCTTCGCGGCGGCGACCGCACTGCGAACCCGGCCTACCGCGTCGTCGAAGTCGCGGATCGGGTCATCGGGATTCCCGGTGGTGTCCTCGATCCCGATGCCGGCCAGCCCGTGCGCGACGGCACTGTCCACAGTCACGGCGACCTCCCCGGCGGTGACGCCGTAGCCGTCCTCGAAGTCACCGTTGACGGGCAGCCTCGTGAGCCGGCCGAGCAGCCGTGCGTGGTCGAGATGCTCGTCGCGGGTGATGCTGTGGCGTCCGTCGATGCGGCCGAGCGCGGCCGCCAGGGCCGCCGACGACGTGCCGATGGCCTCGAAGCCGGCATCCGCCAGGATCAATGCCGAGACGCCATCCCAGGCGTTCGGCATGACGAGGCCACCTTCTCGGGTGTGCAGTGCCATGAACTTCTCATAGAGTTCAGACCCGGACATGTCGTTCCTTCCTGGTGCGGTTGATCAGGGCGAGGGTTCGACCGGTCAGGTCGCTGTTCTCGCGAGTTTGGTGAGCGCTCATGCCAGGTCGGCGTCCGGGATGTCGACGTCGGTCAGGTTGACGTTGTTGAGGTAGTTGGTCAGCAGCGCCCGGACGACCAGCGCGACGATCGCCAAGATCTCCGGATCGGTGTACCCGGCCCCCCGGACGGCCGCGAGGTCGGCATCACTGACCCGTCCACGTGTCTCGATCACCTGCTGGGCGAAGCGAGCCACCGCAGCCCGCTTCGGATCGACCGAACTTCCCGCCCGCGCCAGCTCGATGTCCGCCGCGGACATGCCACCCTTCAGGGACCCGGCCGTGTGCAGCGCCAGGCAGTAGTCGCAGCCGTCGGCTTCGGACACGGCCAGCGCGATCGTGTGGCGCGTCCGCGCGTCCAGGAGCCTGCTCGCCTTCGCCTGCACCGTCATGACGAGATCGAGGACGGTCGGGTTCGACGCGAGCATGGTGAACATGTTCGGTACGAAGCCGAACTGCGCGCCGACCTGGTCGAGCGTGCTCCGCACGTCGGCGGAGGGCTCATCGGCAGGAAGAACGTTCAGGCGCGGCATGAGAGATCCACTCCAGTTCATGGGGGTGATGGTCGGTAACCGACCTGGGTCAGGTTTTGGGCTGCGCGGCCCACTTCGCAGATACAACACCACGCAAGACTGGGCTGTCAAGCCCACTCTTGGTACGATGTGAATCATGAAGTCCACGACGGCGGCGCCAGAGCCTCGCCAGCTCACCGCGAAGGGGCAGGCGACGCGCGCCCGGATACTGGAGCACGCCGCCGCGCTCATCTACGCCGAGGGCGTCCACGCCACGAACAACGACAAGCTCCGGCGCGCCGCCGGCGTCAGCGGGTCGCAGATCAACCACTACTTCCCGACCAAGGAGAGCCTCGTCCTGGCGGTGATCGAATGGCAGGCTGAACGCGTCCTCGGGCTCCATCGCGGCGAACAGTTCGACGGCTTCGAGAGCCTCGAGGGGTTTCGGAAGTGGGCAGCGTTCTATATCGGGTATGAACGCGCCTACCACGAAGGCTGCAGCCTCGGGTCGCTCGCCAGTGAGATCATCAAGACCGACCTCGACGTTCACGATGAGCTTGCGGCTGCGTTCGCCCAGTGGCGAGAGATCTTCCGCGACGCGCTCCTCCGCCTGCAGCGGCAGGGCCGTCTGAGCAACGAGGCCGACGCCGAGAAGCTCGCGGGCCTGCTCCTCGCCGCGTTCCAGGGCGGCATGCTCCTCGCACAGGTCGCCCGGGGCATCTCCCCGCTCAGGGACGCCCTGGAAACCGCTCTCGACTACATCGAGACCTTCGCGACACCACGCCCTCGTAGCGCAAATCGATAGCGCACCAGATCGCGGATGGGGGTCGCAGGTTCGAGTCGTGCCCGGGGCGCGCATCGGGATGTGGCGCAGTTGGCAACTCCCACGGCGGTGAGCGTGGTGACTACGTCGAGGACTTCGGGTTCAAGGCGTTCTCGATGGCAGTGCGGCCGGGAGCCGGCGCGGCGGCCGACGTCGCGTTCGTCATCGGTGCGCTGACATCGGCCACCAGACACCGAGGATCCCGCCGCCGGGTCAGCGCCGCCGCGATGTCGTTGCCCCGGGACCCACCCGTCACCGCTGGGCTCGTATGGAGGAATACCGGCGGCCTATCAGTGCTCGTCGTAATGGCCTTCATGGGCGGCGTGTCGGTGCCCGTCGTGCACGTAGTCGAGATGATCGCCGTGCAGTACCGGCGAGTGGCCGCAGCCGCCTCCGTGCACGTGGTCGTGCTCTTCCGCCTTGGTATGCGTTTCGGAGAGGCACTCATCGTAGTGGTCGTCGTGGACGTGGTGCACATGCCCGTCGTGCAAATAGTCCACATGGTCGTCGTGCGGCACGCTGACGTGCCCGCAGTGTTCACCGTGTTCGTGGTCGTGCCGTTCCGACCGAGCATGGCCGTCGAGGTCGCACTCGTCGTAATGCCCGTCATGGGCGTAGTGCCGGTGTCCGTCGTGCAGGAAATCGACGTGGCCGACGTGCTCGGCCGCCATATGCCCGCAGTCCGGCCCGTGAATGTGCGGGTGTGGGCTGTGGGTCCCATGCCTGGTGGGCGCGGCCATTGCATTACCCCCGTCTTATGCGCTGTTGCTCTTTGGCTTCCGCTGGCCCTTGGCGGGGGCGCGTCCTCCCAGCCAGCCGTAGCAGCAGAACTACGCTAACACTAATCAAACAGCGTCTTTCGGGTTTTTTGCCCGCGCGGTGCCAGCCGCGAGGCACCGGGCCACCGAGTGCCGGCAGGACCAGCCTCATCAATCGATCCGGGTCAATTGAGGCGACCTGCGGGCCACCGTCATTGTCAACGATCGGGTGAGGTCAACATCGATGCCGCACTGGTCCGCGACGGCGCTGCGCTGTCGCACGTTGGGGAGCGGCTTGTTGAGCTCGCAACGCGGGTCGCCCTGCTGTCCGCCGGGGCTCTTCCCGGCCCGTCCTTGGAGTGTTGGGCCTCTCCGGCCACGGTGAGGACTCGCCCGATGGGTGGGACGTCGGGTCGGAGGCGGGCGCTCGGCCGGATCCCGCTGCTCGTCGAAGGAGCCGACGAGGCGTCATCCTCGGCAAGGCAACGGGGAGCCGGTTCTCGTGCTGCCTTTGTCGCCACGGGCGAGGGCGGTGGCGAGTTGGGCGCTGACCTCGACCCGCCAGGCGGGACGGTGGCGGAGTCGTCCCCGGCTTCTGCGAGGGCGCGGCACTGGACGATTTGGCGTCGCCCGCGGCAATGATCTTGTTGACGGCGATCTCCGGCGCGATGGTGCTGGGGTCGGTAGCGGGTTGGGCGGCGTGGAGTCGGCGGATCGTATCGGTGAGCCGATGCGGGGCGAACGCCTTGAGGAACCAGTTGCCGAGTGCGGTGACGATGTCTCGCTCCGCGACGTAGCCCTAAGGGTAGGTCGGCCTTCGTGATCATGGAGCTGCCCACGGTGGCCTTCTCGCCGTGGACCGAAGTCGCGCCTACCGATCGGTTGGGGGGAGCCCATTTGGTGGTGTGTCCTCCAGTAAAGTGAAGCTTGAGAGATTTTCCCCTTCTGTCGGAGATCTTCGCTGATCGTCAGTACGGTGAGGTTCGGGCGATCAAGCACGTCATCGCGGCACCGAAGCCCGGCCGCCATCGGTCCATGCGCGGCTCGGCGGTGCTTCCGAGCGGTTGCGGCTTCGCTGGGTCGCGTTGGCAGCCATGCGCATCTGCCTGCGTTCGGAAGCCACTGACCAACGAGGGAGAGAGACATGCTCGGTATCTCGCTACGTCGGCCGAAGACCATCGCCGCGGCGATCGCCACCGCAACGCTGGTGACGTTGCTCGGCTCAGCTGCCCCAGGCGTGTACGCGGACGGCGGTGTGCAGCCAACCCCCGACCGGGAGCATGACACCAGGCCAACCATCGTTCTCGTGCATGGCGCCTGGGCCGACGGCTCGAGCTGGAGCGGGGAGGTGCGCAGACTCCAGGCACGCGGTTTCGAGGTTCAGGTTGCGCCGCAACCCAACCGGGGCCCGTCGATCGACAGCGGCTACCTGGAGGACTTTCTGTCCACCATCGAAGGTCCCATCGTGCTCGCGGCCCACTCGTACGGCGGTTTTGTGGCAAGCGACGCCGCGACCGGCAACCGCAACGTGAAGGCGCTCGTGTTCGTCGACGCCTTCGCCCCGGACAAGGGGGAGACCCTGGAAGAACTCACCGCCGGCTCCGGCTCGGTGCTTGAGCCGGCCCTGACCGACCCCACGAGCGTTTTCAAGCTCGTGCCGTTCCCCGGCGCGCCAGAAGGCGCGGTCGACTCGTACGTCCTGCCGAAGATCTTCATCAACGGCTTCGCCAACGGTCTGCCGCGGCGGCAGGCGGAGGTGCTCGCCGTATCCCAGGTCGCACTTGCCACGAACGCCCTGGCGGAGCCGGCCACGGAGCCGGCGTGGAAGACGATTCCCTCTTGGGCTGTGATCGGCACCGAGGACCGGGTCATCCCGCCGGCCAGCCAGGAGGAGATGATGAAACGGGCGGGGGCCGACATCACCCGGATCGACGCCGGTCACCTGGGCCTGATCTCGCATCCCGGTGAGGTCACCGAGGTCATCCTGGAAGCGGCGCGGGCGACCGCCTGACACCGGGTTGGTACGCCATTCACTGTGGCGTCGGGTGCGGCCATGCAGCTCCTGCGTGGCCGCACCCCCGTTTCGTCCCCGGTGTACGCCGACCGTGCTTCGCGGCTGATCAAGCCGTCGCGCTGCCAGGACGGATGATGACCTCCGCCTCGACCTCCACCGGGATGTCGAACGGCAAGGCTGCCAGGCCAACTGCTGAGCGTGCGTGACGACCTGCTTCCTCGCCCCATAAACGCAGAATGACGTCGGAGAATCCATTGATCACCGCAGGCGTCCGATTGAAACCGGGCGCGGTGGCTACCATTCCGAACACTCGTGTCCAGGCCACCACCCGCTCGAGATCACCCAAAGCTGTCTTGAGCGACGACACCACCGCCAATGCTGTCTTGGCCGCCGCCGCATACGCTTGCTCCTCGGTCACCTCGGCGCCGACCCGGCCCAGCGGCCGAGCCAGACTGCCGTCGCTTTCCAGCGGACCGTGCCCGGAGATGAACGCGCGGTCGCCGTGGACACGCACCCACGGGAAGGGGAGTTCGACACCTTCCGGCAGTGTCATTGCAGGCGGAAGTGACAGTCCGAGTTCGGCGAGCCGATTCTCGACATTCATCTGGGGCGTCCTTGTTCCGCGAAGAGAAGTGGGGCTTGCGATGAGGCCGGCCGTGGCATCGCGGAGCGATGCCACGGCCGGTTGTCGTGTCAGTCGGTGGCCTTGGCCGCCGCCTCGATCTGATTGGTGACCGCGCCCGCGTCGGTGACCATGGACAGGTGGGGAGCGTTGATCTCGATGGTGTGTGCCTTGGCCCGCTTGGACATGGCGACCTGCTCCGCGGCGGGGATGACGGCGTCCTGCTTGCCGATCACCGACCACGAGGGAATGGTGCGCCAGGCCGGCTCGCCGGCCTCCTCGAACAGGGCGTTCGACGCCAGTGGACGCTGCCGGGCGGCCAGCACCGCCACGTCCTTGGCGGAGATGGTCTTGTCGGCGAACGCCTTGCCGAAGATCGACGGCTTCACGTAGAAGTTGGCAACTCCCTCGTCGGCACCGGGGATCGCGACCTGGTCGAAGACGGTGGACGCTTCGGCCGCGAAGACGGAGCCCGGCACGGCCGAGGTCAGCGCGTAAACGGTGTCGTGCTGGTCCGGGATGTACGCATCGACGTACACCAGGGCCTTGACCTGCTTGTCGCCCAGAGCGGCGTTCGTGATGACCATGCCGCCGTACGAGTGCCCGACGAGGACGATCGGTCCGGTGATGGTGTCCAGGTAGGCGCGGAGATTCGCGGCGTCGTTCGCCACGCCCGACAGCAGGTTCGGCGGGGTGACCACCCGGTAGCCGTCGTGCTGGAGCTTGGCCGTCACCTTGTCCCAGCTCGACCCGTCCGCCCAGGCACCGTGCACGAGCACGACAGTCGGTTTGACCGACGCGGGGCGCGAATGCTGGGCGTAATTCGTCGAGGCCTGCGCGGTGCCGATACCGGCACCAACCAGCGTGAGGGCGCCGATGGCCACGCCTACGGAGATGAGGCGTCGCCGCAAGGACAATTTCACGGTGTTTCCTTTCACTACTTCTGGAAAAAGTCGAGCAGGGCGGCGTTGACCTGATCGCTGTGGGTCCAGGCGATGGCGTGCGGCCCGCCCTCGATGACGAGCAACCGCGAATCCGCGGTGAAGGCGGACACCCGCTGGCCGGTCACCCCGATGGGTAGGACTCGGTCCTGGTCGCCCTGGATCACGAGTACCGGCACGTCAATCTTGGACAGGTCGTCACGGAAGTCGGTGAGCCAGGTCGGGATACAGGCCACCGCGGCGACGGGAGAACCGGCCACGGCCACATTCAGGCTGGCCTGGAACGCCTCGTCGCTGACCAGCGAGCCGCCGTAGACGTCGAGGTTGTAGAAGTTCTCCAGGAACTGCTTGAGCCACGCGTCCCGGTCCGCCCGCGCGGCGTGGATGAACCCATCGAACAACGCCTGCGGTGCGCCTTCGGGGTTGTCGTCCGTGCACAGGAGGAACGGCGGGATCGGCGACATCAGTACGGCCTTCGCGACCCGCTCGGTGCCATAGCGACCCAGGTACCGGGCAACGTCGCCGGTTCCCATCGAGTGACCCACGAGGATGGCGTCGCGTACGTCCAGTTTCGTGAGCAGCAGGTTCACGTCGTCGGCGAACGTGTCGTAGTCGTATCCGCTGGCGGGCTGGCTGGAATTGCCCCAACCCCGCCGGTCATAGGTGATGACCCGGTAACCGGCTGCGAGCAGTACGGAGACCTGCTTCTCCCAGGCCTGCCCGCTCAGCGGGTAGCCGTGACTGAGTACCACCGGCGTACCGGTGCCGTGATCCTCGTAATAGATCTCGATCGGGTTGGCTCCCTCTGAGCCAACGGTGACATGGGGCATGCGCACTCCTCGGGCTTGCGTTCCGCGCTGGGAACCCTGCCGAAGGTACGGATATCGCGCGTTTCGCGAATCACCCGAATCACGTAGTCCCCGTATTTGTCGGCCGACTCGACGACAACGAGAGATGGGGGATGTGGGGGACCAGGCGCAAGCCGCAGGCTGGGCCGAATAGCGAAGCCGCTGCCCTTTGATCACTAGGATGTCAATCGTGACGACGCCCGACCGCAGACTCCCGGACGGGCCGCCGTCCCGCTGCGAGTTCAAGGTCTTCGGCGGTCTTGGCTGCCGGCGGGACGGCTCGGATGTCGATCTTGGCCCGGTTCGCCAGCGGATCATCCTGGCCAAGCTCCTCGCCGCCGGGGGTGACGCGGTCAGCCTCGACAACATCATCGACAGCCTCTGGGACGAACAACCGCCGGCCAGCGCCGCCAACCAGATCCATCGGCACGTCGGGCACATCCGGCGGATCTTCGAACCGGATCTGGACGTCCGTGAAACCGGTCGGTACCTCCTACCGGCCGGTACGGGCTACCGGCTGGCCCTCGCGACCGAGGCCTCCGATCTGGCCATGTATCGCGAGCTGGTCCGGCGGGCCCGCGAGGCGCTCGCCGGCGGGGACGTCCTGGCCGGCGTACGGGAGTACCTGACCGCTCTGGAGCTTGGCCGCAGCCCCGCGTTCACCGACCTTCCGGCCAGCGCGTTGAGTTCGCCGGAGTTCGTCGCCATCGAACGGGAGCGCGTCTCGGTGGCGCTCGCGGCCAGCGAAGCCGCGATCGCCCACGGCATGGCCGACACCGTGTTGACCCCACTCCTGAGCGTGGCCGCCGCGGCGCCGCTGGACGAGGCGCTGCAGGCGTCCCTCATGCGCGCGTACGTCGCCACCGGTCACCGGGCGGAAGGGGTGCGGGTCTTCGAGCAGACCCGTCAACGTCTCGCCGAGGAACTGGGGGTGGACCCGGGCTCCGAACTGCGGGAGGCGTATCGGGAACTACTCGCCAGCGGCTGGACCCTGCAGGAGGAACTGCGCCCGCCGGAGGCTCCCCGGCCCGCACAGCTGCCGCCGCAGGTCGCGGGCTTCGTCCGCCGAAACGACGTGGCCGCCGTGCTCGACGACCAACTGTCCGACGCATTCAGCGACACGACCATCGTGATCACCGTGCTCGGCGGCATGGGTGGCATCGGCAAGACCGCCCTCGCCGTGCACTGGGCCCACCAGATCGCCAGCGACTTTCCCGACGGCCAGTTGTTCCTGAACCTCAGGGGTCTGGATCCGGACGGACGTGCCATGTCATCGGAGGAGGCACTCGCCACGTTGCTCGCGTCCCTGGGCGAGCCGGCGGTCTCGTCCCCGCAGGAGAACGTCGACGCGCAGGCGGCCCGTTACCGCAGTCGCCTTTTCGGTCGTCGACTCCTGATCCTCCTGGACAACGCGCGCGACTCCGATCAGGTCCGCCCACTGCTGCCGGCCTCCCGCGGCTGTCTGGTCATCGTGACGAGCCGTAACCGGATGACGAGCCTGGTCACCCGAGAGGGGGCACGTTACCTGCAAGTCAATCGGCTGACCGGCGCCGAGTCCCGACAGCTACTGATCAACCGCCTCGGCGTTCGTCGCGCCACCGCGAACCCGGACGCGTTGGACAAGGTCATCGCGCTCTGCGCCGGGCTGCCGCTCGCACTGGCGATCGTCGCGGCCCGCGTGGCCCTCAATCCGGCCCTGCCATTGAGCGCGGTCGTCAGCGACGTATCGGCGCCGTCCGCCAGACTCGACGCGTTGTCCAGCGCGGACTCGTCCGACGATGTCCGGTCGGTGTTCTCGTGGTCGTACCAGGCCCTCGATCCCGCAACCGCGCAGGTGTTTCGTGCCCTCGCCGTCCATCCGGGCCCAGAGGTCTCGCTGGAGTCGGCGGCCAGCGTCACCGGAGTGGGTCGCGCACAGGCGCGCGAACAGCTCATGGAATTGGTGACCGCGAACCTGCTCGACCTGTCCCAGTCCGGGCGCTACGTGCTGCACGACCTGCTGCGGGCCTACGCGGGTGAGCTCCTCCACGAGGATCACGAACGACCGGAGTATGAGCGGCGTCTCGTCATGCATTACCTGCACTCGGCCCGCGCCGCCTACGCGAGGCACCATCGACAGCCAGCCGGCGCCGTCGACGAACCACCGTCGGACGTGACGCCTGAATCGTTCGACAGCGTGTCACAGGCTGCCGGCTGGTATGCGCGGGAACGGGCCGCGCTGTGGGCGACGATCGATCTGGCCCTCGCACATGGCCTGGGGCGCGACGCGGCGGCCATGGTCCTCGCCGCCTCAGCACCAGGCAGCAACTCCATACCCGCGGGCCGGACGCCCACCGTACTCGCGATCCTCGACCTGGTCAGCGTGCTCGGCGAGCCGCTGATGGAAGCCGAACTCCTTCGCACCGTCGGTGAGGTCTTCGCCCCGCTGCCACAGGCCGACGAATATTTCCGTCGAGCCTTGTCCATCTTCGAAGGCGCCGGAGAACTCGCCGGACAAGCCGAGGTCCTGCGAAACCTCGCCGTGTTGTCGTTGTCGCGTGGCGACCACGACGACGCGAACGCGTACGGCGAACGCTCGGTAAGTCTCGCCCGGCAGACGGGGCGCCAGGAACTGCTCGCCGTTTCGCTGTTGACACTCACGAGAGCGCTCCTGGGGTCCGACCGGTTCGAGACTGGCACACGGGTTGCGGACGAGGGGCTGGCCATCGCGGTGGCGAAGCACCTCGATCACCTGAAGATCTACTATGCGCAGCTCATCGCGGAGTCCTCCTGGAAACTCGGCCGGCTCGATCGAGCGGTGGAGATGTCGGAGTGGGGCTTGACGGAAGGCGTCTCTGAGTCGAACGGCCCCCGGTGCGCCGTCGCGGCGATCCTCGCGCGGGCCGCATTCGATCTCGGTGACCAGGTGCGCGCGGAACGGGGCTGCCAGCAGTTCGAGAACCTGATCGCCGACGACGGCTTCCGCGAACTCGTCGAGTTCTCCGGCATCGAGGCGGCCGAGTCGTACCGGACCATGGTCGCGTACGTCCGGGCCCGGCTGAGCCTGATGAGGGGTGCGTCGTAAGCGGGTAGGGGAGCACTCGGTCTGCACTCGTCGTGCACCGCGGCGCGATCGGATGGTCGTCGAGACCCCGAACCCTCGCCCGAGGAGCACCATGCACCGCGCCGCAGCCGAGCCTGCCCGAATCCTTCCCCGTGCGGTACTGACCCCACGACAGGAACAGATCGCCCTTCTGGTGGCGGCAGGCTCCACCAACGTCGAGGTCGCCACGCACCTGGTCATCAGCGCCCATACCGTCAAACATCACCTACGCGGAGTGTTCCACCGGCTGGGCGTCGCATCCCGCCGCGAGCTATGCAGCAGGCTGGCCCACCACGACACGACCAACCACTTCGCCCAGAGCTGCTGCCTGACCAGCCAGGAGCGCGACATCGCGCGCCGGGTATCGAATGGCGCGTCCAACCGCGAGGTGGCGGCACAGCTGTTCATCAGCCCCAGCACAGTGGACTATCACCTGCGCAAGATCTTTCGCAAGCTCGACATCACCTCACGCCGAGAACTGGCGAGACGAGACCCACTTGCCGCAGTTGGATCGGATCACGCACCGTTGGCCGCAGAGCGTCGGGGCTCCAGATCACGCAGGTCGGACCCAAGCCGCTAGTTGACAAATCTCCTAGGTGACTCGTCTACTAGTTAGATGGTTCTGTCACGCATCATCTTGGGGCTGCTCGCCCTCGCGCCCATGACCGGCTATGACCTGAAGCGGCACTTCGACTCGACCGTCGGGCACTTCTGGGCGGCGGACAAGGCCCAGATCTACCGCACCCTCGCCCAGCTCGTCGTCGAGGGGTGCGCGGAGGTCGAGACGGTGGCCGGATCAGGGGCGCCGGACCGTCAGGAGCACCGCATCACCGCCGCCGGACGGGCGGCTCTCGCCGCCTGGCTCGCGAGCGCGCCGGAGCGCCACGTCGAACGCGACCCGTTCCTCGCGCGGGTGTTCTTCGGCGCCGACCTCGACGACGACGGCCTCCGGTCGCTCTTCGCGCAACGTCGCGTCGCGACGCAGGCGCAGCTGGCGCGCTTCGAGCGGATGCGAGCCGAGGCCGAGGCGTCCGATCGCGGCGCGCGGCTGCGGCTTGCCACGCTCGACAACGGCATCGTGCACCTACGCACCGAACTCGCCTGGCTCGACGCGGTCGAGGAGGAGGTCGCATGAGTGCCTTCCCCGAGGTGCACCGTCCCGAGACGGGTGCGGTGGGACGCCCGCTGGTGATGCTGCACGGAGGCAACGTCGCAAACTGGATGTGGCAGCCGCAAGTGGCCGCGCTCACCGACCGGGTGGTGCTCACGCCGGACCTGCCGGGCTTCGGGAACCGAGTCGGCGAGGGCTGGCTGGGCCTGGACGCGATGGCCGACGACCTCGTCGCACGAGTAACCGACCAGGGTGTCGACGGTCCCTTCGATCTCGTCGGGCTCTCCCTGGGCGCCGTGATGGCGCTTCGCGTGTTGGCGCGGCACCCTGACCGGGTGCACTCGGCATTCCTCACCGGAGCGCCGCTCCAGCCGGTCGGCGCCGGAGTGCGCCTGATCTGCCGGCTGCAACTGGCGTTCTGGCGGGCGCCGTGGTTCTGGCGCGCCCAAGCCGCAGCGTTCGGGATTCCGGCGGACTCACGCGCCCTGTACGTCGCGCATGGCCTCTCGGTGCACCGCGAGACCGCGTCCGCGATGAACGCCGAGGTGTTCGCCGGCGGCGTGCCCGCGACCCTGTGCCGCTACTCCGGCCCGCTGCTCGCGATCGCCGGTGAGAAGGAATCCGCAGCGGTGCGCCACTCCCTGCGGGAGATCGCCCAGGCCGCACCGCAAGCACAGTTGCGGCTCGCGCCGGGAATGCATCACATCTGGAACGTGGAAGACGCCTGCCTGTTCAACGGGGTCCTGCGCCAGTGGCTGAACGGGAGCACAGACCCGCGTCTTGTCCCGGTTCTCCCAGACTGAGCAACGCAACCGCCTTCGCCGTCGCGCAGGTGGACCCCTCAAGGACGGCCCGACCTGCCCGCGACCTTCGGCCGACATCGGCCGGGCCGGCCACACTGGCGGACTGCAAGAGCTGTTTGCCCTCCGGGCGGGGAGCTACGACAGGGATAGGAGAAGCCCGTCCGGACGGTGAGGTAGTCGGGGGTCGCGCGGGTGGCCATCCCCACCGTGAGTCCCTGGGCAGAGCCGAGCAGACCAGCGGCCAGGGTGTGTGGGGTTCACGGCGGCGATGCTTTGAGGCTTGTCGTAGGTCGCAGCGCTTGACAGATCGTTACTGGCTGCGAGCACTGCTGCACCTGACCGAGACGATATGGCCGGTCTTAGGGTCGATGACGAGCTCGGCACTCTGCCTTCCGGCTGTCGGAGCCGCCGCATCATCCGGCTGCACACCGCAGACCGTCCGCGAGTCGAGGTGCAGGGGTCCCGCCGGTTCGCCCGTGAGAAAGCCAAGGCCCAACGCCATAAGGATCAGGGTGAGCCGAGCGCGAGAGCGCCGTTCGGGCGACGAGCGGTGCGGGGGCAAGTCCAGGTCGATAACGGGCACGCAGCACCCTAGCGTCTGGCGCCAAGCCCGCCGGGCGTACTCACCTGAAACCAAAGCCGCTTCACAACTTGCGGGTGGGTGAGCCACTGCGTCGTCCGACATCCGGCAGCCGGCCTGTCCTGCGCCAATTGATGCTCGACACGGGCGGTTTCCGTTGACCGTTGACCCGATCGTTTCCAGGCGCGACCCGCGGAATTGGCGACGCTCGTACGCTACGTTGACCGGGTGCCCGTACCTCGGCTGATTCCTATAGCGCACGAGGCTGACTACCGTACGGACAGGATCGGTCACTACGACGACGGGTTGTTCCTCGCGTCGGCGTGGGACCACCACGCATATGTGCACCTCTTTGACCGCGATGGGGCGTACCGGCGTTCAACGATCACGCGCGTCGCGGATCGAGCCGCGCTGGATGAGGCGCTCGACGGGCTGCTCGCGGGGCTGTCCGGCATGTCGTACGGCGACATCGCGATTCAACTGTTCCAGACTCACCAGGACGACGTCACCTTCGGCTTGATCGATGAGTCCGGCGACCGGGCCGGTGACGGCAGCCACGTCGACTGGGTCGAGCTGTACCCAGATCGCCTGGGATTTCATGAGCCATGGGATGGGCTCTACGACACCTGACGGTGGGCCGGTCAGCCGCCGAGACCCGGCGCTGAGACCCCGGTGGGTGTCAGAGGTCCCGCGATTTCGTTCCGTCGAACACGGTGCGGGACCAGGCATTCCGGCAGCCGGCCAGCATCACGTTGGCGGCGGGGTGGCCGCGGTCCCGGTCTGCTCTCGCCACTGGCCGCCGTCGGCCCGGACGAGACGCCGCACCATCATCCGGGCCTCGTCCTCCGTGTCGAACTGCCACCGGAGCACTGTGCCCGTCTCCGAGTCGCCCGCGCGGGCGATCACGTGCCATCGGACCTCGCGGGCGAGCCACACATCACGGCGGGTCAGCCTCCCCCACACCCCGTTCCACCAGCGCCCAACCAGTTCCCGTGCCACACGTGAATCGCACATACGTACGATCGGCTTCATTGCTGCTGTCCGGCACGCCCGACATCGGCATCCGCATCTTCATCTACCCCGCGGTCTCTGATCGCGCGGCGACCGCGCACCGGTCCGGCAGGCTCGCCCGCCGCGCGAATCCTCATGGCGCACACGAGCATGGTGCAGCAGGGTCTGGATGCTGGGCGACGTCCACGGCTGACACCCGAATCAGGCAAAACCGCGCCGGACGACCGGGCCTACGCTGGTCGAGCCGCACGCGCGCCAGGGGATCGTCACGCGGGGTTGCGGTTGTGGGGTGCCTCCGGCGACCGGGCCGCTGCGATCAGCTCCCAGAGGAGTCGCGGGCTGAGTCGGGTGTTTCGAGGCGGCGGTCGGATGCCGCGACGCGCGCGGCCACCCGCCGGATGGTCGCCCGCGCCCTTCCGGTAAGCGATGGGACGTCACTTGATGCTCAGCGGTGCGAGGCGGACGGATTGGGTGGTTGTCCGACCGTGAGTTGCTGGGCGGGAATCTGTCCCTTTCCTCAGGGTTAAATGGCTATTGTCCCTAAACAAGCCTATAGCCCTGCTGAACGGGGCGCCTCACACTACCGGCGTGTGTAGTTGCCCAGAAGGATTAATTGAGCCCGGAAACGGAACTATGCGACTGCTGGCTCACGTGCCTGGCCAGCGGATCCGGGGCCTCGGGGCGGCTTCTGCGAACCCGATTTGTTGGCTGGACGAACACCAGGCGCCGTGGTCGTGGTCATCGCCCCGGGTCGGCTGGTTAAGACGATCGTGGTCTACGTGTCTAGTCTCACCACATGCTTGACGTTTCCGTCCCAGGACATGCTTGTCGGTTGGTCTAGGAAGTGCGGGTCTTCCTGGTGGGTCAATCGTAGCCGCTGGCCATGACGAGGGCTTCGGCGAAGGCCTTCCAGGCGGGTTGGTCGGGAATGGTTTCACAGCGGTTGGCGTAGAGGTGTGGTGCGTGGGAAGCCCGTACCGACATACCTCCGACGCCCGGGCACGATACCTCAGTGCCCATCAAGGCTCGATCAGAGGAGCTATTGATGGAGAGCTGGATCCGCTTGTTGATCCGGGCTCAAAAGCCGCGGGGAGGCGAAGGCGACCCGACGTTCGGCGTGGATCGCGACACTAGGAGGCTTACCGGGTTCAGCGATGCGGTCTTCGCCATCTCGAGCACCCTCCTCGTCCTGGACATCCGCCTGCCGGCCGGGACCGAACACCTGGGGAGGGACCTTTTAACGCTGTGGCCGTCCTACCTCGCCTACGCCATCACCTTCCTCTTGATCGGCCAGACCTGGGTCAATCATCACCTCATGTTCGACCATATCCGATCCATCGACCGAACAATACTGCTGTTGAACACTTTGCTGCTGCTGACCGCCGCGTTTGTACCCTTCACTGCGGAGACCCTCGCTCGAGCGTTCAGCAGCGGGCAGGGAGAACGTGCCGCCACCGTCTTCTACGGCGCAACTTTCATGGTGGGGGCCATCTTCTTCAACCTTATTTGGCACTACGCCAGACGTGGCCACCGGCTCCTCGGTGACACCATCACCCCAGAAGGGGCGAGCGTTGTCGCCAGGCGCTACTTGCCCGCTCCTTTCCTGACCGCTCTGGGGACAGGGGTCGGCTTCATCCTTCCCGAGCTGGGCGTCACGATGATCGCCTTGCTGATCCCGTTGTACTGGCTGTCAATTCCGGGTGAAATGCCTAAAGCAAGCCGCAATCGAGGAAACGCCGCCAAGGACCACGGGCAAGTGGAGGGACAATAGGCTGCGCAACATCTTGGAGACCCCCGATCCTGCCATCGGATTGCTGTGCATCCAGGATCATGCTGGTTGCGGTCCATCCTGTGTCACCCCTCGCGCCTGATGAATATCGCATCGGCGAGCTCCATCAGCGGGTCCAGGGTGCTGGCCGACTCGTCGAGCACCAAAGCGGCACGCGGGTGGCGAACCAGCTGCCACTCCGGGTTGGCGCAGGGAACGGCTACCGGACGCCGGGGGCGGCCAGGGCATGGGCTTTAGCGTATACCGTAGATCAGAACGCGAATGCCCTCTGTGCGAAGGTTATTCCGATTTTCATTGCCGCAGCACAATGGCTGTGCTCCTGCCGAGTTGAACTCGCCCGCCGAGAACTCACCGTTGTCTGGCTGGTGAGGCTCGGCGACCACTCGCACCATAATGACATATGTATTGCCCGGTTGCGGCTGAGTGGTGGCTCAGTCGGCGCCCGAGGATCTGGTGAGCGACGAGGCAGTTGAGCCGAGCGCGCGGACGGCACACCTCACCGATCCCATGTTCGGCTTGGTCAACTCGGGGCGGACGATGAGCGCCCGCGTCGCTCCTGGTCGCGAGCGCTAGCGTGCTGCTCTACGGGGAGAAGCGCCCGGCACACAGTTCGAGGTAGTCGGCATGGAAGACGTGCTACCAGCTTCCGGCTCGTGGGCAGGCCAGGGTCTGGGTGCGACGCACCGGCCGGCCACCCGCATAGCGGACCTGAGCGGCCGCAGTATGGATTGGGTGACGATGAATGTCTCCCACAGCAGCGCACAGCCCAGCCTCTTGGCCGGGAATCCTGCGGTTGGCGACATGCGCGAGCCGGTGCTCGTGTCGTTGAACACGGTCTACTACGAGCTCATGCCGTGCGCCACCAACGGCCGCGCCACTCCCACTCTGCCCAAGCGGTTCGCGGCGGAGCGCGAGCATGTCGACCAGTGGATCATCGGTCTCACGCACGCCTGGGACCGGCTCGACTCGGTCATCACCGCCGCCACCGGCAACATGCTCACCGGCACGTCTTGCGGGCGGCGGGAGCGCGAGCCGACGGCCGCGGCGTATCACCGTAGAAAAAACTGGCCTGTGTGTCGGATCGAGCCGTTCTCCAGTCGTCTGAAGAGTGAGAGCGCGTGACCACCTCACGCGCTGGTGTCCTGACCGCACCCCCTGTCGGGGTTCGACCGATGAAGGAGAACCAGACGATGACGCAGTCAACCAGGCCGATTCCGGACACATATCGCCGGATCACGCCGTGTCTGGTGGTGGACGGGGCCGCGAAGGCCATCGACTTCTACACCCAGGTGTTCAGCGCGACCGAGCGGATGCGGTTTCCCGGTCCGGACGGCACGATCGCGCACGCCGAGATCGAGATTGGCGACTCGGTGGTGATCGTCGAGGACGCCTCACCGCACACGGGCACCACCGCCCCGCCGGCCGATGGGTTGGCCGGGTCGCCGGTGTTTCAGTTCATCTACGTCGACGACGTTGACGCCACCGTGGCCTGTGCTGTCGAGTTCGGCGGGCGGCTGAAGCGGGCGGCACAGGACCAGTTCTACGGTGACCGCGACGCGTTCATCATCGACCCCTTCGGACACGGCTGGACCATCGCCTCACACGTCGAGGACGTGAGCGCAGAGGAGATGGGCCGGCGGTTGAACCAGATACAGGGACAGCCGACGGCAGGAGAGGAAGGACCCCGCAGATGAAGTACGTGCTGATGTTCGTCGAGACCGAGCAGTTCGCCGCTGACCTGGCCGCCATGGACGACGCCGAACGTGAGCGCGCCTACGGCCGCGTGGGCCAGTGGTTCACGGAGCACGCCGATCAGGTGACCCGCCACGTCTACCTCATGCCGCCGGAGTCGGCGACGACACTGAGGCTCGACGGTGGCGAACCGGTGATCACTGATGGGCCGTTCGTGGAGGGCAAGGAGATCGTTAGCGGCTTCGCCGAGATCGACGTGGACAATCTCGACGCTGCTTTGCGGCTGGCGAAGTCGTGGCCGGGCTGCCCGCTGGTGGAAGTCCGCCCGATCGCCGCCACATGACGGCGAGGCCGCAGGACGAGCTGGCCCGGGTGGTACGTGACCACGCGGGCCGGCTCGCCGCCGCCCTCGTGGGCCTCACCGGTGACTTCGCCACCGCCGAAGACATGGTCCAGGACGCCGTCGAGGCCGCGCTCACCCACTGGCCCGCCGAGGGCATTCCCGAACGGCCCGACGCGTGGCTGTTCACCGTCGCCCGCCGCCGGGGCCTGGACCACCTCAAGCGGCAGGCGCGATACCGCAGCAAACTCGCCCTGCTGCACTGGCCCACCCAGCCCGAGCCGGACGACCGGCTACGGCTGATCTTCACCTGCTGCCATCCCGCACTGCCCCGCACCGGCCAGATCGCCCTCACCCTGCGCGCGGTGTGCGGACTGACCACCGCGCAGATCGCCCGCGCCTTCCTCCTCCCCGAGACCACGATCGGGCAGCGGATCACCCGCGCTAAACGCAAGATCAGCGAAGCCGGCATCCCGTACCGGATCCCGGACCCCGACGAGCTCGCCAACCGGCTCTCGGAGGTCCTCGCGGTTATCTACCTGCTGTTCAACGAGGGCTACCTGGCCACCACCGGCGAGGTCTCCCACGACCGCAACCTGGCTGACGACGCCGAGTTCCTCGCCACGCTGCTCCACCGGTTGATGCCCGCCGAGCCCGAGGTCATGGGCCTGCTGGCGCTCATCCGACTACATCAGGCCCGTACCGCCGCCCGTTTCGACGCCGACGGCCGCATCATCCAACTGCCCGACCAGGACCGCAGCCTCTGGAACCACACCGCCATCACGAACGCCGGCGACCTCATCGCCCGCGCCGCCGCCCACCGCCGCCCCGGCCCCTACCAACTTCAGGCCGGGATCGTCGCCTGCCACGCCGAGGCCAAGCGCTGGCAAGACACCGACTGGCCGCAGATCCTCGTGCTCTACACCATGCTCCTGCGCCTGCAGCCATCTCCGGTCACCCGCCTGCACCGCGCCGTCGCCCTGCGCTACACCGACGGACCACGCGCGGCGCTGGCCGAACTCGAACAGCTCGCCGACACCCTGGACGGCTACCACCTGTACCACGCGACCCGCGCCGAACTCCTTCGCGCCGACAACCAGCCGGAGATGGCCCAGGAAGCCGACGAACGAGCCCTGCCGCTGGCTGCCAACCCCGCCGAGATCGACCTGCTCCGGCACCGCCTGCCCTGGCGGTAACCGTGGCCAGCCTCGGCGCGGGCGCGTCGATGGGCCGGGCTCCGCTCGGGCATGCGAACGACGGGGGCCGCTTGCCGTCCCCTCGTAACGTTCTCTGCCGAATCATGGCGACCGTGCTCGCGATGCCAACAGCAAGGCGATAAAGGGACGCCGACAACCCTTGCTTGGTCGAATATTTCCTGCCGATCGGCGGCCGGCGGGAGAAGGTATCAGCACCGCGCCAAGGCGGCCGGAGGGCGCAAGACCCAAGCCGCGCTTCCACCGCGCGCAGAGTCTCTTCGGTGAGCGGGGCTCCAACGGGCCGGCGCCGTCGAAGACGATCATGGGAACGAGCGCGGGTTCGGTAGTCGGTCGGCGTCAGTTCCAGGTGAGTCCCAGAACGACAGCGGCAGGGCGGCCAATTCGGCCAACACGGAGGCGATGCCGCTGCCGCCCGCTGCGCCGAGTAGCGGAAGCACAAGAAGCACTCCCGCCACTCGGCACGTGACGAACGCCAGCGAGAGCAGGCTCAATGGGTGTGGTTGATCGCTGGTCTGTCAGGTCCTGAGGAAGCTGGCTGAGATGGGCCGCCACCGCCGAGCCGGCCCGCGAGCCAACAATCAGCCCTACGCCGGACTGCCGCGGTAGCCGATGGGGCCCTCGCCGACCCGCTGGTAGGTCCCTAGGAACCCGCCGTCGTCGAAGGCGATCGTCCCGTTGTTGCCGCGGCCATCGCGCCAGGTCAGCCTGGTGACCGGACGGCCGGGCCTGCCCACGGCGAACAGCAGGTCACCGGAGCGGTGCCAGCCGCCGCCCCAACCCTCCTCGGTCGAGAAGCGGCGAGCCTCCTTGGCGAAGGAGCCGCGTTCGATCAGCCGGCCGCGGAACTCCCTCGGTTGCTCACCCGGCTGCCGGGTCCAGCCGTAGAACGCGGCCTGCTGCTTCTCGAACGTGATCGCATATTCGGCGCCCGATGCGTCCGCCCAGGCCACCTGGTCGAGGACGGCCTGCTCCCCGCGGTCGATGAAGATGACGACCTCGCCGACGTCGCTTCCGTACCGCAGCACCGGTTCGGCGATCGCCTGCCGTTCGAGCGCCAGCCCCGCCTGATCGTGTGCGTGCATCGGGTCGATCGTCACCCGGTACAACCACAACATGCTCCGGGCGTCGTGGCCGCTTTCGATCCGTAATGTGTTCCAGCCGGCCACCAACTCCTCGGCTGGGACCGCGAAGGCCAGGCGTTGCGGGAGTCCTCCGCCGTTCGGGATCCGCAGCCGGTCGGCCAGCGGTCTGCCGTTGAGGCGAACGGTGAGCGGGGCGTATCCGGGCGCCCGGGAGAGCATCGACGCGAGCGCCCGGAGGGCGACGCAGGCCTCACGGACGACGGCCGGGTCGGGCACGTCGAACGTCAGCTCGACCGACCCGCCGGCGCCGATGGCCAGGTGGTCGCCGGCGGCAGAGGACCGGTCGAGGCCCGTGATCGTGACGTTCCCGATGCGGGGCGGCTCGGTGCCGAAGTCGGCGTAGGTGGGTTCCATCTGGATCCCGGTGCGCTGCGGGGTCTCAGACGGGGGAGACGACGAGGGGTGTAGCAGCACCTCGTACGAATGAATCTTGTGCTCGTGGTTGCCGTATCCGATGTTGGCGGCGCCGAAGGCGGGCCGCACCTTGCCGATGTGCAGTGTGCCAGGGGCGACCGCCGCGCGGGCGACGTAGAGCGGTTCGCCGTCGCCCTCCCGGCCCACCGGCAGCGCGTCCGCGGGCACCGCGCCGCCGGACGCGATGCCCCAGACACCCCGATCCATCAGCACCTCGTATTCGTCGACGCTGACCGTTGCACCGCCCCAGGTGGCTTGGGCCCCGCCGAAGCCCGGGCGGACCTTGCCCGGGTGCACGCCGTCGCGCATCCGGACGCGGCACACCCACAGTGGCTCACCATCCGCCTCGTAGCCATGCGGTACCGCGCCGGGTGGGATCCACCCACCGCAGGCGGCCTCCCAGCGATATCCATCGGCAGAAATCCCCACACCGCGGAGAGTAGATCAACAGGTTCAGGTGTCGTGAATCGCCGGCGGCTAACGAGCGGCCGTGCGGGCGACCTCCGCACCTGCCTGGCCGTGTCCTACCGCGCTCGTGGTGGTTGATCGTTGACGACGTGCCGGCGGTACGCCGTGGCGAGTCGACCGACAAGGAGTGGCTGATGATCAAGCCTGCTGTCGCAAGGCCTGGTACACGCCGCCTCTGTTCAGCGTCCTACCCGACACGCCTGCCCGACCTGCGTCCGCCGAGATTCGGATTGCCGTCGCGCAGACAGAGTACGGCCGGGGCGGCACCCGGCGGTGGTGGCGTCATGGCCAGTCGACCCGACCTAAGTCATCGACTTCCGCCTCGTCTTCCTCCAGTCGCTCGGCAATGTCGTCAAGCATGTCCGCCACGTCTGCCCATGGTGGCTGGGCCAGCGCGCCAGTGTCCCGATAGAACTCCATCACGCAGCCGTTCTTCGGGCCGCCGCGCAGGTCCACGAAAAGATTTCCGCCGCCGTGGTTGGTGGCGACGGGCAACCAGGCAGGCAGCCAGGTCTCGCAAACCGTTCCGGCTGGGCGATTGTTCTCCGAATTCACGAAGTCGTCCCACTGGTCGAGCGGTGCGACCTTCCGAGCGACGTCCATCCACAAGCGTCGACTCTCCAGCGCTTCAGCGATCGAGTAAGGCACGAAGCCTGGCGGGATAAGCCACCCGCCGTCGGCCTGAAGGCCGGAATGTGCCCCGTCGGCGTACGACCACCAGGCCCGCAGGTCCGGCGGCAGCGGCTGGCTGACCGCCTCCTGCGCCGCCACGAGGTCTGCCTCGGACGCCGGCGGTCGTAGAGCCGCGCGGGCCTGGGGCGCGTGCTGTTGAAGCCACGTGTCAATGCGGCCTATCGCGGCCGCGGCGACCGTCGCACGATCCGTACCCGCCATATTCACCCTTCCGATCGCCGAACCAGACCGCCTGTCGTCATCTAATGGGAGTGGCCGCCGGGCGTCTGTACGGCCCTACCATCCATACCGTGGATGACGGCATTGATCTACCCGCATCGCGGGCTCGGGATGAACCGCAGGTCGTCAAGCGTCGCCGTCTGGCGCTTCTGACATCCGCGGTGGCCATGATGGCGCTGGTCGCTGCCGCTGGTGGTCTCTGGTGGAGTCGCCGGGACGCCGCGGTAGCTCCGAACGCTCAGCAGGCCACCAAGATCGGGTGTCCGATATTTGGGGCGGACGCGGACCGCGGCTCGTTCTGTGCCGACCTTGTGCAAGACAGTAGCCGTCGAGCCGTCATCTCCGACAAAGAACGCCAGCGGGCCGAGGACGTAGCCAAGTCGGTACATACGGCGGCTTCTCATGCCGGGTGGTGCACCTCGTCCAACGACTCTACGTGCGCGCGTCGGCCGCCGTCGCATGCGCCTACAGAACAGGACGTCAAGGCGGCGCGGCTCTGGCTGACGCGAACTGGGGCATCGGCCATCGACGCGCGACTGGCCCGGGAAGGTGATCCCGCTCCGGTCGGCTCTCTGTTGTATGCGGCGCAGATCGGCACCGTGTGCGTGGTCGGTCATGTGGAGTCGGTGCCAGGGGGCGCCGGCGCCCAGCGGACAGTTGGCCGCCTTCCGAACGGAAGCTGCCTTTAGACCGTGATGATCTCGTCCAGGAACGCGCTTCGTCCGAAGCGCCTACTGGCATCCGGTCGAAAGTCCGATCGGTGAGTCGTCCCTTTGGGTGCTCCTGCGGATCCCTACCCATCGAAGGTAATAAGATCGGGGAGATCAGCGCCTCTCATGTGGACGGTCGGGTCCTCCTGTTACCTCCGGCCGAGTGAACCGCACGAGAGTAGGAGCGTTGATGCTCGTCAGACACCACGGGGGACGGGGCGGCGGCACATCGCCGCGCCGGCGCCTAGCAGCCGCAGTCCTAGCTACCACCCTCACCCTCACCATGTCGCTCGTGGGCGGTCAGGCCGCCCACGCCGCTGAACGTCCATCAGCCGGAGTGGTTCCGCCCTTGGGGAAGGTGGCGAACGGGGCCCTGCTCGAGGAGGGGATCAAGGGTGACCCCAGCGCCCTCAAGTGGCTCAACGGACGGAAGGGTCGGCCGAAGGAGGCGCCGCCTTCTCCCGAAGAGGCGCGGCTCAATGCCAAGAAGAAGGCGGTCCAGCTTGACCAACGATCGTCCTGGGACGCCGAGCAGGTGGACATGTCCGCCAGCGCCAGCCAAGCGCTGAATCTGAGCTCCGCACCACCGGAACCGCAGGCGAGCGAATGCCTCGCCCGACCAGACTCGAACTCCGTGAACGGCGTGACGCTGAACCGCGACCTGTGGTGCCAGCGGTACCGCCTCGGGAGCGTGCTGTATGAATGGGACGAAAACCTCAACGTCAGCGTAAAGGTCGGCGAGATCACGATGGAGTTCACCGCCGTCGTGGCGGGCCGGCGAGATGACCGCTCGGTCCGCGTTTACTACAAGGCCGTACCGGGATCGGTCGACTACGACGTGCGCGAGATCGACCGTGTGATCGCTCCCACCATGGCCATCACCATCGGCGCCGACTGCCAGGACACCGGCTGCTCCCGAATCGGTCAGCCGATCTACAAGACCTGGGCCCAGTGGAACACCGACGACACCTGGTGGTCCTGGGACATCACCTCAGACGAGGCCGCCTCAACCGGTCCCGACGACGTGCTCTTCCACAACTGGTATCTGACGTACCAGGGCAGCGGTGGCGGATTCGTCTTCCCCCCGGACGGATCCCGGACCCCCGAACGGACCATCCGGTGCGACTCCGCAACATACTTCAAATTTGGCGAAACCACGTACCCGAAGGCCTGTATCAACGCCGAGGTAATTCCTCACTTGCAGTACAGCATCAACAGCGCGGAGCACGGCGCGGTGGCAGAACACATCAGGACCGCACAGAACGAGCCGCAAAACACCTGGCCGATCACGTACCTCCCGAAAAGGATCCCAGGAAAGTTCACCGGGGACATTGGCGATCCCGGTCTGCACCGAGTGGCCCCGGAAAGCGTAAACTACAGTGAAAACGAAAAAGAGCGGAAAGGTGCGTGCAATCGAACCGGTAACTATGACGGCATGACCGGCATGCCTCCGTACAACACAACTACGCACGACTGCGATGAATATCCCTTCCGCATCACCGAAGAGGGCGCAGCTAGCCCCGACTGGGATTTCTCCGTCCGCGCGGTGCCGCTCTCGCAGAACAGGTCGGCGGGAGCTTCCCTGAATGTGTACGTCGTCTCCGACCGGATCCTCTACGACTATGACGAGTTCTGGGTCGAGATCAACGACGGCACGGGCGGTGGCGGTGGTGGCGGCGGCACCGGGCCGGTCGACGACGCGCCGCTGGTGGACGCGGGACCGGACCGGACCGGGGACGAGGGAAGCGCCATCAACCTGTACGGCCTGGCCAGTGACGACGGCGGCGCACCCGACGCGACCTGGTCCTACACGCCGGGATCCGGCGTTGACGCCGGAACGAGCTGCGCCTTCGGCGACGTTCACTCGGCACGTACCACCTTCACCTGCGACGACGACGGCGTGTTCACGCTGCGGCTGACCGCCTCGGACGGCGTCAACGCGGCGGTCAGCGACACCGCCACGGTGACCGTCTTGAACGCACCGCCGAGGATCACGAGCCTGGTCCCGCCGGACTGGCAGGTCTACAAGGTCGGCGACCCCGTGTCGCTGAAGGCGACCTTCACCGACGCAGCCAACGACACACACACCTGCGCGATCCTCTGGGACGACACCACCACCTCCCAGTTCACCGCCCAAGGCCACGCCTGCGAGCAGACCCACGTCTTCCCGCATGCCGGCATGTACACCATCGAGGTAACCGTCACCGACGACGATGGCGCCAGCGCCACCGCCAAAACCATGGTGGTCGTCTACAACCCCCAGGGGGGATTCGTCACCAGCGGCGCCAACTTCGCCTCGCCAGCGGGCGCGCTGAGCTCGAATCCGACGGCTGCCGAGCGGATGCGGGTGCAGCTGAATCCCCAGTACCAGCAGGGCGAGCCCGGTCCGGCCCTCAGCGGGGGACGGGTGAGCGCCACGCTCGACGGGGGTGCCTTCACACTCGAATCGACCAAGCTGGATTGGCTCGTGGTCGCACCTGACGCGAAGGCCGCGGTGAAGGGCGAAGCGACCGTCAACGGGACTGCCGGCTATGGCTTCGTCGCCTACGGCTACGACGACCCGGCAAAGATGCGCCTGGTGGTCTGGCCGCTGTCCAGCGGCCCCAACCCGGGCACCTCGATCCTGTACGACAACCGCCGCGGCACGGACTATGACCTCGACCGGGCCGACCCCCAGCCCTTGGATGGCGGTTCGTTGCAGGTCCACGAGTAGAAGTCGCACGTGCATAAGTAATTGCGTCGATAGGTGGTCACGGCAAGTCGTTGGGCTGGCCCGTTCGGGCCAGCCCAGCGCGAATTGGCGTGTGGTCAGGCGGGGCGGGACTTGGTCAGGGTGATGCGTGCGGGCATGCCGCCTGCGGCCGGGATGCGGGAGGTCTCCTGCCAGCCGTGGGCGAGGTAGAAGCCCAGCGCTGCGGTGTTGCCCTCGAAGGACTCCAGCCGTGCCACGGGGTGCTCCTGGTGCAGCTGAGCCTCGGCGTCGGCCAGCAGCACCCCGCCCAGGCCCTGCCCGTGCCGGGAGACGTCGACCATGATCAGGTCCAGTAGGTCTCCGTCCAGGATGGTCAGGCCGGCCACGTCGTCCCCGACGTGCAGGACCCGCACGTGCCCGTGGGCGAGGTGGTCGGTGATGTGCTGGTCGCTGCCGCCCGAGCCGATGAACCAGTCCACGGCCTCATCGCCCAGGAACGGGCGGTAGGACGCGTCGATGGTGCGCCGGGCCAGGTCGTGCAGCGCGGGCAGATCGTGCTGCACGCCAGGACGCACGAACGGGACCGATGAGCGGGTGGTGGCCATCAGACCTTCACGGGGAGACAGTGGTTCCTGGTGATTCTCTCCCGCGCGGTCGGCGGGCGGTAGTGTGCCCGACGAGGCGCTGGGCCGCTCGCGCGGCGGACTGAGCACGAAGATCCACCTGGCCACCGACGGCCGCCGCACGCACCGACCGGCGGCGATGCTGGCAGGCCTATCCAGAGTGACTTCTGCCGCTGTCGCTCTGCGGCCGTCACGCAGGACGCCCCGCGGCTGGCGTGGAAAGCGGGGAGCCCGGGGCCGCCGCAGACGGGACAGCTCATCAGTGATCATTCGAACACGACCTGAGCTAGACCAATTCGGTCAGATGGCCAACCCGGCACCCCCGGACACGACGATCTCCTGCCCGGTTAGGTAAACGGCATCGTCCGAAGCCAGAAAAGCGACCGTTCCCGCGACGTCTTCTGGCGTTGCGAGGCGGCCGAACGGATTTTGCTCGGCCATCGCCGTCATCGTCCCCGCGACGTCATCGGTTGCCGTCCGGATCGAGGCTCTCGTCATCGGAGTGTCGGTCATTCCGGGGCTGACCGCGTTGATACGAATCCGGCGCGGTGCGAGCTCGAGCGCAAGTGTCGGGATCATGGCCAACATCGCGCCGTGTGAACCGGCCGCGACGCTGCTGCCGGTGAGGCTGCGCGTTGCTCCGATACCCACTGTCACAATGACCGAAGCGCCGTCGGACAGCAGCGGCAAGGCTTTGACCAGGGTGAAGAACACCCCTTTCGTGTTGACGGCGAACACCTCGTCGTAGCCCGATTCGTCCCAATTCTCCAGCGTCATCGGACGGTTGACGCCGGCGTTCAGGAACAGCGTGGTCAGACTTCCGAACTGTCCTCCGACTTCGGACACGACCTTATCGATATCCGATAGCGACCGCACGTCAGCTTGCAAAACCAGGACATCGTTGGGCAATTCTTGCCGTGCGCGAGCCACGCTCTCCTGACGTTGTCCGGTGACGGCAACGCGGTAGCCGCGATCATGCAGAGTCCGCGCGGTCGCCTTCCCGATTCCGCTGGTGCCGCCCGTAATCAGAGCCGTACGTTCCGACATCACACTCACTCTATCGTCGTTGTTGACTGGACTGGGCAGGCCAATGGCAACGCACCGCTGGCATGGTGTGTGGCCGGTCTGCCCAGAGTCGGAGACTTCCTACTGGACTATACAGTCCAAGTTTGCCAGGTTGGTGGCACGACCATGACTCGCGCAGGGAAGAGCGCGACCAAGGAACAGCGATTAGCGACGTCAGCAAGGACACCTTCTACGAGCGTGCCGACGCCCGCGTCGAGCGGTTCTGCGCCCTCGTCCGCGGCCTGGCCGTGAACGACCCGGCTGGCTGACCGACTCTCTTCGCTGGCTGCGCGCCGACGGGAACCTGCGTACGGCGCCGCTGGCCGCCGCAGCCGAGTTCGCGGCCGCCCGCTGCGGCACGCCGGATCCGGACCAGCTCGTCGCCACCGTGGTCGACACCTCCCGATCACACACCGACAGCGGACGGCGACGAGTGATACGCCTTCAGACCAGGTAGGTCCCCGTGTCGTGCCCAGAACGGCCTCTACCGCGACCCGTTCGAGTCGCAGGCCAGCGGATGCCGGGCGCCGCGGGTACCGGGACGGGCGTGGTGAGCCGCCCCACCGGCAACGTCATGCCGGGTCCGGTGGGACGGCGTGGCGAGCCGCCCCACCGGCAACGTCATGCCGGGTCCGCGGCGCGCAGCCGTGGCCACTGCTGCTCGGTCCAGGCCCGCAACAGCCACTCCAACGGTCCGTACCGGAACCGGGCCATCCACGCCGCGCTGACGGCGAGCTGCACACAGAAGATCGCGACCGCGATGAGCACGACGACCGGGGGTGCGACGTCACCGGCGAGGCCCGACCCGACGCCGGTGAAGACCAGCACGCAGAGCAGCGACTGACCCAGGTAGTTCGACAGGGACATCCGTCCGGCCGGCGCGAGCACGGCGGCGACCCGCCGGCCCCGGCCGGTCTGGAAGAACCGGAGCAGGGTGGCGGCGTACGCGGCCGCGAGCAGCGGCGCGGTGAGCACGCCCACCGTCAGCCCGGTCAGGTTGGCGGTGCCCCCGCCCGACGCGAAGATCACCGCACCGGCCAGGCCGACCGGATAGCCCACCTGCTGCACCCGGCGCAGGAGCTGCCGGTTCCCGGCGACATCGGTGAGTAGCCGGCACCGCCCGGCCGCGTAACCGAAGAGGAAAGCCGAGAGGGCGAGCGGCCCCTGCACGAGGAGCGTGCCGAACATCGCCGGCAGTTGGCGTACGTGCTCGGTGATCACCGAACGGAGCCCGCCCTGTAGTGCCTCGGTGGACTGCTGCCCCGCCGCGAG
This sequence comes from Micromonospora musae, assembly GCF_003626545.1. Taxonomy (NCBI): domain Bacteria; kingdom Bacillati; phylum Actinomycetota; class Actinomycetes; order Micromonosporales; family Micromonosporaceae; genus Micromonospora; species Micromonospora musae. The sequence goes on from NZ_RAZS01000003.1 coordinate 53,955, forward strand.
TGCCGCCGCCGGATCGGTCACCAGCTGAGTCCCGGCCGTGGCGGCGAGCGCGAGGACGAAGCCGATCCCGGCGGTCAGCAGCACGGCGGCGCGCAGCGCGGTCCCGACGCGGACCTTCCGCATGGCGAGCAGGACCAGACCGAGCAAGGCGTACGTGGTCAGGATGTCGCCCTGGAACAGCAGCACCGCGTGCAGGACGCCGAGCACGAAGAGCCCGGCCAGCCGTCGCCGGAACCGTGGGACGAGGTCGACGCCGCGCCGGGCGGCGGAATCGATCTGGAGCGTGAAGCTGTAGCCGAACAGGAAGGAGAAGAGCAGGTACGCCTTCATCGTGAAGAGCAGCTCGACCAGCCACCGGACCGTCTGGTCACCCCAGGAGTCGTGCGCGGGATCCGGAACCAGGTGGAACGAGTAGCCGGAGGCGAAGAAGTTGATGTTGACGACCAGGATGAGGAGCAGCGCCACGGCGCGCAACGCGTCGACGTCGACGATCCGGGGGAACGTTCCGGACGGCGCGCGGCTCGAGACGGGCGGGTCTTCGACGGAGAAACTCACGACCACCTCCAGAACGGGCAGGAATCGGTTCGTCGACTTCCTGCGACCCTATGAAGCGGTCTGTTCGGATGGCAGCCGGTGAGCGGGAAGGTCGCCGGTGGGGAAGGCCCTACCCCAGGGCTCTAGCTCACCTGTCCGCCTGGTTGATGGTCAGGCCGGGACCGGTCGCACCACCAGCAGCCCGAACGTGCGGTCGTGTTCGCGGTGCAGCTCTCGTACCTCGAACGCGTCGCATACTTGGCGTACCGTTCGCGCGAGGTGAATCCACACGTCTCGGTCTCGGTTCGGATCGCCTGGGTACACCGACCAGCCTCGTGAGCGTTGGGCTTCGCTCAGATCCAGATACCGGCTCACCGTTGGCGCTGGGCGCTTGGGAACAGCGAACGTCGCGAGCTGCTGCGCGCACCCGATCACCACCTTGACCAGGTCACCGGGCGGCCAAGCGACGATCGTCACTCGGTACCAGACGCGGCCGTCGTCCCATTGGAATCCGGCCCATTCGCACTCGGCGGGCAGGTCCGAGCCCGCCAGAAGTTGTCGCACCACAACAACGGCGTCGTCGTGGCCGTCCTTCAGTTTCAGCGTGCCGCTCACCCGAGCGACTATTCCATTGGACGTCGAGGGATGCCGATGGCTGAGGCTGCGGTGGGACGTCGGCCGCAGCCTGGCGCTCCAGCGTTCCCCTCCGCTACACCAAGAAGCCTCAGCCGTTCACCGCCGCGTCGAGGTACGCGAGGGCGTCCGCGCCGTCGGCGGAGACGTGCAGCAGGTCGTCCAGCGGGACCGGGAGGAAACCGTCCGCGTCCATTCGGCGCAGCTGTGCGGTCAGGCCGTCGTAGAAGCCGTCCGTGTTCAGCAGGACCACCGGCTTCGCGTGCAGAGCATGCTTCTTCAGTTCGAGGATCTCCGTCGCCTCGTCCAGGGTGCCCAGCCCACCCGCCAGGACCACGATGGCGTCCGCGCGCGCCAGCAGGAGAGCCTTACGTTCGGCGAGGTTCGCGGCGATCACCATCTCGTCCGCGTCCTCGCGGGCCACGTCCGCCAGGATCTCCACCGAGATGCCGACCAGGCGGCCGCCGGCGGCGCGTACCTCATCGGCGACGACCTTCATCAGGCCCATGTCCGAGCCGCCCCAGACCAGCGTGTGTCCGGCCTTGCCGATCAGCTCGCCGAAGACGCGGGCCGGGTTGGTGTAGCGCGCGTCGAGGTCCGCGGCGGAGAGGAAGACGCAGATGTTCATGCAGCGAGTGAACCACCCGCTACCGCCTCACCTTGCAGCGGATGCCCAGCGAGCCCGCCCACGCTTTCTCTCACCGGCCGTCGGGGTGGCCGAGGGGCTGCGGTGGGACGAAGGGCTCGGACGGGGTGGAGCTCATCGCCGGCGGCGACAAGAATCTGGTCGACAGCCGACGACGGCGCCGCAGTGACACGACTGGTTCGGTGATTGTCGCGGCGGATTCCTCGACTGGCTCAGCTGCTGATCGGTGAACAGATGGCTATGGACAAGACCCTGCTGTTGGGTGCCGCATCTCCTGACTGGGATCCACAAATGAGCGAGGTCGTGGCAGACCTCGAGGTGGTGCTCGGTTTCAGGCTCTTCCCAAAGCCGGCGGCAGAGGAGATGTTCCTCGGGGGCGACGATCGGGGTCACGCGTGGTTGACGCTGGAGTGGGAGGACTTTGAGCCGTTCCGGAGCCATCCCTTCAACCTCGACGTCACCACAAGCGAGCCGGAGCTGCCGTACGTGACCTCTCTGTTCGAGCGGTTGGCCGATCTTGCCCGGTATCGCGTGATCCTGCTGCTGGACCATGCCTGTATCCGATCGACGCACTTCCCGTGTGAGGCATGGTGACTCCTACCAGGCGGCCGCTGACCGGCAGCGGCGGCGCTGGCTTTACGAACGCGCGGAGGGTGCGGCCGACGGGTCGCACCCATGAGCCCGGTCCAGGCCCAGAAGATCATGGCAATTAGGATCAGTACCCGGCCGATACCCGACCAACCGTGGTCGGCCTGCAGCTCGCGCCACAGCCGGATCGGCGACCGGTTGTGGAATCACTCGCCTGACGGCGAACGCCGACAGTGGCTCATCGAGGGTGGCGACGACCGACTGTGGGTGGCCGTCCGCGACGGCGACCGGAGTATGAACCCGGAGAGTGGGTCCGGCTCGGCGAGCTCGAGGCGAGTGTGGGCGTTGTGGGCGACCGCTGGCAGGAGCAGTCCGGCCTGCCCGACGACAGCTTCGCGGCCGTTGCCGCGAACGGTGGGGTGTTGGCGGTGACCGGCGTCTACGGCGGCGGCGGTTACTGTGTCGACGGGCGGTACGTCGACAAGCCTGCCCTTGGTGGGAGGCAGCGGGACGGCGGCGAGGCTTTCATCGTGCGGGTGCTTCGGGACGACCCGATCGTCATGAGCTACCCGACGGGGATCTTCCTGGGCACCGGCTCCGGCGTCGACCGCTCCTGGACGCGGCTCTCCTGAGCCGAGCCGGCACGCCACCGGCCCAACACAGAAGGGAGTGATGGACCGGCACGTGGGTCGTCTGGGGTCAGGCGCGGCGGTGGACGATCCGGCCAGCGTTGCATGGTCCCCAGGCGGGCGCCATCGACGGCGAAGACGGCCAGGTCAGCGCGACCGTCCTCAGCCGCTGGTCGGCGGGGCACCGTCAGCACGCTGAGTTTTGTCGGAGATCGGTAAACCCTGGGGCCGGCGGCGGTGTCTATCGGTAGGACCGAGCCGGCGTTAGAGGGTTCGGCCGTCCGGAAGTCTCACCGCGGCACCACAGCGATAACGTCGATCTCAATGAGCATCCCCTTCAGTGCCAGGGCGGGCACCGGAATCAGGGTCCATGCCGGCTTCCGGTCGCCCCAGACGCGATCGAACTCCTGTCGTACCACTGCAAACTTCTCCTCATTGTGGTCAACGATGAGGAGGTTGAACTTCGCTACGTCCGCCATCGTGGCGTCGGCGGCTGCCAGCACAGTTGCCGCGTTCGTCAGCGCTTGCCTGAGTTGCGTCCCGAAGTCCTCCGACAGAACGCCGTCCTCGGTCTCGCCGCCTTGTCCAGCTGGAAGGATCATCCGCCAGCCGGCCGGGAAGATCGCAAGATGTGAGTAGGCGTTCGGCCGAGGATCGTAGAGACCCTTTGGATTGATGAACTTCAGCCCGTCAACTTCTCCCGCGTGGACGTTATGGACCACGTCGCCCTTCCCCTCTGCGTCTCTGTGAGGACGGCTGCTCTCGAGGGACCTGAGGTGGTCACCGAAGATGCTCGTGTCATTACTCGACGTCATCGCGAGTCTAGTCAGTCAGACCTGGTGGCGTCGGAGTCTTGGCCACCTGCAAATTCGGCGAGACCGTGACTCGGCCGACCCGCACGCGGTCGCGCCCGATCGCGAGATCAGCGACTCCACCCATGCCGACCAGCTCGCCAAGGGCCCACCCTGGCCGCTACTCGAGTGGTACCTCAGCGAGCACCAGTTCATCGCGGCCTGCGCACCAGGCACGGCAGATCGCCGCCGTCCTGGACGCCCCGGACGCCCAGGTGTTCGAGCGGTCGTTGCAGCCCCGCGGTGCCGCGACCGTGGTCGTCTCCCGTGATCGCGACAGCGGTGTGGTGCTGCTCCGCGACCTGCCCGATCCCGGCCCCGGGCGGACCTACGAGCTCTGGCTCATCCGCGGCACCGAGCCCCGCAAGGTGGGGCGACTCGCCGCGGGGGTCAGGGCGTCGACCACGGTTATCGGCCCGTTCGCGGAGGCAGGCACGTTCGGGGTGTCCAACGAGCCCGTCGGCGGCTCCGTCACCCCCACACGGATCGTGGGAACAGTCGAGCTGAGTTGAGCTGGACCGGGCCGGCCGCGATCACACCGTCGGCCGGCCCGCTCCTGTCCGCCGCCCGCATGTCGCATCACCAGGCTCCATCGCATCGCCACTACCACCGCGATACTGGCCGCGTCCTCGCGCCGGTCAGCGCACGCTGCCCGTGACCTGCACTGACGCTGCGAGGTGGGCCTGGTAGGTGGGGCAGGTCGCGATGTCCTCGTGCGAACAGTTCAGCCCGGCTTCGAGAAGATCGAGCGCCGATTGCAGCGCCGCCATCCTGTCCTGCAAAGCGCGGTGGTTGCGGCGCAGCACGTCCTTGCGGGCTGCCGGGTCGCGCGCGGCGAGGAACGCGCGGATGTCCGGTAGCGGTAGGCCGGCCTGTTTCGCGCGCACGATCGAGGCTACCCGGAACAGATCGTCGCGGGTGTAGCGGCGGCGGTCACCCTCGGCGCGGGCAGGGGAGAGTAGGCCCACCGACTCCCAGTGCCGCAGCACGTGCGCTGGCAGGCCGAAGTGGTCCGCCACCTGACCGATCGTCATCGGGCTTGACTTCATGTCGACATTAAGTCGGACCATGGCGGGCATGTCCAGTCTCCTCGCCGCTCTCGACGCCGCTGACGCGCAGCCCGTGGCTGTCGAGCTGCGCGCCCGTTCCTACGAGTTACTCGGCGACTTCACCGGCCGAACCGTGGTTGACGCCGGTTGCGGCAGTGGCCGTGCGGTCGCCGAGCTGGCCGAGCGCGGAGCCCACGCAATCGGCGTCGACCTCGACCCGGAAATGATCGCGGTGGCCCGGGAACGCTGGCCTGCCGGCGAGTTCCACGTCGCCGACGCCTGCGAGCTACCACTCGAGACCGGATCAGTTAGCTGCTACCGCGCAGAGAAGGTGTTGCACACGCTCGCCGACCCGCTGCGAGCCGTGCTCGAGGCCCGCCGAGTGCTCGTGCCGGGAGGACGGGCCGTGCTGCTTGGCCAGGACTGGGACATGATCGCCATCGACTCGGATGAGCCAGAGACCACCCGCCGGCTGGTCCACGCGAAGGCGGATCTGCTCCCGTCGCCGCGCATTGCCCGCAGGTACCGCAACCTGTTGCTCGACGCCGGGTTCACCGACCCGGTAGTCGAGGTACACACCGGTGTGTTCACTGATGGCACCGCGCTCATCCTGCTGCAACGGATCACCGACGAGGGGCGCTGGCTCGCCGAGCAGGCCGAGCGAGCCCGCGCGAACCGGATCCTCGTCGCGGTGCCGATGTTCCTCGTCGCAGCGCAGAAATTACGCCACCAATGACGCGAGCCTGAGACAGGCCATGACCGGCGCGCCGACCAGCGCTTCCACGTGGCCGACCGGCACCTCATCGGTGGCCGGGGTCGTCCTGGACGCAGTATTGCCCCTGGGAAACCGCCCGAGCCATCTGCGCCCGCGATGCCGTCGCCGGCCGTACAGCTGAGCGAGCTGGTCACGACAACACCATTCGAGGCATCGCCCGCAGAATAAGTGCCAACGTCGGATCGCTAGAAAGAGGCGCGATGAACCGTTCGGTCAACTGGAGGTCGCCGGTTCTGCCGGTCCTCCTGGTCCTCGCTGTCGTGCTGATCTGGCTGGCCAGAGGGGCGTTCAACGGGCCGGACGACCAGTTCGCATCGTTCCCCTCGGTGGCGGACAGGCTCGTACACGAGACGGACGTCCAGACGTTCCTCGGCCGAGAGGAGGCGGCGCGTTGCGAACGGAGCGACGACGGCCGACGCCAGCAGGTGGAGACATGCCTGTGGGGTGCTCCCGAGGCCAGCCAGTTGACCGTCGCGGTCATTCGGCATGCTGCCGAGGCGACCGCGATCAAGGAATTCCGTCGGCCCATCGTGCCACCGAACATCGAGATTCCCGGCCTCGGCGACGAGGGTGCGCGCTCCGCGGAATCCGCCGCCGAACCGGAGGTGTTGTTCCGCCGCGGATACATCGTGGTGTCGATCTGGTACGTCGTCGCCGACGGGGACCCGAGCGAACGGATGCCAGGCATGGTCTCGCTCGCGCGCGCCATCGACAACCGACTCGATTCATTCGTCGCTTAGGTCCGAGGGGCAGACGCCCGAGAACCGGGTGGAATGGAGGCGAGGACTCATGGCAGGCACCCCAGCCAGGTGAACGCTGCTGCGGCACGTCGCGACGAGATCGTCGAACTGGGGGAGGAGTACGCACGCCGACCTCCGCTCAAGTGCGAGGCGCCGGCCGGTGATCGCCTCCGGGCGACGGTCGGGGCAAGGACCTCGCGTGCCATGAGCGTGCCGTTGGGCGAGGACAACACTGGCGCGCCGAGGCCACGAGAGACTGCCGAGACCAAGCCGCCAAGCCTGTGGCCCGCGGGTGGCTGGATGGTCGCAGACTGCCCGACAAGGAGATCCGCTTCTACCGTCGCCAGCAGCACCGCCACTTCCAACACCAAGGGCACTTCCGCCGTGCTGGCGTCGCCGGCCATCTCACTTGGTACGCCCTGCGAGTCATGGTGCGGGCTTCGCTAGCCTCTGCACATGATCAACTACCGTGCTGCTGCTCCCGTGGACCTCGACCGCGTCACCTCGTGGACCGTGACTGAGCCCGTGGGGTGGATTCCCGCCGACCGTTACCTGGCCGAACTGGCCGAGGGCATGTACCGGCCGGAATGGACGTAGATCGCCGAGCACGACGGTCAGGTCGTGGGACGGGCATTGTGGTGGGGGCCGAAGGCCAGCCCGCATCCGGTCGCGCTCGACTGCCTCGACGTGGATCCTGTCGTGGGTGACCGTGCCGCTGTCGCCGCCGAGCTGATGAGGGCCGCGCTGGCCGGGTTCCCGGAGCCGGTGCAGTACAGGATCAAGGTCACCCGTGGCTGGCGCGACGATCCGGCCACCTCGGCAGCCGTGGAGTGGCGGCGGCGCACGCGGCGGGCCTCACTCGGGAGGTGGAGCGGCTGCAGTTCGAGTGGGCACCCGCCGGCGGGGTGCCCCCCGCGGCCGGCAGGCTGCGGTTCGCCGAGGCCTCCGACGAGGAGTTCCTCGCGGTGTTCAGGAGAATTGCCGAGGGCAGCCTGGACGCCCAGACCCGTGCGAACCTGGCCGCCAAGGGCGTGGATGCGACCGCACGCGAGGAGATGGACTTTTATCTCAGGGCGCCGGGCAAGCGCGAGTGGTGGCGGATCGCCTACACGCGCGAGGGCGAGGTGGCGGGCATGGCGATTCCCTCCGCGACCTCGTACAACGTGAACATCGGCTACCTCGGGGTGGTGCCGGAGTTCCGCGGGCGTGGCTACGTGGACGAGGTGCTCGCCGAGATCACCCGCCTTCACGCGGCAAACGGGGAGTCGCGCATCACCGCCACCACCGACATGGGCAACACGCCTATGGCGGCCGCCTTCGGTCGCGCCGGATACCGCAACACGGAGATCCGGATCAACCTTTCCAACGACGTCCAGCCCTAGACAGATAAGACCGGCACCGACCCCGCAAACACGGGCTCGGACCGCCTCGCCGAGGCTGCGGATCGGAGGGCAGGCCGGGCCATCCGCGTCGTCGAACCGCCGTGGACCCTGAAGCCAGGTGTCGGGCTCGGCACTTACCGTGGGCGGGTGATGTTCGAGGATCGGTTGGAAGTGCACCGCGTTGAGCTGACCGGCTACTGCTATCGCATGCTCGGCTGCGCCGCCGAGGCCGAGGATGCCGTGCAGGAGACTCTGCTTCGGGCCTGGAAGAGTGCTGATCGGTTCGACGAGCGCAGAGCGGGTCTGCGTACCTGGTTGCACCGGATCGCCACCAACGTCTGCCTCGACATGACCCGCAGCGTGCAGCGGCGTGCCCTCGCCATGGATCTCGGCCCGTCCTCACCTGTCGGGGGTGGCCTCGGCGCGCCGTTGAGCGCCGCCGCCTTCGTGCGACCCGTCCCGGACCGGCGCGTGCTCCCTGTCGACGGCGATCCGGCGGAGCTCGCCGTGCAGCGCGACACGATCCGGCTGGCGTTCGTCGCCGCCCTGCAGCAATTGGCGCCGCGCCAGCGGGCGGTGCTCATCCTGCGTGAGGTGCTCTGCTGGTCGGCGGAGGAGGTAGCGACACTCCTCGACATGAGCCCGGCCGCAGTCAACAGTGCCCTGCAGCGTGCCCGGGCCAGCATCTCCCCGCGCGACCAACCGGGCGGAACCAGTGAGGTGCCCGAGGACCTGCTCGGACGGTACGTCCAGGCGTTCACCGCCTACGACGTCGACGGCCTCGTAGCGCTGCTGCACGAGGACGCCACCATGTCGATGCCGCCGTTCGCCTGGTGGCTCGCCGGCCGGGAAGCGATCCGGGCCGCCCTGCTCGGCGCGGCCGGCGTGTGTGCCGATGACCGGCTCGTCCGTACCGCGGCCAACGGCTCACCGGCATTCGGCCAGTACCGCGGCGGGCAGGCTATCGGCCTGGTCGTCCTGGATGTTCGGGACGGGCTGATCGCGGCCACGACGTCGTACCTCGAGCCGTCTCTGTTCGCACTGTTCGGTCTGCCGATGAGTTTGGACCCGCCGCCTCGTATGTAGTGCATGACCAACACCGTTGACATGTGGCACGACGAACGCGGCACCGGTGACCCGGTGGTGCTCCTGCACGGCGGCCTGACCGACAGCCGCTGCTTCACCGCCAACCTCGACGGCCTCGCCGACACGTTCCGGGTGTACCTGCCCGACCGGCGTGGCCACGGCCGCACCCCCGATGCTCCCGGCCCGATCACCATCGAGCTGATGGCGCAGGACACCATCGCGTTCCTCGAGCAGGTGGTCGGCGCCCCGGCCCGGCTGGTCGGCTACAGCGCCGGCGGCACGGTGGCGCTGCGGGTGGCGATGCGCCGCCCCGACCTGGTCGAACGTCTCGTCCTGATCAGCACGGCCTACGACCTCGACGGACTGATCTTCAAACCGACGACCGGTGGCGAGATGCCCACCGAAATCGTCGACGCCTACGCCGAGGTGTCACCCGACGGCCGGGACCACTTTCCGGTGGTAGTCGGCAAGATCGCCCATGCGGCGGCGACGGAGCCCGGCCCGGACCCGGACGACCTGCGCGCCGTGACCGCCCGCACCCTTGTCCTGGCCGGCGACGACGACCTCGTCACACTCGACCACACGGTGGCGCTCTACCGGGCGCTGCCCACCGCCGAGCTCGCCGTACTGCCAAACGCCAGTCACCTGCTGCTGCTGGAACACGCCGACGCGGTGCGCGACATCGTCCTGAAGTTCCTGACCACCGACGCTGCCGCGACATACATGCCGATCGCGCGCGCCGACCAACCCTCCCGCTGAGCGGCGCTGCGCCCCACAAGCCGCCTGCGGTCCAACCGCTCTCACATCCGCACTTCCCGAACGTAGAGATCATGAAAGGTTGAGGCCGCCGAGGGATCAACAACCGAGGCATTCCCGGAGATCACGTACACGAGGACGGTCGGAAAGCTTGAACAGCGCCGCGCCGCGGCCATAGCGGCGGGGCGCTTCTCGGGTTGCGGTCGCCTTTCCGCTTCCCGAGTTTCCGCGCACGGTCACGAGGACCGGGTCGTCGGCTGTCACGCGCGGCTCCTCGATGTGGTCCAGGTGATCGCGGTGGTGCTGTGCCGGCGGGCCACGACAAGACGGGGCTGGTCCGTGGGCGGGAGAATGGTTCCGTTCGGGTAGACGGCGATGTGCGGGCCGGGCGTGTTGCGGTGGTGGCGGTCCCAGTCGGCGATGAGGTCAAGCAGGTGTTGGGTGAGCGGGGCGGCGTGGGGGCCGTAGCCGCGGGCGCCGAACTGCCAGGCAGTGTCGTCGAGTCTGCGGATGGTGAGGTAGGTGATGCTGTCGTCGGTGAGCAGAGCGGGGCACGCCACCCAGTTCTGCGGCTCAAGGTCCGCGGCGCGGTCGCGGTCGACGGCGAGTTGTCCGTAGGGGTGTGGTTGGCTCGCCAGCCATAGGTGCAGGGAGTCGAATGACGTCGCGGGTGGGGTGGTGACCGCCGACCAGGCCTCGATATGGGGTCCGTTCAGTGTGCTGGTCTGGGCGTCGAAGTTCAGGGCCTGGGTGTCGGGGTCGTCGATGCATAGCGTCACGTCGTCGCCGCGTAGGGCCCGTCGAGTGACGGAGTTGGCGGCGGCGCCTCGCATGGGTACGAAGCCGCAGACGATCGAGTCGATGGCGATGAGGTGATTGGTTTCGCGGGTGAGGGTGAGGCATCGCGTGTTGCCGCGCATCCGTAGGGGCACGACGAGGATGCCCTCGGGGGCGAGTTGGTCGATCCAGGCGGGTGGGATGTCGCTGGCTTCGACGGTGACGATGACCGCGTCGTATGGCGCGGCGGCGGGCGGCCGGTTTCTGCGTCCGCCGTGGCGACCTGGACGTGCGGATAACCTGTGCTGTCGAGCGCGGCTCGAGCCTGGGCTGTGACGTCGGGGTCGATGTCGATGCTGGTGACGTTGCCGTGCGGGCCGACGACTTCGGCGATGAGTGCGGCGTTGTAGCCGCCGGAGCCGATCTCCAGGACGCGCGCGCCGGGGCGTAGGCGGGCGGCGTGCAGCATCATCGCTTGCAGCCAGGGCGCGGAGATCGAACTCGTCGCGCGCCCGTCCGGGCCGCGTTTGGTGATGATCACGTCGTCGGCGTACGCGGCGTCGATGCTGACATCGTCGGGTGCGAACAGATGCCGCGGCACCCGGCGAAATGCCCGCTCCACCGCTGGCGAGGTGATCCTTCCGTCGGCGAGGAGTTGGTCGACGAGCCTCGCGCGCGCCTCGTCGTCGGAGATGGTGTCGAGCGCGGAACCAGCCATCGTCTGACCTCCGTGGGCGGGAGTCGGCGGGGATGCGGGGCGCGCAACGACAATATAGGGCGCATGTGACAAAAGAGCTCGCCTGGATCCAGTTGGTGGCGGCAGCCGCGCAGGCGGTGACGCGGTCGGTAACTGTTCGGCCTGTCGATGTGAGGATGCGGCGGCAGCCGAGCGGTCCGACACGCTATCGAGACGGTGCTCGAACCGGGGCGACGCGCCGCCGGTAGTCGGCGGCCACGGCGATGACGAGCGGACCCCAAGCGAGCAGCGGGACGTAGTACCGGAGCACCTCCCAGCCGGGCACCGGATGTGCGGGTTCGTCGCTGCCGACGCTGGCCCATCCGCGCGGCACGAAGTGGAACATCTGGTTCAGGACGAAGTACACGGTGATCGCGACCAGCACTAAGCCGCCGGCCATCGCGAGGATCACGACGGGGCGAGCTGGGATCGACCGGCCTCCGAGCAGCGGTACCCGGGCCGGCACCTGTTGTCCCCAACGATGCACCAGCCCGAGTGTCGACAGGGCAAGCAGCATCGACAGGACGGACAGGAAGATCATGTACCACGTGCTAGCGGCGTCGTCGGTGAACAGCAGGGACAGTCGCCAGACCGCGGACGGCAGGACGCAGAGCGGGACGGCGTAGGCGGCCCAGACCGCCCAGGGCGATGGGGCCGCAGCCGAGGTACGCGTAGAGTCGGTGGGACTCACGAGTGCTCCGATCTTTCGAGGGGCCGAGTCGCTGAGGCATCGGCCGTGACCTGGTCAGGCTGGCTCAGCGAACGGCCGGTGTTCGTGGCCCGCTCCCGACGAGGCCGGGCAGCCACCCCAGGACTGACAGAACATCGCCTGACGGTCATGGATCAACGCTCTGCGACGACTGGTCGCCGTGTCCTCCCGGTAGCGGGGGGATGCGCTCCCTCTACCGGGGGAGTGCAGACCTCGGATCGTGAGGTTTGCTGGAGAGCGAGGGGAAGTCCGGGATGCGCGAAGACATCGTCGAGTAGGTCGGAGTGGGCAAAATGGACTGGAATGCGCTGGCCGATGCCGGCGGTGACGTCACCCGGGTCTCGGAACCGCACATCAATGAGCACCCGGTATTCCGGCGACGTTGACGTTTGAATCGCGGTGCGAGACGGGCAACTCGGCTCTAGTCCAGAAGAGCGGGGAAGTTGATGACGAAGCATGCTGTCCGGGCGGCGCGGATGTTCGACGGCGAGCGGCTGGTGGACGGCGGGGTGCTGGTCCTGCTGGACGACGGGCGCATCGCCGACGTGCACCAGGGCCGGGCCGAGGTGCCGGCGGGCTGGCCGGTGCGCGAGGAGCCGGACGGCACCGTGCTGCCCGGCTTGATCGATGCGCATGTGCACCTGTGCGCCGGTGCTGGGCCCGACGCCCTCGGCCGGCTCGCCGAGCGTCCCGAGCCGGACCTCGACGCGGTCATCGAGGCGTCGCTGCGCTCGCACTTGGCGGCCGGCGTCACGACGGTTCGTGACCTGGGCGACCGGAGCGGGGCTGTGCTCCGGTGGCGGGAGCGGCAGATGCGCGACGATCTACCTACGGTGGTGGCGTCGGGCGCGCCGATCACCAGCGTCGGCGGGCACTGCTGGTCGATGGGGGGCGAGGCGAGCGGCGTCGACGAAATTCGCGAGGCCGTGCGGTTGCGGGCAGAGGCCGGCGCCGACGTCGTGAAGGTCATGGCCAGCGGTGGGGTGTTCACCCCCGGTACCGACACCTCCCGGCCTCAGTTCAGCGACCGGGAGCTGACCGCCGCGCTGACCCGGGCGCACGACCTGGGCCTGCCGGTGACCGCGCACGCGCACGCGCTCAGCGCGGTCGAGCAGGCGCTGCGCGTCGGCGTCGACGGCATCGAACACTGCACGTGCGTGACCGCGACCGGCGCCCACGTCCCCGACGATCTCGCGAACCGCCTGGCCACGTCCGGGGTGGCGGTCTGTGCCACGCTCGGCACCGACCCGGCTGTGGTCACGCCACCGGAGGTGGTGGCGATGGCGGCGCGGCTCGGGCTCAGCGAGGCCACGCTGCGCGACGGCGCCACGACGCTGCATCGGGCCGGGGTCCGCCTGGTGGCCGGCTCGGACGCGGGCCTCGGCCCGGCGAAGCCGCACGGGATCCTGCCGGAGACGCTCGTCGAGTACGTCGCATGCGGGATCCCCGCCACCGCCGCACTCGCCGCGGCCACCTCGGTCGGTGCCGAGGTCTGTGGTCTCGGGCGGCGCAAGGGCTACGTCCGCCCCGGATTCGACGCCGACCTACTGGTCGTGAACGGCGACCCGACGAGCGACATCACCGTACTGCGCCGCCCGCTCGCCGTGTACCGCGCCGGCGACCCGGTGAGCGGATGACTGCTGCCCGGCATGGCTGAGTCATGCAGACCATGCCGAAATGATTGGTCTCGACCTGTGGCCTGACGCGATCAAGATCAGTTTCTGCGATCGTGCCCGCCAGACCGAAACCCACATTGCGTGCATCTTCCCGTGGGCGGCGCGGCGACGTGGTACGACTGCTTCAGCGACAAGCCGACGACGCGGACGGGCCGGTGACGACGAACAGAGTGGCCAATCTGCTGCGCAAGCGAGAGAGTCCGCAGCGGCCGACCTTCCTGGAACTGTTCTTCGATCTGGTGTACGTATTCGCGCTCACTCGAATCGTGCACGAGTTGGTGCTGGACTACACCAGGGGCCACGTCGCCGAGACGTTGAGCACTTCGCTGTCGGAGAACGGCGAGACCCTGCTCCTGCTCTTGGCCCTCTGGTCGATCTGGACCCAGACGGCGTGGACGACGAGCAGATTCGACCCGTTCCAGCCGGCGATCCAGGTCGTTGTCGTCGCGACGATGCTCGGGAGTCTGTTCCTGGCGGTCGCGATATCCGGGGCTCTCGCCTCGACCGGCATGCTCTTCGCGGGCACGTACACGGCGATCCAGGTGGGCCGCACCCTCTTCTTCGTACTCACCTTGCGAGGTCACGGTCTGCGCCGCGTCAACATGCTCGCGCTCGTCTGGTTCGCCGCGTCGGCCGTACCGTGGCTGGTCGGCGCCTTCGCACCAGAGCTGACGCGAAATCTGCTGTGGGCGCTGGCCGTGGCCATCGACTACCTGGGGGCCAGACTCGGCTGGCCGGTGCCGGGGCTGGGTCGCGCGCGGGTGTCCCCGTGGGCCGTCGCGGGCGAGCACCTCGCCGAACGCTACTGGCAGCTCGTCATCGTCGCGCTCGGTGAGACGATCCTGACTTCCGGATCCAGCCTTCTGCGCGGTCCGATCGTGGCTGAACGAACGTTGGCCCTTACCTTGTCATTCCTCACCACGGTGTTGCTGTGGCGGATCTATTTCTACCGAGCCGGCCAGATCTTGGGTGAGGCCATCGCGGCATCCGCCAATCCCGGCCGGCTCGGTCGGTCGGCCGAGTTCTCTCATCTGCTCATGGTGACCGGCGTCGTCGTCACCTCAGCCGGTTCCGAACTCCTCCTCATGGACCCGACCGGACACGCCAAACCCGCCTGGGTCAGTGCCATCCTCGGCGGGCCCGCGCTCTACCTCGCCGGGCGCTCACTATTCGAGTATGTGGCCTTCGCCCGCGTGTCCCGGCCACGGCCGATCGGGATCCTCGTGCTCTTGGCCATTGCGCCGTTGATGGTCGGCCGCCCGCCACTCGGGGTCGCCGCGGCAGCTGCCGTGGTCCTGCTCGGCGTCGCCGTCTCGGACGCGATCCGAGCTCACGGGCGCCCCTTGGAGCAGGCCTCGCCGCCACGCTGACGGTGTCGGGGAGGTGGGGACTCAGGGAGTCACGGCTCGGGCCAAGGTCGAGAGTAGGCGCTCCAGCGCGCTGCGGTCGATGTCGCTGAGTCCGCGCAGCAGGGCCGCCTCGTTGGCGAGATGTTCCTCGATGAGCTGGTCCGTCAACGTGACTCCGGCGGGAGTCAACCCGACGACTCTGCCGCGGGCGTCGGCTTCGGAGACCGAGCGTGACACGAGACCTCGGGTGATCAGCCGGTCCACCCGCTTGGTCACCGCGCCGGTGGTGACGAGCATCCGTTGGCTCAACTGACCCGCGGTGAGGGTGTACGGCTCGCCTGCTCGGCGCAGCGCCGCGAGCACGTCGAACTCGCCGTTGCCGAGATCCGCCGCGGCGAACGGCGGTCGCAGCGCCGCGTCGAGCGCTTCGGACAGCTGCTGGATCCGACCGATGATCAGCAGCGGGCTCGGGTCGAGGTCCGGTCGCTCGCGACGCCACTGACCAACGATCTCGGTGATGCGGTCCTCATCCACGGTTGCACCTTACCTTCCACGGAAGGTAATTTACCTTCCGTGGAAGATAGCTTTGCAGGTGCGCCGGGCCCGGTAGTCACCGCCTACGTGGACCCGTCCTGCCCCTTCGCCTGGATCACCTCACGCTGGCTCATGGAGGTGGCCCGGCTGCGTCCCATCGCACTGCGGTTCGAGGTGATGAGCCTCGCGGTGATCAACGAGCATCGCGACCTGGAACCCTGGTACCGCGAATTCAACGACCGTGCCTGGGGGCCGGCGCGGGTATGCGCGGCGGCGGTCGCACAACACGGCACCGCCGCCCTCGCACGTCTGTACCCGGCACTCGGCCGCCGGATCCACGACGAGAAGAACAAGGACTTCGAGACCGTCATCCCGGCAGCCCTGGCCGAGGCGGGCCTTCCCGCCGAGCTGGCCGACGTCGCTCACCGAAACGACATCGACCCGCAGATGCGGGCGAGCACCGCCCGCGCCCAACAACTCGTCGGCGAGGACCTCGGCACCCCGACGGTCATCGTCGACGACGTGGCCTTCTTCGGCCCCGTACTGACCTCGATCCCTCGCGGCGACGAGGCTCTGCGCCTCTTCGACGGCGCCCGCCTGCTCGCCGGCTGCCGGGCGTTCACCGAACTGAAGCGAGCCCGGACCGATGGCCTCAGCTTCGCGTAGCCAGGTCCTGGCCGCAGGCGAGCAGACTGCCAATCGGCGGACGTCAGAGATCCTCACGCGCGCGCAGCTCCTCACCGCTGTGAGCGACGCTGCCGAACCGGGTGTGGGTCGCCGACTGCGACAGTCACGATCAACGTGAACCGGCCCACCACGCGGACAGCGCGTTCTTGAATCGTGGGGACTACTGCCCGCTCAGCAACAAATGGCAGCTGCCGTATCCTGAGCAACAGGAGCGGCTCGTCCGCCACGCCGAACGAGTGCAGGGGCAGCAGTGAGCTTCAACTCCATCCGTGCCGACATCATCGCTGACCCCGACAATGCGTGGGCAGGCGATCTCGGCTTTCTGCCGTTGTACACGGCGGGCCCGCACGCCCGGATCGCGGTAATCGGGCAAGCACCCGGACGTAAAGCCCAAGAATCCGGCGTCCCCTGGTACGACGCCAGCGGTCTGAAACTGCTCGACTGGCTCGGCGTCACCGACACTCAATTTCGGGACCCGAACCTGTTCACGCTCCTACCGATGGACTTCTACTACCCCGGTAAAGGCGCCAGTGGAGATCTGCCACCGCGTAAGTCTTTTGCCGCCCGCTGGCACAGACCCCTGCTCGAGCTGATGCCCGAGATCGCCCTGACGATCCTTATCGGCAGTTACGCGCAACAGCACTACCTTGCCGGTCGGACAAAACGCAACCTCACCGAGACCGTCCACGCGTTCCACGACTACCTGCCCGACACCATCCCACTCGTGCACCCATCCCCGCTGAACTTCCGCTGGCAGGCACGCAACCCCTGGTTCATCACCGATCTACTCCCGGTCCTGCGGGACCAGGTCACAAGGGCGCTCGGTTCGCCTCGTACTTCCGGCTACTGACGTATTTCACTTGAAGTGATACCAGCAAGAGCCTGTCTGCCAGGGTGAGTTGAGACCAGAGTGCCATAGCCGAGAGCGCTGACCACTCCGGCCAGCTCGTGCTCGGGAATCGACGGCGTCCGGTCACGGCCGAGTCGATCAGTCCAGATCGAGGGCCATGTCAGCTGACCCGGGGTGAATCCCGAGGCATGAACCTGGACAACGACTCGTTCGCCGCCGCGTCCGGCTCGGGCCGCTCCACCAGCTCATCCCTGCCACTCCAGCGAGCGTTACTGCGAGGCCCTCGGGATGGCGCCGTCGGAGTCGAGGCCCCCGCCGGCGCCATCCCTGCGTTGCGTTCGAGGTCAGTTGCGGCCGGCCATGATGCCGCCGTCGACGTCGACGATGGCGCCGGTCATCCAGCTCGACTGGTCCGACAGCAGGAACGACACCGCGTTCGCGATGTCCTCCGGGCTACCGACACGCCCCAGCGGGTGGAAGCTGTCGAAGCTGCCGACGGTCTCATCGAACTTGTCCGCTGGGACAAAGCCCAGATAAAGCGGCGTCTTCACGACCGCGGGGGCGACCGCGTTGACCCGGATGCTGTGCGGCGCCAGCTCGATCGCGAGGGCCTTGGTGAACGAGTGCAGGCCGCCCTTCTGCACGGAGTAGCCGGTGTGCGGCGTCGCCGCGATGCCCTGGTGCGCCCACATCGAGCCGATGTTGACGATGGCGCCGCCCCGGCCCCCGGCGACCATGCCCGCGACGACGGTCTGCGTTATGAAGAACAGCGCACGGTTCAGTTCGTTGTACGAGTCGTAGAAGGCTTCGTCGTACTCGCTGAACGCCTTCGGGATGAAGAAACCCGCGGCGTTGACGAGCATCGTCGCGTCGGCGTGCTCGGCAGCGAGCTGCTTCCGGAGCTCGGGCACCTGGTCGCGGTCGGTCAACTCGGCCGTGATGCCCCAGGCTTTTCCGTTCTCCGACAAGGCCTCGACCGCGGCCCCGACCTTGTCCCGGTCTCGACCCGTGATCACGGCGGTGCCGCCCCCGGCGACGACCTGGTGGGCCGTGGCCAGGCCCATCCCGCTGCTGCCGCCGACGACCACGACCTTACGGCCTTCGAAACTCTTACTCATACCAACTATTCCTTCCCCACCGATTCGCGATCCGCGGCACCCGGTCCCCCCAGGTGGCGCGACGTCCGTAGAACTCGGCGCCCGTGGGCACGCCCGACAGCTCGTCCCTAGCGGAGGCACCGAGCCGGACGCCCCGAACGTAGTCGCGCCGGAACTGGTCGGTCAAGTCCAGTCTAGAGGTCATGCGGGTGCTACTGCGCAGTCGCCGCAGCCCAGGCCAGCCACCGTGGCGTGGGTACTCATCCCGCTGCTGTCAAGCATCTATCCTGGACCACATGGTCCATGAATGGTGATTTTCAGCGCAGTCGGAGGAGACATCGATCTCCCCCTGTCTCGACAATTCGACGCGGTGGGGGCTGGTCGAGGACATGAACGAACTGCATTGGGCGCCGGGGTTGCCCGCGTGCCACGCCGGGGCGGCCTCGGGATCTGGGACACCCGATCCGGCGCCCCCTTCAACTGCTCAACTGCACCGACACGGGGCGTCCGCCACCAGGTCGACTCGGAGCGTCGGTCCGGGAACAGCTGCGCGCGGCACGGCTGCTGCAGTCGACTGAGCCCTGCGAGGCGCCGACGCCGGGTACGGAGATCCTGGCGGTGGACCTATCCTCTTCGACAGCGCCCGCCTGCTCGCAGGCTACCGAGCGTTCACCGAACTGAAGCGAGCCCGGACCGATGGCCTCAGCTTCGCGTAGTCCGGCCCTGGCCGCCGGGGAGCAGACTGCCCATCGACGGCCCGCAGAAATCCTCGCGGCGGCTCCGGTGGCCGGGCGGGATACGACCCGGCCACCGGAGGTGATCAGTTGCCGCCCGTGCCCCTCGGCGTGGTGTCCCATTCGGGGTTGCCGAGGGTGGTCACCCACTCCCGGACCTTGGCGGTGTCGGTGGGGGAGAACGCGAGGCTGAGCAGGAGCAGCAGCCGCGCCTTCTGCGGCAGCAGGTCGTCGCCGGCGACGATGGGGAGACTGCTGCTTCCCCCGTACGTGGAGCCGGAGCCGGTGCGCGAGGCGGTCACGAAGACCACGCCCGACTGCGCGGCGGCGGACCGGGCGCTGCTCTGGGCGGAGGAGAGACCACCGGCTCCGGTGCCCGCCGTGACGATGCCCTTGACCCCGGCCGCCGCGAAGGCGGTGATCGCCTCGCCGCCGGCCTGCTGGTAGCCGTAGACCACCTCGACCCGGGGTAGCGCGGTCGGCGGAATCTGGGACAGGTCGAACGGCGTCCTCCAGCGCTTCTTGCTGTCGCAGTCATCCACTCGCGCCGGCGCCCGACCGACCTTGATGTTCGGCCCGTCGATCCAGCCGAGCACGCCGAGCTCGCGGGACTGGAAGGTGTCCATCCGGTGGGTGCTCGTCTTCGTGACGTCCCTGGCGGCGTGGAACTCGTCGCCGAGCATGAGCACCGTGCCGTAGCAGTACGTGGACTGGCTCGCCGCCAGGACGATCGAGTTATAGAGGTTCGCCGGGCCGTCAGCGCCGATGACCTGCGGACCGTCCGGGGTCCCCGCGGCCCACGGACGCATCGCCCCGGTGAGCACGACCGGCTTCTGGCTCTGCACCGTCAGGTCGAGCCAGTACGCGAACTCCTCCATGGTGTCCGTGCCGCTGGTGACCACGACGCCGTCCGAGGTCCTTAGCGCCGACTCCACCGCGAGGGTCAACGCGTGGAACTCGGCCATGCTGTACCCGCCCGAGCCCTTGTTGCCGAACTGCACCGTCGTCACGTCGGCGACCTCGCCGATCTCGGGCTGCAGCTGGCCGACCAGGTCGCTGATCGCGATCCGGCCGGACTGGTAGTTGGTGAAGCTGCTCCGCGAGGTGGCGACGCCCGAGATCGTGCCGCCGGTCCCGATCACGGTGACCTTGGGCTTCTTGGTCTTCGCCGCGGCGACGGCCTGGGTGTATGCGACGCTGCGGATCCCCTCCGGCCCGGTCACCCCGAGCGCGTGGTCGAGCGGAGCGTCCGCCGGCGGTTGAGGCTGCGCCGTGACGGCGAGGACGACGGCGGCGGCCACCGCAGCGGTGATCACCGGTGTCAGGATGGCGCCGAGGCGGCGGGGCGAGATGAGCAGTCGGTCTTGCAGGCTGGGCAAGTTGACCTCCGCGATAGCCGGGAAGCGCGATCTCGTACGCGCTCATCCTCGGTATTACAGGTTGATCCCTGTCTATCGCTACCTCTGACATGCAGCCGCATGGAGTGATCGGGTGGTTCGGAGGTCTATGTCCCTTGTGGAGCTGGCTGTGGCGCGCGGGTCTCAGCGTTGCGTGGTGAGCGATTCCGTTCGGCGGCCGTCGGAGACAGCACCTGGTAGACGGCGTGGTCCTGCCACCGGCCGGCGATGTTGAGATACTCCGGTGCCACGCCGAACTGCACGAACCCGTTGCGCTCCAGCACCCGCTGCGACCTGACGTTGTGCAGCAGCGTCTCTGCCTGCACCCGGTGCAGCCCCAACTCCTCGAAGGCCACCCGCACGATCTCACGTACCGCCCTGGTCGCGAAGCCTCGGCCGTTGTGACTGGCGCTCACCCAGTAGCCCATGGCGCAGGACTGGAACGGACCGCGCACGATGCCGCTGAGCGTGATCCGGCCGATCACCTGACCGGAGTCGTCGAGGATGACGTGCGGGAGCTTCGATCCCTGCTCGTGCTGCCCGAGGTCGGCCTGGATGACCGCGTGTTGACCGTCGACGGTGAAGTACTCCTCGCTCCGGACCGGCTCCCACGGCGCTAGGAACTCACGGTTGAGGCGGAACAGTTCGGCCAGGGCCGGTGCGTCCCCCGAGGTGATGAGTCGCGTGACGTTCACCGGCCCATCCTGCCAGGCGGCCGTGTCGCCTCATGCGCCCGCTCGGACTCCCCGCTGGGGTTCACAATTCTTGGTCGGTCGAGATCTGGGGCAGGACGTCCGGCATCTGGACGGGCAGCGACCCGTACCCGATGCCGGACACGCCCATCAGCAGCTCAGCCGAGCGGAACCCCTGTTCACCTGCCTGATCACATTCGTTCCAGCGTCCGAATGCCGAGCACGTAGAGCCCCTGCCGGAGCACCCGGGCGGTCAGGTCGCAGAGCACCAGCCGGCTCTCCCGGACCGGCCCGTCGGCCCGCAGCACCGGACACCGCTCGTAGAACGTGCTGAACGTGGCGCCCAGCCGGTACAGGTACCCGGCGAGGTGGTGGAATTCCAGGTTCTCCGCCACCTCGCCGACCACCTTGCCGAAGCCGACCAGCTCGAAGGCGAGCGCCCGCTCGGCCGGCTCGGTCAGCGAGATCCCCGCGTCCGGCCGGGCCGTCAGCCCGGCTCGCCGGAAGATCGACCGGATCCGCGAGTACGCGTACTGAAGGTAGGGCGCGGTGTTGCCATCCAGCGCGAGCATCCGCTCCCAGTCGAGCACGTAGTCCCTGTGCCGGTCACTGGACAGGTCCGCGTACTTGACCGCGCCGATGCCGACCGACCGGCCCACCTCGGCCGCCTCAGCCTCACCCAGCTCCGGGTTCCGCTCCCGGGCCAGTGCGGTGGCCCGGGTGATCGCCTCCTCCAGCAGCCCGACCAGCTTCACCGACCCGCCGGCCCGGCTGCGCAGCATCCGCCCGTCCGATCCGAGGATCGAGCCGAACCCGACGTGCTCGGCCCGGGCGGGCGGGGCCAGCCATCCGGCCTGCGCGGCGGCCGCGTACACCATCTCGAAGTGCTGCCGCTGGGGTAGCCCGACCACGTAGAGCAGCCGGGTCGCGCCCAGGGTGCCGGTGCGGTGCCGGACCGCCGCCAGGTCGGTCGCCGGGTAGCCGTACCCACCGTCGGACTTGCGCACGATCAGCGGCAGCGGCGCGCCGTCGCGCCCGACGGAGCCTGGCGGGAACACGCACGCCGCTCCCTCGCTCTCGCGCAGCAGTCCGAGCCGGTCCAGCTCCTCGACCACCGGCCCGAGCAGGTCGTTGTAGCTGCTCTCACCGTGGAAGTCCCGTTCGGTGAGGGTCACGTCGAGCAGGCCGTACACGGTGAGGAAGTACCGCTCGGACTGCTCCACCAGCAACCGCCACAGCCGCAGCGTCGCCTCGTCGCCGCCCTGCAACGCCACCACCCGCCGCCGGGACCGTTCACGGAACGCCTCGTCGGTGTCGAACTTGGCCCGAGCCGCCTTGTAGAACGAGTCCAGGTCACCCATCGACAGCTCCTGCGCCGCCTCGACCTCGCCCGGGTCGACCAGATGCTCGATCAGCATGCCGAACGGCGTGCCCCAGTCGCCCAGGTGGTTGGCGCGCAGCACCCGGTGCCCCAGCCACTCCAGTAGCCGGGCCGCCGCGTCGCCGATCACCGTCGATCGCAGGTGCCCGACGTGCATCTCCTTCGCCACGTTCGGCGCCGAGTAGTCGACCACCACAGTCTCCGGCGTAGCGGCCATCGCCACTCCCAGCCGCGGGTCGGTGGCCAGCGCGGAGACCATCCCGGCCAGGGCGTCGTCGGCGACGGTCAGATTGAGAAACCCTGGGCCGGAGACCTCCACCACACTGCACAGGTCGGCAAGGTCGGCGTGCCGCAGCACCTCGGTGGCGATGGCGCGCGGCGTCCGGCCGAGCTGCCGGGCCAGGGCCAGCGCGCCGTCGGACTGGAAGTCAGCCCTCGGGGAGCGCCGCACGACCGGGTCCACGGGCGTGCCGGCCACCGTCGCGAACGCCGGCGCCAGCCGGTCGGTCAGAAGTTGCTCCAGATCCATGGGTACGCCGATCTCGCTCGGATCCGCGGTCGCGGATCACCGGATGAGGATGCGGGCGGACCGAAGACGATCGACGATGACCGGCGGTTCGATCCGCCGGTCGCAGAGAGGATTGCTCAGCGCAGGCGGTCGTTGGACCGCCGGCGTCGCAGCGCGCCGAGCAGGACGTCGGGGGACGCCGTCGGGAACGCGTGCGAGCTGGTCATGTCATCAACCTAACCGTGCGCAGTGGCGCCGGTGCAACGCCATTTCCCACGCCGACCGTTTCGAGCCCGTCCTGTCAGACGAGCGATCAAGAGGGTCCGGCCGTTCGCATCCGAGACCACCCCGGCCCGCACCTCGGGGCGTGGGCCGGGGGTCCCGAGTCATGCCCTACTCGCGGCCGTAGCCCCGCCAGTTCTGTTGCCGGTCTCACCAGGCAGTCCGGAAGTCTCGGGCCCGACCTGAAGCCGCCGGAGCGTATGACCTGCTGAGGGTCCTGATTGCCGGTTATCAGGGAGACGATGAATCCGCCCGGCGTCGTGGGCCTGTCAGGGCCAGGCCCACGACGTGCGGCCGTGAACTATCCCCGGGAGTCCGCCAGCTCGGCCCGGGCTTCCGGCGCGGCCTGCCGACGCTGGATCAGGGTGGCCAGCACGGCGGTGGCCAGCACACAGATCAGCGCCAGGTACGAATAGCGTTCGGCACTTCTTGCGTACGCCGCCAAGCTCGTGCTCCTCCCGACGTTGGCGAAGAAGATCGACCCGAGAATTGCCACACCCGCCGCGCTGGCGAACTGCTGCGTCGTGGTCAGCACCCCGGCCGCCGCGCCGGCCCGGGTCGGCTCCACGTTGGCCAGTACCGAGCCGATCAGGGCCAGGAAGGCAAGCCCGCTGCCCAACCCGATGATGGCGGTGGCCGGCAGCAGCCACGCCACCGTGAGATCAGCGCGCAGCACGTGCAGCTCGACGATCATCACGATCAGGCCGAGCGCGACGATCAGGCTGCCGAGCGTGACGGCCCGTGCCCCCATGCGGGCCACGGCGCTCCGGCCGAGCACCGAGACCAGGGCGAACACCACGCCCATCGGGAGGAACGCCAGGCCCGCCTGCAGGGCGGACAGGCGCAACCCTTCTTGCCAGACCAAAGTCAGGACCAGGAAGTAGCTGCCGAAGTACCCCATGAAGGCGGCGTTGGCGGGCAGACCGGCCATGAATGCGCGGCTGCGGAACAGCTGTATATCCAGGACTGGCTCGGCGTGACGGCGCTCCCACCAGAGCGTGGCGCCGAACGCGGGAACCGCCAGCACCATCAGGATGAAGCCCCACACAGGCCAGCCCTGCTCGCGGCCGAGGATGAGCGGGACCAGCACGAGGCCGAGCGAGGTCGCGATCCCGATCGCGCCGAGCACGTCGAACCGGTGGCGGCGGTCGGTGCTCAAATGGTCTGGCAGTAGCCGAGCCGCAGCGAGCACCGCCACCACGCTGATCGGCACGTTGAGTAGGAAGATGGCGCGCCAGCCGAGCCCGAACAGATCGGCTTGGACGAGTACGCCGCCGAGGATCTGCCCGGCGACACTGCCGAGGGCGAGCGTCACACCGAACCAGGACATGGCCTTCGGTCGTTCCGGCGTCGGGAACACCGAAGTGATCAGTGCGAGGACCTGTGGCACCATCATCGCGCCGGTCAGGCCCTGGAGGAGCCGTGCGGCGATCAGTTGGCCGGGCGATTGAGCGACGCCGCACAGCAGTGAGGCGAGTGCGAACGTGGTGATGCCGATGAGGAACATGCGTCGGTGGCCGACCTGGTCGCCCAGTCGTCCGCCGATCACCATCCCGGCGGCGTACGTGAACGCATAGCCACCGACCACCATCTGGAGAGCGGCCTGCCCGGCGTGCAGGTCGTGTTGCAGTGAGGGGGCGGCGACGTTGACGACGTTGAAGTCGAACAGTGTCATGAAGCTGGCACTCAGGATCGCGGGCAACATGGCCCAGCGACGCGGGTAAGGCGGGTCGATCGTCACTCGGGCGACGGTAGGCGCGGAGAGCTGCCCCTACCTGGCTCAGTGATGGCCAGGATCCCGGTCACATCGGGTCGCGGGCCATCACCTCGTGCCAGGCGCGTTCGGCGGCGGATCCGGGCTCGGGCGAGAGCACGATCAGGATCTGTCCCTCAGCGTGCTGGACCATCAGGCTCTCCACGGCGAGCTCGATCCGGCCGGCTTGGGGATGATGGAAGATCTTGCGGCGACGGTCAGCGAGTGACACGGTCTGGTCCTGCCAGACCCGGCGGAACAGGTCACTCGAGGCGGTCATGTCGTCGACCAGACCCCGGGCACCGCCAACAAGTGGCTTTCGCCCAGTTCGCAGCCGCAAGATGCCGATCATCTCGGCCGTGATCGCGGTCCAGTCCTCGCCGTGCAGTTCGCGGGCCCCGGGAGCGGTGAGCATGTATCGGATCGAGTTGCGCTCGTGCGGCGGCATGGCGTCGAAGCCGGCGTAGAGCCGCCGACCGGCCGGGTTCATAGCGAGCACGTCCATGCTCGCGTTGATCAGAACGGCCGGTGTTGGGCCCAGCGCGCGCATCAGAGCGCGGGTCTCGGGGCGTACGGGAACCGGATCGCCCTGCGGCGGCGCCGGTTCGGCCAGGCGATGCAGGTACTTGCGGTCGGCCTCGGGCAGGTGCAGCGCACGCGCGATCGCATCGAGCACGCCGGGCGAGGCAGCGGAGTGCCGTCCTTGTTCGAGGCGCGTGTAGTAGTCGACGCTCATCCCGGCCAGCGCCGCTAGTTCCTCACGGCGCAGGCCCGGGACTCGGCGGCGCCGGGCGCTGACCACACCCGCCTCGGTGGGATCGAGTCGTGCCCGGCGCGACCGCAGAAAATCGCCGAGCGCGGCATTCGGCCGAATCGCACTTTCCCGCATGATTCCAGCCTACCGATGTGGCTCCTGACGAGGACATCTAGAACGCCTGTCGAAGTCTTGCGCCGGGCCGACCCGGTGCAGACCCGACCGGTCCGGCACCGTGCCCAGCACTCGCGCCCTCACCGCCGGCGCGGTCGCGGTGCCGTAGTGGCGGCTGGTGCTCCAGACCGGTGGGCGCCGGTCCCCGTTGTTCACCGATCCTCACGGCGCGAGAACGCCGAGCTGCTCGGCCGCCTCGATCACCTCACCGAGCAACCCGAGCCATTCGTCCACGTCGGCGCCCTTCAGGCCCACGTCGAGCCCGAGGCCCTGGCCGGCGGCGAGGTACACCTGGGTGACACCACTCTCACGGGCGGCCATGAGGTCCTCGGCGATCTGCCGAGGCGATCCGCCGAGGAAGGGCCGGCCGTCGCCGATCGGCTCACGGGTGACCGGGGTCGGCCAGGCGGCCTGGTTGATCACCTGGAGGTCCTTGGGGTCGCGGCCCGCCTCCCGGGCGGCGTCGTGGAACGTGGACACGACGCCGGCCAGTTCCTGCGCCGAGGAGGTGAGCGGGAGCAGTCCGTCGGCGATCCGGGCGGCGCGCTTGATGGCGGCCGGTGACGTCGCGGCCAGCAGCACTGGAATGTGGGCCTGGACGGGCTTGGGGTTCACCTGCGACGGCGTGATCTTGTAGAACTCGCCTTCGTGCTGGACCGGGTCCGGGCCCCAGGCGGCCCGCATCGCCGCGATGAACTCCTCCGTGCGGACGCCCTTGCGTCGGCTCGACACGTTCGCCGTCTCGAACTCGTGGTGCTGCCAGCCCTGTCCCATGCCGGCGATGACCCGGCCGCCGCTGAACTGGTCCAGGGTGGCGAGCCGGCGGGCGAGCATCACGGGTACGTGCATCGGCGCCAGCAGGACCGCGGTGCCCAGCTTGATCCGCTCGGTCTCAGCGGCGACATAGCTGAGCGTCTCCAGCGGCTCGTACGTGGAACCGTAGAACTCCGGCACCGTCTGGGGTTCGCCCCCCGTCCAGAGGACGACCTTCTCGAGCGGGCGGAGCAGGCGCTCGAACGTCCAGAGGGCGGCGTAGCCGAGCCGTTCGGCCTCCTTGGCGACCTTGATGATCGTCTCCGGCGAGGTCTCCGGGCCGGCGGTGGGCAGTGCGAGCCCGAGTTCCATGGGTCCTCCAACAAGTGGAATTCATAGACGGCTTGTCAGAAATCACAGCCCCGACGAGTCAGCGACGCCAGGACCTGGTCGTGCGTCGCGGCCGTACGCCGTTCAACGGGCAGTCAGCGACGTTGAGACGGGTATTGGTGGTCGACGTGGATCAACGAAGGTTTCCCACGCCGGACACTTCGGCCCGTTTCCAGGGTCACACCAGCTAATCTGACTGACCACGTCAATCCGGCCGAGAACCCCTTCAATCATGACATTCGTATCTGTCGACCTGATCGCTAGCTCGCGACATAGCGCAAGCGGCCTGGCGAACAGGCTCGGCCTCCCGTCGAGCGGATGTCGGTCACCCGGATGGTGTCCTGGTCACGCACCGGCGAGAAGATGCGTTCCCCACCGCGCGCTGGTCGTCGCGGTGGCCACGGCGATGCAGGAGAGCAGCCCCTACAACTACGCCAGCGGTGTGCTGCCGGAGTCGCAGGACTACCCGCACCAGGAGACCGTCTTCGACCCGCATTGCTATAACGCCGTCGACCTCCCAGTTGAGCTGCTGGATGAGACCCGGCCAGCCGTTGACCTGGACCGGCTCGACCGACGCCTCGGCGCCTAGCCTGATCAAGCCCGCGGTCAGCAGGCGGGCCACCTTGCCGGCCCCACGACGGGCCGCAGCACGGTCCGCTTAAGCCCACCGCCATCGCTGAGGACAACGGCTTCCGGCGCGAGGATGTCGAGCAGGCGCAATTTGAAGGTTGCGCACGAGCACCATGAGCAGGGACTCTGCCGGCGCTGTCGGATGAGCTGTTGTTGGAGGACGACTTTGACCTATATCTCGGGAAGGAATGTGCTTTTTTGCCGCCTCGACACGCCCGTCGAGCAAGCGTCCGTGACGTTTTCCGTACGCCGGACGCCTGAGCACAAAACGGCGGCTGCGGCTGCCGGTGCCGCACGCCCGACGGGCTTTCCCCAAACGACTGGGCGCGCAGACCCTTTGCCAGCCACGCCCCACGCATCACTCCTGCCGACAACCGGCCGCTTGAGACGAGCGGCGCAACAAAGGAGATCCCACGTGCCGAGGCTCAACTGGACGACGCTACGCCGCGACAACAGCGGCCCGAACTGCCCCGCGATCGCCACAGACGGCGACAACGTGTACCTGCGGGACAGCGAGAACCCGGCATACGTTGCGAAGTTCCCCGCGGCCTCGTTCGAGACGCTGAAGCAGAAGATCCGAGACGGCGAAATCTAATGCCGCGCAAGCGGAAGCCGGCCGCGACACCGCGGCCGGCCCCAGCCGTCGAGGACTCGACGTGTCTCGGCTGCGCGCCCGTGATCCTCGTCGGTATCGTCAGCCACGGCTGCGGCGGCGACCGGATCCCCTCTGCCGAGCTTGGCTGGCGGTGCGTGTGCCCGGAGCCGGAGTGCCGGCGACGTCAGGCGGGCGATTGGTCCGGTGCGGACATGCTGGCGGTTGCCACGCAGGAGGATCGGCCAGACGCGGTGATCCCACCCATCGTCCGTTCCCTTGGTCAGGAAGCGAGCCCTGACCCGTGAGCGCCTTACCGTTCGTGCCGGCCAGCTGCGGCCAGGCAGCCACCGACCGCATCGAGGTCTACAGCGGCGCCTCCCTCGACGCCTCCGTGTACGCCTGCCCCCAGCACACTGACGAAGTCTCGCTGATGGTCATGGCTGGCGGCCTCAACCCGCATTCGGTGCGGATGTCGCCGGACATCACCCGCCGCTGCGGCCACGTCTACGTCTACCCGACCGGCACGTTCGGGGGTGAGCGGTGAGCCAGACCGTCAAGGCCGCGACTCTGGCCACCCGGGACCTGCGCGGCTCCGACCGCCTCGTCTCCAGCGTAGACCCAGGCGTAGTCGGCGCATTGTGATCGGCGGCGGTTGCTGCGTGCTCTTGGACGGTGATTGGTCGGGCGGCTCGTCGGTGTGGTGCTCGTGCAGGATCCGGCCGGTGCCATGGTCGACGCGGCGATGGTGCTGGTGAGGCGGATCGGGCGGGAATAGCCGCCCCGCCGCCGCTCTTCGATGTCTGCATCACGGTCAGCGAGTGGGGCGCGGCCTGTTCGTCGGTCGCGGCCACCGAAGCCAGGCCGATGGGTCTGGCTTGACCGACGTGGCCGTTTACAGCGGAGGCCGGCCACAGCGTGAAGGCGCGCGCGGGACGATCATGAAGCAGGCTTTCCAGAGTCGACATGCGCTACCGCGACGCGGGCCAGTGCTCCGCCCTTCAGGGCGGGGGTGAAGGCCCGCGCGGGAGGGCCGCCAGGCCCGAGCGTGCCCGTGACCGTGGCAACGTCCCGTCGGGCTCCGGTGATAACCAAGCCGGGGTCTAACGCACCACCGTCGCCGCAGGGCTTGCGGAGACGATGAACGCCTGTGGAGTGGACGTAAGACCGGAGCAACCTTCGGCGGATCGCGGTGAAGCAGGAACCCACCTGGGCGTTGCGCGTTCCGTGCGCGGCGCGGAGGGAATCCCCGCCATTCATGGCGGTGAGTAACAGATAGCCGTATGCAACAGATCGCCCGGTGGCGGTACACCTACAGCGAGGATCCCGCCTCCACGAGTGCGACCGACGCGGAGACGGGATTCTCGAAGTAATACGGCCTACTTTCCGGTCATGAAGTCCTTGAAGTCCAAGGGCCGGTTCACGATACGGATATCCCCGACGTTGCCGTGGAAGACGACGTCGACCTTGCCGGCGTTCTCGTGGGCGCCGAGCAACCACTCAAGCCCGAGCGAGGTGACGCCGATTGACTCCCGGGACGGGTTGTCCGCCACTGGCGAGCTGTCGATGTACAGCTTGCTCAGCCGGCCGTCGTTCACCACCGCGATGTGCCACCACCGCAGCTCGACCAGGCCGTGGCTCCAGTTGGTCGTGGGGTAGGTGGTGTTCAGCGGGTAGTGGTTCCACTGAACCGCCGTGCACCGGGTTGCGGCCGCCGGCGAACTTGAGGCTCGCGTGGCCGGGCTGGTCGGGGTGGTGGTCGGCGGACCAGGTGAGCGCATCGGCGTCGGCGCCGGGCAGCGTGACCAGAGTGAGATCGTTGCCCTTGCCGGAGAGGTCTCGGATGGTCTGCGCCGAGGTGACCGGCGTGCCGTCCGCGCCCCCACCGTCGAAGCGCCAGTACGCCAGCGTGCCCTTCACCAGCACCTTGCTGGCCGGGCGGGCTGGCCGGATCGGCAGCGGAATGAAGCTGGCGAACCGTTCGCCGAAGTTGATCGGCATCGAGAAGTTGTCGACCGGACCGGTGATCCGGGAGTGCTCCTGGGCCAGCGGACTGCGCGCTGCCGCGTCCTCAGCCAGGATCCACGGATTCTTGGTCTCCACGTCGATCGTGTTGCGGGCCAGGTCGAAGTGGTAGAGGCGCAGCATCGCGCCGCCACCCATGAACCGGTTCTGGTAGTTCGTGATGTGCATATGCACGTCGTTGCCGTGCGCGTTCTTCTTCGTCATGCGCCCGTTCGGCCAGAAGTGGCCGTTGAGGGTCAGGAAGATCTGGTCGTTGTCCTTGATCAGCTCGTCCCAGAGCCGCTGACCGTAGGAGGTCAGTACGGCGTTGTTCTCCGGGTCGCCCGACTCGTACGGGAACACCTCGTCGCCGTACGTCGAGTCGACGAGCTCGTGGGTGGTGACGATGACCGGCATCTTCGGGTGGGCCTTGATCATGTCGTTGGCCCAGGCGAGGCCCGCGTCCGTGGTCCGCCAGTCGAGTGCCAGGAGCAGCCACGAGCGGCCGGCCGCCTGGAAGATGTGCGCGGTGTTGTAACCGGACGGGTCGGCCCCGGCGAACGTCTTGGCGCGCTTGAACCGCTGCGGGCCCAAGGTCTGCAGGTAGGCCGAGTCGCCGCGGCTGTCGTCGCCGGTCACGTCGTGGTTGCCGGCCAGCACGCTGTACGCGACATCGTGGTTGTCCAGCACCTTGAACGCCTTGCCGACCGCCTCGAACGAGGTCGGGTCGCCGTCCTGGGTGATGTCGCCGAGCCCGGCGAGGAACACGATGTTGTCGCCGGAGTCGTCGCCGCTGTTGTTGATGACGTAGCGGAACGACTCTTCCAGCGGCTTCATGTTGATGCTGTCCTGGCTGCCCCAGGCGAGATACTGCGTGTCGGGCATGACGGCCAGGGTGAACTGCAGCGACGTCGGGTTCGGCCGCCAGGTGCCGGTCTTGGTTGCCTTGTTGGATTCTGCGGCGAACGCCGGCATCGAGCCAACCGTGCTCAGCGCAGCGGCGCCGGCCCCGGCGAGCGCCGCGTTACGCAGAAAACCGCGCCGGTCCTGCCCCCTCGATTGCTGTGACGTAGAGGCACCGTCATCTTCGTGAATGGACATGCGTGTTCCTTTGCGGGTCGACCAGATGAGCGAGTCAGACGCTACGGGGAGGCCGACTGATCTGGGCGTACGTGGTATTGCGCAGAATGATCAACCAGCCGACGACTGCCCCAATGGAGTGTCAACTCCTTCCGCGATCGAAAGTCCGCATGAACGGCGAGTTATCTACACACGTCTCCGCGGGCGTCCGGCGAACCGCGGCTACATCGGATCGGCCAGCGCCGCCGGCTGCAGCGCCTCAGTGGGATACCCAGCGCGCCGGTCACATCCCGCCACCTGTCAGCGGCCGCGTCAGGACGGTGACAGCCCGGTGTCAGAGCGGTTGGCGATGGTGGCTGCCATGAACGGTTCAGCGAACGCGGCTGGACCACACCGCACTCACCCGTCGCGTGGCGGCCATGCAAGCCCATGAGCGCCACGCCGAGGCGGACCCCGCAGATCGAGAACGTACGGAAGGAAACACGTGATGCGAACTGCTGACAGCGGCTTCTCCGCAAGCGGACTACGCAGACTCCACGAGGTGCTGGCCCGGCACGTCGACTCGGGGAAGATCCCCGGGCTCGTGGCTCTGGTCAGCCGGGGTGGGGAGACGCACGTCGAAACGATCGGATCGATGCGCCACGACGGTGGCCCGCCGATGAGCCGGGACACGATTTTCCGGATGGCGTCGACGTCCAAGCCGGTCTCGATCGCCGCGGCGATGGTGCTGCTCGACGAGTGCCGGCTGCGGCTGGACGACCCCGTCGAGCCGTGGCTGCCGGAGCTCGCCGACCGGCAGGTGTTGAAGCGGATCGACGGCCCGCTGGACGACACCGTGCCGGCGCGGCGGCCGATCACCGTACGGGACGTGCTGACCTCCACGTTCGGGCTCGGCATGGACATGACGGCGCTCGGCACCCCGATCATGGGCGCGGTCTTCGCGCAGGGGCTCACCCCGAACCTGCCGGAGCCGATGCCGGATCCGGACGAGTGGATGCGCCGCCTGGGAACGCTGCCGCTGATGCACCAGCCCGGGGAACGCTGGCAGTACCAGCTCAGCAGCGACCTGGTCGGCGTGCTCGTTGCCCGGGTCACCGGCCAGTCGTTCGAGACGTTCCTGCGGGAACGCATCTTCGACCCACTGGGCATGAAGGACACCGGCTTCCACGTACCCGGCAACCGGATCGACCGACTGCCGACCCTCTACGCTCCCGACCCGCAGACCGGGGAGTTCACCGTGTGGGACGACGCCGAGGGGGGACGCTGGGCGCAGCCTCCGGCGTTCCAGGGTGGTGGCGGCGGGCTGGTCTCCACCGTCGACGACTACCACGCCTACTTCCGGATGCTGCTCAACGGCGGGATCCACGGCAACGAGCGGATCCTGTCCCGGCCCGCGGTCGAACTGATGACGACCAACCGCCTCACGCCCGAGCAGCAGGCCCCTCGTACCGCCATGGCCCGCGACAACGTCCACATCTCGTTCGGCCAAGGTCAGCACGGCGGCTGGGGCTTCGGAATGGCGGTTCGCACCTACCGCGGCGACTACGCCTCCGTGGGCCAGTTCGGCTGGGACGGCGGGAGTGGTACGTCGACCTACGCCGACCCGGAGAAGCAGCTCACCGGCATCCTGCTCACCCAGGTCGGAGCGACCGTCCCGAACTCCACGTGGGCGTTCCACGACTTCTGGACCACCGTCTACCAGGCCCTCGACGACTGAGGCGATGCGCGTCGGGAGGTCGGACAGAAGTCGGATTCTGTCCGACCTCCCGCCGCCGAGCGCCGCACTGCTCGGTCAGGCTTGCTTACGTGGTGCAGTGCTCCAGGTCGCGCTCAGCAGGTAGAGCAGCACCACTGGCAGGAACGCCACCCCGATGCCGAGCGCCAGCAGCAGACCCCAGCTGCCGATGACGACCGCCGCGACGAGGTCGGCGATCTCGGCCCGGCGACCGGAGCGCTCGGCCAGCACCGGCACCGTCGCCGCGAGGACCGGTACGCCGAGCAGGAAGCTCGCCGCTGGTCCGGAGTCCTGGACTGTCCACGGGGTGAGAGCGGCGGCGACCAGCACGGTGATCGCCAGAGCGGCCAGGCGGGCGAGCCGTTGGGCGGCGGCGGGCCGGCGAATCAGCAGCAGGAGAGCGACGGCGAGAACAGCGGCGAGTGCGCCCAGGGTCACCGAACTGGTCATTGGCCCTCCCTGATCGGGTAACGCCGGCCGGGTGCTGCAACGTCACGCGGCGGTCTCCACGATTGTCCGGCGGCGGCCCGACGAGACGCCCGTCAATGTCCGGCAGTTTACGGCCGAGCGGATGAAGACCCCTTCCCCAGCGCCCGTACCGCGGTCGAGGACATCGTGGCCAGTTCGGGCCGCGTAGGCAGAAAGACCGTGGGGACACCCAGCGACTGGTTCATCCCGGCGAGCTGATACTCGGCCTGCAGGTCGCTGGTGTTACGCACGCCGCGGACGATCACTCCCACCTCATGCCGGCGGCAGTAGGCGGAGGTCAATCCGCTCCAGGCCGCAACGGTGACGGAGGTCCACTCGACCGGCAGAATCGCCCGGACGGCGGCCGCTCGCTCCTCTTCGTCGGTGCCCGGGTGCTTGCGGCCGTTGACCGCGACCAGCACGACCACTTCGTCGAAGAGGCCGCGCGCCCGGTTCACCACGTCGAGATGCCCGGGAGTGAAGGGATCGAAGCTGCCGGGGTAGACAGCTCGCACAGGAATGCCGCTGCTCATGACCCGAATGTAGGGATCCGCTGTCGGCTCCGCTGGCCTCCGCGCGTGGGCGACGTGTCGCAGCGCCCTGAATACGTCTGGCACCCGCCCGACTGTGGAAACTCAGCTGTCCGGCCGGTGGTGACGTCCAGCGGAAGGTTCGGTGAATTGGGCCGTGCCCGTATTGTCCAGTGTGGAGCGAGCACAGCAAAGTGCATGCCTGTGCGTCTACTGGCAATCATCACCGCCCTCGTTGCCACGCTCGGCGTCGCCGCTCCCGCGCAGGCGCACGTCCACGTGACCGAGGTCGCCGTCGACCTGCGCAGCCAGGGCGACGGCGTCGGAGCTGCCGTCGACGTGGAGTACGACGTCATCGCCCGGCTGCTGAACCTCGACGGTGTGCTGGGCCCGGACGCGGTCGGCGTGGACGGCGCGGCCGCTGAGGTGCCGACCGAGGTGCGGCGCAGGTCGCTGGACGCGCACGCGCGCGAGGTGGCGGCGTACGTCGGCGAGCGGCTGCGGCTGAGCCGCAGCTCGATCGGCTGCACCGCCGGGGACGACGCCCGGGTCGAGCTCGCCGACTCCGGCCGGGTGCAGGTCGCGCTCGCCTACGACTGCCCGGCGTCCGGCGCGCTCACCGTCCGCAGCGACATCTTCCGCGCCTCCGACGGTGTCATCGACGACACGACCACGCTGGTGGCCTACGACATCGACGGTCACCGCGGTTCGTGGCTGCTCGACTCCGCCCGCACCAGCGTCACGGTGGGGCAGACCGATCTGCTCAGCGACATTCCGCGGTTCGTCCGGCTCGGGGGAGAGCACCTGCTCTTCGGGCTCGACCACGTGCTGTTCCTGCTGGCGCTGCTGCTGGGCGCGAAGCGGCTGCGCGACGTCGTCGAGGTCGCCACGGCGTTCACGCTCGCACACTCGGTGACCCTGGTGCTGGCCGCGGTCGGGTGGGTCAGCGCGCCCGAGTGGATCGTCGAGCCGCTCATCGCGCTGTCGATCGCCTTCGTCGCGGTCGACAACCTGCTCTCGCCGAAGACGAGCCACCGACTGCCCGTGGTCTTCGGTTTCGGGCTGCTGCACGGGCTTGGTTTCGCGGGGGCGCTCAGCGTCGATGGGCCGCTGTCGTTTTCGACGCTGACCGACCTGGTCTCCTTCAACGTCGGCATCGAACTCGTCCAGCTGGCGATCATCGCGCTCGCCTTCCCGGGACTGCTCCTCCTGCGCAGGGCCGCGACCAGGCCGGTCGCCGCTCGCGCTCTCACGCTCGGCACCGCCACGGCGACCGTCGCGGTCGCTGGTGCCGGTCTGGTCTGGTTCGTCGAACGCTCGTCGCTCCTGACCTGACGCTCATCTCCCAACCCCCATCCCGAAGGATCCCGATGTCCGCGTTCAGATGGACACGCGCGCGCCTGCGCGTCGTCCTGTACACCGCCACGCTGGCGCTCGGCGCCAGCGTCGTGGCGGGACCGCTCGCGTCGTACGCGGCGTACGCCATCGACCCGCCGGAGGCCACCGTCAGTGGCGTCGTGTACGTCGACGCCAACGGCGACGGCGTCCGCAACGACGGTGAGGCCGGCCTGGCCGGCGTACGCCTCTCCGACGGCGTGGTCACCACCACGACCGCCACCGACGGCTCCTACTCGCTGACGATCTCCACCGACCGTCGCAAGACGGACATCGTGTGGGCCGGCCAGCCGCGGGGCTACCGGTTCGGCCTGGACGAGTACAAGGAGCCGAAGTTCTGGGCGAACCTCGGCCAGCTCGCCGACGACGCCACGCCGAAGGCGGACTTCGCACTCGTGCGTGACGAGCTCTCCGACGGCGACAAGTTCTCCTGGGCGAACATCGCCGACCCGCACGTCAACGCGCAGCTGCCCGACCAGATCCGCGAGATCAACTCCACCGGCACCGACCTGCGGTTCATCGCGGTCAGCGGCGACCTCACCAACGATGCCAGCCAGGGGCAGTTCGACACGTACCGTCGCGGCACCCAGCAGTCGGCCGTCGGGGTGTGGCCGGCCGTCGGCAACCACGAGTACGCGAGCGGGTCGGCGTACGCCGACAAGATCGACAACTACCGTAAGAACGTCGGCCCGGAGTGGTACTCGTTCAACTACGGCAACCGGCACTTCGTGGTGCTCGAGAACAACGGCTCGGCGCCGTTCGACGAGGAGCTGGAGTGGCTCAAGGCGGACCTCGCCGCGAGCGTCCCGCTCGATGACAACCCGAAGAACGACATCGAGGTCGTCGTGCTCACCCACCAGCCGATGAACGTCCCGTTCGGCTCGCCGTCGACCTACGACGCCTTCGGTGACGTGCTGGAGCACTACCAGGCGCAGCTGATCCTGGTCGGCCACGAGCACTCCAACCACGTGGAGAACCGCTCGGCGTTCGCCTCGACCGCCAAGCACATCCAGACCGTGTCGAGCTCGTACACGATCGACAACGCGCCGCGCGGCTTCCGCTACATCCACATGGCCGGTCCGGGCTTCGACAACCCGTTCCGGATGTACGGCGAGAACGAGCACCTCACCATCGTCAGCCCCGCGCCCGGCTCGAAGGTGCCGGCGGCGAAGTTCCCGGGCATCCAGATCAACGCCTACGACACCGGCGACGAGGTCGTCTCGGCGCGCTACCAGATCGACGGCAGAAAGAACTCGATGCCGCTGCACCACAGCGGTGAGTTCACCTGGCAGGCCAACCTGCCCAACAGCCTGCAGCGGGTCGGTAAGCACCGCATCGACGTGACGGTGGTCGACGCGGCGGGCAAGACCTGGACCAAGTCGGCGGAGTTCACGTTCACCGGCGAGCCGGCGCTCAAGCCGGTCGCCGGCGGTGACTGGAACCAGCACCACGGCAACGAGGCCCACTCCGGTGTCGCGCCCGCCCAGGAGGCCGGTCGCCGCCTGGCCTGGAGCTTCCGCACCGAGGGCACCTTCCTCACCGGGTCTCCGGTCATCCACGACGGCATCGTCTACGCGGGCACCCGCGACGAGAACGGCGACGGCAACAGCCGGATCCACGCCGTCGGGCTCAAGGACGGCAAGGAGCTGTGGAACTTCCAGGTGCCGCAGTCGATCCACGGCAGCCTCGCCTACGGTGACGGCCTGATCTTCGCGCCGACCCTCGGCTCGGAGCTCTACGCCGTCGACGCGAGGACCGGCAAGCTGCGCTGGAAGGCCGTACCCGAGCAGGCGCCGGCCCCGAACAACCAGCGCACCTACGGCTACTACTCGCCGGCCGTCTCCGGCCACACCGTGCTCTGGCCCTACCAGACCCGCTTCGGTATCGGCAGCCAGGGTGTGCTGAAGGCGCTCGACACCCGCACCGGGCGGCAGATCTGGGCCTCCCCGATGTCCGGCGCGACCATGAGCGACGGCACGCCCGCCGTCATGGACGGCACCGTGTTCGTCGGCAACGAGACCGCCGACCGCGTGCTCGCCTACGACCTGGCCACCGGCGCCCGCAAGTGGACCGGAACCGAGTCGCTCGGAAGCTGGCAGGACGGCGTACCGACCGCGGCCGAGGGGAAGGTCTTCATCGGCGCCAACAACGGCATCACCGCCCGTGACGCCAAGACCGGCGCGACGCTCTGGACCTACCGGAGCACGCGCTCCTCGCTCGTGTCGAGCGGCTCGACCCCGAGCGCGGCGGCGGTCAAGAACGGCGTCGTCTACATGGGCTTCCCCAGCGGCGCCGTCGTCGCCCTCGACGCCCAGACCGGCAACGTGTTGTGGGAGCGGGCGCTGC
Organism: Micromonospora musae; assembly: GCF_003626545.1. NCBI lineage: Bacteria > Bacillati > Actinomycetota > Actinomycetes > Micromonosporales > Micromonosporaceae > Micromonospora > Micromonospora musae. The sequence continues at coordinate 91,637 of NZ_RAZS01000003.1, forward strand.
CCGGCGACATCTACCACGGTGGCGTCATGTCCAGCCCCGTGGTGGCCGGCGGGACGCTCTTCGTCGGCGCCAACAACGGCAGGTTCTACGCCCTGGCCACCGACACCGGCCAGATCCTGTGGAGCCACGAGACCGGCACCTGGGTGGGCGCCGGCCCGGCCGTCAGCGGCAACACCGTGGTGACGGGCGCCTGGGACGGCAACCTCTACGCCTACGTGCCGGGCGGCGAGTCCGCGAAGCGCTGGGCGACCGTGACCGGCACGGTCAGCGACCCGCAGACGGGCGCACCGATCGCCGGCGCGAAGGTCACCGCCGTCGCCGCCGGTCAGGACACCGCGGTGACCAGCACTGACGCCCGAGGCCACTACCGGATCGGTCTGCCGGCGTCGACCTGGACCGTCACGGCGGCCAAGCGCGGGCTGATCGCCGACGCCGCTCGGGGGCCACCGTCAAGGTCGGCACCAGCGGAAACGCGACCGCCGACCTGAAGCTGATCAAGGTGGTCAAGCCGGTCGCCGGCAAGTCGACGTACGCGCCGGACTACGGCAACGGCAGCACCCGCACCGACGTCGTCGCCGGCACCGAGTACTACTACCTGGCCAACGACAAGATCCGCGCGTCCGTGACCCCGTACACCGCCGCCAACAACGGCGTCGGCGGCCTGGGCCAGGGTGCGCTGTCGGACCTCATGCTCAACGACGCCAACGGCGCCGAGACCCTCGACTGGGGTGAGATGCTGCTGCGTCCGAGCCTCACGCCGCCGGACTCGTGGGAGCGACCGAACGACCAGCTCGACCTGCCCGATCTCGCGGTCGACGGCGCCGCCGTGGTCGGCAACGGCCAGTACCGGGCGGACCCGGCCATCAAGGCGCAGGTCCGCTACGAGACCCTGCCCGACGCGCCGATCGTGAAGATGACGGTCAAGCTGACCAATACCGGCACGACGGGCTACCAGGGCTACTTCAACTACATGATCGACCCGGACAGCTCGGTCGACAACGGCCGGATCCCCGGGTTCGCCGGCACCAACCCGGGAATGAAGACCTCGGGCTGGACCGGGAACTACGTCTACGTCGGCGCCGACGCGGCCACCACGAACGGCCAGGCCGCGCACGGTCTCGCGTGGGCGCTGGACACCCCGGCCGCGGTCGGCGCGTACGGCTACGTCGAGGGTCTCTACTACGACGCCACGATGGCGCCCGGCGCCACCAAGCAGTTCAGCTTCTACCACCTGACCGACTACGCGACCGCCGGTGGCGACCCCACCGGGAACATCGCGAAGTGGGCCGACGAGATCGACCTGCACGACCCGGCCGTTCCGGACGCCGCCCGTGCGGCCGGCACGATCACCGCGGGCGGTGCCGCCGTCCCCGGTGCCCGGGTCGTCCTCGAGCAGGCCGGCACGGTGGTCGCGACCACCAGCACCGACGCCCAGGGCAAGTACCTCGTGAAGGCCCCGACCGGTCGGTACGACGTCCGGGTGTCCAAGCTGGGCTACCAGACGGCCGACGGTACGGTCACCGTGCCGGCGGCGGGCAGCGGCGTCGCCGACGTCGCGCTGCGCCCGGTCGCTGTCGAGGCGAGCTACGGCAAGCAGATCGGATCGGGTCTGGTCGAGGCGGGCTACGGCGACGTCATGCTCGAGAACGACAAGCTCTCGATGGCGATCGCCGACGCCTACAACGACTCGCAGCTCTCCGGTGGCACCCGGGGCAAGCCCGTCGACGTCGCCGTCCGCGGCATGGCCGACCAGTTCGACTGGATCAACCTGCCCTACGTCTCGGCGACCCAGCCGACCGGCACCAGCGCGTGGGACATCCGGTCGGTGACGGCGACCGACGTCCAGATCGTCCAGGCCACCGGCGACCAGGCGGTCGTCCGGGTGTCCGGGCCGGTCAAGGGCTTCACGGGTCTGACGGCGACGACGACGTACACGCTGAAGCCGGGCGACAACTTCGCCACGGTCTCGACGGAGCTGAGCAACTCCGGGTCGGCGCCGCTGAGCGTGTGGACCGGTGACGCGATGGACCACGACGCGGCCGGCCAGGCCAGCGTCATCCCCGGCGCCGGCGTCGTGCCGCCGGGTGCGACGGCGGCGTACACCCCGACCAAGCCGTACATCGGCATGACCGGGACCGACCCGCAGGTCTTCGGGCTGGTCTACGGCACGCCGGCCAGCGCCTTCGACGTCTACGCCGCGGGCAACTGGGTGATGAGCCGGTTCAACGTCGACGTGCCGGCGGGTGGCTCCTACACCCTCACCCGCAAGGTCGTCGTCACCCCGGGCACCGACGCGGTGGGCATCCTCGACGGCGTCTCCGCGCCGTAACCCACACCCACCCCACCACACGGGGCCGGTCCGGATTCCGGCCGGGCCGGCCCCCGTGCGTCGGGCCGCCAGCACAATGCGGCGGGTCGCGACCTGCTTCGCGCGGGCAGCCTCGGGTAGGAACCGGCGCATAGGGGCGACTCAGGGAGGGCGATCATGGCGCGAATCGCGATCGTGACGGGGGCCGGCGCCGGCCTGGGGCGAGAGATCGCGGTAGGACTCGCCGACGCCGGTTACGGCATCATCGTCGCCGATCGCGATGAACGAGCCGCCACGGCGTGCGCCCACCTGATCGAGCAGCGCGCGGTGCCAGTGCGGAAGGTCTGCGCAGACGTCCGAGTGCCGTCCGACGCGGAGTGCATCGTCTCCGCCGCCCGGCAACTGGGCGGTCCGCACGTACTCGTCAACAACGCCGGTGGTTGGACCCCGCAGCGGCAGTATCCGGAAGCGACCGCCGAGGAGTGGGCAGCGACGATCAGCCTGAACCTCGTCGCCCCGATGATGCTCAGCCAGCTCGTGCTGTCACCCATGCGCGAACAGGGCGGCGGCGCGATCATCAACATCTCCTCCAGCGCAGGCCTCGACTCCACGTCGTACGGCTCACCCGAGTACGGGGCCGCCAAGGCCGGTCTGATCCGCTTCACCAGCAGCCTGAGTGGCCTGGCGACCAGCCATGGGGTCCGAATGATGTGCGTGGCCCCGGACTGGATCGGTCTCGAACGCGCCCAGGCTCAGTGGGCGCTCATGAGCCCCGCCGAACGCGCGGCGACACGCCCACTGATCCCCCCGGTCGATGTCGTGGCGGTCGTCTTGCAGCTCATCCGAGAAGGAGCCGGTGGAACGGTGGTGGAGATGCGGGGAGGCGATCAGCCACTCGTGCCCACCCCATAAGCGCGCGTGAAGACAGCCGCAGCCTCTCGACGAAGCCCCAGAGGTACATGCGACATGTCCGCTCGTCGGCACGTATTGCACCGTCCCGTCAACTGCCGTCCGCGCTGGCTGGCGTAGGTTGCCCTCTTCGCGGCCGCTTGGACCGGTGTGGATCACGATGTCGCCGTGTGTGCCGAGCCTCCACCGGGACAGGGTCGTGACCTCGGGCTCGTCGCACCCCAGGGTGTGGCGCGTCCCTCAGGTGCAACTGATCTACTGGATGGGTGAGCGACCTGCGAGATCTCATTGTCCGCTGGCAGCGTGGCTGGGCCGTGGCCCGCGGACTGCCCGCCGCCGAGGATGTAGGCGGCGCGTTGCGGGTCCGATGCATGCAGCCCGGCCGCGACATCGAATATGTGGCGCTCGACGCCGGCGAGGATCTCTCATCGCTCACCAGGCTGGCTGAGCTGGTCGCCGGTGAGGACACCGTCACGTGGCTGACCGTGCCCACCACCGACCCGGCAAGGGCGGCCTCGGCACTGGTTGCCGCAGGCCTGATCGTGCTCAAGCACTCGGAACTACTGATGACGGCCCATCTTCGGGGGCATCCGCAGAACATGCCCGTGGCGCCGTACCGGCTCCTGACCCAGGTCGACTCCCGTGGAAGCGACACCCTGGTCACGGCGACGGTACGGCACGAGTCGGGAGAGGTTGGCGCGCGCGGAACGATGGGACTGGCCGGAACCGATGCGGTCGCAGACCGAATCGAGACCACGCCGGCTCATCGCCGCAAGGGCCTGGCCAGTGCGGTCATGAGCGCACTGGCCGGTTCCGCGATCGAAGAAGGCGTCGAACACGGCATTCTCATCGCCAGCGAGGCCGGCCAACGCCTCTACATGACCCTCGGCTGGCAGCCGGTGGCCGATGTGCTGATCGCAACGACGCCCGGCAACACGTACCCATCCTGACTGCGTAGACAGGCTGGGAGCGGGGTCGCCAGCGCCAAGGAGGCGCAAACGCTTGGGACCGCCCGCGGCCGGCGCACCTACGGCGGCAGATCAGCGCACCCCCGACCTTGGCCGATCGGTGCCGCCTTGATCAGCGGCAGATCCGGACGTTCATACTTCGTGGGTCGCGCACCTCGCGGGTTCCGCGGCTGCTTGGCCCGTTGAAGAATGCACTCCGTGGCGGACACCGACGCACGACGTCGCTGGCGAGAGCAGCAGCTCGCGCAGCAGCGTGGACGGCTGCAACCGGATGTTGCCCAGGGCGACCTCGAGGGATTCGTGTTGGTGCGTCCGGACGGATCCCTGACGGCCGAGGTTGTCCACGTGCAATGGATGGACAACCACCCCGCAGGTCCCGACACTCACGTTACGGTCTCGTTCGCCGACGGGTCGAACGTGGAGTTCGCCTTCGACGTCCCGGTCGTGAAGGTCCGAGCGGCCGACCTGCGGACGGTGAGCCGAGACGACGTACGTCAGGCAGCGCCGTCCGGGTGGGGAGCCGACGCCGAGCGTTGGGACGAAGCCTGACCCGTCGGCGACCTGACCGCCGGACGGCACCGCTCAGTCCTGCGCAATCCGGCACGCCAACGTCCGCAGTCAGAGCCCAGCTGCCGATTGCGGCGAGGTCGAAGGCTTGGCCTTCTGCGGGTAGATGGTCTCGTGGCGGGCCAGCATGGCGACGAACTCGCCGATCTTCCGCTCTCGGGTCTGCGCCCGCTTGACGGCATTGACGCGGTAGATGAGTGCGAACCGGTTGGTCTTCGTGAGAACGTCGAACATGGCCTGGGCGGCGGGGTCGGCGGCGATGGCGGCGAGCAGGTCGGCCGGCACCTCGGCTTCCGACGGCGGGGCGTAGGCAGCCGCCCACCGCCCGTCCGCCTTCGCGGCCTCCACCGCGAGGCGGCCTGGGGGCAGCATCCGCCCCTGCGCCTCCAACCGGGCCACATTCGCGACGTTGCGTTGTGACCAGGAACTGCGGGGCCGGCGCGGGGTGAACCGGATCCAGGAGCTGTCCTGATCCCGTCTACGGGCCTGCCCGTCGATCCAGCCGAAACACAGGGCCTCGTCGACCGCCTGCTGCCAGGTCAGCGTCGTGACCGTGCCGCCCTTCTTGGTCAGGGCGAGCCAGACACCGGGCGACGTGGCGTGGTTGGCCGACAACCACGCCCGCAGCGCGTCTGCGTCGGCGACGATCAACTCGTCCAGTTCGGCGCTCGTCATGACGGCAGGCTATCGCTGCCCCGTCGCCACAGCTGCCTCCCGTGGACCAGCCCGGCCCGCCAGCCGAACACTCAACCACTCGGTCTACGGCGGAAGCGGACGCGGCCCGCGCCGGCGTGGGTGCGGAATTGTGTGGAGCGGTCGGGTCCTGATCGGTGAGGATCATGCGGTGTCCGTTCCCGCCCGTCAGATCCGCGCCCGCTATACGGCCGACACCATCACCGTGTACCAGGCGTATTCGCCGCAGATCGCGCTGCCAGCGGTGGCAGCCGGCCGCTTCGTGGCCCCCTTCAGACGAGATCGGATGACCTGGATCAAGCCGTCCTTCCTGTGGATGATGTACCGCTGCGGCTGGGCCACGAAGCCAGGGCAAGAGCACGTGCTGTCCATCGACATCAGCCGGGAGGGCTTCGAGTGGGCGCTGGCGCGAGCCTGCCTGAGTCACTACGACCGGGACCTGCACGGCGACAGGAAGGCCTGGTCGCGGCAACTGAAGGCCAGCCCGGTACGAGTGCAGTGGGATCCGGAACGGTCACTGCAGCTGAAGGCGCTGCCCTACCGATCGCTGCAGGTCGGGTTGTCCGGCGAGGCCGTCGACCGGTACGTGGACGACTGGGTGGTTGCCGTCACGGACATCACCGCCACCGTCCAGCGTGTCCGTGAGCTTCTGCGCGCCGGTGACGAACACGCGGCGGCAGCCCACCTGCCCATCGAACGTGTCTACCCACTCCCGGCTCAGATCGCCGCCAGCCTGAACGCTACCGACGGAGGAATGCCCGAACAGCAGGACGGACATTGACGCCCGCGGCGGAGGATGGCGGCGCAGCGGTGAGGGGAGCAGTGGCTGCTGCGGATCAACCGGTCAGGCAGCCGGTGGGGTGACGGCCGATCGGCTGCCCCCATGGGACGCGACCAGCGCGTCTGCGACGATCTCCGCGTCAGCTTCTGCGACGTCCGCGGGGTACTCCGGTAGCAGGTCGTCCCAGACGACCAGCCACGACCCGTACAACTGGGCTTGCCCTTCTGGGCGAGCGAAGAACCAGACGTGCAGGTGGGCGCCACCATCTCCAATGCGGTAGACGTGAGCTCGCGAAATGTTCGGCAGCGCCTGCACGTGCCGAACGATACGGGTGCTCAGCAGGCCCAGCTCGGCGGCCAGTTCGTCCGGTAGATCCGCCATGTCGTAGTGATCGCGCGGAAACAGCATGAGCACCAGCGGGACGCCCACTCCGGGAATCCGGACCAGCCGCCAGTGATCGTTGAACCAGATCCCTTCGTCCCGGTCGCGGCAGGCGTTGCAGGCCGACGGATCCTCGCCGTGCCGCGCAGGCTCGGGGAGCACCGGCGGGCGCAACGGCGCTACGCGCAGTCCATCCGGCTCGAACGGACTGATCTCCCATCCCGTCATGCGCGCCAACGGAAGCCGACGCTCGCTGTCCGCGACGGCGACTACATGGTCAAAGAACTCGTCCGGTCGCAAGGCCATGCGGCGAAGACTAGTACGGCATGCTTCCAGTGATCGATAGGCCGTGAGCGGTCGAGGTCTCGCGGGCCTTGGCGCGGTGGCGCGGAGGCAGCAGCGCTCGGCGGGCTGTCCTGGACCGGATTCCATCGTGACTCTAGGCAGTCTTCGCAGTCCAGCACATCGCCGGCCGCCGCCAGCTCACGGGTGAATGCTCGGCGACTCTGGTTGCTCGGTTGCTGGTCTCGCGGTCTGGGTGACTCCCTCCTGCCACAGTTCCAGGACGCAGGGCTGGTCGTGGGTCGGTAGGAACCGGACTTCCAGGTCAAGCCCCGGGTGCAGGTAGCGACCGTCCGGCTCCGCCAGGAGGACGACCGGTTGCTGGGCCGCGGCGGAGAAGGTCAGCTGGCCGTCGGTGACCGCGATGTCGATCGGGTAGCCGTCGTGCAAGAGGTAGCGGCCCGTCATATCACCGAGTGGCGCGGCTGCGATGCGGGTGGCGTACCGACGGTCCGCAGTGGCGCGGATGCTGGCCAGCAGCTCCCAGCCATCCTCGGAGTTGGTCATCGCGGCGACCGCGATGCCATTGTCGGGCCACACGTAGGAGAAGCACGTATAGCCGACGTTCTGCCCGGTGTGTCCGAAACGACGGCGCCCGGCGCGGTCGTCGACCTCGGTGCCGAGGCTGTAGCTGCCGCCCGGAATCTGCGGCGTCCACATCTCGGTGGCCAGGTCGCGGTCGAGCAGCTTCGACTCGCCGGCGACCGCCCGGGCGATCTCGAGGTCGAGCCGGAGCAGGTCGGTCGGGGTGCTCCACAGTCCAGCCGCGGCCGCCTCCGGTTGCACTCGCCAACCGCCGGGAATCCCTGTGCCGCCACCGTGATGGCCACGAGCCACCAGCTGCGGCGGTCGCTGGTGCGGGACCTGCTGGTCGAAGCTGCTGTCGTCCATCGCCAACGGTTGCAGCACCAGAGTCCGCATGAGCTCCTCGAACGGGGTTGCGGTCGCGTCCACCATCAGCTGCTGGAGTACGGAGTAGTGGCTGCCCGAGTATCGGAATCGGCTACCCGGCAAGAGGGTCGATCGAACCGGGGGAGTGGTCGTCGAGCCGCTGCCCTCCAAGACCTGCCGCAGCGACGGGGCGCGACCCGCGGCATAGCCGCGGTACCAGGTGTCGGACAGCCCTGCCGTGTGCGCCAGTAGTTGGCGTACCGTAACTCCCGGTCGCCGACCCGCGCGGTCGCGCAGGTGCCACGAGGTGAGGTACTCGCCGATGTCGGTGTCCAGGTTCAGGACGCCGCTCTGAACCAGCAGCAGTGCGCCGAACGCGGCGACGTGCTTACTGATCGAACAGGCCGCGAAAGCGGTGTCCGCGGTCACCGGCGTTGACGACTCGCCACCTGTGACGCCGTATCCCGCGGCCCAGACCCGCCCATCCACGTGCCCGACGGCGATGCTGACCCCCGGCACCTGATAGCTGGTCATCAACTCGGACAACGCCGCGGTGTCCGGCGAAGGCCGCCCGGAAGACACCTGCCGGTCGAGTCGGCCGAGCAGCTTGATCCAGTCCTGGGAGAACTCCACGTCTGTCACGGCGCCGATTCTCGACCACCGGCAGCCAGCGGATCAAATGATCGAATGGCCCCTATCTCCTGCGAGTGCTCGACCCGCTCATCCGATGCCCACCGTCTGCCGCTCGGGTTCGATGACCGCGACGACGCGCTCCTCGCTTCGCGAGTACGGCTGGCCGATGTACTTGGTGGCGAGTTGGTCGATGACCGTCCAGCCCGCGTCGCCTTCGAGCCATTCGATGACGCGGCCGCGGACGATGATTGGCTGGGCCGGGTTGTCGGCTGGTGTCAGGGAGAGCGCGACTCGTGGGTCGCGGCGCAGGTTGCGGGCTTTGCGGCTGCCCGGACCGGTGAGGATCACGATGTGTTCGCCGTGGGTGCCGATCCAGACCGGCACGGAGTGCGGGGCACCGTCGGGCAGGACGCTGGCGAGGTGGGCGATCGGGGTGCTGTCGAGCACGCGGCGCACGTCGGGGTTGAGCATGGTCGTCATCTCCTGGCGTAGATTCCGGGTCGGTTTCTGACGGTGTTGGTCGGCGAGTGGGCCGGGGACGCCGGTCATCGCTCGACGGCGTAGTGGAGGTGGGTGACGCCGGGCGCCGGGACGGCCTCGATGAGCCGGAGGCGCACGTGCTCGGGCAGTGACTGGAAGAAGGGGCGCCCGCCGCCGAGCAGGACCGGCACCTGATGGAGAACCACCTCGTCGACGAGGCCCGCCTTCAGCGCCTCGGTCACGACGCCACCGCCCATGAGGCCGACGTCCTTGGCGCCGGCGGCCTCGCGGGCCGTGGCGACTGCGTCTTCGATGCCGGTGGTGACGAGGGTTTGCCGTTCGGTCAGCTCCGGTGCCGGCCGGTGGCTGAGGAGGATCAGTGGGGCCGCCGGGTGGGGGCTGCCGCCGCCGAAGTGCTCGGAGTCCTCGTAGGTGTTGCGGCCTGCCACGACTGCGCCCACTCGCTCGGAGAGGGCGTCGAAGATCCGGGCGCTGGGCGCGCTCAACCGGAATCCGTCGAAGACCTGGCTGGGGGTGTCGCCGTTGAAGTACCAGTCGAAGAGCATCGGGCCGCCGCCGAGCCCGCGCCCCGCGCCGGGTTCCCGGCCGGTGATGTAACCGTCGACCGACACGGCGTGGACGCTGAAGACCTTGCTCATCTCCGTGACCCTCCGTGGGTTCCTTTAAGGGACTCTGTGACCGTAGCAACTTAAGTTCCCTCAGGGAACCCCGATTGGTAAACTGATCCCATGCAGCGCACGGACTTCAGCAAGATGGCCTGCTCGATCGCACGTACGCTCGACGTGATCGGAGAGCCCTGGTCACCGCTGATCCTGCGCGACGTGTGGGTCGGGCTCACCCGGTTCGAGCAACTCCAGGGCGACCTCGGCATCTCGCGCAAGGTTCTGACCGAGAGGCTGAACCACCTCGTCGAGCAGGGCGTGCTCGAGCGCCGCCCCTACGACCGGCGGCCCCGCTACGAGTACGTCCTGACGGAGAAGGGCACCGAGCTGGTCGACCTGCTCATGGTGATGGTCGGCTGGGGAGACAAGTGGCTCGCTGGCGCGACCGGCCCACCCGTGCTCTACCGCCACCACGCCTGCGGCGAGATCAGCAGTGTCGACCTGAGCTGCGCCCAGTGCGGCGAGCCGATGCACGCAAACGACATCGACCTGCTGCCGGGCCCCGGCGCAGCCGGGTGACCGAACGCTTCCCCGTCATCGTCCGAGGGCCGCGCGCCATGTCCGGCTAACGACGATGGGCACAGGAAAAGTCGAGCCCGCGGGTTCCCGGAGCGGGCCTCAGGCGCTCGGGTCGGCTGGTGATGAGCTGGCACGCCCTCAGGCGGCAGCCCTCGACTGTATTGAAGGATCCTCTCCGTCGCGACGTTCGGCGTCCGCTGCCTGACACGGGCTGCCCGTGGGGGCGTGGCGGAACGCTCGACACCTCACGGTCGGAATGGGTCAGGCCGGAGTGGCCTCGCCCGCGACTGGGTGTCGTGAGCCCACGCTGAACTGCTCGTACCAGACCAGGGCGACGAGGAACGCGGTGAGGAGCCCGAGCGCAGCCAGGGCGGGCAGGTTCCGGGCGGCGGGTAGCAGTAGCAGCGCCACGCCGATGGCGACTATCTGCGCTCGTGGGGCGGACTGGACGGCGAGCCGGAGGAACAGTAGTCGACCGGTGAGGTAAAGAACCGTCCCGCCGTACAACGCGACGGTGGAGGCCCAGTCCAGCCGGGTGGCGTGCCAGGGCTCGCCATGGGCCAGGTGGCCGAGGACTTGTTCGACGCCAAGCGCGCCGTAGATGACGCCGGCGACCAGAGGAAAGTGCGCCAGGCTGTACGCGTAGGTGGCTATCCGACCGCGCTGTGCGCTAGGTGCCGTTTCCAAGCCGCGGCGCGCGACCATCGCGGTCTCTTTGAAGTAGAGCCGCCACCCGCACACCGCGTTGGTGATCGCGAGCAACGCTGCCAGCAGGACCGGGCCGCGCGTCACTGCCAACTCGGCTCCGGTCCCCACCGAGATCAGTGACTCACCGAGCGCGATGATCAACACCAGGCCGTGCCGTTCGGCGAAGTGGCTGGGGCTGCGCAGCCGCCACCCGCTGACGGCCGAGGCGATGACGCCGCCGCTGAAGTCGATGACGAATGCCGCTCCCCAGAGCAGGGTCTGAGCGGTTCCGTGGAGCAGGGCGCCGAGGACGAGCGGTATCCACGCGAGGATCGCCGTGGTCGCGAAGAGGCCCTGCGTGAAGCGCAGTTGCCGGTCGCCACCCGCTGCGTGCAGGCCGAGGGCGATGTTGATCGCTCGAAGTGCGATGTAGGCCAAGGCCAGGATCAGGGGTGCGTCCATGACCTCGTTCCCGTGCTGCCAGGCATTCGGTATGACCAGGGCGGCCACGAAGACGGCCGCCATCGCCACGATCGCTCCGGCGGGGACCAGGCCGGCGTCGGCGCGGACCAGGTTGCCCACCCAGGTGTAGATGGTCCAGGTGGTCCAGAGCAGCAGCAGGAGGATGAGCCCCTGCGCCAAGCTGAGAAACGTGGGCGGCCGCCCCATGAGCAGGACGATCCGGGTGAGAGCGAAGATGAACACGAGGTCGAAGAAGATCTCGACCGTGGTCGCCCGGTGCGTCTCCTCGGTCATGATCGGCCGGGACCGAAAGATCCGCTTCATCGCTACATTGTCGTGGTTCGACACCCAGAAGGCCGGGGGTCGCCTCAACCGAACCAGGAATGTCGGTGATGGACTTCGAGCGTGGTCGATGATCCACCGCGTAGAGACGCGGAGCCCTTGACAAGCTCCGCGAATTCAGTGGGCGGACTAATATCGTGACCGCATGAGTACTCGCCGCGAACCCGCACAGATCGGTGACCTGCCACCGATCGGGCGACCAGCCAACACTGCCTTGCTCGAAGCCGGTATCACCACGCTTGCGCAAGTGGCCGCCCACCGGCGCCGCGATCTACTGGCTATGCACGGGGTCGGGCCGAAGGCGGTCCGCACCCTTGCCGCCGCACTGGCTGAGCGTGGCCTCGCCTTTGCTGATTGACGGCAGTGGCGGTCGACGAGTGCGCCCGTGTCATCGTGCCTTCTGCGGCGGAAGCGGACGTTTCCCGGAGCAGACGAATTAACAGCGGGTGGCGCTGTGCAGCGCGGCGACACCGCCACTGAGGTTGCGCCAACCGACCTGCTGCCAGCCCGATGCGGCGATCCGCTTCGCCAGGTCCGGCTGATTCGGCCAGGCACGGATGGATTCGATCAAGTAGACGTAGGCGTCCGGGTTGCTGGAGACCCATCGGGTCACCACGGGTACCGCCCGGAGTAGGTGGGCGAGGTAGAGCGTACGGAATGTGGGGTTCGTCGGGTGACTGCACTCGCAGACCACGAGCCGCCCTCCTGGCCTGACGATACGGGCGAACTCGCGTAAGGCAGCCTCGAGATCGACCACGCTGCGCAGCGCGAAGGAAGTGGTCACCGCATCGAACGCGCCATCCGGGAACGGCAGGCGCAGCGCGTCGCCTGCCACCAGCGGCACCGCGGGCCGGGCGCGTCGGCCGACCTGCAGCATGCCGGTGGAGGGGTCCACTCCCACTGCGAACACCCCGGAACGGGTCAACTCCTCGGTGGAGACGCCGGTGCCGGCGCCCACGTCGAGCACGCGTTCGCCTGGGTGCAGGCCCAACGCCGCTCTGGTCGCTCGCCGCCACCGGGCGTCCTGGCCGAACGAGATGATCCTGTTGGCCAGGTCGTACCGTTCGGCGACGCCGTCGAACATCGCGGCGACCGCCGGCGGCTGCTTGTCCAGCTGCGCGCGCGTCATACTGTCACCTCCGATGCTGGCGTGGCCGTCACGAGCAGGTATTCGAGCTCCAGCCGGAAGTGACCGCCGTCGGCTACCCCGCGATCGTCAACGAACGAACGTAGGTCGGCGCGCAACGCCTCCCACCGACGTTGTGCCACGAGCAGCTCCCGTTCGGCGACGACGTGCCCGGCGCTGTCGATCAGCAGGTTGGTCGCTGTGTCGGCGTTGGCGAAGCGCAAACCCAACCGGTGAACGACAGCCGACGTGATCCGCAGGCCGGCGGCTGCGAGGAGCCGTCCGACCAGCTCGCGGTCACCCCACTGGCTCGGCGGGGCGCCTGCGGCCGGCGGCGGCGGTAGATATGGGCCGAGGACCTGCCCCATGGCCGGCAACAGGCTGCCCGGTGTCCAGGCGGCCAGCAGGACTCGGCCCGAGGGGGCAGACACCCGGCTCAGCTCTCGGGCTGCCGCGTCGTGGTCGTTCGCGTAGATCACGCCGAACACGGACAGGACCACGTCGGCCGAGTCGTCTGGAAGGGGTAACCGGCACGCGTCGCCGACCCGCCAATCGACCGCCAGGCCGTCACCCGCGGCACGCCCCCGGGCCAGCTCCAACAGCGCGGGCTCCAGATCCACTCCGACGGTACGGGCTCCGCACTGTGCGGCCAGTATCGCGGCGTTGCCCGTACCGGTGCCGACGTCGACCACCCGGTCATCCGGCTGTATCGCGGCAGCTGCCACCACCGCTTCGGCGACCGGCATCAGCCGCCGCGCCATGGCCGGATAGTCGCCCGCACCCCACGTGGTCATGGATGCACTCATCACGCCTCCCTCATCACGGAAGGCGCCCTTGAATCCGATGGTCCCGGGTGAGCGTGGCGGACCCGGTCCGTCGCAGCGCCTCTCACTCCGGCATCGCCGACCGCGACTGGTCGGAATACGTCCCGGCGAGACCTGTGCCTCAAGAGCTTGCCGGCATTGCCTCAGGCTCGCCGCAGCCGCGCAGGCAGAGATCTCGGCCGGGTCGAGGCGCAGACCCGCTAGCCGCGACTGACGCTGGACAGCCCCGGCTTCGAAGGCACCGACAACGCCTCGATCCAGCCCCCGACCCGCTCCGTCACATCGGGAACCGTCAGGCCGACCTCAGCGAGAATCTCGGAGCGGGTGCCATGGTCGATCCACCGCGCGGGCACACCCAGGTCGCGCAGTGGCACGTCGAGCTCGTGGTCACGCAGCAGTTTGGCGACCGCGTCGCCGATGCCACCGTTGCGTACGCCGTCCTCGATTGTCACGACCAGCTTGTGCGAGCCTGCGAGTTGAACCAGCTCGACCGGTACGGGACGGACCCAGCGCGGGTCGACCACTGTCACGCCGAAGCCTCGTTTCGCGAGCTCGGCCGCGACCTGTACGCCGAGGTGAGCGAAGGGTCCTACCGTGACCAGGAGAACGTCGTTGGACTCAGACGTCTCGGCGAGCACGTCGACACTGCCGACCTGACGCAGCGCGGGCAGCGCCGCCGGGACCGACCCGGTCGGGAAGCGCACCACGGTCGGGCCGTCGTCGACCGCCACCGCCTCGCGGAGTGACGTGCGCAGGGTCTCGGCGTCACGAGGCGCGGCCACCCGGAGGCCCGGCACGACACCGAGGATGGACAGATCCCAGATGCCGTAGTGGCTGGGCCCGTCCGGCCCGGTGATGCCTGCCCGGTCGAGCACGAAGGTCACGGGCAGCTTGTGCAGTGCCACATCCAGCAGCACCTGGTCGAAGGCACGGTTGAGGAACGTCGCGTAGATGGCCACCACCGGGTGCAGCCCAGCCAGCGCGAGCCCCGCCGCTGACGTGGTGGCGTGCTGCTCGGCGATACCGACGTCGAACGCCCGGTCCGGGTACGCGGCGGCGAGCTTGTCGATACCTGTCGACTCCGGCATGGCAGCCGTGATGCCGACGACATCGGGCCGCTCACCCGCGATAGCGACCAGTTCGTCGGCGAACACCTTCGTCCACTTGAGGCTCCACGCAGCCAGCGGCTTGCCCGTCTCCGGATCGAAGGCTCCAGGCGCGTGCAGCCGGTCGGCCTCATCCTGCTCGGCCGGAGCATAGCCGCGGCCCTTGTGCGTCACCGCGTGCACGATGACCGGACCGCCGAATCGCTTTGCCCGGGTGAGCGCCGACTCCATCGCCGCCTGATCGTGGCCATCGACCGGTCCGACGTACTTGATCCCGAGATCCTCGAACATCGCTTGCGGCGCCACGGCGTCCTTGATGCCCTTCTTCACCGCGTGCAGGGTGTCGAAGAGCTGCTTGCCGACCAGCGGCGCCTTCTCCAGGGCGTCCTTGGCGAGTTCGAGCACCTTCTCGTACGCCGGGTTGAGCCGCAGGGACGCGAGGTGATCCGCGAGCCCGCCGATGGTCGGCGCGTAGGAGCGACCGTTGTCGTTGACGATGATGACCAGACGATTACCGGTGGCTGCGATGTTGTTGAGCGCCTCCCAACACATACCGCCGGTGAGGGCACCGTCTCCCACTACGGCCACCACGTGCCGCCGCTCGCCCCGCAGTGCGTAGGCCTTGGCCATTCCGTCGGCGTAGGACAGCGCGGTGGAGGCGTGGCAGTTCTCGACGAGGTCGTGTTCGCTCTCGGCTCGGCTCGGGTATCCCGTGAGCCCGCCTCGCTGCTTCAAGAGGTCGAACCCGCGCTGTCGTCCGGTCAGAATCTTGTGCACGTAGGCCTGGTGCCCGGTGTCGAAGATGAACCGGTCGCGCGGGCTGTCGAAGATCCGGTGCATCGCCAGCGTCAGCTCGACGACACCGAGGTTGGGGCCGATGTGACCGCCGGTGCGCGCCACCTTGGCGATCATGAAGTCCCGGATCTCCGCACCCAGCACTGTCATCTGCTCAGGCGTCAGAGTCTTGAGGTCCTGGGGTCCACCGATCGTGCTCAGCAGGGACTGCGCGTGGTCAGTCATACTCCGGGAGTCTAGCGGGCATATCAGATGTTTCGGATCGTTGCAGGCCGGCCTCGACGGCTCGAAATCCTCATTCGACAAGTCGCACCACCTTCGGTTCGGACGTATGGCGGCGGGTCACCACGGGTCGTGGTAGCCGAGGTTCAGGACCAGAGCGGCCAGGGAGACGGCGAGGAACACGGCCGGTCCGAGAAGTTGGCGGGAACCCACCCGCAGGTGGGCGCCGATCGCGCCGATGAAGTAGAGCACGAGGCCGGCGGCGGCGAGCGCACCCAGCAGCGGCACGGCGAACCCCGACAGCAACCCCAACGAACCCGCCGCGAGCAACATGCCCAACTTCGGTCCCCACGAGCGGGGCAGGCGCTTGATGTCCAGCTGGGCCTTGGGGTAAGGGTGGCGGGCCAGGTAGGTGACGGCCGCGGAGCCTGTGAAGACGGCGGCGACGATGGTGACCGTGACGTACGCGGCGAACATGAGATCCCCTCTCTGCGTCGGAAGGCGCCCCCGCGGTGCCGGATCTCCTCAGCGCGAGTGATCTCCTTGGCGCATTGACTTCGACGTATCGCGTTCGTTCCCGCGACGGTGCTCGTCGGTCGCGTCAAGGTGCTCACGCAGGTAATCGTCGATGAGGTGGTGCAGGCGCTCCTGACCGAAGCTGCGTCCGTGTCCTGCGTGCACCAGCCGTACCGGCAGGCTGCGTAGCCGCCGGAGAGAGTGTGCGTACTGTTCGGGGTCGCTGCCGGGCAGGGAGTCGAGCAGGACGTCGTCGTAGATGACGTCCCCGCTGAACAGCGTGCCGTCATGTTCGTCGAACAGGGCGATGCTGCCGGGACTGTGACCGGGCAGGTGCAGGACGGTCAGCCGGCGGTCGCCCAGGTCCAAGATGTCGCCGTCGGCCAGTGAGCGGGTGGGCGTCGCGGGTTGGACTCGGTAGTTTCCGAGGTCGTAGTCGCTGTGCGGACGGGCGGTCAGCAGCGCGGGCGGCAGGGTCTCGCGGAGACCCATCTGGGCAGCCAGGATCGGACCGTGCAGGGAGCCGGGAGCGGGACTGTCGACGTGTTCGAGCGGATGCGCCCAGACCCGGCTGAACTCGTGCGCGGAGCCCATGTGGTCGAGGTGTCCATGAGTCAGGACCAGCGCGGGTTCGCGGTCGAAGCGTTCGCGCAGCAGCGGTGCCAGCGTGGTGACGCCCAGTCCGCAGTCGATGAGGAGATCGCCTTCGCGGCCACGCAGGTGCCAGATATTCGCGCGCAGCAGGCCACGGACGTGAGGTTCCTCGATCAGGGTGGTGCGCTCGTCCAGCCCGGTGAAGCGAAACCATCGCGACGCCACCGGCAGCTCGTCGATATTCGTGGTGTTCATGCGGACTCTGTCGGCAGCCGCAGCTGACACGGGCCCGACAGCAGCGTCCGCAGCGGCACGAGGTGGGCTGTCCGTACCGGCCGACGCCCGTCGCCGAGCAGCGGAGGCGACGGCTCAGGTCTCACGGTGGTCACGGTGTGTCCCTTCGTTCCGATTGCACCAGCATCTCGCGCACCGAAATGCCAGACCTCCCCGCGATGGGTGAGCATGCTCCCTCGGACGGGGGAGCCCGCTGACGGGCCGGAGGGAGGCCGATCGGCCGACTGTGCGCCGTCGACGCCGACTTTTCCGAACCAAGTCGGCCCCGCGCCGTCGATCGCGGCGAGGAGCGGTCCGGACGGCGCGCAGCTCACCGGGGTGTAGCGCGCAGTGGCTCGTGCGGGAACACAGGGTCGACGAAGAGCCCGCCGATGTCCGTGCACTCGGTGATGGTTGCCTACGCCCTAGAAAGCCGGCGACGTTCGCACATCCCGACGACGGTGCGGACAACTTTGCGTCTTCGAGACCATCCATAATCCATGGATGTTCGCTCCGGAGCGGCCGGCCTCGCCGACGTTGGGGAACCGTCTCATCCTGGTCAACGGCGAGGAGGGTGCCGGTAAATCGACCATCGTTCGTGAACTGCTGGCCCACACGCCCGACGGCGCTCGGATTGACGCTGAAGATATCGGGCAGACCAATCCATGCCCGATGGACGACGAGTTCTTCGGCCTGCTCCGCCGTAACGTTGCCGCCCTGGTGGAGAACTTCTGGACCGCTGGCTACGTCAACGTCATCGCCGGAAGCTTCCTACGCAACTACCCGGACTACCTTGCCTTTCGTCGGTCGCTCTCGCCGCCGAGGTCCGTGTACATGGTTGAGCTCCTGGTCGACAAGGACGTGCGTGACGACCGGCGGATCACCAGAGCGAAGCAGACGACGCAGGACTGGCGTGACATGGTGGACTTGATTCCTGAAGATCGGACCATCCGGCAAGCGACCGACGCCGACTATCGATACGTCGGTGTTGATACGACTCGTTTGGACGTCGCCGAGACCGTGCGACAGATCAAGGACGCCATCCCGGAGGTCTACCGTCGGTAGCAACGTTTGCGCTGTTCTGCGGCAGCACGAACACGGGCCCCGACACAGTCTTCTGTGCGAGCGGTGCCTGCGCGTAGCCGATGGAGCCGGGGGCTGGTCTGGTCTTGGCAACTTCGAGCCCTCCTGACGGTGTTCATCGTCCGGCGCGTTGGTCAGTCTTCAAGCGCCTGTCTGACAGACGGAAATCCGCCGAGCGCTCCGCTTCCGTAGCGCGGCGATCGCGACGCCGGGCCAGACGGCGGCCGGCCCGAGGAAAGGACCCCAGCGCGGTGCCGACGCCGAGCCCGGGGCGCCTCAGATCTGCCGTCGACCGGTTGCCACCTTCGCTTCACTTGTCTGCCGTGGGTAGCGTGCAGGCGTGGATCGTCGATCTGCGGCGCCGTGGGCGCCAGCCGTCGTCGCGCTCCTGACGGTGGCGTGGCTCATCGGTGGCCTGGTGCTGCTCGGGTGGATGTTCGCCCTCGGCCTCGAAGGCTGGGCAGACCAACACAGTAACCAGGGTGTCGGAGCTGACGCACTGGCGCGTAAGGCGAACGTGGCCCTGCTGCTCTTGGCCGCCGAGGTGGTGGTCGGCCCGGTGGTGATCGCCGTCGTGGCCCGCAGCGGGCTCCTGCGCCGGACCGCCGCCGTCTACCTGGTCATCGCGCTCGGTCTCGGCGTACTCGCCGTTCCGGTCGCCGCCGGAGCGTACCGGGATCTCGCCCCGCCCCCGCCTGCGCCGCCACCGCCGACGAGATGCCAGGAGCACAGCGGCGGCGATAACCGCTGCCCCGGTGGGTAGCGCGGGAGTTTCGAACGCGGACGGTGTTACGCGGGACCCCTATTAGGCGGGCCAGCGCGCCCATATCTGGTACACCGATCCCACGGGAAATCCCGCTCACCCCTCGGTGCCGATGGTGATCGGCTGCCTGAGGATGGTGCGCTGCTTGTCTGGCGCGACCTTGCGGTGGTCGCTGAGGTAGATCTCGTGGTGGGTTCCGGCCAGGCGAAGCCCGTTGTCGGGGATGAACCCGTGATGCACCGTGGGGCACCTGGATTCGGGTGGCGAGCCCCTGCCGTTCGGCATCCATCAGGCTCAGGGAGTAGGAGCGTGCGCTGCACCTGCGCGTACTACTGCTTCGAGGGAGGACGAGGCAGGCGCGCTCAAGGAGTTGGAAGCAGTAGCGGGCGCCGGCGGGTCAACCCGATGCAACCGCCGGGTCGGCGAGGTCGTACGGCCATCCGATGACGCGTTCGGCAGTGAGGCCTCGGAGGTTGGCCCCGTCAGTAACCCGCGCAGGTACAACACGCCGTTGGCCCGCAGGTCGCGGCGGCGGTAGACCGGTGCGAGGTCTGCGGTGAGTTCAGCGAATACCGCTTCCATCGGTTCGGGATCTGCACTGCGGCGCAGTGCAGATCCCGAACCGTGGTCACCGCGTGCAGGGCCTGTCACCTCTGATACCGCTGCGCCACTGCCGCGAAGGCGGCCTTGGGTTCCCATTCCATGTCGGGGTAGGTCTTCCCCCGGCGTCCTTCGAGGAGCTTGACGATGCCCAGGCCGGCCCGGTCCAGATCGTCCCTGGGGTCGCCGTTCGGGCGGTGCGGGTAGCCAGGCAAGGCGAACAAAAACACGAACGCGCTGTCTACGCCCTCGGTCTCGAAGATCTCCAGCAGTTCGCTCAAATATGCGGCCTGGCCGGCCTCGTCGCGTTCGTATATGCCGTTGAGCCGTACAGGGGCCTTGGTCTCTGGGTCGTGCTCGACCACTTCCAGCACCCGCCCACCTCGGTCTCCCGCGCCGCGGTAGGCCGCGGTGCCGAACCCGGTGATAGCGAGCGGCTTGGGGCCTTGGGCCAGGGTGCGCACCGCGTCCCGGAACCGGTCGGCGACCTCGGCGGAGCGGATCAGCTCGAACGTCACAATGTCGAAGGGAGTCCAGTCGACCTGCTCGAACTGGATGGATGCGTAGGTGAGCTTGCCCTGGAAGCGCTCGCGGATCGTGGCTGCGGCGTCGCGGAGGAATGTGTTGATGCGCACGCCGAGCTCGCGCATCGCTTCGGCCCGCCGCTCGGGTTGGCTCATCAGCTGATCGACCCGCTCCTCGGGGCTCTCTCCCGGCAGGAACCCGCGGTTCATCACGCTCAGCTCGACCCCTGCGACGAACACGACTGCGGCTCCCTGCTGCCGGAGCCGTTCCGCTCGCTCGGCGCAGTCGCGGAAGAACGTGAGGATCTTCTTCGGATCCAGCTCCAGCGGATAGGGCGAGAACCAGACCTCCAGGCCGAGCTCGGCGGCGGCACCGGCGGCCAGCTCCAGTCGGTCCGGGTCGCCGCCGATGATCTGGACCGCGTTGCAGTGCAGGTCGTCGCGGATGATGGCGAGCTCGCGCCGAACCACCGCGGGGTGGAAGTGCTCGCGGGATGTCTGGCCGTGTACGACGAATCCGGTGTCGTAGGTCATTCCTCTTGCTCGCATGGTGACGTCCTCTCTGCCGGTCTCGGTCGGGTCGAGAATCACAGGAAAAGTGCGTGCACGCAAGTTTGCGTGCACGCAGCCCAGTGTGGAACGCTGACGCCGTGACGACACCACCACCAGGGCTGCGGGAGCGGAAGAAACAGGCCACCCGCGAGGCGCTACGCGAGGCGGCCCTACGCCTGGCTGTGGAGCACGGACTGGACCAGGTGAGGGTCGAGGACATCGCCGAGGCGGCCGGGGTCTCGCCGCGCACCTACAACAACTACTTCGCCAGCCGCGAGCAGGCGATCGTCTCCGCTGTCACCGCTGACCGGGACGCGCGGATCGCGGCGGCGGTCGCGGCCCGGCCCGCAGGAATGCGCCTGGCTGACGCTGTCACCGAAGCAGTAGTCGAGCAGTACACGAACACCGGTGAGCACGAACATGAGGCACTGCTGCTGATCACCACCCGGCCCGCGCTGCGCAACGCGTTCCTCAATGCCACCGCCGATCTCGAGCCCCCTCTCGCGGCGGTGATCACCGACCGCCTGGGTAGCGTCGGAGCGCACACAGCCCGCGTTCTCGCGGCAAGCGTGGCCGCGGCGGTTCGCATCGCATTGGAAGGCTGGCTCCAGCCGACCGGGAACGCGGGGGCCGCCGGGAGTTCCGGCGCCAGCGGGCTGGTCGTGCCCTCCGGCTCACTGCCCGGCCAACTCCGCGCAGCACTGGCCCCGCTCGCGCCCGCCTTCGACGGCGCCGAGCGACGCACCCGGCCGTGAAGTCGACCCAACTTGACCGGGCAGGGTCTGCCCACCGTCTACGTCAGCGGCGACAACGCCTCACTCAACGTCGTAAGGGAGATCGCGGAACACTCCGGGCCGGTCGACACCGCCATCCTCTTCGCCGGCGCCCCCCGCTTCCCCGGCATTCTCTTCGACGGCGCGCTCATCGTTCTCGACAGCGCCCAGGCCGCCGAGGCCGCCGGGATTCTCGGCGCCCGCCAGGTGGTTCCCGTCCACTACGACAGCTGGGCCCACTTCACAGAGGGCCGCGAAGAACTCGTCGCCGCCTTCGCCGCGGCAGGGCTGGCTGACCGCCTGGACCTGGGTGACCCGCGCTGACCGTACGGCGGTGGTCGGTCTCCTGGCCGGCGCGGTCAGCCTCATCAGCGTGCACGCTCACACCGTCCCTCTGACGCGGGGCAGTCCAGCAGACGACATGCTGGTGCTCTGGCACGACCCCATCGATCTCGGGACCTGGGTGACAACCGTGGCAAGAAATTGGCCGGCGCCTAACATCTCGTGGGTGCCCGGTCGCTGGAGTCTCCCTCGTGCGGTGAACCGTCTTCATCGCGATGTTCTGGCGCCGATCGGGTTCGAGCGCCACGGCAACAGCTGCACGCGGACGGACAACGGACTCCTTCGGGAGATGCGGTTCTACACCCCTCGCTGGGGCGACCCCGCCACGAAGGGAATCCAGGTCTTCCTCAGCGTTCGGATCATGGGCCTGCCGGAGCCACTGGTGGAGTTTCGCCGCGAAGCGCTGTGGACTCACCTTGAGCCGATCCGCCAGCTCGACGAGTACCCGCGTCCCGCGTCTGAGGAGCCGTTGCCGACGGAGCTGGTGGACGACGTCGCCGGCCCGGGCGTCGCCTTCCTGCGTCACGCCGTAGAACTGCAAGGCTTCAGCAGGTGGGCGGCCGAGGTCCATGCCCAACAGGGGTCCTGGGGACCGTTCCGGCAGGTGTACCCGGGCGGCACCGCGCCCTTGCAGGCAGCCGCGTTCGCGGCGGCGATGGCAGGAGACAAGGCTCTGGCTCACCGCATCGCAGGAGCTGTGATTACGCAAGAAGGCAACCCACGCGAGGTGCGCGACTTCCGCTCAGAGCTGGAAAGGGTGGCCCCGTAGAGAGCAACCCTGGCGCGGCTCGGCGTCAGACGGGATGGCAGCTGGGCCACGTATTCTGCGTGGCTGTGGAGCTGGACGACCCGACGCGAAGCAGGGCGTTGGCCCTCGTTCGTGAACTGCGCAATCCTGTCATCCCCGAAGAGGAGACCGGCGCGCGAGTTGACGAGTTGGAACGCATCCTGCGTTGTCCACACGTCATCTTCCTCATGTTCTTCAGAGAACCCGAGTTGAGTGACGAGGAAGTAATCGAAGAAGCTCTCAAGTATCAGCCTTTTGCCCTCTAGGTGCTGGAGCAGCCGGGCTCGGCGACCAACTGGGTGACGACGGGCGCGGGCAGCGCCGGACGCCAGGGACTCCCGGTGGACCGTGCAGACAGCTACCTGCTCGACTGGACGAACCTCCGAACCACTCGCGGCCCCACCTCCGAACGGTGGGCGGCCATCCTCTACACCGACAAGCGGGCTTCGACACGACGACTCCTGTAAGGCATAGCGGCTGTCGACAGCAACGCGCTCGCCGGGTGCTCACGCCGAAGAAGTCACCGGGTCGACCCGAGTACAGCGTGCTGGGTCGGCAGGAGCGAGGCCGCGCAGCTCCGCTCGGCTTGCGGGTCGGCGGGTCGTCGAGGCGCCTGCCGGACGAGTGCGAGCGCGACGGAAGAGAGCAGGGACACCCTCCAAGATCCGTTGACAGGTGTTTCGGACTAGTGACAACGTTGTCATTGACCCATTTCCTCCATATACGACGAGGAGTGCAACTTGCTCTATCGGGGTCCACGCCGCCGCCGCGCGACAGCAGCCGCCGCGGCCGGCATTCTCATCACGGGGCTGACACTCGTTCCGTCCGCGACGGCCCAGGCCAGCCACAACCAGGCGAAGGACGGAGCCGTCCGGTCAGGGAACGCACGTTTCGAAGTGCTCTCCCCGACCCTGATCCGCACCGAATACCAGAAGGACGGCAAGTTCACCGACGCCGCCACGTTCAACGCCGTCGGGCGCGACGACTTCCCCCGTACGCGTTTCACGAAGCACGTCGACCACGGCTGGCTCACCATCGACACCGGCGCGATGACGTTGCGTTACCAGGTGAGCTCGGGCGCGTTCACCGCGGACAACCTCACCGTGCAGCTCAAGACCGGCAAGCAGGTCGTGCAGGCCCAGCCCTGGGCCGGCCGCGGTGCTCCGGACTGCGCCCTCGGCGCGCTCTGTGAGGCCGAAGCGCTGCAGCTCAGCGGCCCCGGCGTGGCAACCGACCACCGGGGATACACCGGGCGCGGGTTCGCGGCCGGTTTCACCTCCTCCGGCGACTCGGTCAAGTTCGCGCTCGACGCCCCGGCGGATGGCACGAAGCAGCTCACCGTCCGCTACGCCAACAGCGCCGGCGGTGACGGTCAGACCGTGGACCGCACCCTGACGGTCCAGGTCGACGGCGAGCCCGGCCGCACGCTGACGCTGCCGCCCAGCGCGAACTGGGACACCTGGGGCCTGGCCGGCGTGCCGGTCGACCTCACGGCGGGCCGGCACGAGATCAGCGTCCTGCGGGCTCCCAACGACTCCGGCAATGTGAACATCGACAGCCTCGCGGTGGTCAACCCGGGCGAACCGTTCCCGGCGCCGGCCGCACCCCAGCCACAGCCCCTGCCGTTCGGGACGCTCGGCGAGGCGGAGACCGGCGCGCTGACCGGCGGTGCGAAGCCCGCGAACGACCACAACGGCGCCTCCGGTACGGGCTTCCTCGCCGGCCTGGAGAGCACCAAGTCCGCCGCCGCGCTCACCGTGACGAACGTGCCGTCCGCCGGTGACTACCGGGTGCAGATCCGCTACGCCAACGGCCAAGCCGGCTCCCAGCCGAGCCAGACGCGCACCATGTCGGTCACGGCGGGAACCGCGGCACCGGTCACGGCGAGCCTTCCGCCGACCAGCGGATGGGACTACTGGAACACGATCTCCGTCCCGGTCCACCTCACCCGCGGCACCAACACCGTGACGCTGGGCTGCCCCACGGACGCCAGCTGCAACGTCAACGTGGACACGGTCGCCGTCACGAGCGCGAAGTCCCCGCTGCTCGCCCCGCACGCGCCGCTCGGCGGCTACCGCCGGGGCCTGGACGGGGTCTCCGGTTCCGCGCTCACCTCCGCGGGCCTGCTCTACCAGGACGGCTGGTACCTGCTCGACGACTCGGCTTCGGCCCTGCGCGACACCAAGCCCCGGCCCGCCGCCGAGCAGGACGGCTACGTCTCCGCGTACGGGCAGGACTACACCCGTGGCTTGAAAGAGCTGTCGACCCTGACCGGGCCCACGAAGCTGCTGCCGGAGTGGGCGTACGGGGTGTGGTGGTCCGAGTACTACGACCGCACCGCGACCGAGTTCCAGAACCTCGTGGCCCGGGCCAAGTCCGAGGGTGTGCCGATGGACGTGCTCGTCCTCGACACCGACATCAAGGCGCCGAACAAGTGGAGCGGCTGGAGCATCGACCCCACCCGGATCCCCGACCCAAAGGCGTTCTTCGACTGGGCCAAGAAGCAGGGTCTGCACACCGGCATCAACATCCACCCGAGCATCCTCGGCTCGGACCCGAAGTTCGCGCAGGCGCAGGCCACCGCGAAGGGCAAGCTGCAGCGCGTCGGCTGCAACGGCGGCGCCGACTGCTACGCGTTCGACTTCGGCGACCCGGATCAGCTCAAGGCGTACCTGCAGCTGCACGACGGGATGGTGCCGAAGGGCAGCAAGGGCCCGGACCTCTGGTGGATGGACTGGTGCTGCGACAACTCCAAGTCCTCCCTCGCCGGGGTGACCCCGGACGCCTGGATCAACCAGCAGTACGCCGACAAGACCGGTTTCGCCTTCTCCCGGGCGTACGGATCGTTGCAGGCCGGCGGCTACAGCAGCCCGACCCCGGTGCCGACCGGCCCGTGGGCCGACAAGCGCACCACGCTGCACTTCACCGGCGACACCGTCTCCAACTGGCAGACCCTGCAGATGCAGGTCGGCTACACGCCGGGCGAGTCGGCCGCGACCGGGCTGGCCGCGGTCAGCCACGACATCGGCGGGCACACCGGCGGCCTGCAGGAGCCAGGCAGCGAGCCGGGCAGCACGAAGCTGCCCGACGACCTCTACGCCCGGTGGGTCCAGTTCGGTACGTTCCAGCCGATCGACCGGCTGCACTCCAACCACAGCGACCGGCTGCCCTGGCAGTACGGCCCGGCGGCGGAGGCGTCGGCCAAGAAGTTCCTGAACCTGCGGGAGGAACTGCTGCCGTACACCTACGCCGCCGCCAAGGAGGCCACCCGCACGGGTACGCCCATCGTCCGCTCGATGTACCTGGCCTACCCGCATGAGCAGGCCGCGTACGCCACCGCCGGTTCCGAGTACCTCTACGGCCCGGACTACCTGGTGGCGCCGGTGACCACGCCCGGCAACACCGCCACGACGTCGGTGTGGTTCCCGCCGGGCAACAGTTGGACCGACATCTTCACCGGGAAGACGTATCGGGGCGGCACCACGCAGAACATCACCACCACGCTGGACACCATGCCGGTGTTCAAGAAGCACTGAGACGGTCAGTCCCAGACCGGTACCCACCGCTGCCGGCCCTCCGGGGGCCGACTTGCCGGACGGGTCCGGACGCCGGCCGGGTGGGGCAACCCACCCGGCCGGCGCGCTCAAGCATTCCAGCGGCCCGCGAACCGAAGACCCCGTCCGCTGCGACAGATCCGGAAACGGACGGCAGTATGCCCCGTCACGACTGCTCGTGACGTTTGTCATCGGAGCGGTGACAACTGCGCCTAACGACTTCCGGGCGGGTGCGGAACCGTGGACGCATGAGCGGATGGAGCGATGGACCACGGCAGCAGAGGGCTCCGCAGCGGAGCTTGGCGGTGGACTTGATGAGCGTCGGCCCGGCATCCACCCCGGCCCGGGAGGTGCTGTCCGCGATCGTGCAGATCGGGGCGGTTGCTCTCCTCGTCTTCGTCATCTTTCCCGACGGTCTTCGGGAGCTGTGGCGGTGGGCGCTGCTGGGCGCGACGGTGGTGTACTTCGTGTTCCGCGCCGCCGCCGGCCTACCGAAGTGGCGTCGGCGATAACCCTTTTCTGGGGGTGGCGCGCTAGATCCAGCCCTCACTCCACGCGACGCGCGCAGCCTGGACGCGGTTGGCGGCACCGAGTTTCGTCATAGCGGTGGAGATGTAGTTGCGCACCGTACCGGGGGCGAGATGGGTACGTTCGGCGATGACGCGGATGGTTGCGCCGTCGAGGGATTCGCGGAGCACATCGATCTCGCGTTCGGTGAGCGGGCAGTTGCTCTCCGACAGGGCGGCGGTAGCCACGGCACCGTCGACGTATCGACCTCCGGACGCGACGGACCGGAGGATGCTCGGGAGTTCTTTGACGGAGGTGGCCTTCGTGACGAACGCGGAGACCCCGGCGTCGAGGGCGCGGCGGAGTACCGCCGGGCGGGCATGGCGGGTCAGCAGCACGACCCGGGTGCCGGGGGCGATCAGCTGGATCTCGGCGGCGGCTTCGATGCCGTCCTGGGCCGGCATTTCGAGGTCGAGCACGGCCACATCGGGGCGGGCCTTCCGGACGAGTTCGACCGCCTCAGCGCCGGTGGCGGCGGTACCGAGCACGGTGATGCCGTCTTCGAGGGCGAGGAGCGTCATCACGGCCTCACGCAGCAGGAGTTCGTCATCGGCGAGGATGACGCGGATCGGCGTGCCCGGCTCGGTCATCGGGAACCTCCTCCGGTCATTGGTACCCAGGCGGTGAGCTCGGCTCCCGGACCCGAGACGAAGGTGCATTCACCACCGGCGTCCCGGTAGCGCTCGCGCAACATGGTCAACCCGGTACCACGGGTCCGAACGGCATGAGTAGCGGCGGGGCCGGAGTCCGTCACCGTCAGTACGATGCCATCGTTGCCGGCTCGTGCCTCGCATCTGACCTGAATGGTGCAGTCCCGGGTGCGCGAGTGTTTGAGGATGTTGGTGATTGCTTCGCGCACGGTCAGGCCGAACAGCCGGTCCGCCGTCTCGGGCAGGAAGTCGATACGGTCGACGTTCCGGGCGACCGTAATGCCGGCCGCTTCGAGCACGCGAGCCGCGTTGGTGAGTTCCTGATCGAGAGTGACGGCGCGGGTGTCGTGCACGACCCGGTGCAGTTCGTCCAGCGCATCGCCGGCGATGGCTTGTAGCCGCCGGGCGTGAGCTGCGGCCCCTGCGGTGTCTCCGGTCGCGATGAGTTTCGTGACGAGTTCCGCTTCGACCGTGATGAGGCCGAGATGCTGACCCTGGATGTCGTGGAGGTCGCCGGCGAGGCGCTTGCGTTCGGTCGCCACCGCACGATCGGCTTCGAGGGCGCGCAGGTCGTCGAGTTCGATCGCGAGGGTGTAGATCGAGTCCTGCCCGAGTAACCCGAAGGCCAGGAGTACGGCGACAGCCAGGCCGAGGGAGTCCCAGACTTCTCCGCTCCAAGCCGAGGTGAGCGCGGTGACAAGTCCGCAGCCCAGGGCGGCGGCGAACATGCGGGCGATACCGGACCAGAACGACCCGTCCGCGACTGCGCGCAGCGCCCACGCCAGCGGGATCACCGCAACACCCACGGCTCCTCCCGACGACGGTAGGAGGAGTATGACGACGAGCGCCGCGACCACGACAGCAACGCTCAACAGCGCACGGCGGCGCGGGGGAGCGAAGGGGCGGGTGAGGCGATGCCAGGGCGCGAAATCGACGGCGACGGCCAGTGCCCCACCCGCCGCGACGATCCCGGCGAAGAGCGCGACCAAGAACGCCAAGCCGGGTACTACCGAAGCCTCAAGAGCGAGCGCCACCACGGGCGCGGCGAACGAGGCCAGCGCGAGTGCGGCATGAGAAGCGTGCACGTAGGCGGCGATGCCGCGGAAGCGATCACGCTTCTGCCTACTCATACGCCCTCCCGTCGTCGTTGCCGTGCGTTCAGTGTCGGCGCTCCCATCGGAACGTGCGCCAGGCGAGCACCCCGAGCAGGACGATCCAGGCGGCCATGGTGCCGAGATCGGCGGCGGCCGCCTCGCTGGCGACACCGTCCAGGTGCCATCCTGCCGTCACCAGATGCGCGTTGGCCACGAGCGGCACCAGCCGCAGAGCCGTACCGCCTACGCCGTCACCGATCGACGGCAGCACCGCGACCGCACCCATCGTCGCGACGAACAGCGGCAGCATCGTCCATTGCGCCTTCTCCGGTGTTGCCGTGAACGCGCTCGTCACCACGCCGGCGAGTGCCGCGATCACCATCCCGGCGAGCGCCGACACGGCGACCAGTACCGCCGCATCGGGCGTGGGCGCGCCGAGCGCCACCAGCCCGACGAGCACCACGATGACCTGGAACGCTCCGACGAGAAGGGGCGGGGTGAGGAGGCCGGCCACGATCCCGAAGCTGGGCAGCGCGGTCGTGCGCAACCGTTTCAGCGCGAGGGTGTGCCGGCGTGCGGTGATCGTGTTCAGGGCGACGAAGTAGACGGTGATGCACTGGATCGCAACCACGTTGCGGCCCGCGACCTGCGCCCAGAGTTCGGAGATATCGGAGGTCTCGCCGATCGCGGTGATCGCGAGCAGCCCGGCGGGGAGCAGCAGCGTCAGGGCGAGCATGACGGGCTGTCTCAGGAACACCCGTAGTTCGGCGGCGATGAGGGATGCGACGAGCCGACCGGAGCTCTTGCGGTGGGTCGTGGTGGTCGTCATGAGTCGGCCCTACCGGCGGCGAGGGCGGGCATTTCGAAGAAGACCTCTTCCAGCGAGGCCGGGGCGCAACGAAGCTGCGCCAAGCGCAGAGCATGCGCGCGGGCCCAGTCCATGACGGCGGCGACATCGTCCTGCAACCGCGGAGTCTGGACGGTCACCGACCAGGTATCCGCTGAAGCGGAGGTGTCGACGCTGGGCGTCTGCGCGACGTCGCCGACGACGAGCGACCGCAGCTCGGCCAGCTCGGCCGACGACGCCGCAGAGATGAACGTGATGCGGGCGGGGATCGCCGCGAGTACGTCGGACATCGTGCCCTCGACCGCGATCCGCCCCTTGTCGAGGATCGTCACCGAGTCCGCGAGGTGCTGTGCCTCCTCCAAGTAGTGCGTCGTGAGGAGCACGGACGTACCACGGGTGTTGAGGTCGCGGATGATCGACCACATCGTGCGACGCGATTGCGGGTCCAGGCCCGTCGTCGGCTCGTCCAGCACCACCAGTTCCGGGTCGCCCCAGAGCGCCATCGCGAAGTCGAGGCGTCGCCTTTCCCCACCGGAGAGCACCGATACCGGTACCCGACGGCGGTGATCGAGTCCGACGAGTTCGAGGACGCGATTCACCGAGTCCTCACGTACGCTCACGCCTCGCCACAGCGAGAGCTGATCCGCGACCGTCATCTCATCCACGAGCCCGGACTCCTGGAGCATCGTGCCGGTGCGCCCGGCAACCTCGGCACGGTGCCGCCGAGGGTCGCGCCCGAACACCTTGATGCTGCCCGATGCGGGGCGCCGCAAGCCCTGGATCGTCTCCAGCAGAGTCGTCTTCCCCGCACCGTTCGTGCCGAGCAGTGCGTGAATGCGGCCGGCCCGCACCGACAGGCTGACGGTCTCGACGGCGACGAAATCGCGGTACGAACACGAGACTGCCTCGACTGCGACGACAGGCACCCGCTCGGGCAGCTGCTGGGAGAGCGACATGTTCCCAGGCTCCCGTGTCTACCGGAGCCCGAGTAGTCACGACCGTCATCGCCGGAATGACATTTGTCAGCTACGAAGCCAGCGGGGGTCGAGACGACCACGGGCCTTGCGGGTGGTGGCGCTGGCCGGGTTTGGTGAGCCGATCGCATCTGCGGTGCAAATCAACCGGATCGCATCGCAAGTGCCGTACGTCTAGCCCTGACGGTCTCGCAGCTGCATCATGATGAGATGAACGCGCGGATGGCGGCGGCTCACTGGGACACCATGACCAGCGAACAGCGGCACCGATGGAGCACCGTCCTCACCCACCTGGCCGCCGCCATCCCGGCCGGCTCGCCTGCCGTGCTCATCGACGGGCACGATCACCGCGCCGCGCTGCTGGCCGACCGGCTCACCGCTGTCCTGCGCAACGCCGGCCGCCGCTGTGTGCGGCTCACCGAGGCCACCTGCACGACCCACGCCGACGCCCGCAACGGCCGCGCCGCCGACACCGTGGTCATCGCCGACGGCTCCCGCTGGCGCGCCGACCACCCAGCCGATCGCTGGCAGCTGAGCATCTGGGTGCGCAGCGCCCCCACCCGGAGCAGCAACCGCCGCCCGGCTGACGACGCGGATATCGTCGTCGACCTGCACGACGCCACCTGGCCGGTCATCCAGCACCTCGACCGATGGGTCGCGCCCACCAACCTCTGGTACCGCACCGAAGCCCAAGCGTTCTTCGCCGCCCGCGCCGCGACCTGGGACACCAAATTCGGCGACGACCTGCCCGCCTACGCCGCCGCCATCGCCGAAGCCACCATCCCCAGCGGCGGGGTGGCCATCGACGTCGGCTGCGGCACCGGCCGCGCCCTGCCCGCCCTGCGTGACGCGGTCGGACCCACCGGCACCGTCGTCGGCGTCGACCTGACCCCGCAAATGCTCGACGTTGCCCGCGCACGCGCCACCACCGCCCACGCCGGCCTCGTCCTCGCCGACGCCCGCCGCCTGCCCCTCCCGGATACGGCCGCCGACGTGATCTTCGCCGCCGGTCTCATCACGCATCTACCCGACACCGGCGACGGCCTACGCGAACTCGCCCGCGTCACCCGACCCGGCGGCCGACTAGTCCTGTTCCACCCCTCCGGCCGCGCCGCGCTCGCCGCCCGCCACGGCCGGACCCTACGCCCCGACGAACCCCTCGCCGAAACCCCACTCCGCTTCGCCCTGCTCCGAACCGGCTGGTACCTCACCCACTACGACGACCCAGCACACCGGTTCCTCGCCATCGCCGCCCGCCAACAGCCTGGCCAACATCGGTCCCCGACCACGCCCCCTTCGTCGTGACAGGCGCCGCCCACGAGACGCGTGTCAGGCCGACAGGTCACGGCGGGTGATGCGGCGAGCGAAGGACGGGGTGAGTTGGCAGGCGGCCGCGGCGTGCCGGTCCGCTTGAGTCGGGACGCCGCGTCGCGATCAGCCTGGAGGCAGTTCGAGGTCGATCCGAGCGGTGTTGTCGGCCGGAGTGCGGTCCGCGGGGAAGGCCCCTCGGTCGTTGGCGCGCACGGTGACAGCGAGGCCGTCGAGGGTACGGGCTGTCGGGCCCGGCGCGATCTCCACTCGCAACCCGAAGCGGTACGAGCGGGACCCACCCGCCGGAATCTGCCGGTCCCCGGTGCAGAACATCGTCCTGGTGTCGTCGTCCTGCCCCTGGTTGAAGCAGCCACCGATGCCGCTGTCGCCGAAGTTGACCGTCGCCTCCACCGGCAGCACCACGATCATGTCGTTGGCGTCGTACGCCCGGTCGCCGGCGTTGGAGATGGTGAACGTCAACCACCCCGTGTAGGCGTCACCGGTCGGGTCGAGGGTGACCGACCCGGGGGAGCTGATCGACAGGTCGAGCCGGCGGGTGGAGGTCGCCGACGGTGGTGCCGCGGATCGGCCGCCGGATGGGGTGGCCGAGGCCGCCGACGGCGTCCCGGAGGCGGTGGCCGTAGGCGTCGGGCTGGTCGGCGTGGTCGGTGTAGCCGACGAACTCGGGGTCGGACCGGTCGGCGCGGTACTCGGGGTGGCCGGCGGGTTCTCGGTGGCGGGGGGTGACTCGTCGGTGGTCACGAGCGGCGGCTGGGTGACCGCATTGCCGGCGAGGCCGACCGCGACGGCGAGCAGGGCAACAGTGGCCGCGACGACCGGCGCCGCGACGCGGTTCCGCAACCGGCGGTACGCCCGCCGGCGGGGCTCATCTGGGTCGGGTTCGGCGGCCCGGCGCAGGCTGGCGGCGCGGAACTCGGCGAAGGCGCCGGCCAACCGGTCCGCGCTCTGGTCTCGGTCGTCCACGTCAGTTCACCGTCCTCTCCGTCGACCCGCCCGCGGGCGTCCGTCTGCCGCCCGGTCGGCCGGCTTCGCCGTCGGCGAGGCCGGCCGCCAGCGCCGTACGAGCACGGTGCAACCAGGACTTGACCGTCCCCGGCGCCACACCGCAGTCCTCGGCGATCTCGTTGACCGTGAGCTCGGCCAGGTAGAACAGGACCACCGCGCGCCGCTGGCTGGCGGGGAGCGCGCCCAGCGCGGCGGTCAGCGCCACCCGATCGGGCTCCGGCCCGGCCACGACATCCAGCCGCTGCCGCTGGTGGAACAGCCAGGCGGTGCGTAGCCGGCGCCAGCGGCTGGCTGCGGCGTTCCAAGCCACTCGCCGTACCCAGGCCACCGGGTCGTCGTAGCGGGCGATCCGCTCCCAGCGTGGCCACGCCCGGCTGAACGCCTCCTGCACCAGGTCCTGGGCCTCGCTCATGTCTCCGACGAACGCGTAGAGCTGCACCACCAGGCTCTGGAAATTGTGCCGGTAGATCTCGTCGAAGCGGGGGCCGGTCTCGTCGGAGGCGGTCCGGGCGGCAGTGTGCGGCTCGGATGCGGTCCGCGGGGCCGGCGGGGCGGGAACGCGCGGCCGTGAATCCATGATCCACGGCCGCGCCTGCCCTTTCGTCATAGAGGTGTCAGGCCGCGTCGACGGCACGGACGCCGAAGCTGGCGGTGTTGTCGGCGGGCGACACGTCGACGAGCTCGTCGCCCCAACCGAAGAGGGCGAACAGCCGCACCGAACCGGTGCCAAGGTCCCCGGGCGCGACCTCCGCGGGTGCCCGGAGCAGCAGCGTGAGCGCCCGCTCCTCGCCCTGCATGAACGCCCCGCCGGCCACCCCGCAGACCCCGGCGCAGCCCTCCTCCGGTTCGATCCCGGCGACCTCCACGCCGGCGGGCAACGTCGGCTCCAGCCAGTACATGTCGTGCGCGGCGTCGCCGGCGGAGCGCACCGTGATCGGCAGCCGGCCGGCCCAGCTCCCGTCCTCCTGCCGGGTCAGGGTCGCGGAGCCGACGGTCAGCGAGGCGTCGGTCCGGGTGTCCCACTGGTACGGCTGCGGGTTGCGCAGCGAACCCGTGGCGGAGCGGAACCGCGTGTCGAACGAGGCGGTGTCGTTCGCGGGGTTCGCGTCCCCGGCGTCCACCGTCACCCGGCCGCCCGCGGCCGACATGGCGTGGGCCCGGGGCGCGGTGAGGACCCGGAAATCGACAGTGAACCGGCGCCGCTCGCCGGGCTGGAGGTCGCCGCCCGGCACGATGCAGGAGATCGTACGCAGCGGCGTCGGGCTGATGGTGATACACGCTTCGCTGGGCACCAGCCCGGCGAACGCCCCCGGCACCGGCTCGGTGAGGGTCAGCTCGAGGTAGGAGGCCTCCGCTCCCCGGTAGTTGACGGTCACCGGCAGGCTGCCGGTGTAGCCCCGGTCGGTCGGGTTCAATACCAGCCGGCCGACCGAGACCGACGTGTCGTGCGCGGCGGCGGCGTGCGCGGCGGGGGTGGCCACGCCGGTCAGCGCGAGCCCCGCCCCGAGAACGCCGGCGACGAGCCGGCGGGTGGTGGTCCTGGTCATGTTGGAGCCTCCGATTCCCCGTTTGTCCGTCGGCGGCGCTCGCCGTCGACGGTGTCACGGGCAAGACACTCGTTGACCCCCCGACCGGTTGCGAACGGATGTGACCGATAAGTGTCGGCTAGCCGACAGTCGCCGGCGGCTGGTGGTGGCACTACCGGTGAGGTTTTCCGACGGGCCGCTGGACGGTCCAGTCGATGGCGGGCGTGCCGTTGTGCGCGCCCGCTCCAGCACGAAGGCCCAGACAGGACGCAGTCCAGGTCAGGGCCTTCGGTGTGTCGGGCCCACGAACAGCTAGTCGCAGCCCAACGCTTGGACATAGCCGGTTGGCGGGGTCCCGGCGGCGACCTTGTCGGCGATGCCCCAGAACACCTCCGGCCAGTCACCCTTGTCGTTCATCTGGTGCAGCACTCGCCACTTGTGGCTGCTGAGCAGCGCGTCGCTTGCCTGCTTGAGCGCCGCGTCGTCGCCGATGCGCTTCGCGCGGAGCCATTCCGAGACCCAGGCGCAGCCGACGCTGCCGGTCACCTCCGTGCCGAACTGGTAGGGATCGTTGATGCCGATGTGACCCAGGGCGGCGATGTCGAACCTCGGCGGCAGCGGCACGTCGGCGAGCGCGATGGCCGCCTCCGCGGCCACCCGGTCGGGCGTGACGACCTCCGCCGGAAGCGCGGCGAGCCAGGTGCGGGCGTCGACGCGCACCACATCGGTGAGCAGTCGTTCGAACGTGTCCCGGGTCCAGCGGCTTCGGGTGCGAAGCTCGACGAAGACACCGTCGCGGGGACGAAGCGTGACCGCGAAGTCGCCGGCACTGTAGGTGAAGAGGTGACCGGACCAGCTGTCGATCGTCACGGGCTCCGGTTTGCTGGCGCGGAGCCGGTCGGCGTAGAAGTCGTCGTAGGCGTCGGCGGGGTACCAGTTCATCTCCAGCTCCGCCTGGCCGTTGCGGAAGGCGATGGTGCCCTGCTGCTTGGCGAATCCGTAGACGGTGGTCACCGTCCAGCCGGGCTGGTTGATCAGCAACCGCGGGTTCTCCTCGGCAGCCTTGATCGCCGCGGCCGAGTAGACGATCGGGGTGCCGGCGGGAACGGCCTGGCGGTCGTCCCGATGGTCGGGAAGCATGGCGGGCACGGCGAGGATGCCCGCGAAAAGGGCGGCCGCGGCCAGTGCGCCGACGGAGCGGCGGACAATGCTGCGGGGCGTCGTGGGGTGTGGCGGCGGCGGTTCGAGGACGCGCTGGAGGGTCGGCACAGACATGATTTCCTCCAGGAGTGTCTGCTGAGCCCCGTCGAGGTGTCCGATGACATCGGGTCGGTAGGGGTCGGCGTCCCGGACCAGCCGGTCGAGGTGTTCGTCGGTCATCTGCCCTCCTTCGGGGCGGGTGCGGTCAGGACGTCGAGTACATGTCCGGGTGGGGCGAGGTCGTCACTGATGAGATCGCGCAGCCTGGCTCGCGCGCGCGAAAGGCGGGTGCGGACCACGGCCGGGTCCACCCGAAGGACCATTGCCACCTCGCGCGGCTCGAGGCCCTCCCAGACGGTGAGCGTCAGCACCTCCCGGTCCAGCTCGCCGAGGCGGGCCAGCGCGGCCTGGATGGCGAGTCGTTCGGGTACCTCGCTGCCTGGGTCGGCGGCGACGGCGGCCCTCATTCGATGCCGGAGCCGCTCACCCAGTCGCTCGCGGCGTAGTCCGGTGCGGTGGTGGTTGGCAAGAATGCGTCGGGCGACGCCGTACAGCCACAACTTGACTTCGGCGTCGGCCGGCATCTCGTGACCGCGGCGCCAAGCGACGAGGAAGGTCTCGGCAACGACGTCGGCCGCGTCCTCGGGCTGCGCGGCACGTCGCAGGGCGTACGCGAGCAGCGGCTGGAAGTTGCTCGCGTAGATGCGTCGGAAGCGTTCCTCGTGCTCGGTCCCGGAGCTCACACACACCCCATGTCCGGTTGAGGTCCGATCGTGACAGCCCAGGCCGAGGAATGTGGAACATCGGGCAGGTGGCCCCGCCGCAGACGAAGAACGCCCGGGGGTGGAAGCGTGGCCGCGCACCTTTTCGCGATGGGTCATGTTCGTTCACGCTCGTGGGCCTGACGAATGGGCCGGCGCGGGTGGGGAGCCTGGACATCGCATCCTGGGGTTTGCGCAGCGTGCCCCCACCCGTGGAGGTGAGCGAATCCGGGCCATCGTGGACGGCAGGCAGGGGCGTGCTGGGCCGCTCGGCGATTTCGGGAGACCAGGCGGTGCAATCGAGCGCCAGCGGGATGTGGTCTGCATCAGCGGCAGGAAGGCGGCTCGGCGTCTCGGAAGCCGAGTCCGACGATCCGGGAGGAAGACCGCGCTGGCGTGCTCGACGGGCGCCAGAGCCGCACCGGGTGCCGATACGTCAATCGGGCCTGATCCTGCTCTACCGATTGGTGAACCGCCTCCACCTCATGGTTCGGAGATCAACTGACGCATTCGAAGGACAAGACGCTACTCGCTGGGGTCGTGATCCAAGCCGCCCGAACAGGGGCATGCCGTTGCGCCTCCGCCCGGGCATCGGCCAGAGCCGCAGCGCGCGGCGGTCCGATGGGAGCGAACCTGAATCCCGTGTTCTGGACGTCGAGGCTGTCGAGGCCGGTCAGACGGGGCTCATCGTCGAAGGTCATCTCGAAGTCGAGCTGCCATAGTTCAGGCTGCCAGTAGGGATCGGCACGATCACCGACATCAGCGACGGCCAACTGCCGAGCGAACGCCAGAATCGGGCGGTTGTCGCTCCAAGACCGTCGACCCCATTGAACTATGAAGCCATCAGCATCAGAGTCCGGAGTCGGGTCAATGCCATCGATCTCCAGTTGAAGGAACTCAGCGAACACATCCCATGCCGCTTCGACGTCCGTCACGGCGGCAGGCTCGACGCCGCGCCGCCCCAGCATTTGCGTGAACACGTCAATGCTGGCCTGCCAACGGATGCGCACGTGCCAAGCCTGCCCTGACGGAGCGGCCCAGCTGTCAGCAGCTAGGGCCCCGGCGTTCGGGAAGGGGTGAGCCAGGCGAGGGGCTGTCCGGTGAGGGCGGCGTCGGCGAGGCGGTGCGCGCTCGCGGTTTTGAGCGCTGCTCGTGAGCTGTCGATCCAGCGTTGAACGTTGTCGATGCCTTGGTGGCGGTATTCGACGGCTTGGACGAGGCATTCCAGTTTGTCGGCGTCACGGGCGATGATGGCTTCGAGGGTGTCGCCGGCTTCGTATTCGGCGACGGCGGCGGTGATGACGTCGGCGACTGCGGGTGGGCAGGCGGCGACCTGGTCGGCGGTGACTGCGGTGTTGGGCTGGGCGGTGAGGTAGCGCTTGGCGATGTGTGGGATGTCGGTGATCCGGGTTTCCTGGGTGTCGTGCAGGACGCACAGCATGGACACCCGGGCGGGGTCGGCGCCTTCCATGGCGGCGAGCATCATGCCGATGAGCGCGGTGCGGAAGGAGTGTTCGGCGATGGTCTCGGGGTGCTTGACGCCGGCGAACCACCAGCCGGTGCGGGCGGCGCGTTTGAGTACGCCGGCTTCGAAGATGAAGCTCATTGCTCCGGCGGCGTCGTGGTCGTCGCTCATCTGCCCGTCCCTGTGCCGGTGAGTCCGTCCGCTCGCAGGCGGTAGACGATAGAGGTTAGTTCCTGTCGGGATTGTGCGGAGATCCGGTCGCTGTCCAGGAGTCGGATTCCGCGGTTGAGGAGCGCCTGACTGGCGGTGGGGTTGTCGAGGGTGAGACCGCGTCGTGCGGCCAGCAGGGCCCACACGTTGTGGATGTTGAGGTCGACGAAGGGATGCCCTGGGTTAAGGCGCTCGACCAGGTGCCGGAGAAGTATCGAGCCGTGCCAGCACGCGAGCGCTCCGGGCATGAACGAGTCGTCGCGCTGGCGGTAGGGGACTTCCCCGACCCAGTAGGCCGAGTAGTTGAGGGCCGCGCGCTCGCAGGCGTCGTCCGGGTGCGCCCGCGCGAGGAAGTCCCGTAACGGTTCTGGGTCGCCCTGGTTGGCGAGGGACGTGGCGACGGAGCGGGCGTCCGGCCAGAGCGGTGACCAGGTGTGGAAGGTGGTCACCCGGTGGGTGCGTCCGGTGGTCTGGGTGAGCCATCCGGCCGCTGCTTGAGTGGGGTCCATTCCGGCGAGGAAGCAGGCTTGCCGGTGCAGCAGCACGTGCGGCTCGCGTCCGGCCGCGGCGCGTTCGGCGAGCACGCGAAGGTGGGCGAAGAACGCGCGTTGCTCGTCGGTGGGCAGGGTCGGCCCGGACGCTACCGGCCCCCGTCGGGGGTGAGTGGCGGGCATCCCTCTCGCGAAAGTCGGTGCCTGTCCGAGGACCGCCCAAAGGATCAGGTCGCTCAATCGGTGCGTGAGCACGGACCAGCCGAGCGGCTGCTCGGCGATGTCGCAGCGATCCACCTGCTCGTCGAGGACTGCGGCGAGGATGACGTCTGCCTCGGCGGCGTCTTCGAGCGCGGCGAGCAGAGTCGCGTTCGCCCCGAGCCGTCCGAGCCGGTGCCGGACGGCGATCGCTTGCCCGAGCGGTACTGCCGTGAATGGTCGGCGTCCGGATTCCCAGCTCTGCACGGTCACGCGGTCGACGCCCAGGTCAACGGCGAGCTGCTCCTGCGTCAGCGGGATGGACTCCCGGATCAGCTTGAACAGATAGCCGGTCACCTCGCCCCGCTGCGCTGCTGACCGTCCGCGACCTGCCATGCCACATCCCTACGTTGACCGCTGGTCGACGTTCCTGGCGAGCCGCCCCCTCCAGATCGCGCCGGATCGGTCAACGCCATCTTCAGAAGGGTGTCTGGCCTGCTCACGCGTACTGCCGGTGAGTCCAATCGTCGCCGTCGTGATCGTAGCGTCGCAGTTACCGAACGTTCCAGATCCGGTCCCGTGGCTCGGGACCGGCCATGGAGTGCTGCCCGGCGGAGGGAGTACAGGGATGCGGGACGGGCCACCACCGTGGCGGCGAGTCTCCTACGACCAATACGTGACCGCCGTCGCGATGACCCTGGCACGACGGCACCGCACGGCATGGTCGTGGCGAAAGTGGGCTTGGATCTGCCGCTGTGGCGTCGACCTGCCCTGCCGTAACCGACATCGCATACCGATCAACCGAGGGCACTGGCCCACCCAGGAGGGGCAGTGAGCAACGAGGCGGAGCCGCGCAACCGGGTCGTACCACTGCGGGCGAAACGCGGCCCGACTGCCGGTCGTGCGGCGTCGTGGTTGTGTATGGCGTACCCGTGCCGGCAGGCGGACTGGGCCATGAACCGGCGGCCGCGGTTCCTGACAGCGGGCCCACTCGGCGGGTGCGCATGAGCACCCACGGCCCAGTGCTACCGATCTGGAGCTGCGGCGGCTGCGACGCGCCCTGGCCCTGCCGCAGCCGGCAATACGAACTACGCGCCGAGTTCGACGGCGCTCCGATATCCCTGGCGCTCTACCTCGGTGCCCAACTCGTGCGCGCCTCCGAGGACCTGACCTGGATGCCGGCGGGATTGCTGCACCGACGCTTCCTGGGCTGGATTCGATGAGCATCCTTCGGCCCGGCGACGAGAAGTTCCACTACAGCGACGGCTCGCACCGGTGGATCCTGCCGAACCCGGACTACGACCAGGAGGTCTGGGACGAGCAAATCCGCCAACACAAGCACGGACACCTGCGCAATGAGCGCCCGAAGGTCCGCATCCAGCGCCCCGTCTGACGCCAGCAGTACAGCAGCCAGTACAGCGACCTGCCGGTCGAACCGACCTGCGCCGAGCGGCCTCAGGCCGATTGGTTTCGCATTGTGAACGACGATGTTCGCACGGTGGTCGGGTCGCGCGCGGGCAGTGCCAGCGTCGGCAGTCAGATCAGATATGGACCGAACTGTCAATAAGCAAATCACGATTAGGTGAGGCCACAATCGACCCGTACCTGCAAGGCATTGAGATTTCCATCTCTGCCGACGGAGTTCCTGGCGACGAGGGAGAACCAAACCTATGCTTGCCGCCGGAATGCGCTGCGGCTCATCCGAGCCGACGGGGAACACCGATACGAGGATTCGCGAATGCGCCGGAATTCTGCTCCGAACTACGGCACTGCTGGCGTCAGCGGAGTAACACCAGGCGGTGAACCGTCGGCTTCTACCGCAGAGGATGTCGCGCGCCGATCCGCGGTCGCCGAGGAGCAGGAGTTTCTCGACTCGGCCACGGCCCGACGCGACAGGCTGATCGACCACCTGCAGGCCGAGCTTTCGTCAGAGGCCCTGGACTCGCTGGAACGGGCCCGGCAGCGCATGCTCCGCCAGCAGTACGAGGAGCTACGGCGAGCAGAGGAAGGGCTGGTCTTCGGCCGCCTCGACGGCCTCGACGGCACCGTGCGACACGTGGGCCGTGTCGGTCTCCGCAACGACGGCGACAACAACGAGCCACTGCTGGTGGACTGGCGCGCTCCCGCAGCGCGACCGTTCTACACCGCGACGGCCGTCGACTCACAAGGTCAG
Source organism: Micromonospora musae (assembly GCF_003626545.1). Lineage (NCBI taxonomy): Bacteria > Bacillati > Actinomycetota > Actinomycetes > Micromonosporales > Micromonosporaceae > Micromonospora > Micromonospora musae. The sequence continues at coordinate 132,210 of NZ_RAZS01000003.1, forward strand.
GCACGGCGCCGGCACATACGCACCACGGGATCGATCGTCGTCGGTGTGGACGACGAGCCACTGGACGGGACCATAACGGCAGAACTCGTCGGTGAAGCCTCACTACTGGCCGCCCTCGACCAGCGGCGCACCGGCCACATGTCGACGGCGATCTCCACCCTGCAACGCGAACAGGACGACATCATCCGGGCCGAGGCGACCGGCCCGCTGATCGTTCAGGGCGGCCCCGGCACCGGCAAGACCGTGGTTGCCCTGCACCGCGTCGCCTACCTGCTGTTCGCCCACCCCAAGATGGCCGACCAAGCGGTCCTGGTCCTCGGCCCCTCGTCACGGTTCCTCGAGTACATCGCCCAGGTGCTGCCCGCGCTCGGCGAGACCGCCGTCGTCTCGGCGACCTGCGACACTCTGCTGCCCAGGATCCGCGTGGGCCGCGACGAGAGCCGGCTCCTCGCCGAGATCAAGGGCCGCGCGCTCTGGCAACCCGCGCTCGAAAACTACGTCACGTCGCTGCTTCCCCGGCCCCGTGAGCTGAAGCTGCGCTGGGAGGGCGACTTCTACGTCATCACGGCCGCAGCCGTGGCACAGGCGCTCGCCTCGGCGGTGCAGGGGCGCGCGTACCACCGCGCCCGGGCGGCGTTCGCCGAGCAGCTGCACAATCTCCTTGCCGAAGCCGTCGCCGAGCAGCGCGAGGCGCTGATGAACGAGATGGAGGAGGGCTTCGAGGACATCCTCGCCCGTGTCGACAGGAGCATGGAACATGATCACCACCCCGACAGGAGGTCCACCGGCAGCGACGTCGACGGACTGCTCTCCGAGGACGAGATCGAACAGCTCCGTTCTCGCATCGCCGAGAACGCCACCATCGCCCGGTTCATCGAGGCGTGGTGGCCCACCCTCGCAGCCGAATCCCTGCTGGGTGATCTCCTGACCGACCGCACCCTGCTGGCCCGGTTCGCCCCGCAGCTGTCCCCGGCGGAGATCACCGCAGTCTCGGCCGAGCCTGCCCCGTGGGCATCGAGCGACATTCCCCTGCTCGACGCCCTCGCCGACCTGCTGGGCGAGGTCGAAGCCCCGCAACCACAGGGCGAGTTCGTCGCCGACCACGCTCGCCGGCAGCGCGACTGGGTGTACGGCCACGTCGTCATCGACGAGGCACAAGAGCTCTCCGAGATGCAGTGGCAAATGGTCCTACGGCGCTGTCCCAGTCGCTCCATCACCGCGGTCGGCGACATCGACCAGGCGGAGGCGGCGCACCGGCACACCAGCTGGGCACAAGCGGTGCAGTCCGTTTTCGGAGACCGCTGGACCGCCGCGGAGCTGACCATCTGTTACCGGACCCCGCGTGAGGTCATGGACCTCACCGAATCCGTCTTGGAGAAAGCCGGCAGCCACAACGCGCCGCCACGGGCGGTACGTTCCTCCGGCATCGCCCCCTGGGAGCTCACGATCACGCCCGCCGAGCTTGCTGGCGCCGCCTCCCAAGCCGTACGACAGCTGCAGCAACGGTGGCATGGCGGCACGGTCGGCGTCATCGCCCCCGCCGACCGCATCGCCGAACTCCTGGCCGTGCTGGACGACGTGCCGGTGCTCACCGCAACCCAGTCCAAGGGATTGGAATGGGACGCCACGCTACTCATCGATCCCCAGGGCATCGCCGCCGAACCGCGCGGCTGGAACGGCCTCTACGTCGCGCTCACCCGATGCACCCAGGAACTCGGACAGCTGATACTCGAACAGCAAACGTCACCCCGCGGTTCCGTAGCCACTCCAAGTCAGCCCAGGTAGTAGTTGGCCCTCCAGCGGGATTCCTCCGCTGCCGAGAAGCCGACGAAGTCGCCGGCGGCTTCGCAGTCCAGTAGGTAGCGGAGCGCTTCCACAGCCTGCGCCAAGCCGTCAGCCTCCAGGTACGCCCTGGTGGCGTCCAACCCTGCTCCGCAGAGCAGTTGAACGTCGATCGAGCAGTGGGCATCCCAGCTCGATTCCTTGGCCTGCCAGATGACGAGCACGTCGCCCAGTTGGCCGGCGTTGAACAGCTGCAGACAGCACAGCTTCATGAGCTCTGTGTCCTGGTCATGCTGCTCACGGTCTTCCTGAGCTTGCAGCGGTATTTCGCGGATGCGAGGCAGATCGGCGGCGGACGGGCGCAGACCGTACCGGCGAAGGATTTCGTCTTCAGACGGCCACGGCCGTGCTGGCGGCGCGCAGGACGGCGCCCGACGACGCGCCGTTCCTCGCCGCGCCGCTAGACTGGTAAACGGCGCTTCACGCCGTCCGCACGGGAAGCCGCCGGCTGATCCGGGATCCTGCCCGGCGACCGCCGCCGGCTGCCGGCGGTCTCGTCGGCAGCGGTACGCCTACTCGCCGGCCAGCTGCTGCGCCACCCGATCGAGGCCGCCCCTGATCAGCTGCGCGTACTCGTCATCGCCGAGCGCGCCGATCCCCGCCTGCGCACGCTGGAGGTACTCGCGGGCACGGTCGAGGTCGCCGAGCTTGCGGTAGCACTCCGCCAGGTTCAGGTGCAACGACGGATACAGGCCGGCCACCGGCAGGGTCACGCCGGCCTGAGTGACCCGGGCGTCGGTGAGCAGATCGGCCGCCGCCAACGCCCGTAGATCCCAGGCCAACTCCTGGTGGACGTCGTCCTGCACATCGGCCATCGAGTGCGCGAGGACGCACACGTGCAACGGGTCGCCCTGCTCTCCGCCGATCTCGTCCCAGATCTGCGTGAACACGTCGCGCGCAGCCGCACGCCGGCCCTGATGATGGTGCAACTGCACGCCTTCGTTGATCCGGGCGAGCGTCGCATCGACGATCATCAGCTGCTCCTGCACGGCTCGGCTCCCGACGATGTCACGGATCCTAACCGGAGCGTGTATGGGATGGGGTTGATCAGGCGTAGGCGACGGTGCAGCGGGTTTGACGGCGTGCCGGTTTGCCGCGGGCGATGTGGCCGGCCATGCCGGCCGTCGCGGCCCTGCGCGGGTTTATTCGATCAGTCGGCCGGTGAAGCCCTGGTCGGCGGATCATGCCGGATCGGGGTGATCGTGTAGGCACTTCGTAGGGCATGCGATCACTGGGCAGCGGTCAGGTCGGAGGGGTAGCCGCGACGCGCGGACGCCGCGCCACCCGCTCCGGACCTGCCGGCAGGCCTCATCTCGCCACATCGTCCACAACAGATCTTTTTACACCCCCGCTCAGGCGGCTCCGGCGCTCATCACGATCTCGCCGTTCAGGCCGGCTGGGTAGAAGCCACCCGAAGTCGCCGGGGTCGGGCTCAGGTAGACGATGTTCAGAACGGACTGGGCCGTTCGGCCGTAGCACATCCCGTTCTCATCCGTGGGGATGAAATTCGGGTCTGCCGCCGTCCCGACCCCCTGGTCGTCGTCCGCCGGACCATCGAGACTGTTACGCGCGTCGGAGAGCTTCTGCACCGAGTCGAATACGGCGTCGTCGGTAAGTCCGACGCTGTAGAGAGCGGATCGGACGATCCCGGCGTGGTATGCCTCGGTGGCCAACAGGCCGGCGGCCGCATCAAGGTACGTTTTGTTCGACAAAAGTGACGCGGATCCTTTGAAGGCCGAGACTCCTACGTCTTCGAAGAGGAACGCCGCAAAGAGGAAGTTCAGGTCGTTCGCGTACGGGTCAAAGCTTTCGCCTTGCTTGATCAGACCAGCGGCGGTCGCGGCCGCGGTGAAGCTCGTATCCAGTGAAATCGCGGGACGAGCAACAGCGGAATCGCCGAGCGCGGATCGCAGGAAGGCGACGTGCTGCATCTCGTCGGCGGCGATCTCCTTCGCGAACCGCTGCACGAAGTTGCTGCTGAAGTTGACTGATCCTCCGCCGGACACCTCGCCGCGGACCCCGGTGCCGGTAGTCATCTCGTCAGGAAGCCCGGATCCCGTCGTCGCGCGGAGGTAGAACTCGGCTTCGAGATATTCGAGATTGAGCGCGAAGTTGAGGATGGCTGCGTCGCTCGGCGAGCCCCCACCCGCCGGGTCGGCCTTGCACACCTCTGGATCTACCAGGGCCGCGAGCCTTTGCCGATCCGTTTCGGATTCTGCACTTCGTGACACCGCCTCTGAGATGAACCAGTTGTCCATGCTGCCTCCGATTCGATGCATCCAGGTCCCTTGGCTGTCCGCACCGGCCGACCTGGCTGGAAGGGATGACACCACGTTAGTTGCGCACACGAACCTCAGGAATTGTTTGACGGAAGGCGGAGCGGGACGAATCAAACGTCGACTATGCTCCCTGGCCGTGGCGCGCGCAGTCGTCATGTATTACGGGCTGCGGAGGCACGTTCACGCATTATCTATCGGTTCGCCCGCGGTGCCGCCCGAGCGGGTCATGAGGTGGACGCGGCGCCTATGGCTGGCTTTGCTGCTGTCGGATCATTCATTTCCCATATCTCCCGGGTTCAGTCACCTGCGTGGATTCTGATCCCCGCTCCGTTGCGAGTTCGGCGGGTCCTCGTTCGCTTCTCGCGTGCCTTCGATGCTGGGCCGGCGGCTTCCTGGGCGTGGGCACACGGACTTGGCGTCGATTGAGGCATAAGCGGCGCAACTGCCTCCTCCGGGCCGCATGCGCCCTCGGCTTTGGGTTGCTCCGGTACGTGCTCTTGCCGGTACTTGGCGTCGAAAGCGGGGCTTTTCGAGCGGTTTCTCGGTACGCGGCCGAATTTGCGGAGCGGAGGCGGGTGGGTGCTGGGCCACTCCGGTAAAGGACGTCGACCGAGACGGCAGCGTTTGATCGGCAGGATGTCCACCGCGTCGACCGGCTGGCCGTCGACAACATCCTCGGCGGCGGGAGCCGGTCCCATCGAACCCTCCTGGCGTCGGGCATGACACTGGCCGCCGCCTCCGCAGGTCAGTCTTCGCGGACCAAACAGTCCAGTTACCGGTGCGTTGCAAGAACCGCTCGACCTTCGGGGCCGTTGTCGCACGCGGAAGCTCGCTGGATGCGCAGGTGCTATGGGTCAAGTGGCTGCCGGTTGAACTCGTTCTAGCCGGAGCTAGATTGGACCATCAAGTCCGTTGCAGCTACGATTGCGGCGATCTCCGGTTGATGGATGAGCGAGTAGTCGTCGTTCACGCATCAGGGCGGCGATCGTCATCGCGTCCCGCGACTCGGGCGGACTCAAATCCGGACAACTGGGCGACATCGGTGCCCGGCGACTCCCGGTCGCAGCGCGAGGTGATCCAACGATGCGAGGAACGACTCGATGACAGCTGCGCCGGTCCCACCGCCACAGGTGCCGACACCGGCCCGGCCTCGGCTGACGCCTCCACGCCGACCGGGCGGAGGGAGGGGAGAGGCGATCATGCGCCATCGCTCATGCGGACCCGGTACGACGAAGCGCGATTGCCGCCTCGCAAGAGAAGTCAGCGCGTCGACGACTGCGCCTTCATCTCCCGTCGATGACATGCAACTGGGCGCGTACGACTACCGCCACGATTTGAAAGTGACCCGATGACCAGCACCGAAGGCGTACCCCCCATGATCAACCCCATCGAGCCGACCCGCCACGCCCTCGGGTATTCCGACGGGGCCGGACACCCCGACGAGGAAGACATCCTCAGTCAGGACCAGGCCGTCCTCATCGACGAGGTAATCGATGATCCCCGTACCCCCGCGCTCGACTTGCAGGTCGTCAAGAACGAGAGACTCGGCACCTACGACGCCCTCGTCGGGGGCCGGGAGGTGGCCGGGCTGACCTACAGCGTCGCCGGAGACGACCGACTCGTGCTGCTCGGCACCTCCGTGCTCTCCGAGTTCCGCGAACAGGGCATCGCCACCGAGTTGATCCGACACGTCCTGGACGACGCGCGCGGGCAAGGCAAGACGGTCACCATCCTGTGCCCGATCGTCCGCACGTTCATCGAGCACAACCCCGAGTACGCCGACCTCGTCGACCCTCAGCATCCGGGAGTAACCCTGCGTCGCACCCATTCGTCCTGAACCCACCTTTAGCACCCCGACAGGAAGCGTGACAATGGCGATCGATCTCGAGGCCGAGGCGGCCACCCGGGAAGAGAACAACGCGGCGGTCATCGCCGCTCTGAACGAGACAAGTCTCAGCGAGGTGGAATCCAGCTGGGAGCTCGATGTCATCAACGACGTGGAGCGCGGTCGCTGGATCGCCGCCCTCGGCGCCGAAGCGATCGCCGAGCTCCAGTACCGGTTCGTGGGTGGCCGTGTCGTGCTGCTGACGACCTGGGTCGACCCCGCCTACCGGCGCAACCGGGTGGCCACGGAGCTCGTCGCTCGCGTGCTGAACGAGATCCGCGAGAGCGGGAAGAAGATCACCATCATCTGCCCGGTCGTCGGTAGGTTCATTGCCCGTAACCCGCAGTACCTCGATCTCATCGACAAGGTCCATCCCGGTGCCGGCGCCTACCCCCAGCGCGAACGCGCAGCGGGCGACCAGGGCGAGGAGCTCACCGCGTTCGAGAAGGACATGAGGTAGTCGCCCAGCGGGCGACTGCTGACGAAGATCGGCAACGTCGCGACCCTCGACGACGCCGTCGCCGCTTTTGACCGGGCCGGTCGAGGGCGAGTGCGTCAACAGCGGTCGGTCATGACGCGCAGACAGCAGCACCCCTGTTGTGTCGTAACGGGGTGGACGAGGACTGATTCGGAGTGGCGTTCAGATGAAAGCGATCGTGGTGACGGACCGGGCCGCCGGGACGGCGGGGATGAGGCTGGTGGAGCGGCCCGAGCCGGACACGGCGAGGCTCGCCAGTCTTGAGGGCGCGAACTACGGCGATGTCGTCGTCGAAGTTCATTCGTCTGGATTCACCGGCGATGAGCTGGAGTGGCCCTCGACCTGGATCGACCGCCTCGGTCGTGACCGGACGCCGTCGATCCCCGGCCACGAGGTGGCCGGGGTGGTCACCGCGCTCAGCTACGGAGCAACCGGGTTGTCTGTGGGACAGCGGGTGTTCGGCCTTACGGACTGGACTCGCGACGGCACACTCGCAGAGTACGTCGTCGTCGAGGCGCGCAACCTTGCGCCGCTGCCGGGCGATGTTGACTTCACGGTGGGCGCCGGCGTCGCGATGGCGGGCCTGACCGCGTGGCAGGGGCTGTTCGATCACGGCCAGCTCCTGGAGGGGCATAGCGTCCTGGTGCACGGCGCGGCCGGCGTGGTCGGTTCGATGGCGACGCAGCTCGCTCGGCAGGCCGGCGCCTACGTCATCGGCACCGGACGTGCCAGCGGCCGGCAGACCGCAGTCGACTTCGGCGTCCACGAGTTCGTCGACCTCGACAACGACACCCTGGAAGACGTCGGCGAAGTCGATCTCGTCTTCGATGTCCTCGGTGGCGACATCCAGAAGCGGTCCGCGGGTCTGGTTCGAGCCGGAGGGACGCTGGTGACCGTCACCGGACCGCCGGAGGTGCGGCCTGCTGACGGCCGGGCGATCGACTTCGTTGTCGTGTCCGACCGCGTCCAGCTGGGTGAGATCGCCCGGCGGGTCTGGGACGGGCGCGTGCGGACGAACATCGGGACCGTCGCCACCCTCGATGGCGCCGTGGCCGCCCTCAATCCGACCGAGCGGACCAGGGGGAAGACGATCATCCGCGTTCGCCCATAAGGCTTCACAGGAAGCAACCGGGCCCGCGTGGACCACTTCAAGGGACCATTTGGTCCAAAGATGCCGCACCCGCGCGGTGCATACCGGGAAGCCAACTGCCATGCTCGGACCTCAAGGTCCGAAACCGAGCCGTCTGACCGTGCGGCGTAACTACACGTTGGGAAGGTGAGCCGATGAGCACTGAGGGACAGGCGCCGGTGGCGGAGGAGTTGATCGACAGCCTCGATCATGGCCGCTTCGAGCTCTATCGCGATGGCGTGCTGGTCGGCTGGCTCTACTACACCCACCTCAAGCCCAACCGGTACGCCCTCCGGCACACCGAAGTCGAGTCGAGTCATCAACACCAGGGCGTGGCCGGCGCCATGGTCCGGCGAGTACTGGACGAGATCCGCGCCCGGGAAGGCACGATCACCGCGATCTGCCCCTTTGTGGTCGACTACCTTTCGCGAACGACCGCCTATGCCGATCTGATCGACGCCCGACACCCCGGCTACTCCGACCGGGCTGCCGCCGAGTCGGCGCGCGCGAAGGTCGGTGGCTGAGCCCAGCGGGCTCGCCCAGGCGATTTCTGACCTCCGACCGGCCGCAACGCGTGGTCCGAGAATTCAGACGACAGCGTGCAACGGCTCGGGTCACGTGGCGGGGCCGGCCAGCACCTCGGGCGGTTCGACACCGATCAGCTTGAGGAGGTTGGCCACCTTGCGGTCGAGGCCTATGCCGACCTCGGTGACCTGCGGGATGCCGAAGCCGCCGAACGCCACACTCGGCTGATCCAGGGTGAAGATGGCGCAGCCGTCGTCGTCGCTGTGCACCAGGATGCGCAGCGGCGCGTAGAGCAGGGTCGCCGGGTGGTAACCGAACATGCTCTCGGCGGTCACTGGATTGCCCAACAGGTACTCGATGGTGTTCGTCCGATGCCCGGCAAGGGCCATCAACGGTGTCGCGTCGATCTTCCTGAAGATCATCAGCTCGTTCGGCGCGTTGGCCGCCACCGCCGCCTGGAGATCGTGCCAACTTCCCGTGGAGCGACCGGCCCGCACTGCGCCCGCCTCATCGAACGCCGGCGCCGCCTGTTCGAAGGCGGTGATGAACGCGTCAAAGGGCATCCCGGTGGGGATGTCCAGGCGCACCATCGGATGCGCATTGGAGACCACCTGTTCGACTGGCATGTCTCACTCCTTCACGTGCTGTGTCCCGACGGGCCCAGCGACGATCGTCTCGATGGACCGGGGGAGTGGCGATGTCGCGCGAGAGCGCAGCGCGGGGCGGGCGGGACCACGATCAACCGGCTGCGCCACTGGTCGTGGCGGCGGTGTCGGCGTAGAGCTGGACGCTGGTGATGCGGCCGCCCGCGACGCCGAAGAACCAGAGGTTCTGGAAGACGACGGTCTTGCCGGTCGCCTTGAGTACGGCCGTGTTGGTGAGTCGGGCGATGACGTGGTCGTCGGCGGCGAGGACGTCATCGACGACGACCTGGAACGACTTCCAGACGGCGCCACCGCCCGGGAGCTTCGCGAAGAAGTCGTCGAAGGCGGCGGGGCCGGTGAACTGGCCGCCGTAGGGCAGCGTCGTGGGCAGGGTGAGGACGACGTCGTCGCGCAGCATCGGGAGGATGGGGCCGCGATCGCGGTTCTGGAAGAGTTGGGTGACGGCGTACGTCATCTCGGCCCTGGTGTACGTGTCGCGCGTGCCTGGGGCTTGCGCTGCGGCGGCCAGCGACTCCGCGGCCGCGACGTCGGTGCCGATCACTCCGCCGGCGAAGGAGAGGTTCTCCGGCGGGACCACGGTCATGACCACGAACACGTCGGCGGGGCGGACGCCCGGACCCTCTTCGAGCAGGCGGACCAGCGTCGAATAGAACCTGCGCTTGGCCCGTTCGCCACGTTCCAGACCGTCGGTGATCGTGAACACGATCCAGTCATCGGAGCGGGGGCCGCCGCGGGAGCCACGGTCGAAGACCATCTCGCCCGGTTCGTGCTGGTGGATGAGCTGGAAGTTGTCGTCCGGTTTCATGTTCAGCTCGGCGACCAGCGCGTCGTGCACCGCCTGGGATACGGCAGCCAGATACTGGTCCGACCTGCCCCGGGCCAGCGAGATGGTGACGAAGGGCATGCGCGCTCCTCTCGACGGGCCGATGGCCTGGGCGGCGTCTGGTCAATTCTGTCGAGCCGGGGCGCGTTCCAGGCGGCAGTCCGGGAAAGCGGAGGACCTGCCGGGTACCGGTGAGGCGTCCGGCCTGCCAGGGTTCCTGGGCTTCCGCTTGCAACTATGCCGAGCAGCATACATACTTCAGGATAGAAGGCGGAGCGAGGAGAGGCGAGGTGAAGTCGTGGCTCGTCGGTCGGATGCCCGGCAGAGGATGGTGGAGGCGGCCAAGCAGCTGATCCGGCAGCGCGGCTACGAGGCGACGGCCTTCTCCGACGTGCTCAAGCTCAGCGAGGCGCCGCGCGGCTCGGTCTACTTCCACTTTCCCGGCGGCAAGGCGCAGTTGGCGATGGCGGCGGCCGAGGCGCACGCCCACGACCAGGTCGTCATCATCGACCAGGCCGCCGAAGGGGCCGGCTCCGCCGCCGAGCTCATCGAGCGCTACGTGGACCTGGGTCGCGAGGGCATGATCGCCAGCGAGTACGCCCGGGGCTGCGGAATCGCACCGCTGGTGATCGACGGAGCCGCTCAGCAGTCCGCCGACATGGCGGAGACGAGCCGACGCGCGTTCGCGCAGATGATCGACCGGCTCGCGTTCCACTTCATCGTCCTCGGCATCGACCAGGCGCCCGCACGCGTGCTGGCCGATGCGGTGGTCGCCGGCGTCGAAGGCGCGTTGGTCACCGCCCGCGCTCTGCGTAGCCCGGCTCCCTTCGACGCGGTTCGGGCCGCCCTGGTCAGTCTCGCGGACGGCGGGGCGCCCAAGGGCTCGCGTCGCGGCAGAGCCTGAAATCTGGGCGCCGAAGTCGACCGGCCCTCGACACATGTCCAGATAATATGCATGCCGTCATACCTATTATGGCTGCGGCTCGGAGTGCCGGCGACGCCGGACCGGCGGCAACCCCAAGGAAGGACCTACCTCGCATGGCACGAGTACTGATCACCGGAACGTCGCGCGGCATCGGCAGGGGCGCCGCGATCGCCCTGGCCGCCAGAGGCCACCAGGTCATCGCGACCGCCCGCGACCTGTCCACCCTCGACGACGTTCCCGCAGCGGTGAAGCTGCGGCTCGACGTCACCGACCAGGACTCGGTGGACGCCGCGGTCGCCCGGGCGGGACGCGTCGACGTACTGCTCAGCAACGCCGGCACGACTGTCCGGGCACCGCTCGAGTCGATCCCCCTCGACGCGCTGCGCGACCTGTTCGAGCTGAACACGTTCGGGGCGCTGCGGATCGCCCAGGCCGTACTCCCGCAGATGCGCGACCGAGGATCGGGACAGCTCATCTTCATGTCCAGCATCCAGGGTCGGCTGGTCATCCCGCTGATCGGCGCGTACGGCGCGACCAAGCACGCGCTGGAGGCGTTCGCGGAGACCATCGCCATCGAGGCCGGCCACTTCGGCGTGTCCGTGCACGTGGTGCAGCCACCCGCGGTCACCTCCGGCGGCGCGGAGCTCGCCAAGGTGTACCTCGACGAGGACAGCCCCTACCGACCCCTGCTGAACAAACTCGGACCGTTCCGCTCCGCGCCCGTCTCGGTCGAAGAGGTAGCCGACGCGGTCGCCGCCACGATCGACCAGGGTGCCACGGCACCATTCCGAGTCCCCGTGGGTCAGACGGCCACGACCGTGCTGGCGGCGCGCAGAACGGCGCCCGATGACGCACCGTTCCTCGCCGCGCCGCTGGACTGGTGGCGGCGCCTCATGCCGTCCGCGCGTTGCCGCGAGACCCTCGGGAACGTTGCTGAAGCCGCGGCGGCGCCGGCATCCGAACAGGTGCGACCTCAGTCGGCGGTCTCGGCGAGGAGGTCCCGGAGCAACTCCTCACCCCGGGGCCATGGGCCGAAGCCGGCCGCCGGGTTGACGTGGCCGACGGCGCCGAGGTCCACAAAGCGCGCGCCCCACTGTTTCGCCAGCAGCCGGGACCAGCCGATCTCCGCCCATTGGTCGGTGCTGCTGGCCGCCAGGACGGTCGGGAACGGCAACGGGTCCGCCGGGGTCGGGCCGAAGCCGGCGATCGGCGCACCACGGGACGCCGAGTAGTCGATATCGGGCGGCGCCACCAGCAGCGCCGCGCGGACCTGGGCGACGTGCCGCTGAGCCCAGTGGGCGACGGTGTGACAGCCGAGGCTGTGTGCGACCAGTACGACCGCTCCTTCGGCCCGCTGGACCGTGCCGTGCAGCTCGGCGACCCACTCGTCCCGGTCCGGCTGATCCCAGTTCCGCTGCTCGACCCGAACAGCGCCGGCCCAGTCCTGGAGCCAGTGGGACTGCCAGTGATCACGCCCGGAACCACCCAGGCCCGGTACGACGATCATGTTCTCCATGACGGAGACGCTATCGGCCTTCGCTTCACCGTCGTCGAGCCCCCAACGGGCCGGCCGCCGCGCCTCGGCCTCCTCGGTGCCACCGCCTACGGCTGGAAGTACTCCGACATCATTGCGCTGACCCATTCCGGCTGCCGGACCTCGCCCGGGAGGAACTCCACCATCGTCGGCTTCACGTCGAGGACCGGAGTGCCGGAGACCGCGTCGAGGCCCACCACGGTCAGTTCGCGACCGCGGACGGACTCGATGGCGCAGCACGTCACCCCGATGCGGTTCGGTCTGCGGGGGCCGCGACCGGCGAAGACGCCGACGGGCGGAAGGTCGGGGCGGCCACGGTAGGGGCGGGGTTCGCGGTAGTCGCCGCCCTCGGGGAACTGGTCGAAGACGAAGAGGACCTCCACATGGGAGAAGCCCTCCAGCCCCTGGAGGCTGGCCTCGCCGAAACGCTCGTCGATGGTGATCGTGCTGCGGACGGCTCCCCAGTTGTCCGTGTGCTGGATGTCCGTGCGGTCGTTCCGGACCGTACCGATCGGGGTGATCTCGAAGCTCGGCATGGCTGGAGGCTAATCTCCACGCGCCCGTCCGGTCGGTACCCGCGGGCGGCGATCTTCGATGTTTGCTCCCATATCGCCGTATCTCGGATCTCGCCGAGGCATTCGAGCGACCGGTGTATCTGCGCGAAACCGGGCGGCCGGCAGGCTACGTCCGGAAGTCGACACTTCCCTTTTTCCCTGGCAGGGTCGCTGATACGGCCGAGCAATTCGCACAGCTGTCGGAAAAGGTGATTTCCTCGGCCGCCTGCCGTCAGCGGAGCGCGGATCGCCAGGCGCTCGATTGCCGATTCGCGCTGCTCCGCCGCTTGCGGCGGGTAGTCAAGCGCCCGGCCGAGCCGAGTGTCGGACCCACGCCGGGAGCGGGTGCCCGGCCGCGTCAGCCCCACACCTTGCAGCCGAACCGCTACGTTCCGTCAAGCGAACGCCGCCCCCTGCTGGTCCTTGCGACCGCCCGACATCACCCGAACGGCCATCAACTCGTTGACTGGAACCGTTCTAATATCGCTGGCAAGTTGCCTTAGCGGAACATTAGTTAGCCGCTCGATGAACACCGCCTATCGCAGGTCCGTCCGCCTTAGACAGCGTTGAGGCAACGCCATACAGGGTGAGGTGCCGCACGAAGCCGGCGCAGTTCATCGCGCGCTATTCCCATCGCGCGCCGGGTAACGGTGTCGGCATTCCTGCACGCCCTCTCCCTGTCGTCGATCGTGCACCCCAATCGATATCTATCAGTTACCGAGAGGGAAGAATGGTGACCAGACGCCGAAAGATCCTGGCCGCGGGGCTCGCTGCCATCGTGGGGTTCAGCCTGCTGCCCCTGACGGCCGGCCCGGCCCAGGCCGCACCCGTCGGTCAGGGGTTCGAGCTCAACGCCGGCGACCTGAGGTTCATCCTCAGGCAGATCAAGATCGCCGAGAACCACGCGACCAGGGAGGGGCCCGGTGGGGAGCCGGTCGCCGGACAACCGCTCTTCGGATCCGGAGCGAACCAGGTCAGCAGCGCGCTGCTGCCGTACGGTCTGCGGACGGTGGACGGGTCGGACAACAACGGCGTCCCCGGCCAGAGCTCCTACGGTGCTGTCGCCAAGACGTTCCCCCGGCACGCCGCACCGCAGTGGCGGCCCGGTGACGACGCCACCGCCTTCGGCGGCCCGGCGAACTCGTCGTACTCCCAGAAGAAGGGCGTGGTCGCCGACGCCGCACCGCGGGTGATCAGCAACCTGATCGTCGACCAGTCGTCGGCCAACCCGGCCGCCGTCGTGGCCGCCGGCAGACCGCACCGAAGTTTGAACCAGGACCCCACCGCGGTGCCCTGCGTCGTCGAGCCGGACCCCGGTCCACCAGCGACCGAAGGCTCACCGCCCGGCTGTACACCCCGGGGCGGCACCCTGTTCATCCCGAACGTCACCACCGACTTCGGCCTCTCCCCGCCGTACAACTCGTGGTTCGCGCTCTTCGGTCAGTTCTTCGACCACGGCGTCGACCTCACCGCCAAGGGCGGCAGCGGCTCGGTCATCGTGCCCCTCCAAGCCGACGACCCGCTGATCCCCGGCGCGGACGGCGAACTCGGCACCGCCGACGACCTGCCGCCGAACATGCGGTTCATGGTGGTCAACCGGGCGAAGAACCAGCCCGGTCCGGACGGCCACCTCGGGGACAACCCGGCGACCGCGACCGACGAGAGCGCGGACGACGTCCAGGAGGCCACCAACCTGAACTCGTCGTGGGTCGACCAGAGCCAGACGTACGCGTCGCACTCCTCCCACCAGGTCTTCCTGCGCCAGTACAAGAACAACAGCGCCGGCAAGCCGGTCGCCACCGGCCGGATGCTGAACGGCCCGACCGATGGCATGGGGACCTGGGCGAGCGTCAAGAACCAGGCCGCCTCGCTGCTCGGCATCCGACTCACCGACGTCGACGTGCTGAACGTGCCGATGGTCGCCGCCGACCAGTACGGCCGGTTCCTGCGCGGCCCCAACGGATACCCGCAGCTGGTGACGGCCACCGGCCTGGTCGAGGGCAACCCCGCCGCGCCGATCGCGATCCCGGCGAACGTCAGCCGGATCAACATCGCCTTCCTCGACGACATCGCGCACCACGCGGTGCCGTCGGTCGCCAAGACCCCGGACGCCGACACCGTGATCAACCCGCCGGGCACCCAACTGCCCGCCGACCGGTACGACAACGAGATGCTCGACGCCCACTTCGTCGCCGGCGACGGACGGGTCAACGAGAACATCGGTCTCGTCGCCGTGCACCAGGTGTTCCACTCCGAGCACAACCGGCTGGTGGACTACATCAAGAACCTCATCATCGAGGAGAACATCGACGTCGCCGAGTGGCAGTCGCCGACCGGCGCCGACGGCTGGAACGGTGAGCGGATCTTCCAGGCCGCGCGGTTCGTGACGGAGATGGAGTACCAGCACATCGTCTTCGAGGACTTCGCCCGCAAGATCCAGCCCGGGATCAACCCGTTCAACGTCTTCACCCAGTCGGACACCGGCATCAACCCCGACGTCCGCGCCGAATTCGCCCACGCCGTGTACCGGTTCGGACACTCGATGCTGGCCGACACGGTCGCCCGGACCAATGAGGACGGCTCGAAGAGCGACATCCCGCTGCTGGAGGCGTTCCTCAACCCGCCGGCCTTCTTCCGCGACGGCGACGGAGGCACGTACACCGCGGCCCAGGCCGCCGGCGCGATCGCCCAGGGGATGACCGAGCAGACCGGTAACGAACTCGACGAGTTCGTCACCGGAGCACTCCGCAACAACCTGCTCGGGCTGCCGCTGGACCTCGCCGCCGTCAACATGACCCGAGCCCGCGACGCCGGTGTCCCGTCGCTGAACAACTTCCGCAAGCAGGTGTACGCACAGACCAACGACAGCGCCCTGCAGCCGTACACGAACTGGGTCGACTTCGGGCTCAGCATCAAGCACCCGGACTCCGTCATCAACTTCATGGCGGCGTACGGGACGCACCCGCGCATCCTGACCGACGCGGGCCCGGACCACATCGTCGAGGACGTCCCCGACACCGCCGTCGACGAGAGTGCTGACAACAAGCCGGCCACCCTGGCCTCGCGGCGCGCGGCCGCCCGGCTGATCTACGAGAACGACGCCGCCCTGAACCCGGTGCCGAAGACGCCGGCCGACAGCGCCGACTTCGTCAACAGCATCGGGGCTTGGGCGAACACCGCCGGTGGCGGCTCCACGACCGGTGTCGACGGCATCGACCTGTGGATCGGTGGCCTCGCCGAGTCGCAGGTCTTCTTCGGTGGCCTGCTCGGCTCCACCTTCAACTACGTCTTCGAGCGGCAGATGACCGACCTGCAGGACGGTGACCGGCTCTACTACCTGTCGCGTACCTCCGGGCTCAACCTGCGCACCGAGCTCGAAGGCAACTCGATGGCCGAACTCGTCATGCGCAACACCACCGCGCAGGCGCTGAAGGCCGACGTCTTCGCCACCTCGGACTGCAAGTTCGACCTGAGCCGGCCCACCTTCGCCGGCACCGGCAACAACATCGCGGACGATCCGGAATCGGAGTGCGACGAGTCGAAGGTGCTCATCCGGATGGCTGACGGGACGATCCGGTACCGGCAGTCGAACTCCGTGGACCCGCCGGGTCTCAACGCCCAGAGCACCTACAACGGCACCGCGGGCAACGACAGGATGTGGGGCGGCATCGACAACGACACGTTCTGGGGCAACGACGGAAACGACCGTATCGAGGGCAACGACGGCGCCGACGAAGCACTGGGCGGGCTGGGCGACGACATCATCACCGACTCGGCCGGGGACGACGTGCACAAGGGCGGCGCGGGCAACGACGCCATCGACGCCGGGCCCGGCCTGGACATCATCATGAGTGGTGACGGTAAGGACTTCACCAACGGCGGCCTCAACGGCAACCAGACCTTCGCCGGTGAGGGCGACGACTTCGTCATCGCCGGTGACGGGCCCGACACCGTGTTCGGCGGCGGCGGTGACGACTGGCAGGAGGGCGGCAACTCCAACGACCTGCTCCAGGGCGACAGCGGCGCGCCGTTCTTCGACGACATCAACGAACCCGGGCACGACGTCCTGATCGGCAACAGCGGTGAGGACGACTACGACGCCGAGGGCGGCGACGACATCATGGTCGCCGGTCCGGGCATCGAGCGGAACCACGGTGTACGCGGTTTCGACTTCGCGATCCACGCCCGCTCGGTGGAGGCCGCGGACTCCGACCTGACCATCGCCATCGCCGACGCGCCGATCATGCTCGCCGACCGTTTCCTGTTGACCGAGGCGCTGTCGGGCTGGGACAAGGACGACGTCCTCAAGGGAGACGACCTGGTCCCGCTCGAACAGGACCTGGAGCTGAACACGCCCTGGGGCTCCAACGTACTGACCGAGGAGGGCATCGACCGGATCAAGGGTCTGCGGTCGCTCGTGGCGGGTCGCACCGCGTGCGTCGCCAGCCCGCCGGAGGTCAGCCCGTCCGCCGCGGTCTGTGGCTTCGGCGGCGGCAACATCCTGCTCGGCGGTGGTGGCAGTGACGAGATCACCGGCCGGGGAGCCGACGACATCATCGACGGGGACGCCTGGCTGAACGTGCGACTCAGCGTTCGGACCAACCCGGCCGACGCGACGACGGAGATCGGCACCACCACCTCCCTGAACGGCCAGTACCTGCGCGACGCCGCCGGGAACCCGACCGGGCAGACCCTGCACCAGGCGGTGTTCAGTGGAGCGCTCAACCCCCACAACATCGTGATCGTCCGGGAGATCCTGCACACCGGACCGGCCGGGGTCGACACGGCCGTCTTCACCGGACCGCGGGCGGACTACGACATCATCCCGAACGCCGACGGGACGCTGACCGTGGTCCACGCCCGCAACGTGCCACCCGCCGGCGACCAGGGCGGCGCCGGCGGCGACGGCACGGACACGCTCCGGAACGTCGAGCGGCTGGAGTTCACCGACACCACCGTCACGATGCTCACCCCCGGGGCCCCGACGATCGGGACCGCGAACGGTGGCAACGAGTCGGCGACCGTCACCTGGACCGCACCGGCGGACAACGGCGGGCCGGCGGTCTCCGGCTACCTGGTCCGGGTCGTGAACGCCGCGGGCACCCAGGTCGGCGAGCCGCGTACCGCCCCGGCGGGCGCGACGAGCCTGCTGGTCACCGGCCTGACCAACGGTCAGGCCTACCGGTTCCAGGTGGCGGCGGTCAACGAGGTGGGCACGGGGGCGTACTCGGCCCTCTCCGACGAGGTCACGCCCATCCTCGACGTGACGCCCCCGACGGTGACGGTGGAACGGCCGCTGCCCGGCGCGACCGGCGTCGGTCGGGGGACGAACGTCCAGGGCCTGTTCAGCGAGGTGGTGAACGGCGTGAACGCGAACACCGTCCAGTTGCGCAACGCCGCCACCAACGCCCTGGTCCCGGCCACGGTCGCCTACAACCGTCAGGTCGGGCGGTTCACCCTCAACCCCGACGCCGGCCTGGCTGCGGACACGACGTACCGGGTCACCCTGACGACCGGGATCACGGATGCCGCCGGCAACGCCCTGACACAGCTGAGCTGGACCTTCACCACCGGCCCCGCGCCGCAGGTGACGGCCCGGACACCGGAGCCGGGGGCGACCGGCGTGTCCCGCACCGGCAACATCACGGTGACCTTCGACGAGGCGGTCACCGGTGCCAGCGCCGCCGCCGTGCAGTTGAAACGGGTCTCCAACGGCAACGTCCTGGTGACCCGGGTCAGCTACGACCCCGCCACCCGGCTGCTCACGATCGACCCGAACGTTCAACTCCAGGCCAACGTGGCGTACGAGGTCACCCTGACCGGTGGCCCCACCGCCCTGCGCGACCTGGCCGGGAACCCCCTGCTCACCACGTCATGGACCTTCACCACGGGTTCCTGACCTGACCGCACGACCCGGTGGGGCGCTCCGGACTCCGGTCCGGAGCGCCCTGGCGTGTCACCGGGGTCGCGCGCTCGCCCGATCTTTCGAGCCGCCGCAACGTCCCGGGTCCCGGCACGGAAAGTTCCCGTCGTCGTCCCTGCCGCGTCGCCTTGCCGTGGCCCAGATGGTCGGTAATGTCGGCGAGCGTTGGACGCCGGGATCCGGGTCGCCGCCCGCCGCCGCCGGGCCCACCTGTCGGTTGGCTGCCGCCGGGTCGGTCCCTGCCTGGGTGATCAGGTTTGCGGCGAACTGTGCGGATTATGATCCCGGTAAAACTTGAACAGTTCCAGAAGAATGGGCTATGTTCAGGGCATGACGTCCGGCTTCGAGGCGCAGCTGCGGGCAGCTTCGTTGCGCGTGACCGGGCCCCGGCTGGCGGTGCTCGCCGCGCTGCGCGACCATCCGCACGTCGACACCGACACGGTGATCTCACTGGTACGAGCGGACCATCCCACGGTCTCCCACCAGACGGTGTACGACGTACTGCGCGCACTCACCGAGGCCGGTCTCGTGCGGCGCATCCAACCTGCCCGCGCGACCGCCCGATACGAGTCACGGGTGGGGGACAACCACCACCACGTCGTCTGCCGCTCCTGCGGCGCCATCGCCGACGTCGACTGCGCCGTGGGACACGCTCCCTGTCTCACCGCCTCCGACGACTACGGGTTCGTGGTCGACGAGGCGGAGGTCGTCTACTGGGGCACCTGCCCCGACTGCGCGACCGAACGCACCTCCCAACGATCCGCCAGTTCGGAAGGAAGTAAATGAGCGACACCGAGGACTACACCCCCTCCAGCGCGCAGGGTGTGGACAAGAAGGAGGCGGCCGGCTGCCCGGTCGCACACGACTCCGTGACCGCGCACGGCAGCGAGAGCGAGAACCCGGCGATCGACTCGCCGACGCCGAAGACCGGCGGCCGTCCGCGCACCAACCGGGACTGGTGGCCCAACCAGCTCGACCTCTCGGTGCTGCACGCCCACTCCCCGAAGGGCAACCCGCTGGGGGAGAGCTTCAGCTACGCCAAGGAGTTCGCCAAGCTCGACGTCGAGGCCCTCAAGCAGGACATCGCCGAGGTCCTCACCACCTCGCAGGAATGGTGGCCGGCCGACTTCGGCCACTACGGCGGTCTGATGATCCGGATGAGCTGGCACGCCGCCGGCACCTACCGCATCCAGGACGGCCGCGGCGGCGCCGGCGACGGTGGCCAGCGGTTCGCCCCGCTCAACAGCTGGCCGGACAACGCCAACCTCGACAAGGCCCGCCGGCTGCTGTGGCCGGTCAAGCAGAAGTACGGCCAGAGGATCTCGTGGGCCGACCTGCTCGTGCTCGCCGGCAACGTGGCCCTGGAGTCGATGGGCTTCAAGACCTTCGGCTTCGGCTTCGGCCGCGAAGACGTCTGGGAGCCCGAGGAGATCTTCTGGGGCCCGGAGGACACCTGGCTCGGCGACGAGCGCTACGCCTCCGAGAAGGAGATGGTGGCCGGCGTCGGCTCGACCGAGATGGGTCTGATCTACGTCAACCCGGAAGGCCCCCGCGGCAACGCGGACCCGGCCGCCGCGGCGCACTTCATCCGCGAGACCTTCGCCCGGATGGCGATGAACGACGAGGAGACCGTCGCCCTCATCGCCGGCGGCCACACCTTCGGCAAGACCCACGGCGCCGCCGTCGCCGACGACCACGTGGGCCCCGAGCCCGAGGGCGCCTCGCTGGAGTCGCAGGGCCTGGGCTGGCTCAGCACCCACGGCAGCGGCAAGGGCGCGGACACGATCACCAGCGGCCTTGAGGTGACGTGGACCGACGTGCCCACGCAGTGGAGCAACCGCTTCTTCGAGATCCTCTTCGGCTTCGAGTGGGAGCTCACCACGAGCCCCGGCGGCGCCAAGCAGTGGGTCGCCAAGGACGCCCCGGAGATCATCCCGGACCCGTTCGACCCGGCGAAGAAGTACAAGCCGACGATGCTCACGACCGACCTGTCGCTGCGCGTCGACCCGGCGTACGAGAAGATCTCCCGCCGGTTCCTGGAGAACCCCGACGAGTTCGCGCTGGCCTTCGCCAAGGCCTGGTACAAGCTGCTGCACCGCGACATGGGCCCGATCGACCGTTTCCTCGGGCCGTGGGTCGCCGAGCCCCAGCTGTGGCAGGACCCGGTGCCGGCCGTCGACCACGAGCTCGTGGGTCACGCCGACGTCGCCGCCCTCAAGGCGAAGGTCCTGGAGTCCGGTCTCACCACCGCCCAGCTGGTCTCCACCGCCTGGGCCTCGGCCGCCAGCTACCGCTCCACCGACAAGCGCGGCGGCGCCAACGGCGCGCGGATCCGCCTCGAGCCGCAGCGCAGCTGGGAGGTCAACCAGCCCGAGCAGCTCGCGACGGTCCTGGAGACCCTCGAGGGCATCCAGCGGGAGTTCAACGCCGCCGGCGGCGCGAAGATCTCGCTCGCGGACCTGATCGTGCTCGCCGGCTCGGCCGCCGTCGAGAAGGCGGCGCGTGACGCCGGCGTCGAGGTGACCGTGCCGTTCCACCCGGGCCGCACCGACGCCACCCAGGAGCAGACCGACGTCGAGTCGTTCCGGGTCCTCGAGCCGCGCGCCGACGGATTCCGTAACTACCTGCGCCCCGGCGAGAAGACCCAGCCGGAGGTGCTGCTCATCGACCGCGCCTACATGCTCAACCTGACCGCCCCGGAGATGACCGTCCTCATCGGCGGCCTGCGCTCGCTCGGCAACAACGTCGGCGGCGCGCAGCACGGCGTCCTCACCGACCGGCCCGGCGTGCTCACCAACGACTTCTTCGCCAACCTGCTCTCCCCGGGCACCCGGTGGAAGGCGTCGGAGTCCGACGAGCACGTGTACGAGATCCGCGACCTGGCCACCGACAAGGTGAAGTGGACCGCCACCGCGGTCGACCTCATCTTCGGCTCCAACTCCCAGCTGCGCGCCCTCGCCGAGGTCTACGCCAGCCAGGACGCCCGCGAGAAGTTCGTCACCGACTTCGTCGCGGCCTGGACCAAGGTCATGGAGCTCGACCGGTTCGACATCGCCTGACCCTGCACCAACTGACGAGCCCCGGCCGATCCACCAGGATCGACCGGGGCTCGCCCACTGTCAGGAACTCCGACGGTCACGACGCCGGCACCCGCCGAGCATGCACTCCACGGCCACGGCGGACGGAAACGACGGGAGGGCCGGCCCCGACGGGCCGGCCCTCCCACCTCCGGCTCAGGCGTGCGTAACGACACCCAGATCCGGCTCGAGGGTGATCGAGTCGACGTTGACGTTGCCGTTGTCGGTGGGCCCGAACACGATGTTCACGGCGTCACCCGCAGCGATCGGGAGCTCGACGGTGTACTCGGACCAGGTGTCCCAGTTCGCGAGCGTCGGCAGCCGCAGCACGACTGACGACGCCCCGCTGCTCAGGGTCATGGTCTGGGTGGCACCCATGGCGTTGGCGTACCGGATTCGGAGCGTGTAGTCGCCGTCCGCCGCCACGGCGGTGTTGAACCGCAGACCACTCTCCTTGGTCTTCAGACACGCCACGAATCCGCTGCCGGTGTAACCGGTGTGATCGGTCCGCAGACACGCCGCGCCGAGCAGCTGAGCGGCCTCCGCCTCGTGGCTGCGGGGACCGGCGGCGATCGCGCCGGTGGAGGCGAGCAGCTCCGCCGCGACGTCGGGGGCGATCTGTCCGGCCGGGGCGGCCGTGACGAGGGCAGCGAGCCGGTCGAGCGCCGTGCGCATCGCCGTGCTGTCGCTCGCGGAAGCCGAACGCGCCGCCGCGGCGATCTCGTCAAGCAGCCGCTGCGACAGCGCCGGGGCGATGGTCCCGTCGTCGGTGGCCAGTCGTACGTCCCCGGCGATGGCGAGCAGCCCGCGAGCGTCGCCGAGCCGCACGGTGAGCAGGTCGTCGATCGCGGCCCGCGCCGGCACGCTCACCTCCGGCACCGGCAGGCGGTAGAGCTCCAGGCGCAGGTCCTGGAGGGCGAGCAGCCGTCCCGTCACATCGCCGTGCCGCAGCTCGGACTCGGCCTGGTTCAGCCGGTGTTGCAGCGTCGTGAGCGCCGACCGCGTCAGCTGCCGGGACTTCTGCAGCTGACGAATCAGCTCCAGCGTCGACCGGGTCTGGACGACCCGGACGGACTTACCGCGCGCGCCGTTCGGCGCACCGACTGCGACCTTGAAGTCG
Source organism: Micromonospora musae (assembly GCF_003626545.1). NCBI lineage: Bacteria > Bacillati > Actinomycetota > Actinomycetes > Micromonosporales > Micromonosporaceae > Micromonospora > Micromonospora musae. The sequence goes on from NZ_RAZS01000003.1 coordinate 154,969, forward strand.
TCGTCCGGGACCTGGCTCGCGGGCAGGGTCAGCTCGACGGCGCCGCTGCCGTTCCCGGCGACCCGCACGGTCCGCGGCTCACCGACGGCACGCCCGTCGAGGAACAGTTGGGCGGGGACGGCCGCCACGGTGCTTCCGGTGTTGGCCAGCGACGCGGTCACGGTCAGCTGCTGCGTCTGCGCGTCCAGCGTGGCGTCCGCCGCGCCGAAGCTCACGCGGGGCGGGTCGTACCGGTCGAGCGTACGGCGGTCCTGCGCGGTCGCCGGTCGGATCCGGACGGCCTGTCCACCGCCGGCGACCAGCGACATGGTGAGCGCGGTCGACGAACGGACGAGCACCTTGCTGATCTCGATCGGCAGCGGGTTCCCGCGCCAGGTCGTCTCGGCCGCATCGGCGTAGATCTCGGCCACGTACTCGCCGTGGGACAGGAACGACAGGGGCATCTTCAGGACCCGGTCGTTCTCGTCGGTGATCGCACCGAGGTACCAGGTGTCGCCGTGACGTCGGGCCGTCGTCGTGTAGTCGCCGATGGCGCTGTCGAGCACCCGGCTCTCGTCCCAGGTGGTGGGCAGGTCCTTCAGGAACGCGAAGCCCGGGTGCGCGGCGTAGTTCTCCGGGGTGTCCGCGAGCATCTGCAGCGGGCTGTAGAAGATCGTGGAGAGCGCCAGCTGGGCGGCCGAGGTGGTCTGGACGCGGGTGCCGAGCTTGCCCGGGTCCCAGGTCACGTTCAGCACGCCCGGGGTGTAGTCGGCGGGGCCGCCCATGAACCGGGTGAACGGAAGGATCGTGGCCTGCGCCGGCGGGTTGCCGCTCGCGCCCTTGTAGTTCTGCTGCTCCATCCCCGCGACGCCCTCGCCGGTCATCATGTTGGGGTAGGTGCGGGCCAGGCCGGTCGGTTTGATCGCCTCGTGGGCGTCGATCGTGATGTGGTGGCGGGCCGCGGCGTCGATGACCCGCTGGTAGTGCCGGACGGCCTCCTGGTCGTAGTGGCTGCGGTTCACCCCGCCGAGCAGGAACTTGGTGGCGTAGCCGGTCTTGATCGCGTGGATCCCGAGCTCCTCGTACCGGGAGAAGATCTCCTCGAGGTGCGCGTCGTAGTAGTCGACGTCGCCCCGCGTCTCGTTGTGCGCGATGAACTGCACACCGTTCTGCGCGGCGTAGTCGAGCACCGCGGGCAGGTCGAAGTCGGGCTGCGGGGTGAGGAAGTCCTGGTTCGCCCAGGCGCCACCGGAGTTCGTGTTCCACCCCTCGGCCAGCACGAACTTCGAACCGGCCCGCTTCGCCAGGTCGATGTACTGCTTCAGGCGAGCGGTGGTGGCCCCGTGATTCGGCCCGTAGTTCCAGGTGGTCTGACGGCGCTGAAGCTCCCACCACACACCGACGTACGTGGCGGGCTTGATCCACGACGTGTCGCCGGCGCAGATCCCGCACGGGTCGTTCAGGTTTTCGATCAGGTGGGACTCGGCCAGGTCCCCGGGCCGCTCACCGATGGTCAGCGTCCGCCACGGGGTGGAGAACTCGCCGCGCAGCTTCGCCTTCGTGCCGTCCGGCAGACTGATCAGGTCGCTGGAGAACCGGCCCGGCTGACCCGGCACTGCCTTCAGCGTCATGCTCGGGTAGTCGGTCAGGTCGGCTTCGTGCACCACCAGGTAGGTGTTGCCGGTCGCCACCGTGATGGGCGTCTGCGCGGTCGGTACGGCCGACAGCGGCTGGTCGCGGTAGTGCTGCTCGTCGGCGTTCCAGTCCTTGCCGGCGGCGATGGACCAGCTCCTGGCGGTGGGCTCCAGACCGAACTCGGTCCGCTCGGCGGTCACGGTGTAGGCGTCCAGCCCCGCCTGGGCCGGGATGTGGTAGCGGAACCCGACGCCGTCGTCGAAGACGCGTACGACGACGTCCAGCCGGAATCCCGTGTCGGCCTGCACGGCGTGGACCGTGAGCTCACGCGCGTGGTTGCGGACCTTGGCGTCCGTGCCCCAGAGCGGCTTCCACGTCTCGTCGATCGTGCGGCGTTCGACGGACTCGATGCTCATCGCCTGGGTCAGGCTGGGCCGTCCCGCCAGGTCGATGCCGAGCCCGGAAGCGCCGACGACCACCTTCCCGTGGTTCGTGACGCTGTAGGTGAGCCGGCCGTCCTCGGCGCTGATCGCGACGCCCAGCGAACCGTCGGGGGACTTCACCACCTGCCCGGCCCGCTCGGAGACCGCGGTCATGGCCGCGGGTGCGGCGGGAGCCACCGGCTCGGCCGCGCGCGCGGGCGCCGCGAGGAGCCCGGCGGAGAGTACGAGGGCTGTCGTCGTCGCCAGTCCGATTCTCAGCGTCGGCCTTCGGCCACCACTGTTCATTTGTCTGTCCCATCCTTGCCCGAAGCGGCCGTAACCCGGCCGAAATACTTCACGGACCCTAGGGACGCCGCGCGACAATGGTCAACAGCCAGATTCCCTGCGAATTAGGGCACTTTGCGCCGCAATTATGAAAGAAGCATTCTGTTACTCGGGTCACGGGCGAGCGGTATGAACGCGGCGGGGCGCAGGGTCCTCGACAGACGGTGACAATGGTCGGCCCATGAGCCGCCGGTCCCCAGTACTGCCGGGGGCGCTCCGTCGTGGACCGGTGAATCGCACCCGACCACCGCGAACTGGGAACCGGCGGCCCGGCGCCTACTGGTTTGTGACAGCGACGTTGTCGAAGGCGGCGGCCGCGTTGTAGACGCGGACTCCCGACTTGCCGGACGGGTGGGTGGCGTCGGTGACCGAGATCCTCGGTGTGGTCAGGTCACCGACGTACACCTTGATCGACGAACCGACGGCCACCACCCGCAGGTGGTAACTCTGGCCGGCGACGACCGGCAGCGGCGCCGAGCCGAGCAGCGTCCAGTTGTTGTCGGCCCGGCCGAGGATCACCCGCCCAGCCGGGGTGATGCCGGCGTAGTAGCCGCGGTAGGCGTCGGTCCCGGTTCCCGCGTTGGAGGCCCGGAACACCAGCCCGGCGTCGCCGATGCCCGAGGTGACCCGGACGTCGACGTCGTAGGTCGCGTTCACGTGGTTGTCGTCGAGCAGTGACTTGCCGCCGTAGGAGGCGCTCGTCCGGTACTGGCCGCCGCTGACCGACCAGGCCCCGCCGTACGTCTTCCAGCCGAGTGCGTTGCCGTCGGCGAAGTTGTCCTTCACGAGCATCTTCACCGGCTGGATCGTGCCGTCGGGGTTGAAGTTCATCCGGTCGTACGCGACCTGCCGCGCGTTGCCGCCGGTCTCCGAGAGCGGCCGGCGGTGGTAGAAGATGTACCAGGTGTCGGTGCCCGGAATGTTCAGCACCGAATTGTGCCCGGCGCCGCGCGCCACCGCGGAATCCTGCGCCAGCACCCGGTCGAGGCGGGTGAAGGGGCCGATGGGGGAGTCGGCCATCGCGTACGCCACCGAGTAGTTGGGCCCCGTCCAGCCGCCCTCCGACCACATCAGGTAGTACTTGCCGTTCCGCTTGAACATCTGCGAACCCTCGACGTACCCGCTCGGAGTGATCTCCTTGTACGTGGTGCCGTCGTCGAACGTGCCGAGGCTCGTCATGTCGGCGTTCAGCTTGGCGACGTTGGCGTGCCGCCAGCCGCCGTAGTAGATGTACGCCTGCCCGTCGTCGTCGATGAAGACGTCCTGGTCGATCGGCTGGGCGCCGTTGACGAACTGCGCGATCAGCGGGCGCCCGATCGCGTCGCTGTACGGCCCCTCGGGCCGGTCGGCCACCGCCACCCCGATTCCACCGAGCTCGCTGTTGCTCTGGATGTCGTTGGCGGCGAAGTACAGGTAGTACTTGCCGTTGCGGGCGATCGGGGCGGGCGCCCAGACCGCGTACCGCGCCCAGCTCACGTTCGCGGTGGTGAGGACGTTCGGGTGCTTGGTCCAGTTGACCAGGTCGGTCGAGGAGAAGGCGTCGAGGTAGGTCTGTTCCGCGTACGGGCGGGACGCGGTCGGGAAGACGTAGAAGCGGTTGTTGTAGATCGCCACGTCGGGATCGGCGTACCACCCGGCCACGATCGGGTTGCCCGCCTCGGCGGTGGTGTACTCCGGCGGCGCGGCCGAGGCGGGAGCGGCCGCCACGGTGGCGGCGAGCACCCCCGCGACGGCGACGACCTTGCTGAGAACAGATCTAAGCATCGACATTTCACAATGCTTTCCGGTGGTGTTCGATGCCGTCAAGGTCTGCCCCGCACGACGCGAGGGGCACCCTCTCGCGAGGGTGCCCCTCCGGTTGCGTCACTGGTTGTCGCGGGCCGGCGAATCGTCAGCGGTGCGGGATCCCGGCGCGGCGGGCGGCCTGCTGACCGCCGAGGACCGGCAGGGAGAGGTGACTGACCTTGGTGTTGACGGTGATCGCCGGTAGCGAGGAGAGCGTCTGGGCCGAGTAGCTGCGGTAGCTGCCGACGATGATGACGCCGATCCGGTTGCCGGCGGAGAAGACGTAATCCTCCGGCAGCATCGGAATACTGATCTCGTACATCTTGCCGGGCGTCATGGGCTTGGGCGACGAGACCGAGTCCCGGTTCTGCCCGTCGCGGATGCCCTTGGTCACCCGCCACTGCGTGACGTCGGCCGGCCGGTACGCGATCGGCCGGTAGCAGCCGTCGTCGGTCGGGCTCGACTCGCCGTAGCACTCCTCGGGCAGCGTGGTCTGGACGACACCGTCACCGGATCGGCTGTTCTGGCGGCTCGGCCCGTACTCGACGAGCATCGCGCCGAAGTAGCCCTGATCGAGGCTCGACGACGCGGTGAGGTTGATGACCGGGGTGCCGGAGATGCGCAGGTCCTTCGCCAGCGGCGGCGACAGGAACGCCAGGCGGTTCCCGTTCGCCTGCTCCGGGTTGTTCATCATCGTGGCTTCGGTCTGGCTCGGGTTGTCGACGAACGAACGGGTCGTCGGGGCGCCCTTGGCCGGAGTGAGCGCGAGGTTCCCGGCGCTGTCGGCCGTCCCGGGGCGCATGAAGATGTTCACGTTGCCCGTGCCGGGGATCGGCCAGTCCGCGTGCTGCTCCCAGACGCCGGCGGACGGCTCCACGTCGACCTTCGGCTCGCGCGTGATCCCGTTGTTGACGCCCTGGAGCCAGTAGTCGAACCAGCGGTGCAGCGTGTCGACCCACACCTCCCGGCGGAACTCGAACGGGTCGATGTGCCCGACCCGGCCGGTCCACAGCTTGCGCGGCACGTCGTACTTCTTCAGCGCCTGCCAGAACTTGCTGAAGTGGTCGGCTCGGACGTTGTCGTCCTGGATGCCGTGCACGAGGAAGACGCTGGCCTTGATCTTCGCGGCGTCGTCCAGGTAGTTGCGCTCGGTCCAGAACGGCGTGTAGTCGCCGTGCTCGTCGCCGTCGCCGGCCGCGATCTCGTCCCAGACCGGGGCGCACCTGGCCTGGCGGGCCGGATCGTCATCCGTGATGGTCCGGGCGAGTGACCCGAGATAGTTGTTGCCGCGCGTGACGATGCCGTTGCCGCGGGTGTAGTCGTAGTAGTTGTACGGCCCGGCGATGGGAACGACTGTGGAGAGGCCCTTCACGCCGGAGACCGCCGCGGCCATCGCCAGGGATCCGTCGTACGACTTCCCGATCATCCCCGACTTGCCGTTGTGCCAGTCGACCACCACCGGATCGCCGTCGGCGTCGTGCGCGCTCCGCCGGCCGTTGAGCCAGTCGACCACGGCCGGCCCGGTGGCGTTCTCGTTGGCGCCCTGGATCGTCGGGCAGCCGGTGGAGCCGGCCGTGCCGGCCATGTCGACGAGCGCGACCGCGTAGCCGCGGGGCACGAAGTAGTTGTCGTAGAAGAGCGGCCACCGGTCGAGGAGGCCGTCACCGTCGACGTCCTCCTTGAGTTCCGACTCGTTGCCGCGTCCCAGCGTCGCGTAGTACGGACTGTTGTCGATGATGACGGGCGCCTTCAGGCCGTCCTCGGTGGCGGCCGGCCGGATGAGGTCGACACGGATGACGTCCTTGACGCCGTCGCGGTCGCTGTCGAAGTCACTGTCGACCCAGACCCGTTCGCGGATCGCATCGGCGTAGCCGAACACCGGCTGGGTGACCCCACCCGCCACGGTGACCCTCGGCGTCTTCACCGGCTCGGCGGCGATCGCCGGCGCCGACACGGCAAGCATCGTCATCACCGCGCCGACCGAAATGATCGTCCTCACGGCTTCCCTCCTCCTCCGGCCTGCGGGCACGCGCTTCTGACGCGCCGGCGCGACCATCACCGCACGCTACGAAAAGGGCGATTGATCGTCTTCCGGCAGATGCACGAAGTCCGTGGCGCGCCGCATAGGCATCTGCCGAGGCGCGGGCGCGGTCGTCGTCGAGCGACCGCAGCCGGACGACCGGTGCGGCCGAGCGGTGGCCGGCGGCGGGGGAGCAGAGTCCGCTGCGCAGGGGGACTGGTTGATCGTCCGCCGCTGCGGAGTGTCGTCGTCACGCCTGCGCCGCGTGCTCCGGGTGGCCGGTTGTCGCCCCGGTCGGCAACAGATGCCGGGCTCCGCGTTTCTCGCCGCGTTGACAAGATCGGGGCTATTGGTACGCCTATTGCCCCCCCGGTAAAGCAAGACTCGCCTAATTAAGGTAAGGCTTGCTTTCTCGGATAACGACACTCCATCAAATTGGCGGAGGGCGGCTGCGGCAACGGTCCGCTGCTAGGGTGGCGCTATTCGAAATGGGATGGAGGATGCTTGCCGGCGGCGGTTTGGTTCTCCCGCTCAGTGGCAATTACAAGCTGGCATGCGAGTCGCCTGACCGGCGCGCTCATCTCCCGTGGACCTCGAGAGCGTGGAGGGCACCATGAAGACCCTGCTGCAATCGCCCCCGGTGCGTGAATGCGCCGCTACGGCATGCAGTTTCAATGACAACGGCTGTCACGCTCCGGCGATCACCGTCGCCTCGACGGGTGACGCCGCGTCCTGCGCGACGTTCGTGGAGTCGTCGGTGAGCGGCGGGATCGCGGAGGTGACCGGAGCTGTCGGCGCGTGCGCGCGTTCCGAGTGTGTCTACAACACCAACCTCGCCTGCACGGCCGAGTCCATCACCGTCGGTCCCGGCGCTACCGCCAGCGACTGCCTCACGTACCAGCCCGGCTGATCGCCGCACGACGCTGATCATCCCGACGTGACAGCGCCCTGACGAAGACAGCAGGGGCCGGAGTCACGTTGTCATAGGTAAGCCTTACCTACTAAAGTCATGCCCTGGGCCGAGTTGACCTGCACTATCTGGCCGAGGGGACTGACATGGCGCTCCATCCAGCCGGGCGGCCGGCGGAGCTGGCGCACGCCGCTGGCGTCGACGCGACAGCGGAGGTGCCAGCGGCGGGAGCGCCCGAAGCCTCACCCGACCCGAACGCCGTGACAGCACGCTCAGCCCTGTCCACCAGTTCGTCGCTCCGGCTGGGACTCGGTGACAGCACCGTCGACCTCATCGACTCCCACGTCGTCCTGCCCGACGGTCAAGTGGTCCTCGCGATCGACGCGATGACCCGCACCGGTGGCCTTCTGGTCGCCGCGCGTGGCCGTCCAGGGGCGGTACGGCTCGACGTCACGCAACTCGTCCCCGTCGCCGTCCGGTCCCGCGTCCGAGCCAAGGTGTCGATGCGGGGCATCGTCCGCCGGTTCGACCCCGCGAGTCTGGACTCGTGCGACGGTGACACCCTCCTGTCCCTGCTCGACCTGCCCCCCGTCGCGCTGTGGGCGGTGGAACCGGCCGACGTCCGCGTCACCCGCGACGACAGCGAAGCCACGACGAGTATCACCGCCTACCGTGCCGCGCGTCCGGACCCGCTCGCCGCCACCGAAGCCGTACACCTGCAACACCTCAGCCGGCACCACCGCGATGTCCTCGACCGGCTCGCGACACTCGTCGACCCGGCGTTGACCGCCGCGTCGACGCGGGTCGTGCCGGTCGCTGTCGACACCGCCGGCGTGGTGCTCCGTGCGGAGGCCCTCGGCGGGTATGTCGACGTCCGGCTGGCGTTCGCCCGGCCGATCACCGGCAGCGCCGGCCTTCCCGAGGGGCTGCGGACGCTGCTCGCCGAGGCGGCGGGGCGCCGGCCTTCCCGCGCCACGGTTGACGTGGGACGCCCTCCGGCGGCCCCCTGCGATCTGCCCGCGACTGCCTGCGGCCTACCCATCGTGTGATACGGGCCGACCGGGCCGTGCAGCGACCGAAGGACCGGGGCCACATCGGTAGCCGGCCGATCCGCACATGCAGTGAGCCTTTTTCATCGTGACGGTGCAGGTCGCGGCAGGTGGAACGCTGGCGCGCCAGTGCCGCGGCGCCCGCCGTGTCGGCGGCGAAAATCGCTGTCCGGTTGTCGGAGCGCAGTGCTAGAAAGCCGGGGTGCACGAGTTCCTCACGTTCGCTGATCATCTGCGGCTGATCGGCGAACGGTCGACCGCCTTCCGCGCCGCGGTCGCGGCGGCGCCCAGCCTCGACATGCAGGTTCCGACCCATCCCGAGCGGACGCTGTTCGATCTCGTGCAACACGTGGGCATGGGCCGGCGCAAATCAGCCGCCATCGTCGCCGCAGGGCCTGCAGACGCGCCCCCGGAGAAGTCAGCTTGGGAGGACGGCATGGGCGCGCCTCGGGAACGCGAGGCTCTGCTGGCCTGGTGGACCGAGTCCGTCGAGCGACTGACGAGCGCGCTGCGTGAGGCTGGCCCGGACCGCGGTTGTTGGACGTGGTGGGGTGACTCGCAGTCACCCCAAACCTCTGGTGCCTGGGCGCGGCGACAGGTCCCCGAGATCGCGGTGCACACCTACGATGTCCAGCTCACTGTGGGAAACCCGGAGCCGCTGCCGGACGAGGTCGCCCTCGACGGGTTCGACGACTGCCAGTTCACCCTCTGCTCGACGGATGTCGCCTGGCCGCACGAACCCGCCGTCGTCGATTACCACGCCACTGAGGGCCGCTCCTGGCGCCTTCGGCTGTCCCGCAACGGGGCACGGGTCGCCCGCCTCGGCGAGCCCGCTGTCGGCGAGGCCCCGGACCCGGCCGACGCCTCCGCCCGGGGCACGGCCAGTGACCTGGTCCTGTTCTTTTACGGCCGTATACCGCCGGATTCTCTGAAGCTGGAGCTGGGCGGCGATCGTCGCATCTTCGACCAGCTCATCGCCTGGGACCCGTCCGTGTAACAACGATCCCTATTATCCCTGCGGAGGCCGGGTTTCCGACGTTTGAACGGTGTGCGGATGCGTCCGGTTCACGCGCCGGCGCCCGTGAAGAATCAATGGCACTGTTCGGGAATCTTTTTTGTTGAAATTGGGCTCTCCGTTGATGGGTTTTCTCGTTGCGGAGTTTTCGTCGTCAGGAATTCCGAGGGAAAGCGTGTTTCCGGCCACCGATGACGGTCGCCGCGGCGGCTATCAGGAGGGCCAGCGCCGCCCAGGTGATCGACGCGGTGCCCAGGCCCGATATCAGGAGACCACCGGTGAGTCCGCCGACCGCGATGGAGGCGGAGAAGACCGTGATGGTGACGGACTGGGCGACGTCGGCGGCGTCGCCTGTGGCGTTGATCGCCGCGCCGATGAAGAGGCTCGGGGAGCTGCCGAACGCGAAGCCCCACGCCGCGACGGCGACGTAGACCAGCACCGGCGCGTTGGTGAAGAGGGCCAGCACGAGCACGCTGGCCGCGAAGACCGCGGTGCTGCCCACCGCGAGCTTGCGCAGGTGACGGTCGATGTGCGTGCCGACCACGAGAACGCTGAGCACGGAGGTGACCCCGAACGCGAACAGCACCCACCCCGTCTGCCCGGCCATGCCCGCGTGGGAGAGGAAGTCGGTGATGTACGTGTAGAGGATGTTGTGCGCGACCATGTACGCGGCCAGCGCGAACAGGATGGTACGCAGCCCGGGGATGACCAGGGCCTGCGAGATCGTGAAACGTGCCTCGGCCGGCCGGCCGGGCAGGTTCGGAAGGGTCGCCATGGCCCAGGCCATGGTCGCGATGGTCGCGACGGCCGAGGCGTGGAAGGCGAGCTGCCATCCGCCGAGACCGCTGAGCCAGGTCCCCACCGGGATACCGAGAGCAAGACCGATCGGGGTTCCGGCCAGGGCGATGGCGATGGCACGTCCCTGTCGCCCCGCTGGTGCGAGACGGGCGGCGTAGCCACCGAGGAGCGGCCAGATCAGTCCGGTCCCCAGACCGGCGACGAAGCGGATGACCAGTGTCAGCAGGTAGTCGTCGGAGAGCGCGGTGAGCGTGTTGGTGACGGCGACCACACCCAGGGCGAGTTGCAGGACGTGCTTGCGTGGCATTTTGTTCGTCGCCCGCGCAAGGGGGATGGCGCCGAGCGCGGTGGCGAGCGCGTAGAGCGTGACGGTCTGACCGGTCAGCGAGACGCTGGTGTCAAGCGTGCGGCTCATCTCCGGCAGCAGCCCAGCCGGGAGGCATTCGGTGAGGATGCTGACGAAGCCGGCCAGGAAGAGGCCGAGCAGGGCCTTGCCGGGGAGGCGGTGCCGTCGGGCGACGGCTGGGGTCGGCGTTACGGATTCGGTGCTGGTGCGGCTCATGTGACGTTTTCCAGGCGGTACGTGGCCCGTCACGGCACGGAGCGCCCTGGCATGAGCCGGGACGGACCGCTGCAGCCGTGACCTGAAGGGCCGGGGCGGGCCACGGCTCGCGAGCCGTGACTCAGGGACCCGTCGAGCCTGCTTCCGACGCGCCGGGTCAACCAGACACTCGCTTCGTCCACGTCTCGGATGGCTACCACCGGCAGGGACAGGCTGGGTCGCCGAATCCGAGCAACACTTGAGAAATGGCAGTTCACCGCGCCGCCGGCAGCGGCCTCCAGGCCGTCCCGCAATCGGATCCGGAGCGGCCCCTCGACCCGCGCGCGGAGCTGAGCGAGTTCCTCCGTACGCGCCGGGCCCGCCTCAAGCCGGCCGACGTGGGGCTCGTCGACCACAGCCGGCGGCGGCGCACACCGGGCCTGCGGCGGGAGGAGCTGGCGCAACTCGCCGGGGTCTCCGCGGCGTACTACACCCGACTCGAACAGGGCAACGCCCGCAACGCCTCACGAGAGGTGCTCGACGCGATCTCCCGCGTGCTCCAGCTCTCCGACGCCGAGCACACCCACCTGCTGCGCCTGGCGCGACCCAAGCGGGCCCGGCGGCAACCCGAACCTCCCCGCCAGCAGGTGCGGCCCGAGGTGCGAGAGCTGCTCACCGCGATGGAAGGCGTGCCGGCCTACGTGTGGGGCCGCCGCACCGACGTGCTGGCGTGGAACCAGACCGCGGCCGCCCTCTTCGGAGACTGGGCTGCCCGCGCCCCGCAGGAGCGGAACTGGGCCCGGTTCACCTTCCTCGACCCCGCATCCCGAAAGCTGTTCACGGACTGGGAGTCCAAGGCGTACGACGTGGTGGGACAACTGCGGCTGGGGGCCGGCCTGCACCTGGACGACGGACTGCTCGCCTCGCTGATCGGTGAGCTCTCCCTCAAGAGCGACGATTTCCGCAGGTTGTGGGCCGCCCACGACGTCAAGAAGAAGACGTACGGCACGATGCGCCTGTCGCACCCGCTGGTGGGCGACTCGACGCTGCGCTACGAAACCCTCGCGCTCCCCGGTGATCCGGAGCAGTCGCTCACGACCTACCACGCCGAGCCCGGCTCACAGTCGCAGGAGGCGCTGCGACTGCTGGCCAGTTGGGGAGCGGACGCCTCGCAGGAACGACCGACCGGCTTCGCCGAACTGCCGGCCCCGGAACGCGGCGCGCAGCGTCAGCACTGACGGCACCACGCAGGACGCAGGCACGCAAAGTAGCTGATCGTATGCGCTGAGTAGCGGAAGCCGTTGCGCGTCGCCCCCTGTCTCGTTTCGCCCTTCGGGTGGCGTGGATCCAGCTCCACGGCCCGACTGAGGCAAACGGGGGATGCGATGGGATCTGTCCGGCGAAGACTGTCGGTGACGTCGGTGGGACTACTGGTGGCCGGTGCCGCCGGTCTGGGGTTGGCACCGCCGGCGTTCGCCGCCCCGGGCGACGCCGCCGCCCGAGGAGTCGTCCTCGACCTGGTCGGAGGCCCCGGCGACGAGTCGGTAGAGGCCCAGGGCACCTTCGGAAGCGTGACCGCCCCGCCCGGCGGCGGTACGAACAACGAGACGTCGGTGGACGTCACCGTCTCCGATCCGGTGAACGTGGTCGCCGCCGGCACGGTCGCGGAGGTCACCGCCACCCGTGGGCAGATCACCTCGTCGGCGTCGTCCCAGCTCGCCGACTTCACGCTCAGCGTCCTCGGCGTCGAGGTGCTGGACGTCTCCGAGCTGGGGGTGACAACCCAGTGCCGCGCCGGAAACACCAGCGCCGGAGCCACCGGCGACGACATCACGGTCTTCGGTCAGCCGATCACCATCACTGACACGGCCCAGGAGTTCAGCGCGAACGTCACCGTCACCGGCCTCACCGGCGCCACCCTGCACGCCGTCGTCGACCGACAGCTCACCGGCACACCGAACAACGTGATCGGAATCAACGTGCGCGCGGTGCTCTCCGTCGCCGGCTTCGACGGCGTCGAACCGGTGCGGTTCTCGCTCGGGCAGGTGATCCTCGCGGAGGCCTCGTGCCAGAGCCCGTCCGCGGTGCCGCCGACGGTGTCGTCCATCTCGCCGACCTCCGGCCCGCAATCGGGTGGTCAGCAGGTGACGATCACCGGCACCGGCTTCGCGCCGAACAGCACGGTGACCTTCGACGGCGTGGCGGCCACCAACGTGGTCGTGACAACCGACGGAACGTCGTTGACGGCCGTGACACCGCTGGGGGCAGCGGGCCCGGCCGCGGTGGTGGTCACCACGGCCGGCGGCTCCGCGCCCCCGTTGCCGTACACCTATCTGGCCGACGGCAGCGGCGCCGAGGTGACCGGATTGGCGCCGGGGGAGGGGCCGACCGCCGGCGGCACGACCGTGACGATCACGGGTTCCGGGTTCACCGGGGCGACCGGGGTGAACTTCGCCGGAGTGGCCGGCGCCGGCTTCACCGTCAACCCGGCCGGCACCACGATCACGGTGGTGACCCCGCCGAACCCGGCGGGACCGGCGACCGTCGCGCTGGTCTTCCCGGCCGGCACCGCGAACGCCGGCACCTTCGCCTACCGCCCGGTCGCGGTCGCGCCGACGATCGAGTCGCTCTCCCCGAACCAGGGTGGCACCGCGGGCGGCACCGTCGTGACCGTCCGGGGCAGCGGGTTCGTTCCGGGAGGGACCACCGTCGGCCTCTGCGGACGGACGATCGCCGCGGCTGAGGTCACCGTCGCGACGGACGGCCGGTCGTTGACCTTCCGTACGCCGCCGTGCGCGGCGGGCGACGCCGCGGTCCGGGTCACGACGCCGGGTGGTAGGTCGAACGAGGCTGCGTTCCACTACCGGGCGAACCTGCCGGTCACCGGCGCCTCGCTCGGCCTGCCCATCGCGGGCGGCCTCACGATGTTGCTCACCGGTGCGGCGCTGCTGCTGGCCGCCCGCAACCGCAGGAAGCCTGTCTGACCGGCCTGATCCGGCCGCGCCCCGATGCCCGAGGCGCGGCCCCGCGCCGCCCGGCCGGTGAGGAGACCCTCGCTGGCCGGGCGGCGCGGAGGCGCCGCCTCAGCGGTCATTCAGTCCAGGCAGAACTCGTTGCCCTCGACGTCCTGCATGACGAGGCACGACTCGTTCTCCTCGTCGGCGGGCAGTAGCTCCAGGCGGGTCGCGCCGAGCGCGACCAGTCGCGCGCCTTCGGCCTCGAGTACGGCCACGCGCTCTTCTCCGACGAGCCCGGTGCCGGCGCGCACGTCGAGATGCACCCGGTTCTTGACGACCTTGCCTTCCGGAACGCGCTGGAAGAACAGCCGCGGGCCCACCCCCGACGGATCGGCGCAGGCGAACGCCGCATCCTGCTGCTCTGGCGGCAGCGAGCCGTTGTAATCGGCCCAGCTGGCGAAGCCCTCCGGGGGTGGCGGAACGACGTACCCCAACACCTCGCACCAGAAGCGGGCGACGCGCTCAGGTTCCGCGCAGTCGAAGGTGATCTGAACCTGCCTCACCGTTGCCATCGGTCAACCATAAGGGTGCGGCAGCACACGTTCCGACCCGGGACATTTGTCACCGCGCACCCGGTACCGGCGAATCTGCCGGCGCCGTCCGCGCGTCCATAGCGTGACGGGTATGCGTGACCTCCTCGTACGCCTCATTCGACAGAGCCGACAGCGGCCGCGGCACAAGGACTCCCAACCCGGAACCGTGATGCGGATCCTCAGGTGCGGCGCCCTGGTGCTGACCGTGCTGCTCACGGTGCAGACGGCCCCGGCGGCGGCCGCCCCGGCGACGACCGGGCCGGTGGTACGGACCGACCGCGGGCTGATCCGCGGGGTGACCGGCGACGGCTACCGGACCTTTCACGCGGTGCCGTACGCGGCGCCGCCGACCGGTGACCGTCGCTGGCGTGCTCCGCAACCGGTGACCGCCTGGTCCGGGATTCGCGACGGGCGCGAACCGCACGAGAAGTGCGCGCAGAACCCGATCTTCGGGTCGCCGGTCGGGGTCGAGGACTGCCTCTACCTGAGCGTCACCAAGCCCACCACGCCCGGCCCACACCCGGTGCTGGTGTTCGTACACGGCGGTAGCTTCCAGAACGGCTCGGGCGCCGACTACGACCCGACCCGACTCGTCACCCAGGGCGACCTGGTCGTGGTGACGATCAACTACCGGCTCGGGGTGTTCGGCTACCTGGGGCTGCCCGCGCTGGCGGGGTCCGGCACCTTCGGTCTTCAGGACCAGCAGGCAGCGCTGCGTTGGGTGCGGCGTAACGCGGCCGCGTTCGGCGGTGATCCCCGGAACGTGACCCTCGCCGGCCAGTCGGCGGGCGCGGAGAGCGTCTGCGCACAGCTCACCTCGCCGTCCGCCCGCGGCCTCTTCGACAAGGCGATCATGCAGTCCGGATCGTGCCTGACCGACTGGCCGGACGCACTCTTCCTGCCGGGCATCGAGGCCGGATCGCAGTTCAGCCCCCGCGCGAAGGTCGAGCAGACCGGCTCGGCTCTCGCCGCCACGCTCGGCTGCCCTGCCGGAGAGGCGCTCGCCTGCCTGCGCGCCGAGGATCCGGTGGTGCTGCTCAACGCGACGACCGGAACCGGCGTCGAGGCGTTCATCACCCCGGCGTACGGGACGGCGCTGCTACCGGTCTCGCCGGCGGCGGCGTTGCGGGCCGGGACGGCGCAGCGGGTTCCGGTGCTGGCCGGCAACAACCATGACGAGCACCGAGGAATCCTCGGCGTCCTCGAGATCACCCGAGGCGCCTACACCGCCGCCGACTACGAGGCGATGCTCGGGGCGGCGTTCGGCGGTCAGGCGCAACAGGTGGCCGCGCACTACCCGCTCGGAGCGTACGAGACGCCGGGCCTGGCGTGGGCGGCGGTTGCCACCGACCGGATCTGGGCCTGCCCGACCCTCACCACCCAGCGCCTGCTCGCCCGGCACGCGCCGACCTACGGCTACGAGTTCGCCGAGACGCACGGACCGGCGCTGACCGCGGACTACCCGTGGGGCGCCGCGCACGGGTACGAGCTGCCGTACCTTTTCGACGTCGCCGACTTCCTGACGGTCGGCACGGTGCAACCGGAGCTGGCCGCCGACATGATCAGCGCCTGGGCGCGCTTCGCGGCCACCGGGCGGGCGCCCTGGCCGGCCGTACGCCCGAACGCGGCAACGCCGTACCACCGGCTCTTCGCCGCCGATCGCACCGGCAACGTCGATCTGGCGGCCGAGCACCAGTGCTCGTTCTGGGACACCATCGCCGCGGGTGCCTGATCCGCATCAGGTCCGGCGCTGTCTGCGCGGCGCCGGACCTGATCGACGAGGCGCACCGGCCCTCGCCGTCCTGGCGTTGCTGCTGGTCGCCACTGAACTCGGTGTATGGCGACAGGCGCCAGAGAGTTCGACCACGCGCTGCCGACCGACGCGGGTCCAGGCTCAGCTGCTAGCGTCCGACAGCGCAGCGCGGCGCAGATGCTTCGCGAGCGCGCCGGTGACCCCGGACGCCGTCTCCGCCTTCGTACCCCAGGCCAGTAGGTGGTGCCGGCGTGACCAGGGCTCCTGGAGTTCGCACATCGCCAGCGGCTGGTTCGGGTCGACGGCACGACGCGGCACGACGGCCAACCCCACGCCGGCGGCGGCGAGCGCGACGACGGTGTTCAGGTTGGCGACGCTGGTGCGGTACCGGGGGACGGGGGCGTGCGCGCCCACGTGCTTCTCGATCCACCGTCGCAGCGACGCCCCGGCGTCGAGACCGACGAGCGGGTGCTCGGCGACCTCGCTGTAGGGCAGCGCGGTCCGCCCGGCGAGGACGCCGCCGGCCTGCCCGATGACCACGAGTGAGTCGTCGCCGAGGGGTTCGGTCGCCAAACCGCAGTCGCGCGCCTCGCCGTCGAGGACGATGCCCAGGTCCGCCTGACCGTCCGCGAGCCTCCGCACGATCTCCGGAGTGCGGCACTCGGCGATGGCCACGTCGGCGTCGGGATGTTCCCGGAGGAACGAGACCAGGGCCAGCGGCACCAGCCGGTGCATCGCCGAACCCCCGGCGAGCAGGACCAGCGGCTCGGCCGGAGGGCGACGGTAGCTCGCGACGGCGCCGTCGAGCCGCGCGGTCTGGGTGAGGACGTCTCGGGCGTGCCGCGCGAGCGCGGTGCCCGCGGGGGTGGGGCGGACGCCCCGCCGGCCCCGGATCAGCAGCGCCACTCCGGCGCTCTGTTCGAGCGCACGTACCCGGGCGCTCGCCGAGGGGAGGCTCAGGTGCATCCGGCCGGCGCCCGAGGTGATCGAACCCTCGGCGACGACGTGCAGGAAGAGGCGTAGGTCGTCCAGGTCGTACCGCATCCCGCTCAGCCTATGGCACAGCCTAAGGCTGGCTACGTCGATAGCGCATTGTGCGGCGCCGGCGGCGCGGTGATGCTCGGCTTCATGCCGGAGATGATGCTCGTGATGTTCGCCGGCCTCGCCGCCGGGGCGCTGAACGCGATCGGCGGCGGGGGGACCTTCGTGGCGCTGCCCGCCCTCGTCGCCGTCGGCGTGCCGCCGGTCACCGCGAACGCCTCGACGACCGTCGCCCTCGTACCCGGGTCCGTGGTGAGCGCCTGGGTCTACCGCAGAGAGCTCGGCCCGGTCGGGAAGACCTCCCTGACCGCGCTCACCACGGCCAGCGTGCTCGGCGGCGGGATCGGGGCCGTGCTGCTGCTGGCGCTGCCCTCCGCGACGTTCGACGCCGCGGTGCCGTGGCTGCTCGCCTTCGGCACGCTGGTCCTCGCGTTCGGGCGTCGGCTCACCCGTGCCCTGACCGCCGCGCTGGGCCGGCCGCTCGACCTCGGCAGCCGCGCGATCCTGCTCGGGCAGTTCCTGCTGGCGATCTACGGCGGATACTTCGGCGGCGCCGTAGGCATCCTCATGCTGGCCCTGTGGGGGATCGGCCTCGGGCTCGACACCGCGAGCAGCAACCCGGCCCGAGTCGCCCAGGTCACCGCCGTCTACCTGACCGCGACCGCGTTCTTCCTCGTCGCCTCGGACGCCCTGAACGACCCGCTCCCGCTCGCCACGATGCTGACCGGCGCGGTGGCCGGAGGCTTCGCCGGCGCCCACGTCGCGCGTCGCCTCTCCGCCCGGCTACTGCGCGGCATCATCCTGGCCACCGCCGCCACCATGACCATCCTCTACTTCCTGCGCGGGTGACCCGGCGCCGGGCTGCGGCCGCGACCGTTCAATCCTCCGGCTCTGACGGCGGTGGTGGTTTCTTCGGGCCGAACCCGTAACGCACCGCCAGGAGCACGATGTACGCCACAAGGACGATGGTCAGAATGACGCACGCTATCCCCCCGGTGATGCCCATATCGCGAAATTATCGCGCTGTATGCACCGGGGAACTCGGTTTCGGGGATGCTCCATCAGGTGGAGGCTGAAGTGTTCCTGTGCCCCGCCCCGGGCTGCTCACTGCTCGCCGAGCAAGACGGCGGTCGGTAGCCGCCGGATGAGGATCGCCGGGACCAGCGCGGCGAGCACGGTCAGCAGCAGCGCCGCCGCGGTCGCCGCCACCGCCAACGCCGCCAACCGGCCGTCCACTCGACCGACCAGCAGGACGACCGAGCCGAGGCCGCCGCCGACCCCGAGGGCGCAGCCGAGCGCCCCGACGCCGAGTGCCTCGTAGACCAGCAGCCGGTTGAGCGTGGCGTCCGGCCACCCGATGGCCCGGAGCGTGGCGAACTCCGCGGCCCGTTCCCGCACGTTGAGGTAGAGCACGTCGGCCACGCCGAGCACCCCGAAGAGCAGCACTCCGCTGACCGCCAGCAGGTCCACCCCGCGTACCTGCACGGAGACCGCCTGACCGAGCAGCGAGCCGACCATGCCGTCGTTGAACGCCCAGAGCGCGGCGGCGATCAGCGTGGCGGCGCCGACGCCCGCGGCCAGGCTCACCGCTCCGACGAGGGTGCGCGCCGGCGTCCGTACCAGGTTGGCCGCCGCGAGCGCGGCGACGGTCCGCAGCGCGGTGGACCGCCGGGCCCGTACGGCGCTCGCCTGGAGCGCCGCCGCCGACCGGGTGCGGGCGGCCTGCAGCGCGGGCCAGGCACCGGCCACCGCGGTCAGCAGCACCGCGAGCGGCACGCAGAGCAGGGCCACCGTGCTGGAGACCCGTACCTCGGCGAGCCGACCGAGCGGCTGTGCCAGGGCGGCGCCGAGCAGCCCGGCGGCCAGCCCGAGCGCGGTGGTCTCGGCGAGGACCAGCAGGCTCAGCCGCCGGCCGGGCCAGCCGAGGCAGGCCAGGATGGCCAGCTCGCGTCGGCGGGTGCGGACCGCGGTGGAGACCGCGTTGCCGACCAGCAGGGTGCACACCACCAGCAGCAACCCGAGCAGCAGGAGGTTCTTGCGGTCGACGGCGGTGACGATCTCGGCCGCCACGCCGGTGCGGGTGCGGGCCTCCAGCAGGGTCAGGTCGGGGCGGCCGAGCGGGCCGGCGGGCAGCAGCACCGGGCCGCGTACGGTCGAGCCGCCCAGCACGATCTCGACGGTCAGGCCGGTCCGCCGGACGATCTCGTCGGCCACCAACCGGACCCGCTCCCGGGCCACCTCGTCGAACCGGTCGATGCCGGCGACGCGGACCCGCACCGAGCTCAGCGGCGCGGCGGCCGACGCCGACCCGAGGCTCGCGTGGAGGTCGTGGGCGGCGGTCAGGGTGGTCAGCAGGTGGGGCGGGCGGTGTGGGTAGCCCAGTGGGTCGTCGCCGGGCAGCAGGGGCCGGTCGCCGAGGAGGTTCCGGGTACGCGGGTCGGCGCCCATCGGCGGGGCCCGGCGGTAGAGGTCGAGTGCCTGTTGTGCGGCGCCGCCGACGGAGTCGAGCGCGTCCGGTGCGAAGCTGCCCACCGCGGTGACCGACCACTCCTGCGGCTGTCCGTCCAGGCTTATCGGGCTTCCTGTTCCGACGCCGCCGCCACTGAGCCAGGAGTCCCGCCAGATGTCGTCGATCGCCGGGTCGGTCGAGCCGGGTTCGCCGCTGCGTTGGAGTACCCGAGCGGCTCCGCCGGGCTGCGGTGCGTAGGCCTGAGGTCCGGGCCGCAGCAGCGCCCGGACGCCGGACAGTGGGGTCCGCGTGGTCAGGGCGGCGTCGAGCCGGGCGCGGTAGAGCTGTGCCAGGTCGTGCTCGACCGTCCGCGGCGGCTCCTTCGCCGAGTCGCGGAGCAGCGGCCACAGCGCCTCGGTTGTGGCGCCGGGCACCTGGCCGGCGGTCCGGCCGGTCAGCCGGGACACGGCGACGTCGATCTGTTCGTCCACGGCGAGGTCAGCGGCGGCGAGCACCGGCAGCGTCAGCCCGGCCGGCCGCGTCGTCGTGAACGGGGAGGACGAGGTGTCGTGGGCGGCGGCGGGGCCGACGGTGTCGGAGGCGGTCAGGTAGCGGCCCTGGCGCACCGCCCGGTCCAGGCCGACCAGGCGCGTCTCGGCCGCCGGGTCGACCCCGGCCAGCAGCGCCGGTATCACCGCCGGGAGCTGGATCTCCAGCCGGGCGGTGGCGGGCACCGCGGACGCCGGGCGGCCGAGCGTGATCACGGAGGCCAACCGGAAGGTGCCGTCTCCGAGTAGTTGGTAGGCCTGCACCTCGCTGACCTGGGTCCGTCGGGCGGTCGGTTCGAAGCTGCCCGCGGCGGTTGCGCACACCTGCAGGTGCCGACCGTCGGCCTGCACCTCCAGCGCGCCGCCCCCGCCGGTGCCGGGGCACTCGGCGGCGGAGCTGGTCTGGTCGACCCGGGTGCCGTCGGCGTAGACAAAGAGTCGCCGGTCGCCGCTGATCCGTGACAGCGGGATCAGCGGCCGGCGGGAGACGTACACGTAGGTCGGTGCGGCGGTCAGCGTGCTCAGCGCGCGGTCTCCGCTCACCTGCGGGGCGACCTCGATGACCTGCCGCTCGGCCGACCGGTCGACCCGGTCGGTCACGTCGATCTTCAGGTCGGGCCGGAGATCGGCGATGCCGAGGACCGCGAGCGGGGCGGCGACCTCGACGCCTTGAACACCCTCGATCCGCCGCCACTGCTCGAGGCTGATGCCGCCGTAGGCCGCGGTGGGCAGGTCCTGGTCGAGCAGCCCGCCGGCCGGTTCCGAGGGGTGGACAAGGATGTCGTACGACGCTCGGAACTGCGTGTCGACGGAGCCTCGGGCGACCAGCCGTGAGGTGCTGGCGGCTCCGGTGAGCACGGTGAACCCGGTGGTCGCGACCAGTACGGCGGTGAACACCGCCAGGCTTCGCCCGCGCGTGTGCCGTAGCTGGGACCAGACCATCCGCAACATCGGCGTGGCCTCTCCGCGTCTCGGCCAACGAACCGTCGAAGGGACTGTAAGTCGCGCGCTGGCACGGTGGCGACCGGGCGACGAACCCGTTACTCGTTCGACGCCCCGCAGCGTCGGCTTCAGGCCAGCAGGCTCTCCCGCATCCGCGCGCCCGGATTGATCCCACCGACCACACCCCGGCCGTTCGGGTCGTGTACGTGGACGGTGTTGTTGCGGCGCATCAGCTCCCGGACCGGCGGCGGCAGTCGGGGTGGGTCGTCCATGGTCGCGAGAATCTGAGCGGCGCTCGTTATCAGCCGATCCGCCAGGGTTGCCGCGTCGGGGTCGACCCGCACCCGGCCGTACTCCCAGCCCGCGGTGGTGAGGTCGAGCACCTCGAAGACGCTGGTCGCGAGTGGATTCGGGTCGGTCACCCGGTCGAGGCGGGACGCCCGGCCGCCGACGACCGTGACGGCGGCGGTCAGCTGCGCGTACGGGTGGAAGCCGGACGGCAACGCGAACAGCGGCCATCGCAGCGCGTGGCCCGCCTCCTTCCACAGCGGCCGGTAGTTCCGGCGGTGCACCAGGAGCCGACGACCGGTCCGTCGGTGTATCTCGTGAGCCTGAGCCTGTAGGTCCGCGTGGGCTTCGTCGGCGACCTGGCTCACGATCCGGGCCGCCACCACCAGGCCGTCGTCACCGTCGAGCATCGCGGTCACGGCCTCGACCTGCTCGGGGAAGCGCACCTGCGCGCCGGCGCCGTAGAGGTGCTGGACGTCGTGGTGCAGGGCCGCCTGTCGCCCCGGGTCGAGTTGGACTCGCCTGCCGCCCAGCAATCGCCGCAGCCAACGCATTTCGCCTCGTTTCAGCATCGCCGTCCCGGACCGCGGCAATGCTAATGCGTGGGACTCGCCCCCTTCGGTGACGGGGTGGGGGAGCAGGCGAGCCAGGACACCTGACCTTGTCCGGCGTCGGCGCCGGTGCCCACAGGGGCGCGTAGGTCCACTGTCAGTGCTGCCGCGCGGCCTCCAGTTCGGCGATGACCTGACGGGCCTGCGCGGAACCGATGAACAGGTGGGTGTGCATGCCGATGGCCTCGGCGGCGCGGATGTTCTCGGGGCGGTCGTCGATGAACAGGATGCGTCCGGGTGCGAGGTCGAGGGCGCGGCAGCACCACCGGTACGCCTCCGGTTCGGGTTTCGCGTGCCCGATGCGGCAGGAGAAGGCGACCAGGTCGAAGTGCCGCAACCAGTGGTGGTGCTGCTCGTAGTGCACTGCCAGCTCTTCCGGGATGTTCGACACCAGCGCGAGCTGCCACCCCGCGGCCGCCGCCTGTTCGACCAGGGCCACCATGTCGTCGTCGACAGCGCTCCAACTGGTGATGTCCGCGGCGAGAAGGCGGCCGACCTGCTGGTCGTCGAAGGTCGCGCCGAGGGCGGACGCCACCTGCCGCCAGTACTCGGGCCCGGTCACCTCGCCACGGTCGTAGGGCGCCCGCAGCGCCCAGTACGCCGCCCAGAACTCGGGGGCCGAGGCGCCCGCCGTCGCCACCAGCAGCTCCTGACCGGCGGGAGACTGTTGGCGGGCGATGACGCCGAACAGGTCGAAGAGCAGGGTCTGCGGCATCCGGTCACACCCTGCGCACCACGACGCCGGCCGCGCTCAGCGCCTCGGTCTGGTCGTCGGGGGCGTCGCTCCCGGTCACGACGCTGTGCAGCGCGGACGCCGGCGCGACGAAGGCGAGCGCGGTACGGGAGAACTTGGCCGCGTCGGTGACCGCGATGACGCGGCGTGCCGAGGCCATCGCGGCACGCTTGATCGCCGCGTCGGCCAGGTCGTACGCGGTCAGGCCGTCGGCGGCGTTCAGGCCGCAGCAGCCGATGATCGCGGTGTCGAAGCGCAGCGCGGCCAGCGACGCCTCGGTGAGGGGACCGGTGAGCGCCAGCTCGCCGGGGCGGGGCTCGCCGCCGGGTAGCAGCAGCTTCAGCTGGGGTGCGCCGACCAGCGCGTTGGCCGCGTGCAGCGACAGCGGCATGACGGTCAGGCGGCGGTGGCTCAGGGCGCGGGCCACTTCGAGGCAGGTGGTGCCGCTGTCGACGACGACCGCCTCACCGTCGGCGATCAGGTCGGCCGTCGCCGCGGCGATACGCCGCTTGATCTCCAGCTCGTCGTGCTCGCGGAGCGCGAACGGGGGTTCCTCTCCGCGCAGCAGCAGGCTTCTCGCCCCGCCGCGGTAGCGCTCCAGGAGGCCCTGTTCGGCGAGGATCTCCAGGTCCCGGCGGATCGTCATCTCCGAGGTGCCGGTCAGCTCGGCCAGCTCCGAAACGCTGAGCTGACCGGTCTGCCGCACGGCGTCGGTGATCTGTCGGTGTCGGTCCGCGCTCGCCATACCCTTCATTGAACGCCAGAGCTGTTCGAAGTGCAAGTTATCGAACAAGAAATCTGTTTGATATGTTCGGAGCCATGACGAAGCCCTTGCGGTCCGCGCGGCGGGCCACTTTCGCGTACTTCGCCCTCAACGGCTTCGTCCTGGGCCTCTGGGTGGTCCACATCCCCGCGATCGAGCACCAGGTCGGCATCAGCCACGCCACGCTCGGCTGGCTCCTGCTGCTCCTCGGCGCAGGCGCCTTCGTCGGGATGCAACTGGTCGGCCCGCTCACCGACCGGTTCGGCGCCCGCCGCGTCGTACCGCTGAGCGCGGCACTCTGCGGCGCGTCACTCGCCCTGCCCGGGCTCGCCGGGAACGCCTGGACATTGGGGGTGGCCCTGCTGGTCTTCGGTCTCGGCAACGGCAGCCTGGACGTGAGCATGAACGCCCACGCCGTTCAGGTCGAAGCCGGGTACCGGCGTCCGATCATGTCCGCGTTCCACGCCGTCTTCTCCGTCGGCGGGGTCCTAGCCGCGCTGGTCGGCGCCCAGGCCCTCGGCTGGGGCTGGAGTACCACGGCCACCCTGACCACCGTCGGCATCCTCGCCGTCGCCGTCGGCGCAGCCGCCGCGCCCGCGCTGCTGCCCAGGTCGGAGACCGCCGGCTCCGCGGAGCGCTCCGCCACCAAGGCCACCACCTGGCGGACCACGCCGCTGCGCATCTGGGCGCTCGCCGGACTCGCCCTGATGCTGATGCTCACCGAAGGCGTCGCCAACGACTGGAGCGCTCTCGCCCTGCGCGACGTGCTCGACGCGCCCGCCGCCACCGCCGCCCTCGCCTACGGCGCCTTCGCCACCGCCATGACGGTCGGGCGCCTCCTCGCCGACCGGGTCGCCGCACGCTTCGGTCCGGTCGCCATCGTCCGCCACGGATCGGCCCTCGCCGCGATCGCGCTCACGCTGGTCGCGCTCGCACCGTCGATCCCGCTCGCCATCACCGGATGGGCGCTGTTCGGCGTCGGGCTGTCCGGCACCGTCCCGCAGCTCTTCAGCGCGGCCGGCCACGCCGATCCCGCCGCCGCCGGGGCCAACGTCTCCCGCGTCGCCGGCCTCGGCTACCTCGGTGTGCTCGCCGGGCCCGCCATCATCGGGCCCCTCACCCATCTCATGCCGCTGAACCACACGTTCTTCCTGCCCGTGGCCTTCTGCGTGGCCGCCGCGCTCAGCGCCCGCATCCTGCGCCCCGGGGCGGCTCAGCCGCGGCCGCAGGGCGACCGGCCGGCAGCGGTCGACGTCCACGCCTGAGCCCCGCCAGCCGATCCCTCCCGTACTGCCGGGCGATCCTGCTGCCGGGAGCGCCGCCGACGAGCTGGGGGAGTGCGCCGCGCCCGCCCGGCGCGGGCCGTCGCAGTGACTCGGACGCTCCCGGTCCGCGCCGTCGAGGTCGGCGACGCGAACCGCGCCTCGTCGCGCTGCGGGACGCCGAGGACGTCAGCGCGCCGCCGCGTCCCGGACGCGAGCGGCGAGGGCCTGGGCCTGCCCGTGGTGCAGATCGCTCACCCACTCCCAGCCGGGCCTGGCCGAGGGGCCGATCCGGGGGTCGACGGGCTCGCGGCCCTCACGCAGAGCGAGCACGTATGCCCGGTCCCGCTCGATCCGCTCCCGCACCTGACCGGCCCCGCCGACCGAACCGTGGCCCGGGACGACGACGTCGACGTCGGCGGCCACGCCCTCCAGCAACCGCAACGCCGCGAGGTACTCCTCGACCGGGTCGGTGGCGGCGTCCAGGTCGAGCATCGGAACCAGGACGTCGGAGAGCATGTCGCCGGCGACGAGAACCCGGCGCTCCTCGACGACGAGCGCCGCGTGGCCCGGCGCATGCGCCTGATGCTCGATGATCCGGACCTCGGGGCCGTCCCAGGGGATCCGCGTCGTCCCGGCGGGCAGGGCGGTGACGCAGCCGTACAGGTCCAGCGAGACCTGCCCGGCGATCTCCGTCTCGGCCAGGTGCTCGGTGATCTGGGTCTTGGTGTCCGGGTCGGACAGCTGTTCCCGGGCGGCGGCCGCGCAGCCGGCCGTGCCGTAGCGGGGCGCTTCACCGAGCTGTGCGTGCCAGAGCAGATGATCCCAATCCGGATGCGTCGAGAAGCCCACCAGGACGGTCCGGCCCGACCCGGACAGGTCGTTAGCGAGGCAGGCCAGTTCGTGGTCCTGCAAGCCGGGATCGATGAGCAACACCCCGGCGTGGCCTTGCACGACTGTGGTGTTGCTCCGGAGGAACTCGCTCTCGTGAACCAGCACGCCGTCAGCTATCTGCCTCAGCACGGGTTCGTCTCCCGGATGGCGTAGTGGTGCATCGCGACACCCTGCTTGAACGAGCGCTGCTCGATCAGGTCGAGCTCGATCGGCAGGTCCCAGTCGTCGAAGAGCGGCCTGCCGAAGCCGAGGATCGCCGGGTGGGTGAAGAGCAGCAGTTCATCGAGGAGTCCCGCCCGGAGCAGTTGCGTGGCGAGCGTCGCGCCGCCGACGCCGAGGGTGCCGGCGGTCTCGGCCCGGAGGGCGGCCAGTTGCTCGATCGCGTCGTCCCCGCCGATGATCCGGGTGCCGTGATCGGCGGTGTGTCGGGTGCGGGAGACGAGCACCTTGGGCGCGGAGGTCCAGATCTCGCCGTACTCACGCATGAAGTCCGGCAGCGACGCGTCCTCGCGCGCCGACGGCCAGTACTCCTCCATCGTCTCGTAGATGACCCGGCCCTGGACCATGCCGGCGAGCGCCCGCGCTCGCGCGTTGAACTCCCGGTGCAGCTCCTCGTCGATGCGCAGCCACTCGCCGGCGCCGTCGTCACCGGGAACCTGCTCGATCCGCAGGTCGAGGGAGACGTTCATCCAGTACAGGAAACGGCCCATCATCCCCACCTCTCAAGTGGTTGCAATCTGCAACCACTATATTGGGGGCCACGTGCCTGTCAAGGAGGAGTCGTGGAACCACGGTCCGGGTGTCCGATCAACGCGGCCATCGAGGTGCTCGGAGACCGATGGGCGCTGCTCGTGCTCCGCGACGTCATCTTCGGCGACCGCCGCCACTTCCGGGCGCTGCTCACCGGGTCGATCGAGGGCATCGCCTCGAACATCCTCGCCGACCGCCTCGTGCGACTCGTCGAGGCAGGAATCCTCACCCGCGGTACCGCGGCACGTGGGCAGCGGGCCCGCTACAGCCTCACCGAAGCCGGCATTCGGACCCTGCCGGTCCTCTACGCGCTCGGCAACTGGGGCCTCGACTGGCGCCCCGGCACCGAGGAGCTCCAGATCCGGCAGCGAATCATGCGCGACGCGGGCCCGGCGTTCGTCGAGGAGCTCATGGACGAGCTGCGGGTGCGCCACCTCGACGCCCCGCCGAAGCCCCACGACGGCCCGAGCCCCCTCGAACGCCTGAACGCCGCCTACGCCGCCGAGCGGGAACGCCGCGACTAAGGCCCCTTTCAGAAGGAGATCCGGGCTGCGGCGTGGTCCAGACGAGAGCTGGACCTCGCCTCGCTCGGGCCCCTTCGAAACAGCCTCTCGAGGCACGGGCGAGGAGCGTCTCGTCGCGGCCAACGTCCCACGGCCTGCCAGGCGCCTGCGGATGGGTCAGCCATTTCGCGGAGCCGACGGCGCGGTGTGCGGAATTCACTGCCGACGACACTGCCAGGTGATCACACGAACGACCCACCCTCGCCCACCCGGGTCGTGGCCATGCCTACCGCCATACGCTGGACGAATCGGGTCGGCGCGGTGCCGGCCCCGCACAGAGGGACCGCGATGACCGAGAGCGTCCGTAGAGCGGCTCCCGACGCGGCAGGCTCCGACGACGGATGGCTGACCCTCGTCGCGCGCGAGGCCAGCGCCGACGCCGGCGGGGTGCCGGTGGAGTTGCTCGGCGACTATCTGCGGCTGCTGACGGACGCGGCGGTGACCGGCCGTCGGCCGCGCCGCGGCGAACTCGACGCGGTGGGCGCACTCGGGCGGCGCGCCGCCGAGCAGGGCGTCTCAGCGGGGAGGGTCGTCCGCCTCTACCTCTCCGCTGCGCGGCGACTCTGGCGGCAGCTGCCGCACCTCGCCCGCTCCGCCGACAGCGAGACGGTACGCGCGGCGGCGGACGCCGTGCTCCACGTCGTCGACACCGCCGTCGCCACGCTCGCCGAGGGGTACGCGGCGGCCCGTCGGGACCTGGTCCGCAGGGAAGAGACGCTGCGCCGGGAACTCATCGACGACCTGCTGCGCGGCGACTCGGACCTCGGCGGGCTGGTCGAGCGGGCCGAGCCGTTCGGGCTGGACCTGGCGCGGGTGCACCAGGTGGTGCTCGCCTCGCCGAGCCGGCGGCTGCCTGACACCGACACGGCGATCAGCGCCCTGGAGCGGGTCATCTTCGACCGGTTGGGTGACCGGGACGTACTGGTGGCCACGAAGGAGGGCCTGCTCGTGGTGATCGCGCCGGCGGATACGGTGACGGCCGATCGAGGCGCGGGCGACGGCGGATCGGCGGGGGACCTGGGCCGGATGATGCATGCCGAGCTGGACCGCCTGGCGCGGGGCCGGCCGTGGCAGGTGGCGGTCGGCCGCCCGCACCCCGGCCTGTACGGGATCGCTCGCTCCTACGAGGAGGCCCGTGAGGCGCTGACCACGGCGCGGCGGCTGCGCACCGACACCGCCGTGATCGACGCCCACGAGCTGCTCATCTACCGCGTCCTGCTGCGGGACCAGCCTGCCATGGTGGACCTGGTGCAGGCGGTGTTGACGCCGCTGACCCGGGCCAGGGGTGGTGCCGAATCGCTGCTGGACACCCTGAACGAGTACTTCGCGTGCGGCGAGGTCGCCACGGAGGCGGCCCGCCGCCTGCACGTGTCGGTCCGCACCGTCACCTACCGACTGGACCGGATCCGGACGCTGAGCGGCTACGACCCCGCCGATCCGCGGGACCGGTTCACGCTGCACGCCGCAGTGCTCGGCGCCCGGGCGCTGGACTGGCCGCGCCGGCCGCTGCCGACGTGACAGGTCAGCCGTTGAAGGTGACCAGTTCCGGGAAGCCGAGCAGGGTGGCCAACGCCGTCGCCTCGGTCCGGGTGAGAGAAAGGGTGATCATCCGGTCGGGGTCGTCCGGGTCGTCGTGAACGACATCCCGGTGGCCGCCCACCTGGTACTCGACGATGCCGATCCGTCGACCCTGATCCGTGGTGAAGGTCTGCCGCACTCCGATACCGGGCAGTGTGGTGCGTTCGATGTCCATGGGGAAAGCTCCGTTAGGGATGGCTGCCCATGGCCGGCCGGGAGCGGGTCGACGTCAGGGCAGCGCAGTGGACGGGCGGGCGAGAACCGCGACGTCCGGCGGAGCTCGGTCGGCCGACCAGGCGGGAACGCAAGCCGCCACGGCGCGATTGAGCCGGAACACGATGCACATGCCCAGCCCGCGACCCGTACGAACGGCGGTGACGACAACCGCAAGCACGGCCAGCATCGACAGCACGAGCGGCCGCTCGACGCCGATGGAGTGCTGCTGGTTGCGCATGCGGGACACCATAGCCGCCCGTCGGAGATCGTCCGGGCCCCGGTTGCAGGAACTTCCGTAAGCGGCCGTCGCCGCAGTTCGGGCCGCCGCCCCCGGGGATCACAGCCACGCGGTCAAGACCATGTTCTTCCGGCGATCGGCAATCGAGCCTGCCGATATTGGCCGGTGCCGGGCAATGTCAGCCCTTGCTTTTCGGGCGACGCTGGAGGTCCGACGCGATACCCGAGTAGCGAGGAGGCGGTGATGATGATCCGCATGCTGGTGGCGTACCCACCCGTACCGGCCGGTCGTCCACTGCCGTCCCGCCCCGGGTCGGCCCGGCGTCCAGGGCCGGTCTTCGTCGGCCCAACTGCCCGGATCGGCCGCGTCCGTCCCACCGCGAGCAGCGGCTGACGCTCCCGGACCCGGCGACGCCGCTGAGCGCCGCGACCTGAGGCCCACCCGCACCCGGGCCATCCGAGCATCGTTTCCACGCCGTGCCGTCCCGTCGGACGGCTGCGAAGCCGTACCCCACCGTCAGAGAGGCCGGTATGTCCGACAACATCACCTCCACCCGCTCCGGGCAGCGCAGCGGCTTGATGGTCGGCCGCTCCCATACTTCCCGCCCCGCGGCGACCGTCGACCCGGAGCCGATCGCCGTGGACCTCGGCAGCGCCCACCTGCGCATCTGGCTGGGGCCCGGCGGGGTGCTGAGCGTCCCGGCCGGCCAGGGCCTTCGGACACCTGTCGTGCGGCGAGGACGGATCGTCGACGGCCCCGCCTGCGCCGCCGAGCTACGGCGCCTGCTGCGCGACCACCGCACCCCGGTGCCGGTGGGAGCGCTCATCGTGGCCTGCCGTCCTGTCCTCGCCACCACGGCCGACCAGGAAGCCACCCGTCGAGTGCTCACTGCCGTCTTCGCGCCCTCCCGGCTGCTCTTCGTCGACAGCGTTCGCGCGGGAGCCATCGGGGCCGGTGCCGTCGCCGGCACCCTGCTGCTTGTCGACATCGGCGCCCAACTCACCGAGGTGGCCGTGCTGGATGAGGGGCGGGTGGTGGCAGCCCGGCGCGCCGACATCGGTACCCGCGACCTGAACCATGCGGCGACCGTCGCCATGCTCGCCGACACCACTGCCGGGCTGATACGTGAGCTGAGGCAGGCACCAGCAGTGCGCCCGCTGATCTCCGCGTCCCTGGCCCGTGGCGTGATCGTCGTCGGGGACGGAGCCACCCGACCCGACCTGACCGCCCGGCTGGTCGCCACCCTGGGCACAGCGGTGCACCGTGCCGCGTCACCGCGCACCGCCGCACTGACGGGCGCCAGCCTCGCCGCCGCCGCGGCGACCCGCCACCCCGTCGGCAACTGAACCCGACATGTTCCCGGAAAGGAGCTACCGACAATGACGCAGACCCTGAACGACCGTCCCGATCTCCTGCGTGAGCTGCTGGCACGCCAGCTCGATGAGCACACCGACCAGCTCGCAGAGCTGACGGTCTACTCACGGCAGCGCGATCACGGTGGCCACGACCCGGACACCCTGCGCCGGTTGGTCGAGGTCGCGCAGCAAGGCATAGCCGACATCAGCGAGGCGCTGAAGCGAATGTCCGAGGGCAGTTACGGCCTCTGTGAGGGCTGCGGCGGCGCCATCCCGACGGCCCGCCTGGAGATCCTGCCCTCCGCCCGACACTGCGTACCGTGTCAGCAACGTCGCTGACTGGCGGGCGCTCGCGGACCGTGCAGCGGGAGGCCGATGAGCGGCGTACGGTCGCGGCCCTGATGCCTTCGGTCGTCAGAGAGTGCGGGGCGGCAGGTGCTCACCTGCCGCCCCGCGTGCCGTCAACGGCTCAGTGGTTCGGGCTCAACGGACGTCCTTGCGGTGGAAGTCGCGCTTGCACTGCTTCAGATCGACCTCGACACGCTTGCCCAGGTCCACGTTGACCCGGGTGGTCTGCAGCACCGTGCCGTCCGGGCGCTCGCAGGTGAGGATCCACGGCTCGGTGTAGAAGCCGGTCTGGTTTCCGCGTACGCCGTCGGCCTGGTAGGCGGGAATGGGCCGGTACGACGGGTTGACCGCCCACTCGAACTTGCCGTTCGACCGCTCGATGTCCAGGTCCGAACTGAGTGTCGTGGTGAACGACGTCGGCCGGACGCTCCCGTCGGGCTGCGCGTACGGGCTGGTGTACATGTCGAAGGACTTGGTGAGCCGCAGCACCGCGTCCTTCGGCGCCTTACCCTCGATGACCGCGTGCTCCCGGGGGTCGGCGGCGGTTTCCAGCGCTTCGAACATCGCCGAGCGGTGCGCGGCGTACGTGTCGAGGACCTGCGTCTGGAAGGTCCGGGCCACGCCCGGGTCCGGGCAGGTCTCGCTGGTGATGGAGAGGCCGCGGGTCGCGTAGTACGCCCAGTCGATGGCCTCGCCGGTCGTCTCGTAGTCCTCGGCGGAGGGCAGCGCCCGGTACGTGGGGCCGTACTCCGCGGCGACCGCGGAGGCCAGCCGGTGCAGACGCTTGACGTCCTGCGCCGGACCGGCGGCGAGCTGCAGCGGCGGGTAGAGCACCACCTGGATGCAGGTGTGCTGGGTGTTGAAGACCGTCGCCTGGCGGGTGGAGAGCAGCCACGCGATGTTCCGGCTCTCCGGCTCCGACCACGGGGCGGCCCCGGCCGACGACAGCGGGGACCAGCCCAGGCCGTAGTTGCGGTTCATGTCCGTGTTGGTGTCGGTCTGCCGGCGGTTGCGGGCGAACCCGTCCACGTTCACCACCGGCACGATGACGACGCGGGCCCGGTCGAGCAGCTTCGAGACGTACGGGTTGCGCGAGTTCTTCACCAGGTCGATGGCGAACTCCATGGTCATTTCCCCGCTCGGCCACTCGTTGCCGTGGTGCATGCCCACGTCGACGAAGACCGGCTTGCCGTCGTTCGCCTGAACGTTCCTGCTGATCTCGATGCCGCGTACGGTGCGACCGGACGTCGTCTTGTAGGGCAGCGTGATCGGCTTGACCAGCGTCGGGTGCTGGGCCGCCAATTCGGCCATGTCGTTCTCGTAGTCAGCGAGCGTCCGATAGTCGGTGTTGCCGCTGGGCAGTGTGGACTTCGGGTTCGCCACTGCGCCGGTCGCGGGTGCGACGGCGGCGCCGAGGCTGAGCGTGAGCGCTGCGCCGGCGGCGAGCAGCCGGTGCCTCCATCGGGACGGATGGGCTTCGATCACGAGTGATTCCCTTCTGCGCGGGGATCCGAGTCTGCGAGTTCATCAACTCGATCGATGGACTTGATTTCCCCATCCAAGAACGCCACCAGGGCACGGGCCACCCGACTTCGATCTCCCTTTGGTAACTACGGCGGTTTCCTCGTGCACCCGCGGTTACGGCGCGACCCTCGTCGGTTCGGCGGCGCCGTCACGGACCGGGCACGGCGTCTCAGCGGCCGCCCGGTCGGGGCGGTCGGAGACCGGACGCGTCGGGTGCTGCGTTCGGGTCGGTCGGATCTGCAGTACGACGACGGAGGAGAGCACCAGGACACCGCCGACGAGCTGCATCAGGGTCAGCGATTCGCCGAGGGTCAGCGCGGCCAGCGCGGTAGTGACCACCGGCTCGAAGGTGGAGAGGATGGCGGCGTTCGACGGGCCGATCCGCTGTAGACCGGCGAAGAAGGTCAGCATCGCCACGACTGTGGAGACCACGGCGATGCAGGCCAGCCAGAACCATCCCGACATCCCGAAGTCGAGGTCGACGCCGCCCGTGAGCAAGGCACGCACGCCGAGGGTGCCGGCGGCCCCGGTCATCACCAGCGTGGAGAGCACCACCGGCGGCAGCCGGTGCACGACGGTGTCCGCCACCAGGATGTAGACCGTGTAGGTGATCGCGGTCCCGAACGCCATCAGCGCCCCGAGCAGGTGGAAGCTCACGTCGCCGGCGCCGAGCAGGACCAGCAGCATCCCGCCCGACGCGGCCACCAGCGCGGCGGAGCGCCCGTGGGTGAGCTGGTCCCGGCCGAGCAGCACCGCCACCACGGTCACCAGGACCGGGTAGCTGTAGAAGATCAGGGAGAGCAGCGATGCGTCCATAACCTGCAGGGCCGAGAAGAACAGGCTCGCCTGCGCCGCGTACCCGACCGCGCCCAGCGCGATGGCGGTCGCCAGCACCCGGCCGCGCCCGGCCTTCACCCGGCCCGCCGGGGCCGCTCGGTGCGGCTCCGGCGCCATCCGGCGCAGGCCCGGCCGCAGGACCAGAACCAGCCCCAGCAGTACGGCCGCCAGGGTGAAGCGCACCAGCAGCAGCGCCTGCGGTGTGACCCCGGCGTCGTAGGCGAGCTTGCCGAAGATCGCCATGGCGCCGAAGCACGCCGCGGAGACGAGACACCACACCGCACCCATGCGTCGATCATCGAGCACCCCGATCCGTCAGGTCCAGCGACGATTACCGAAGGAGACTCATTAGGATTTCCGCATGGTCGCGTGGGATCTTCGGCGGTTGCGCTTCCTCCGTGAGTTCGAGGAGCGAGGCACCCTCGGCGCCGTCGCCGCAGCCCTCGGCTACAGCCCGTCGACGGTCTCCCAGCAGATGGCCCTGCTGGAACGGGACGCCGGCACCCGGCTCTTCGAGAAGGCCGGCCGAGGCGTACGGCTCAACGACGCCGGACACCTGCTGGCCCACCACGCGCGCGTCCTGCTGTCAGCCGCCGAGGCGGCCGAAGCGGACCTCGCCGCGCTCGGCGGAGACGTCCGCGGCACCGTCCGCGCCGGCGGCCTGCAGTCGGCGGCGCGACGCCTGCTCGTACCGGCCGTGGCCCACCTGATGGTCGACCATCCAGCGGTCCGGCTGGAGGTCTTCGAACTCGAACTCGAACAGGCGCTGCCCGGATTACGGCTGGGCGCGGTCGACCTGGTGATCGGCGACGAGTACGACGGCCACCCGCGTCCTCGCCCGGCCGGGCTCCGCTTCACCCTCCTGCTCGAAGAACCGCTCAAGGTCGTCCTACCCGCCGGGCATCCACTCGCCGCGCCGGGCGGACCCGTCGCGCTCACGCAGCTGCGCTCCGACATCTGGACCGCCTCCGCCGAGGGCACCGGCCACCACGCCATGGTCATCGGCACCTGCCGCGCCCTCGGCGGCTACGAACCCGACCTGCGACACCGCTCCAGCGACGCCGACGTCCAGCTCGAACTCGTCCGCGCCGCCGCAGCCGTCGCCCTGCTGCCGGCGCTGACCCTGCCGAGGGAAGACCCCGCGCTCGCCATCCGTGACGTCGCCGAGACCACGCTCAAACGCCGCCTGGTCGCCGTCACCCGAGACGCCCCGCCCGCTCCCGCGCTGACCGCCTTCCTGATCGCGATAACCCAGCAGGCGCACCAGTTCGACCACATCGAACCAGGCTCCGATGCCTAGCTTCTTCTGGCCCGAGCACTGCTGGCGGCTGTAGATCGGGTCGCAAGCCGTCTGACAACAGCCTCACCCGCGGCGGCTGGTCATTCCTGCACCCCGAAGTTGTCTGAATTCGCTGGGCCGCGAACCGCTGACCGACTGCGGCCCCGCACGCCCCCGGGCAGGCAGCGCTGCTACCGTCCACTGCGCCCTGCCCTCTCCCGCCGGGCAGGACGGAGCCCTCTCATGCGAAGAGCCCGACGAGTTGCCGCCGCCCTGGCGTTCAGCTTGCTCGTGCCGACGACCGTCGCAGGATGTTCTCGGCTCTTGGGGTGTGTACCTGAACCTCCCGACGACATCACCGTGTCAGACCTGGCCGGCGTTTACAGCGGCTCCGAAGGTGGACGAATCGAGCTAGGAGAGGACGGGTACCGCGCTGACAATCTGCTGGGGGATAGGGGCCGTACGGCAGAGGGCACGTGGACTCTCGATCTCGAATCGGAGGGCAGCGAGGACATGATGCTTGACGACCTCCAAGTGTGGATCTCCGGCGACCGAGAGGAGCCCTGGCTGTACCGATTCGAAGGCGACCCGGACAACTGCCACCTGATCGAGTTTCACAGGACTCACTGATCGGACGATCGCTCTCCGAGGCTGGCCGACTCCTTCAGCGCGGGGAGCGCGACGAGTCAGACGAGCCGGGTGAGCAGGATTCGGCCGCCCTCGTACACCCCGCCGTCGATTGCGACGACCCGGCGGTCGGCGTACCTCAGCGCCGCCCGGACGTCCTGCGGCGCTACACCGAAGTACTTGGTGAGCGTGCTGTGCCCGTGCACGAGCACCTCGCCACCGAGCACGCGCAGCATCGTCGACACCGCATCGTCCGGCCGCGCCGACTCGGCCTCACGAAACGCGCCCCGGTCGCTCATCCGGCCGCAGAACTCCAGCCACTTCGCGCTCTCCAAAGAGGCCAGGGCCGCGGCCACGGCCGCGTTGACGGCTTCGACGCTCGATCCGAACTCCAGATACCGTGCGGTGTCGGAGTGGACGAGCAGGTGCCCGTCGACGACCGCGACCGCGGGCAAGCTCATGATCCAGGCGACGTGCTGCGGAGCCAGTCGGCGCAAGTCGTCCTCGCGCCCGCCGAACCGCGCCCAACCGCCTCGGAAGCCGCCGGGCTCGTCCCACCCGGCGATGGGCGTGGTGCCGAACCGGTGCGCGGCGAGCAGTTGCACTTCGTGGTTGCCGAGCAGCGCGTGCACCTCGCCGCCGGCGGCTGCGGCGGAGACGGCAAGTTGTCGAATGTCGTCGATGACGCCGATGCCGTCCGGGCCACGATCGACGTAGTCGCCCAGTAGCCACAGCCGGGCGTTTTCCCCGGACCACTGCCCCGACCGGTCGACGAGTCCCTCGTCGTGAAGCGCGGTCCGCAACTCGGACCGGTGACCATGAACATCCGCGACCACGTACAGCGGAGGCTTCGATCTTGGCATCGGCCCACCCTACCCACGAGCGCGCTGGGAAGCACAGACAGCGCTGAGGGATCGTCGCCCTGCCGTACCGGGGATAAGCAGGACGCCGATGGCGGCCGCGATCAGGCGCAGGCTGGTCCGCAGCGATCGGACCTTCTCCGGTTCGCGAGACAGGAAGAGAGACGACAGTGACGCTGCGAAAGCACGCGATTGGTGGCCACGGCCTTGTGGCGTCCGTCGAGGGGCTCGGCACCATGGGCATGACCGCGATGTACGGCACGCGGGACGACGCGGAGTCGGTCGCCACGGTGCACCGTGCCCTCGAACTCGGCGTGACCCTGTTCGACACGTCCGACTTCTACGGCCCGTACACCGGCGAGGAACTGCTCGGCCGGGCCCTGCGAGGCCGCCGCGACCAGGCGATCATCTCGACGAAGTTCGGCGGGGTGACGCTCGACGGCACCGGGAAGATCATCGGGGGTCCGAACGGGCGGCCCGACCACGTGCGCAAGTCACTCGACGGTTCGCTGCGACGGCTCGGTACCGACTACATCGACCTGTACCTCCAGCACCGGGTCGACCCGAACGTGCCGGCCGAGGAGACCTTCGGTGCGCTCGGTGAGCTCGTCGCCGCCGGCAAGATCCGCTATCTCGGGATCAGTGAGGCGTCGCCGGCCAGTATCCGGGCCGCGCATGCCGTGGCCCCGCTGTCGGCGGTGCAGACCGAGTACTCGCTGTTCACCCGTAACGTCGAAACCAACGGTGTTCTCGACACCGTGCGCGAGCTGGGCATCGGGTTCATGGCGTACGCGCCGCTGGGCCGTGGTTTCCTCACCGGCGCCGTACGCACCGTCGACGACCTGCCGGAGGACGACTTCCGCCGCACCTGGCCCCGGCTCGCCGAGGAGAACCTGCGGCAGAACCTGCTCCTGGTGGACCGCATCACGGCGATCGCGGCAGAGACCGGCGTGACCCCCGGCCAACTCGCGCTGGCCTGGGTGCTGGCGCAGGGTGATGACATCACCGCCATCCCCGGCACCAAGCGGCGAGGCTACCTGGAGCAGAACGTGGCCGCGGCGCAGCTCAGCCTGGATGCCGGTGTGTTGGCCGCCCTCGACGCTGCCGCGCCGGTCGGCGCCGCGGTCGGCGCGCGGTACACCGCGGCGGCGATGGCCGCGATTCAGGAATAACATCCCGATTGACGGAAGCGTCATCCAACGTCACCCGGTGTCATCGACGAACACCGGGTGACGTCGGTGACGTCGCGAGCGGAGAGGCAGTACGTGGCACCTACCGAACTCGGAGACTTCCTGCGGGCGCGCCGGGAGGCGCTACGCCCCGCCGACGTCGGGCTTCCGGCAGGCGGGCGGCGCCGCACCCCCGGCCTGCGCCGCGAGGAGGTCGCGCTGCTGGCCAACCTGTCCGTCGACTACTACGAGCGGCTGGAGCAGTCCCGCAGCGCCAACCCGTCGGAGGCGCTGCTCGGCAGCCTGGCCCGGGCGCTGCGGCTCTCCGTGGACGAGCGCGACTACCTCTACCGCCTCGCCGGGCACCCGCCGCCGACGACCGACATCGTCAGTGGCTACGTGGATCCCGCGATGATGTTCCTGCTCGACGCACTCACCACCGTGCCTGCGCACATCATGGACGACCGCACCACCATCCTCGCCCAGAACACCCTGAGCCGTGCGCTTCTCGGCTCCTGGGCCGAGGGTGACGCCCGCTCCGCGAACGTGACCTGGCGCTGGTTCACCACCCCGCAGTCACGGGCACTCAACGCGCCGGAGGAGCACGAGGTGATCGGCCGGGGATACGTCGCCGACCTGCGGGCCGCCGCGGTCCGCCCCGGAAACGACCCGGCCGCCGAGCAGCTGATCGCCGATCTCACCAGCGCCAGCGACGAGTTCGCGCGGTACTGGTCCGAGATGCGGGTCGCCGAGCTCCGGACGACCCGCAAGATCCTCATTCACCCACGAGCCGGACGCCTCGACGTGCAGTGCGACGTCGTCCTGAGCACCACCGTGGGCCAGCGGCTGGTCATCTTCCGCCCGCAACCCGGCACGGCCACTGCCGACCGCTTCGACTTCCTTCGCGTCCTCGGCGAACAGTCCTTCGCTCCGCCCGACGTGGGGCCGGTCTGAGAACTCCTGGCCGCGGGCGGGTGGGGGCCGGCGCCAGCAGATGCTGACGCCGGCGACGGTGTGGAACGCTTCGCGACCGCTGCGTACGTCAGCTTCCGCTGGCCCGATCATCGTGCTCGTCGGCCTGGAGGTCACCGAGTCGCTCCCGGACCTCGGGCGCTCCGGGATGTTCGAGCTCCTCCATGATCGACAGCGCCTCTCGGAGCGCCTTCTGGGTGTCGTGCGGCTGGTGAACGGCGCTGTAGGTCTCGGCCAGGTGAGTGAGCACGACGGCGTAGAAGTAGCGGTCGCCGAACTCGCGGTAGAGGTCCAGCGCGTGCTGGTACGCCTCGACCGCCTGCCGGTACTCGCCGAGGTGGTGGTGGGCGTAGCCGACGCTGTCCCAGGTCGCCGCCTGTTTGATCCGGTCACCGATGGCGTCGAGGATGCCGAGCGCCTCCGTGCAGTAGGTCAGGGCGGCCTGGTGGTCGCCGAGCAGCGAGTGCTCCCACCCCATCGCGTTGAGAGCCTCCGCCTCGCCCGCGTGAGGGGTGGCGGAGGCCCCGGCACGGAACAGCGCGAGCGCGGCGGTGGAGTGCTCGAGCGCCTCGCTCACCCGGTCCTGCTGCTCGAGCACCGCCGTCATGTTGATGTGGGTGGTCGCCAGCCGAGGCTTGTCGCCGAGGGTTTCGTAGAGGCGCAGGGCGGTGCCGAGGTGTTCGAGCGCCTCCTGCAGGTCTCCGCTGCGGCAGAGCGCCGCACCGAGCAGGCGCTCACAGAGGGCCTGCGCGGCCGTGTCGTCGGCGGCGACGGCCGCGTCGAGGCCCGCGCGCTGGGTCGAGACCCACGCCTGCCGGCGGCCGCGCCGGTCGAGGTACGGGGCCAGCGTCCAGGCCAGCTGCCAGACGTAGCTGTGCAGACCGGCCGTGGCCGCGATCTCCATCGCCGCGATGAGCGCCGGCAACTCCCGGTCCAGCCACGCCATCGCCGCGGCCGGATCGCCGGGATCCGCGACGGTCACCTCCGGAAGCTGCGGCAGCAGGTCGACCTGGTCCCGGTTGGGGTCGATCCAACGATCGGCGAGGTGCGCGGCGCGCAGGTAGTGGTTGAGCAGCCGGACCACCGCCGACTCCCGGACGCTCTCCTCCTCGCCGGCGAGGAGACGTTCGCGGGCGAACCGTCGTAACAGGTCGTGCATCCCGTACAGGCCGGGGCGGTGTTCGACGACCAGGTGAGCGTCGGTCAGTTCGGTGAGCGCCGATCGGGTCGCGGCGGGCTGCCGTCCCGCCAGGCTGGCCACCGCGCGAGTCGACAGCAGGCCTTCGGGGGCCAGGCTGAGCAGCCGGAACAGACGTGCGGCGTCGGCGCTGAGGCGCTGGTACGACCAGGAGAAGACGGCCCGGACGTCGGTGCGGTCGTCGTCCGTGGCGAGCGCGTCGAGGACATGCTCGTCGCGAAGTTCGCGGACGACGGCGGAGAGCGGGTGTCGGCGGCCACCGGCAGCCGCCCGCGCCGCCAGCACGGCCAAGGCGAGCGGCAGACCCGCGGACATGGCGACGAGGTCGTCGACGGCCTCCGGTTCGGTGGCCACCCGGTCGTCACCGAGCCGGCCGGCCAGCAGGTGCCGTGCCTCGAACGGGTCGAGCACGTCGAGCGCGACATGTTCGGCCCCCGACGACGCCACCAGCCCGGTGAGGTTGTTCCGGCTGGTCACCAGGACGACGCAGCCGGGCGCGCCGGGCAGGAGCGGGCGTACGTGGGCGCTGTTCCGGGCGTTGTCGAGGATGATCACGACTCTGCGACCGGCGAGCACGGCGCGGAAGAGGGCCGCCTGCGCGTCGAGGTCGGTGGGCCGTCGGCGCGGCTGCACTCCGAAGGCGCCGAGCATCCGACCGAGCGCGTCCTCGGGGGAGACCTCGGCCCTGGTCGAGCCCGAGCCGTGCAGGTCGACGTAGACCTGCCCGTCGGGAAACGCGCCCACCATCGTGTGCGCGAGGTGCACCGCCAACGTGGTCTTGCCGATGCCCGGCGCGCCCGTGATCACGTAGACGCCGGCTCGGTCGGGTGCCGCCCCGATCGCGTCGGTCAGCTGCGCCAGCTCCGCGGCCCGCCCGGCGAAGCCGCGTACGTCGAGGGGGAGTTGGGACACGCCGGTGACGCCCGCTCGTGCGGCGACGGGCCGTGCCGCGGCCGGCGTCGAGTCCGCCGGAGCGTCGCGGCCGGTGGTGTCGCCGGCCAGGATGCTCTTGAAGAGTTGCTGCAGCGCGGGGGAGGGTTCGATACCGAGGTCCTCGACGAGCTGCCGACGCGCGTCCCGGTAGGACTGCAACGCCTCCGCCTGCCGACCCGACCGGAACAGCGCCCACATGTGGGCGCTGCGCAGCCGCTCGCGCAGCGGGTTCTCTCGGATGTACGGCGCGACCTCGGCGGCCACGTGGGAGTAGCGGCCGAGCGTCAGGCCGGCATCGAACCGGTCCTCGATCGCCAGCCAGCGGCGTTCGACGAGGCGGGCGGAGAGTTCGCGCCCCAGGTCGAAGTCGGGGATGTCGGCGAACGGATTCCCCCGCCACAGGTCGAGGGCGCGGGTGAGCAGCTCCTGGGCCAGCTCGGCGTCGCCGGCCGCGATCGCCTGGTGGCCCTGCTCGGCCAGGGCGCCGAAGACGTCCGCGTCGACCTCGCCGGTCTCGGCGATCAGCTGGTAGCCGTGCGGGCGGCGCACGATCCGCTCATGGCCCAACCGCCGGCGCAGCTGGTGGATGTTGACCTGCAGGTTCTTCGCCGCCGTCCGCGGCGGGTCGGATCCCCAGACGGCGTCGATCAGCGCGTCGCTGGTCACGGCGTGGTCGGCCCAGCACAGCAACGCCGCCAGCAGCGTACGAATCCGCAGGGCCGGCAGCGGAATCACCTCGCCGACCTTATCGACGACGGTCAGCGGACCCAAGATCCGAAACTTCACGCAGCTCCTCCTGGGCCTTGCAAAAGTGACCCCGTACAGCAGATCGGGGATCACCATACTGCCGACATACCGGCGGACAACCACAGACGTCTTTGATTCTCGAAGTCTTCTCGCTCGCCCAACCGCCGGCGAGACAAGCAAGAGGGAGAGCATCAATGTCCTGGGGGCTTCCACAACGCCGACCTGCCGGCCCCGCGGCGGCCGAGAGCGCACCTCAACGGGGGTCTGTGCCACCCCACGCCGTCCGGCCCGCGGACCGATCGGCGGTACGCGGATGAGATATCAGCTCCTCGGCCCGGTGCGCGTGCGGGCAGCAGACGGCTACCGCACCATCAGCGGAGCCCGGCAACGGCGGATCCTGGCGGCGCTGCTCGTCGACGCCAATCGCGTCGTCTCCGTCGACCGACTCGTCGACGTCGTCTGGGGCGAGCAACCGCCCGCGACCTCCGTCCAGCAGGTCCAGAACTGTGTGAGCTCGCTGCGGCGGATGCTGGTGGACGTCGGCCACGAGCCGTCGATCAACCGGATGCCGACGGGATACTCGCTCTCGGTCCGGGACGACGCCGTGGACACCCGGATCTTCACCGACCTGGTTCTGCTCGCCGAGCGGTCGGCCGCGAACGGCGACACCGACGACGCCTGCACCACGCTGCGACGTGCCCTCGGGCTGTGGCACGGTCGCGCGATGGAGGACGTCTCCTCCGACGCGCTCACCCCGGCGGCGGTGCAGCTCGACGAGGCCCGGGTGCGGACGATGGAGCGCCTGGTCGCCATCGAGATGACCCGCGGGCGCGCCGATGCCGTGCTGGGTGACCTGTCGGCCTGGGCGCGGGAGCAGCCCTACCACGAGGGGCTGCACGGCCAGTTGGCGCTCGGCTACCACACGGTGGGGCGTACCGGGGACGCGCTGACCCTCATCGACGGCGTGCGGCGACGGCTGCGAACGGATCTGGGCATCGACCTCGGGGCCGAGCTGTCGCGGGTCGAGGCGCAGCTACGCGCACCGCGACCGGACGCCGTCGAGCCCGAACGCGTCGCCGGGTCCAGCCTGGAGATGCTCCACGCCGCTCTCGTCCGACTCACCGCCGCCGTCAATCTGCTGACCAGGGCGATCGAGGGCGGCCGGCTCGGGCAGGGCGCGAGCCCGTCGAGCCTGTAGAGCCTGTAGACCACAGGTCCGGCCGGAGCAGCGTCGCGCGGGGGCTCGTCGTCAGCCGACCGCGGGCTCATCGCCCGGCGTGCCGGCGCGGCGGCGCAGAAGTCCGCGGCGCGCGGCCGGGCCGCCACACGAGAAGGCGCCCCACCGGTCGGTGGGGCGCCTCCTCGATCCGGGGGTTGCCGTCAGCCCCGATACTTCGCCGTCGTGCAGTACACGATCGAACCACTGCCGGCGCAGCCCTGAGCCAGGAGGTCCTTGTTGTTCAACATCCTGGTCCACAAGCCCTGAATGAAGCCGGACTCCGACGTCCGCAGCGCGCCGGAGAGGTTGAAGCTCTTGATCGTCGGGTTGAAGTTCCCGTTGTCGAGCTTCGTCCACGCGGTGCGGCAGCGCGCACTCACCCGAATCTCCACCACCGGTCCGCCGTAACTCCGGAAATCCTGCTTGACCGGCGACGTGGCGTCTTCGGCGCAGGTGTAGTAGCTGCTGCCGTTGTAGTAGATCTTGAACGTCTGTGGGTCGCGTCCGTCGCAGGAGACACCGCACCCCGAGGTCGCGAGCTGCGCCTCGCTGATGTAGGCCGCGTTCCCCACGGCGATCTCCGCCCGCGCGACGCTCGAGAGCCCGGCCAGGCCGGGGCCGGCTTGCGCGGGCCCCGTGGCCCCGAGCACGCCGGCCCCCAGCATCGAGATGATCGCCATCACCTGCAGCGACATCCGTCGCGCGCCGGTAAGCCTCACCCGCATGTACCTCTCCTCGCAAAGTCGTGTGCGGGGGAGAGGGTCGCCCCGGCCCTCATCGATCCGCTAACCCGTGGGCACCCGGCCGGCCGGCGGAGATGACCGTGCGATGGCGGCACCTCCGGCGCCGCGCAGGCGCCGGGTGCTTGAGATCGGCGATCCGGGGTACCGGAAGCTCATGCCGAATGTGGGGCAACTCGTCGGAGAGCGCTACCGCCTGGTCGAGACAATCGCCAGCGGCGGCCAGGGCGACGTGTGGCGGGCCGTCGACGAGACCCTGGACCGCTGCGTGGCCGTCAAGATGCTGCACCCGCGCCTGCTCACCG
Source organism: Micromonospora musae (assembly GCF_003626545.1). NCBI lineage: Bacteria > Bacillati > Actinomycetota > Actinomycetes > Micromonosporales > Micromonosporaceae > Micromonospora > Micromonospora musae. The sequence goes on from NZ_RAZS01000003.1 coordinate 197,760, forward strand.
CCGCCGGCTTCGGTGAACGGTTCCGGCGCGAGGCGCGTGCGATGGCGGCGCTGCGCCATCCGGGGGTCGCCCAGGTCTACGACTACGGCGAGCTGGAACGACCTGGTGGGACGGTCCTCGCCTACATCGTGATGGAGTGCGTGCAGGGACAGCCCCTGTCGGAGCGCATCGCCGACGTCGGCCGACTGGACCCGGCCGAGGCGATGTCGATTGCGGCGCAGACGGCCCGCGCTCTGCAGGCCGCACACGATGCCGGGGTCGTGCATCGTGACGTCAAGCCCCACAACCTGATCATCGAGCCCGACGGGCACGTCGTACTCGTCGACTTCGGCGTTGCCGTCACGCAGGACGCGGCGAGCCTGACCGCGGCGAACGAGGTCGTCGGCACCGCCCTGTACATGGCGCCCGAGCAGGTGTCCAAGAACGAGACCACGCCGGCGATCGACATCTACGCGCTCGGTGCCGTCGTCTACCACTGCCTCGCCGGTCGACCTCCGTACCAGGGGGAGAACGCCCTCGCGGTGGCGCTCCGGCACCTCGAAGACGAACCATCGCCGCTACCCGCGGACGTGCCGGCGCAGGTTCGGCAGCTGGTGGCCACCGCGATGGCGAAGGAGCCCGAGCAGCGGTACCCGACGGCGGCGGCGATGGCCGCCGTGGCGCAGGACCTCGCCGACTCGCCCGCGCAGCGGGTGACGGCCGTTACCGAGTCGCCGACCGTGCGCCTGGCCGCCCGGCAGCCGGGGTCCGCCGAGGTGTCCCGCAGGGCTGCCAGTCGCGGAAACACGAACCTGGCGGTGCTGCTCGGATTGTTGGCAGCCGTGGCCGCCGTCCTGGTGCTCGCCGATCCCACCGGGCTGAGGTCGGGGCCGACCGGGCGACCGTCGGCGCCGCCCGCGGTTCCGCCCGGCGCGCCGTCCGAGCCGGACGAGCCGGGACCCGGCGCGGGTGGCGGCGAACCGGAGACGCGCGATTCTGCCGGTATCCCGGTTCGCGCGACCGGGTCCGCCGCCCCGGTGGCCACCCGTCCGGCCGTAGAGAGGACGGCGGGCCGGCCGACGCCTTCGGGTGGGAGCAGTTCGGGTGCGCCAGACCCGACCATGTCCTGGAGCGCCTCCCCGGAACCGACGGTGGAGCCGACGGGTGGCACGTCGGCGACCCCCACCGGGCAGCCGACGGAGGATCCGTCTTCGGACCCGACGCCGGAGCCATCGGTGGACCCGACCGCGGAACCGTCGGTGGACGACTCGGCAGCCGCAGGGACCGCAGCGCCGCAGGCCTGACCGACGCGGGGGAGCCCCTGCGGGGCTGCGCCGGCACCGTCGGCTCCCGGGTGGTCGGCAGGCGCAGTCACCGGTCATCCATTGAGCTGGGGTGAACCGAGCTCTCTGCGCAGCTGCCAGACCAGTTGTTGGAAGGCGGTCTCGGCGGCGGCCCGTTGAGCCGCGTCTGCGTCCGGGCCGAGTCGGTAGAGATCCCGAGCGACGTCGTTCGCCAGTGACACCGTGCGAGCGCCGCACAGGAGGCTGAGGGTCGAGCGAGCGGACTGCATCCGATTCCGCCATTCCCGGCGGTCGTCCTGATCCATGCCCAGCTCGCCGACCTTCCGATACTGGCTCAGCAGGTACCGCGTGCTGGTGACGTACTCGACCGCCGCCCGAAGCTTCTGATCACGGAGCCACTGCCGACGCTCCCGTCGGGCCTGAAGCCAGGCACCGAGGGCTACGACGACGAGGCTGGCGAGGGCGCCGAAGCCCGCTGCGGCAAGGTTTCCCATGGCGGTGGAGCGTAGAAAACCATCGGTGCTGTGGCTAGACCGTTGGGTTGGGCCCGGCTCGCGTTCTGCCAGGCCTCGCCCTGAGTGCCTGTCTGGGATGCGGTTGATCAGCTCCAGGTGCGAGTGCTGCGGGTTTGACGGCGTGCGGGTCGGCAGCGGCTGCCGGCCACGAAAGCAACGGTGACCAGCAAGCCCAGGTGTCGCTAATGATGAACCGATTCCGGTCGTTGATCTTCTTGCCCGCGTCGTAGCCTCGGCTGTGTCTGCCGACGGTCTCGGCGCCCGTCACGCTCTGCGAGTCGGTGATCCCCCCGACTGCTCCGGGTGGCAGCCCGGGTGATCCGTAGCGAGCGCTGCACAGGAGGAGTCCGGGCCCGCCGAGAGGCACCGCTCAACTCATGCTCAGGCCGGGACGGCGACTCCCTCATCGATCAGTTCGCGCACGAGCCGGCGGGCCTCGTCGAGACCGATCGCGGCGCGTAGCTCCTCGACCGCGACCACGGTGCCGGGGTGGTCGATCATCTGCGTGATCGTTTCGGTGACCGGGTCGGGTAGGTGAAGGTTGTGGTCGCCGAGGTGCAGGACGGTGCCGTCCGTTCCCTTGCTGGTGGCCAGTACCGCGCCCGGCAGGTACGTCACCGCTTCGACGTCGTGGCTGAGCACGCCCACGGCCGCGCTGACCGCGGGCCGGCGCGGCGCGGACTGGGCGCGTAGCGCCCGGGCGTGCAGAGACCGCGCGGCGCGTTCGACGTCGAGGTCGGCCAGCCAGCGGGCGAAGCGCTCGGCGACATCGCCCACGGCGGTGTCGATGCTGTGGTCGTGGAGCGCGGGCGGGAGCGCGGTGCGGAATTCAGGCTCCCCGGCGGCGACGTCCAAGAGCTGTTCGAGCAGCCAGTGCCGGGTGAACTGGAGGACGCCCACGCTGATGTGTAGGGAGGTGCCTTCCTCGGCGTATCCGTTGTGGATCCAGCCCCGAGGCACCCAGAGGACGTCTCCGGGTGCGAGGCGGACCCGCAGGAACGGTTCGCCCTTCTCGAACCGGGCACGCGCGGTGGCGGGGACCGGGACTCGTCCCCAGCGGTGCCGGGGGAGCGGATCGGCCAGGTACGGCTCGTGCAGCTCCCAGGTCTTTTGTCCGACGGTCTGGACGATGAAGACGGCTTCGGTGTCCCAGTGGTGCGCGAACCCCTGGCTCTTCGGCGGGGTGAGGAAGGCGTGCGCGTACAGCGGGTGCCCGAGTTCGGCCGAGAGCAGCCGGCAGAAGCGGGTCAGCGGTCGCCAGCTTCGGTGCAGACCCATGAGCAGGAGAGTGTGCCCGGTGCGCAGGTGCGCGCCGACCCGACGGGCGTCGACGGCTCCGGCGGCGTCCGGGAAGGCCGCGAGGTCGGGGCTGACGAGGCTTCCCGGCTGCGCCATCACGTTGTTCTTGGTCATCGTGACTGACGATGCAGGCAGGCCCTGGTCGCTGATCAGCCGGTCGACGTCGTCGAGGTCGAGGAGCGCAGTCAGCGCGGCCGGATCGCTGTGGTGGACCTCAGGCTGTTGCGGCCATTGCTCAATGAATTGTTCCGGCCGAGCCGTAAGGCATTCCAGTGGGCTGTTCATGCCGCCTCCGCTAATTGCACCGATTGTTGCCCGCTCGCCATCATGTGATTCTTCTGCTGGTCGACGCAAGGACGGGGTCCGGTGTAGCGGGGACTACGCCTTTGGGCGTACACGGTAGTAAGCGGCCGGCTGACACCTTCGTCGAACATCGACGGCCGGTATTTCTGCGCCTTCCCGCAATTGATTTCCGTGGCCTAACGTCCTCGGCGGAAGGTCTTCCAGTCATGCGAATTCCAAGCAAAGGAGAAGCGGTGAAGAAATCCGACGAACTCGACTTCGAGCTCGAGGACCTGCCGATGGACGTGTTCGACCTGGCCGAGAGCGGGCTCACGATCGAGTCGCTGACGGCGGGTCACGGCATGCCCGAGCACGGCGCCTCGCTGCCCTTCTGCTCGTGCAGCGCGACCTGCAGCTGCTGCCCGAGCAGCAGCAGCTGACCTTGAAAATCGGCTGTGCCGTCGGCCTCGGCCGGCGGCACAGCCCCAGGGCCGGGAGGGGCTATGGGCGAAAGCGTTGGCATGATGACGGACGGGGGGGTGCTCCTCTCGGGTGGCGCACGCGTGGACTCGCCTCCGATTCTGCGTCTTGCCGGGCTACCTGCGGCGGCGCTGGGCCGGCTGCGCTTGACGAAGTCATTCCGGTGCGCTGAGGAGCAGGCGCGGCTGCGCCGGTGGCTGGCTCTGGAGGGCCAGGCGCTGTCCGACGCCCTGTTCGCCGAGATCGGGGCGCTTCAGCACACGGCCCTGAAGCCCCGGCTGGTGGGTTTACGCCGGGCGGTCTTCCAATCGCGGCGGCCGCGCGACGAGGAGTGGAACGAGGCCGTCGCGGCGCTGCTCGCTCCGCACGTCACCGAGCGGATCGAGGTCTGGCTGTCGAAGCTCGACACTCTGGACCGGGTCGTTGCTGAACTGCCTGCGGTCCTTGCCGCCGAAGTCACCGACCGGGAGCGGGTACTGCGGGAGGTGGCCGCGGATCCCGGCTTTCGCCGGGCCCTGTCCCAGGCCAGCCCCGCGCTGCACCTGGAACTCGGCAAGTGGTTGGCGGACGCGGCGCACCGGCCGAGGGCACAGAGCCTGGCCCGCCTCGCGAAGTACGTGGCGCGGGCGGCGGCCAAGACCAGCCCGTACAGCACCTTCACCATCAGTGGTCAGGGGGCCTGGGTCGACGGCACGGCACCGGAGCTGTTCGCCGCCAAGGCGCCGGTTGCCGGGATCCTGGAACTGGACGGCTTCCTGCTACAGAACATGATCCGGGCCCTTCGGGAAACGCCGGCGCTCAAGGCGTCGCTGTGGGTACGGGTGAACCCGAGCGTGACCAGGTCGGCAGGGAAGGTCACCTTCTCCGGGTTGCCGCCACGCGAACCGATCGTGACCATGCCGGAGACTCCCGCCATCCGCGCCTGTCTGCGCCTGGTTGCGGAGGGTGCGCCGGGCACGCTGGGCGGGCTGGCCGAACGCCTCGCCTCCGGCGCCAGGACGCCCGCTGACGTTCGGCCGTTCCTGGACGCGCTGGTGCGAGCTGGTCTGCTCATCCTTGAGCCCCCGGTGACCGATCAGGCCCTCGACCCGCTGTCAGATCTGATCGCCTGGGTCGCCGCGCACGGCGGCGACGAGCTCGTCGACGTCGCGGTGCTGCTGGACCGGTTGCGTACGGAGGTCAGCTTGCCGGTGCCGGTCGACGACGTCGACGGGCACTGCGCCCGCCAGGACCGGCTGCGGGACGCGGTGGCCGCCATCGTCACCCGCCTCGGGTTGCCCTTCCAGCCAGTGGCTGAAATGAGCAAGGCCGTGTACCACGAGAACGCGGTCTTTCCCGACCCGCCGGTCGAGTGCGCGACCGGGCGGTGGCGTCCGGCACTGGACGACCTCGACGCGGTCCGGCGCTGGCTGGCGGTCTTCGATCCGGCTCTGCCCCTGCGGCTCGCGTTGGGCGTCTATTTCCGGGAACGCTTCGGCGCAGGCGCCCAGGTCTCGGTGCTGGAGCTGTGCCGAGCGGTGCACGAGGAGATCGCGCGCGGAGAGCCGGCCGGTGGGTCCGCCGCCGGGCAGGAGGTGGCGCAGTTTCTGCGCGCGTCGCCGCTGGCCAACAGCACCGCCCTGGCCGTGAGTCCGCTGAGCAGGCTCCGGGAGCTCGGCCGGATCCAGGAGGCGGCCCGGCGCGGGGTGCTGGGTCCGGTGGAGGCGGACGGAGTCATCCGTACGCCGGCCGAGAAGCTGCGGGCGATGGCTGCCGGCTGGCCGCAGTGGGTCACCCCGCCCGGATCGCTGGGCTGCTACGTGCAGGTGGTCGAGCGGGGTCCGCAGCTGGCGCTCGCGCTGAACGTCGCGCATTCGGGATACGGGCGGGGGCGCAGCCGCACGACACGGTTGACCACCCTGGCCGGTGGGACCCTGCCACCGGGCCGGGTCTGGCCCGGGGCGTCCGGTGCGGTGATTCACGCGGAGTTGAGCGGGACGTTCTCGTCGGCGTTGAACGCCCGGACGGCCAGCACCGACTACGAGATCGACTATCCGTTCACGGTCACCGGGCGGCCGGACGCCGAGCGGTTGCCGCTGGGGGATCTGAGGGTGGTCCACGATCCGCGCAGCGACCTGGTGAACATCGTCTCGACCCGGCTGGTTCAGCAGGTCGTGCCGCTGCATCTGGGCATGATGGCCGACGTTCTGCTGCCGCCCATCGCTCAGTTCCTGAGTTGGTCGTTCGGGGTGACCTACTACCTGCACCCCAGTTTCTCGCCGCTGGCCAGCGGCACCGACCTGACGCCGCCCGAGAGCCTCACCACCCATCCGAGGGTGGAGACCGGCCGGGTCGTTCTGCGTCGGGCGCGGTGGCGGGTGCCGACCGCGCAGGTGCCGACGCGGCAGAAGGCGGAGGCCGACGCCGACTATCTGGTGCGCCTGGTCGGGTGGCTGCGGGCGAACGGGATCCCGGACCGCTGCTATGTGCGGATGTGGACCGACGGGCTGTGGGGCAACGATCCAGCGGACGACAAGTGGGGCAGGTGGGTGCTGGACAAGTCCCGTAAGCCCGTCTACATCGACTTCGCCAACTGGTATCTGCTCGCGGTGTTCGAACGGATGCTGCGAACGCCGGGGCCGGTGATGGTGTTCGAAGAGGCGTTGCCCGCACCGGGTGACGTGTCAGGGCCTGCCGACGAGCCGGCCGTCGCCGAGTACCTGGTCGAGATTTCGGACCGAGGGTGAGATGGAAGAGACGAACTGGGTCAGCGCCCACGCCTTCTACCAGGGCGACCAGGACCACCTGCTGGTCGAGGCGGTCGATCCGCTGGTGACGGAGCTGATGTCCGGCGGCCGGGCCGCCGGATGGTTCTACCTGCGCTACTGGGACGGCGGTCCGCACGTGCGGTTGCGTCTGCTCCCGGCCGACGGCGTCGACCCGGACGAGATCAGAGAGGCAACCGACAAGCAGTTGGACGGCTACTTCCGGGACCATCCCTCGGACCCGGTGATGACCGCGGACAGCTACGCGGAGACCGCGGCGATGTTGGCGGCCTGGGAGCAGGTCGCACCCGGTTTCACCTCGCCGCAACCCAACGACTCGGTCGCGTACGTCCCGTACCGCCGGGAGCATCACCGCTACGGTCACGGTGCCGCGATCGAGGCGGTGGAGCGGCACTTCGTGCAGTCCAGCGCGCTGGCGATGCGTCTGCTGCGGCAGGGGGCCTCTGCGCAGGCCCGCTCGACCGCCGCGTTCGCCATGATCCTCATCGCCTGGCTCACCTGTGAAACGGACCCGGTGCGGCTACGCGACCTGATCGAATCCGGACCCGGGTACGACCGGGCGGCGCCCTTCGACCTGCCGCAGCCCTCGGCGCAGCTCGGCACGGCGGTGTCCGTGGCCCAACGGATGCGGGCGCTGGTGGCGGCCAACGACCGGCACAGCGACCCGGGAACGCTCGCCGGCTGGGCCCGCTCGGTCGCGGCGCTGCGGGACGTGCTGAACGAGCAGCTCGACCGGGGCGCACTGGCTCCTCCGGCCGCGGGCTGGGAGGGGCCCGGGGGCATCGTCACCGCGGGACCAGCCACCTCGGTGCTGACCATCATCGACATCTGCGCACACCTCGTCTGCAACCGCCTCGCCGTCACCCTGCCGGCGGAGATCTCCCTGCGCCAGCTGGCTGGGGCAGCGGTGTCGACGCTCGCCGAGGGGGACTGAACCATGCGATGGCACTGCTTCCAGATCTACTACCACGCCGACAACAAGGATCGGCTCATCCTGGAGGCGATCCGGCCGGTGGCGCGGCGGCTCGGCGACCAGGTCGACTCCCTCTACTACCTGCGGCACTGGCTGCGCGGTCCGCACGTGCGGCTGTACGTCCGCTGCACCCCCGAGGTCCTGGCAACGCTCGCTCGTCCGGCGATCGACGAACTCGTCGGTCGCTTCCTGGCCGAGGTGCCGTCGACCGTACGCCTGGATCCGCAGGAGCACCTGCCGATGCACCGGCGGCTGGCCGAACTGGAGTCGGAGAGCGGCGACCTGCTTCCGTGGTATCCGGACAACTCGCTACACCTCAGCACCGAGGTGGACCCGCCGCCGTCCGAGGCGACGACCGCCGGCCTGCTGGCGGACTTCTATTCGGACACCACCGAGCTGGCCTTCCGAATGACCGAGGAGATCGCTGCCGGCGGGCGGCGGCTCGGGATCGCGTTCGATCTCATGATCGCCACGGCGCACTCGCTGTCCGGGGTCGGGCTCGCCCGCGGCGGCCTCTCCTTCCGTTCGCACGCCGAGGCGTTTCTACACGGCTTTCCCGAGGGGCGGGGCCTGCGCGACGCGTGGGACCGGCACTACCGGCGCAGCGCAGCGACGCTGGTCGGACGTGTCCGGGCAGTGGTCGCAGACCTGGACGGCGCGACGTCGGCCGTGCCGTACGTGCGGGACTGGCTCGACGCCCTGCGACCGTACCGGGATCGCGCCGGTCGGCTGGTCAGCGCCGGGCTGCTGATGGACCAAGCCCCGCCGGTCGACGCCGACGCCGATATCGTCGACTTGACACAGGTCAGTCCGTTCCACCGGGAACTGTTCGCCACCAGCGCCTGGCAGGAGCAGACCGAAGCCACCGAGTGGTTCCTCAGCTACAAGCTGGTGCTCAACTACACGTACCTGCACCTGACCCGGCTGGGTGTAAACCCCGTCGAACGGTTCCTGCTGTGCCACCTCGCGGCTTGCGCGGTGGAGCAGGCGCACGGGGTGTCGGCGGTGGAGCTGATCAGGACCCTCGCCGACCCGTCGGTGACCGCCGCGGAGGCGGCACGATGATCGAGCCGTTGACGGACGCGCCGCTCACCGAACGCCTGTCGCTGGTCACCAGTGTCTACAGCGCGGTCGGCGAGGACGATCGGCTGCGACTGGTGGCGGGCTCCCGGGCCGAAACATTCGGCGTCGCGGAGACCTGGAAACGTGACCTTCTCCAGCAGCTCGCGGCGGGACCGTGCCCGGCCGCGGAACTGGCTGCGCAGGAACAGCGCGCCGGGTTCCTCGCAGCACTGGGCGCGGGCGGCTGGCTGGTCACGGAGATCGGCCGGGAGAAGGGGCCGCTGTACGCCGTCCAGCCCACCCGACGGCCGGTGCCGGCACCGCACCCCACCCCCGACCGGCTGCTCCTGTCGCGGTTCGCGATCGTGCACCGGGAACGCGACGAGCGGGACCTGGTCATCGAGTCGCCCCTGGCCTGGGCCCGGGTCCACGTCCACGACCCCGCACTGCTCGGCCTGCTGACGGGGGAGAAGCCCGTACCGGCCGACCCGGACGCGCCGGTGCGGGCGCCCGCCGCTCGGTTCCTGCACGACCTGTACCAGTGCGGGCTGGCGGTGCCGGTCGGCGGCGCCGAGGACGAGGCGTTACACCTGCGCCAGTGGGGCGCTCACGAGCTGTGGTTTCACCAGCGCAGCCGGATCGGGCACCGTGACCGGCTGGGTAGCGGATACGGCCGTACCCGATGGGCCGACGGCCTGTTCGAGCCGTTGCCCGCCCAGCACGAGCCCTATCCCGGACCGGTCGTCCCGCTGCCCACCCCCGATCTGGGGCAGCTGCGTCGCGTCGACCCGCCGCTCGCCGCAGTGATGGAGGACCGGCGTTCCATCCGAGCTCACGACGACGACACCCCGATCACCCTGGAGGAGCTCGGCGAGTTCCTCTACCGGTGCGCGCGGATGCGGTTCGGCTCCGGTCCCGAGGGGGAGCGGCAGCTCGGTCGGCCGTACCCGTCCGGCGGTTCCGTGTACGAGCTGGAGCTGTATCCGGTGGTGCGGCTGGCCTCGGGGCTAGCCGCTGGGGTGTATCACTACGACGATCACGAACACGCGTTGCGGCTGGTGCGCGGGCCTGGGCCCGGCATGTCCCGCCTCATCGCCGCGGCGCGTCGAGGCACCTTCGAGCAGCTGAGGCCGCAGGTGCTGATCGTCGTGGCGGCGCGCTTCGGGCGGCTGGCCTGGACCTACGAGCAGATGCCGTACTCGCTCGTGCTCAAACACGTCGGGGTGCTCTATCAGACGATGTACCTGGCCGCCACGGCCATGGGTCTGGCCGCCTGTGGGCTCGGCGGCGGCGACCGCGAAACCCTCAACGAGGTGACCGGCGTCGGTTACACGCACGAAAGCGCGGTGGGCGAGTTCCTGCTCGGCAGCCGTCCTACCGCCCGATGAACGGACAACCGGAGACCATGGGCCTTCTGCTGCGTCCCGACACCTACTACACCCGCTCCGAGGACGGCCTGTACCTGCTGACGTACGAGGGGCCGGTCGTCGTGGGCGGCGATTCCGCGTATCCGCTGCTCGCCCGGCTGGCCCCCTACCTGGACGGCCGGTACTCCCTGGCCGACCTGACCGCCAAACTGACCGGCCCGCGGCGGGACATGGTGCGGCAGCTCATCACCATGCTGGTCGAGAAAGGCGCGATCACCCCGTACGGGCAGGCGTCCCCAGCCGGCACCGAACAGGTCGACGACCACCACGGGGAGATTTCCTTCCTCAACCACCTGACCGACTCCGCTCCACAGGCGTTCCGGGAGTACCGCGGCGAGACGGTCGCGGTGGTGGGCCCGGCAGATCTGGTACCGGCCGTGGCCGTCGCCGCGCTGCGTTCAGGGCTGAGCCAGGTGCGCCTGGTGGCGCCGGAACCTGCGGAGGGGTGGGACACGCTGCTGGCCGACGTCGAGCGCGGCCGCCGTGACCCCGCACAACGCGTCACCCGTACCCACCTCGACGCCGAAGCGGACGCGGCGGCGGTCACGTCGGCGCTGCACGGCGCGAACCTCGTCCTGCACATGTGCGACCGACCGGCGGTCGACCAGGTACGGCTACTGGAACAGGTCTGCGCGGCCTCGCGCGCCGACCTGTTCCAGGCGCTCATGATGGGGGACGGCGTCTGGTTCCTGTCATCCGGCCCCAGGGCGGGAACCGGCACGCGATGGTCGTCGGTGGCACGGCGGCACCGCGCGCGTCATGGCGCCGGCGCCGCGCGATCGGCGCAACTGGACGGTACGACCCGTCGCGTCGCCGCAACCCAGCTCCTGTCCCGTGCGTTCCGCACGGCAACCGGCGCGGCACGACCGGAACCGGCCGGGGTCACCCGTCTCGACGAGGCCAGCCTGAGCAGTGAGGCGCACTGCGTCGTGCCGCATCCCTTCGAGGCGGCGGCCGAGGACCCGACCGCCGAGGCGGTACGCGGACGCATCGCGCAACGACGTGCCGCCGCACCGCTGGACCCGGAGATCTTCTCTCGACGTGCCGCCGGATGTATGGACGATCGAGTTGGAGTCTTCGGGCGACCTGCGGAAGGCGACTTCGGTCAGCTGCCGCTGCATGTGTGCGAGATCGAGGTTCCGGATCCGGTGGGGCTGCTCGGTGAGGGCTCCGTTCCGCTCCGCGTCTTCGGCACCGGCGTGGACTTCGCCGCCGCCCGCCTCGCGGCCGGGCTCCACGCGTTCTCGGCCTACGGGGCGCTCATGCTAGACCCACGCCGGCTGGTCGGCATCGACGACGAGCCGCTCTTCGCCGACGACGTGGACCCGGATCTGGCCCTACGCGACGACGGAGTGCGGGCGGGCTATCTGCCAGGTATCGCGCTCACCGACGGACGGAGCCGGCTGGTGCCGGTGGCGCGAGCCTTCCCGGCGCTGCGTTCGGTTGACCGGGCCCGCCCACTCCCGCCCGGAATCGCCTCCGCCTACAGCTGGCAGGAGGCCGTGACGGCCGGCGTCCTCGGACAGGTCAGGCGGTTGACCCTCGAAGAGATGGTCGCGGCCCCGAGACTGTTTCCCGGGATCGACGTCGACGCCGTCGCTCTTGATCCGGTCGGGAGGCGATACCGCGAGATCCTGGCGGCCGTCGGTGAGAGCCTGCTCGTGCTCGACATCACCGGGACGCTCGCGGTGCCGACCGTGTTCTGCCGGGTGGGTCCCGAGGCGCGGGGCTGCGCCAGCGGCCTGTCGGTGGCCGAGGCGGTGCGCGACGCCTTGGCCGAGGCGGTGCTGTCCTATCAGTCGTCGCTGCACGGACAGCCCGTGTACGCGCCGCCACCGATCCCCGTGCCGTCGTCGCCCGCGCCGTCGATCCAGGCCCGTGCGCCGGCGTCCCCGCCCGGGCCGGACCGCCGACCCGACCCCGACCCGCTGGACCTGGACGCGGTCGTGGTCGCCCTGACGGCACACGGCAGGGAGCCGGTGGCCGTACCGCTCGACCACGATCCGGAAGTGAGCGCCATGATGTCCAACACCGTGCACGTGGTGGTGACCCATGACCGCTGAGGTGCGGCTGCTCGGCACCGGCACCCTCGCCGAGGCCATCGCCCGCAACGTCCACCGACCCGCGGGCGTGATCGCGGTGGCCGAACCCGCCGGCTCCAAGTCGGTCAGCACCGACACCGTCATCGTGACCGCGACCGACGCCTGGGACCTCGGCGACCGCACGGCGGTACGCGCCGCGGGAACATCGGACCGGCCGTCCTGGCTTCCGGTCCGCACCGAACTGGGCCGAGTGGTGATCGGACCCCTGGAACGCGCAGGTGAGCCCGGCTGCGTGGACTGCGCCGAACGGCGGCGCCGGCGCAACCGTCTACATTCCCGCGCCCACGACACGCTGATCGCCGACAGCCGCTCGACGCTGGGCAGCCGGCCCTCCGCCTGGATCACCGACCTGGCCGCCGACGCTGTCGCCGCGCTGGTCGACGACGAGATCGCGCGACTGACCCGGGACCCGCACGCACCCAGGACCCGATGGGCCCTGATCTGTCTTGACCTGAAGTCCCTGGAGGTGACCCGGCACCCGTTCCTGCCCGACCCGTCCTGCCCGGTCTGTGGGAACCTCCCGGAGGACAACGCCGACGCGGCCCGGATCGTGCTGCAACCCCGCCCGAAGAGCGCGCCCGACTGCTACCGGACCCGAAGCCTGGCCGAGCACCAGGACGACCTGATCGCCACCTACGTGGACCCCGAGTGCGGACTCATCCGGCTGCTCGCCCGGGACAACAACGCCGGTTCGGTTGTCGCCGCGGCCTGGATGGGACTGCCGGACGGCGCGACCGAGGGCGGCTACGGACGGACCCGCAGCTATCGCAGCAGCGAGCTGGTCTCGATCCTCGAGGCACTGGAGCGACACGGCGGGATGGAGCCCGGCGGCAGGCGGACGACGGCGCACGGCAGCTACGCCGACCTGCGCGAGCGGGCCCTCGACCCCCGGCACCTCGGCCTGTACCCGGCCGATCGTTACCGAATCGACGGTGTTCGCTACCGCCCCTTCGAAGTCGACCAGCGGTACCGCTGGGTATGGGGACACTCCTTCCGGCGCGACGAGCCGATTCTGGTGCCGGAAACGTACGCCTACTACCGGATCCACCGCTCCGACAACGAACCGGCGCCGTTCGTGTACGAGATCTCCAACGGCTGTGCCCTCGGCGGAAGCCTGGAGGAGGCGATCCTGCACGGCATTCTCGAGATTGCCGAGCGGGATGCGTTTCTGATGACGTGGTACGCGCGCATGCCGGTGCCGCGGATCGACCTGCGCTCCGCGTGCCGCCGGACCGTCCCGCTCATCGCCGAGGCCATCCAGGCGGAGACCGGCTACCTGGTCCACACCTTCGACATCACCCTCGAACAGGGCATCCCGTGCGTATGGGCGATGGCGGTGGACCCGTCCGACGACGACGACCGGCCGAGGGCAGTCTGCGCCGCCGGCAGCCATCTCGACCCGGAGATCGCCGCCGAGAACGCATTGAGCGAACTGGGGGCGATCCTGGTGGACCTGATGCGCCGCTATCCCGGACAACGCGAGCGCGCCGAACGGATGGTGCGGGACGGGACGCTGGTCACCGAGATGGCAGACCACTCCCTGCTCTACGCCGCACGTACCGCCTTCACCCGCTTTGACTTCCTGGCCGGCTCGCCGCGCTGGACGAGCTTCGCGGAGATGGCACAGCCGGACGGGTTCCGCAACGCCGACCTCGCCGACGATCTCCGGGAGCTCTTGCGCCGCTATCTCGACGAGGGCATGGACGTGGTCGCCGTCGACCAGACCACCCCCGAACAGCACGCACAGGGCCTCGCCTGCGCCAAGGTGATCATCCCCGGAACCCTGCCGATGACCTTCGGTCACAGCCTGCGTCGAGTGGACGGGATACCTCGACTTCACGAGATTCCCCACCGGCTCGGATATCGCGATCGACGGCTGCGGGCCTCGGACATCAACCCGCACCCGCACCCGTTCCCCTGACCACCCCGAGATCAAGGAGCCCACCGGGATGTATCTGCAGTTCGTCCTCTGGGACTTGAGCAAGTCGAGCGTCTCCGTCGAAGACCTGCGCGGTTACCTGCGCGACTACGCCGTCGAGGCGTACTCACAGCTCCCGGGGATGCGCCTGAAGACGTGGTTCGCCAACTCTGACCGGCAGGTGTGGGGCGCGGTGTACCTGTGGGACGGCGCCGAATACATGGACGGCCCGGCCCGGGTGAGCCGAGCCGTCGAGCTGATCGGATACCCGCCAACCTCGGTCAGCGTCTTCGACGTCGAAGCCATCGCCGAGGGTGCGAGCGCCTACGACGGTCTCATGGCCCTCGGCCGGGCCTTCGCCTGAGCTTCCCACCCGGGTTCTGCGTCAGGGCAGTGGCTCACCGTCGAGGTCCAGCGCGCCGAGTGCCGCCGCCACGTCGGCCAGATCGCGTCCGAACGCCTTCTGGATCGCCTGGACCCGTGAGGTGACGTCGAGCTTGGCGTAGACGTTCGTCAGATGTCGCTTCACGGTCGTCTCCGTGATGAACAACTGCTGGGAGATCCGCCGATTGCTCATGCCCGCCGCTACCAACCGCATGATCTCAACTTCCCGGTTCGTCAACGGACCCGGCTCCGCGGTGGCCGGACGCAGCTTGCGGAGCGCACCGACGGGTGCGGAGAGAATGAAACGATCCTCCTTGCGGTGCACCGCGTGGATGACGCTGACCAGCTCGTCCAGTTGCACGCCCTTGGCCAGGCAGGCGTGCGCACCCGAGGTGAGCACCTTCCAAAGGAAGAGATGATCAGAAGAGTCGGTCAGGACGACGATCCTCGAGTCAGGCCGTTCGCCGAGGATGGGTGAGACCATCGCGTCGGGAAACTCATCACCGGCATCGGTGATCAGAATCGTCGTGTGCCACCGATCCTTCGCCAACAGCGGGGAGGCGGTCAGCGGCGGGCGGTCGTCGTACACGAAGAAGTTCGGCACCTTTCTCAGCAACTCGGCGAGGCCATGCTGAAGCAGCGGCGTCTCGCTCACTATCTCGATCGTCATCTGCTGCGGGCAGCCCCGGGGAACCTCTCGCGAGTCCGCTCCCGGGTTGTGCAATGCCGACAAGGTGCCCCCTGTGAGACGTGCTGACCGGACCCTCGGCCGGCGGCCGCGGCGGGCCACTGCTCGCAGCCGCCGGCCGAGGGCTCTCCGACGGCTAGCCGAGGTCCATACGGCGAAGCAGGGCGACCGCGTCGTCGCGCTTGGCGTTCGGGGCATCCGTGTCGAGGAACTCCCGCAACGCCACCAACTTCTGGTCGCTGACCTTGTCCCGGACGACCGACAGCCGCAGAATCCGGGCGTAGGTGCGGTCGGGGAAGTACAGTTCCTTGGCCGCCGCCAGCACAATCGCGCTGCTGGCTGATGAGATCACGCCACGCGCCACCGCTGCGGCGATCGCCACCCGAATATTGACCATGGGTTCGCACAGGGCGCGCAGCGAATCCGGGTCGAAGGTGATCGCCACCTCGTCGTCGGCGTAGACCGTGCCCGAACGGTACATCTCGAAGACCTGCCCGACCCCGACCATGCCCTCGGTCACCAGTTCGGCCGCGCGTAGGGCGCCCATGCTGGAGGAGCCGAACACCCGCACGGGGTCAGGGTGGCGATCTATGGCTCGTAGCACCTCCTTGGGGGAGATCATGAGTCCCTGAAGGAACTGGCCGTCCACGATGCCGATGTGGGTCGGCGGCTCCGGATCGGCCAGTAGCAGGTCGATGTCCCCGCGCTTGACCGGGGGACGCACCTCCACCGGTGCGATCTCGGCGATCGCGGCGGCGTCGATACTCGGCCCGGCGAAGACGACGGCGCGGGTCACCGTCCCGCTCCCGCCCGGGCCGCTGCCCGGTCACGCGGTCTGGCCACCAGTTGCAGCGACTCGTTCCAGTGCGCCTTTGCCCGCGGTCCGAGCCGGCTCTGATCGATCGCCCAGGACTCAAGTCCCGGCACGATCACCCGGACCACGTGTACTGGAAAGCCCGGTGGCGTGCGGTCGACCACGATCACCCTCTTCAGTCCGTTGTCGCGCAGCCGGCCGAGCATCAGCTGGATGTCTGCCATGACGTCGTCGTTCGGGAAACTGCGTACGTCGCCGAAGCGCGCCGGTGACTCGGACTCCCGCCACGGCCACACCGAGTGGTCCACCGATCCGCCGCGGGAGACGTGGTGGTTCCAGTTGTCGACCTCGCCCGCGGGCAGGCTGATGTCCTCGCGCATCCCTTGGATGTCCACCGCTCGGCTCTGCGCCAGTTCGGTCAGCGCGCGGATGACCGCCACCTCTGCGTTGGGATGCGTTCCGTATCCGGAGTGGCCCGGCGAGAAGGTGTCGGCCAACGACTCGCTGACCACGGCGGCGAAGCTCGGGATGCCGATCGAGGAGGTGATGTCTCTGACGACCAGGGGCAGCCCAGCGTCCTGGATCCTGTCGGCGAACCAGCGTGCCGCTTCGGGAAGGGTGGCGAGATCGACGCTGGGGGTGCTGTCCTCCAGCGTGGTCACCGCCCCCCGGGTGGCGGACGCGCCGAGCTTGTTGCGCATCATGTGGGTGATCCGGTTGCTGACCAGATCCGCCAGTGTCAGGGCGTCGCGCTCGATGACCTCGCACATGGCATGGCAGATGGCTTCCTCCAGCGAGTTGCCCGATGCCAGCCCGTTGCTGCTGTTGATCGCGAAGCACTGGACTTCGTGGAAGCGGATGTAGTAGCCGGCCAGGCTCAGCGGTACGTAGACCGGCTCGTCGTGGAGCAAGTCGTAGCCTTGGGCCCATGAGATCGGTACGTCCGGGCGGTAGGCGTGGCCCGGCGCGAGGTTGTGGTCCGCCGGGTCCAACACTGCCTGCCCGGCGGCGTCCAGTTCGGTGTACGCGGCCACGAGGTCCGGTGTCCTGGGCTGCCAAGCGGCGAAACGCTCCACCGCTTCCATGATCGCCGACGCCCGCGCATCATCGTGGGTGCGTCCCTTACCGTTGTAGACCGACAGCAGGTCGTGGGATCGCGGCACGATGGCGTTGTAGACGGGAATGCCGATGCGGTCCAACCAGGTGATATCGGCGACCCGGGCCACTCCCACGGTCCGTAGTAGGGGAGTGACGCGCTCAAGGGTCCGGAGCGTGGTCACCTCGCGGGTAGGCCCGACCTTGGGGACGCGGTCACGCAGCTTCAACGGCCACCACCGTCGGTCGAATAACGGTGTTGTCGACAGGCTGGTCAGGCATTCATCGACCTCTTCTCTCCGAGGGGCGCAGCCGTTGCCACTGCGGCGTTCGCTCTCCGGCGAGAATTGCATTCCGCCTGAACGATGTAAGCCAGGCTCGTGTGAGCTGCTTAGATACCCGTCACTGCCGCAGCGCTGGTGTCAACGATGATCCAGAGGTGGGACGCCGGCAAGGGGTACGCCCGTTCGGGACTGTTCGGAATCGTTCGGTGCGGGCTGGAGCGCCCCCGCTGCCGATCCGTTCGATATCGAGCAGCGCGAAATTCCCATCGTCCGCAACGGAATTCTTGGCTGGTCGTGCCCAAAGGGAAACGGTGCAATCGAAGTGGCCACGAGCGGCCCAATCACTGTCAGTCCGTGGTCGGAGTGACGGCCAAAATGCCGCGACAGCCCGAATGCGTCGGCCGCCGATCAAGTCCGCCGTTTCGAGGAGACCCGAGGCCGACCACGGCTGGGCGTGGAAGATCGGCTCCTGGTCAGCTGACCGCGTCGGGCCGGGGTTCCAGGACCACCACGGCGGTCTCGGACGGGCGAAGCGTCGCGAAGGCGTCGATCTTCGGATCGATCTCACGCCAGCGGGCCCACAGCCGCACCCGCTCGTCGCCCGCTGCGGCGTGCCCGCGTACCAGCCGCCGGCCGTCGACCAGGTCGACCGTCGCATCCGGATGGGTCTGGAGGTTCAGCCACCAGGCGGGCTCACCCTCGCCCCAGCCATTCATCGCCAACGTGAACAGGTTCGGCCCGTCCTCCAGATACGCGACGATGACGCTGCGCTGCTCGCCGCTGCGGCGTCCGGTGGTGGTCAGCCGCAACGTGCCCCAGCGGTCGGTGCGTGGTTGCCAGAGCCCGACCCGGCCGCGGAAGACCCGATACAAACCTCGGTGGACCCTCCAGGCCAGCCGGATGAACCAGCGCGGTGGAAGCTTCGGAACCTTCGCCTCGCCATTGACCGACATGATGACCTCCCACCCGTATCAGGCCACGGTGTGAACGGGTCGCCAATCGCAGCTTCGGGCAGTCCCGCCACGCCGAACGGGCCTTCGTCGCCCGGGACGTGGCTTGACACGCCTGACCGGCCGCTCTCAGGCATACGCGAGCAGGAGATCGGTCGTGCCGGTGCCGCCGGGTTGACCCGCCGGGGCGGAGACGTAGAAGCCGCCGTTGCCGGTCAGGCGGGGCGTCAGCACATCGCAACCGGGCAACGGGAGTGACCCCGACCAATGCCGATTTCTAGGCGACCGTCACCATCGCCGCGCTACTCCAACGTTTGTGCACGTTGAAGACAGGGCCTAGCCGCGTCGCTTGCGCCTGCGCCAGAAGAGCAGGCCCGCAATCGCCACCGTGATGACACCGAGAATCGTCCAGTCGCCCGCGACGGTCGCCTCCGGCAGGGCCTTTGACTCGGGCTCGTCGCTCGCGGGCGAGGTATCCACGCCGACACATTACCCGGCGGATCGACGGGTGACACCGCACGAGGAGGCGAGTGCTTGTCAGCCATCGTGCGAGGTATGACCGCCGAGAATCGGGTAACCGCCCCCGGTGCCCGAGTCAGCGATCGCCGACTACGGCCTGCTCTCCGACTGCGCCTCGGCCGCGCTGGTTACCCGCGGCGGCTCGGTCGACTGGTGGTGCCCCGGCCAGTTCGGCTCGCCGTCGGTCTTCGGTCGGCTCCTCGACCCGGAAGCCGGGCACTGGACGCTCGGCCCGGTGACGGCCGAGCCGAGCACACGGACCGAGCGGGCGTACATCGACGGCTCGCTGGTACTGCGGACCGTGCACCACACCGGCGGTGGCAGCGTCGCCGTGACCGAGGCGCTGGCAGCCGAACCCGGAGCACGCGGACACGACCTGGGTCGCAACTCACCGGCAGTGCTGGTCCGGGTGGTCGAAGGGCTCACCGGCACGACGCGGATGCGCTGCGAGTTCGTGCCCAGGCCGGAGTACGGGCTCATCGTCCCGTACCTGCACTGCCGCGACAACAAGGTGCTGGTCGGTGCCGGGCCGCTCGCCCTGACGCTCCGCGGCCCGGTGCCGCTGGCCTGCGCGCAGGGCCGGGCCTACGCCGAGTTCGACGTCGCCGCCGGTCAGGTACTCGGCTTCGACCTGGCCTACGCTCCGGCGTACGGACCTCCGCCGCAGCAACTCGACCCGGTGCCGACCCTCGCCGACACCGTCGAGACCTGGCGGGCGATGCGGGGGCAGCACCAGTACCACGGGCGCTATCCCGACCTGGTGCAGCACAGCGGCCTGGTCCTGCAGGGCTTGACGTACCGGCCGAGCGGCGCGGTGGTCGCCGCCGTCGCCACGTCACTGCCGGAACGGCTCGGTGGCACGGACAACTACGACTACCGGTACGCCTGGCTGCGCGACTTCGTCGTGACCATGCGGGCCCTCTGGGTGGCCGCCTGCCAGGAGGACACCGGCCGGCTCTTCGACTGGGCCGCCCGCTCGGCGGGGAACGCCGGCGACCGACCGGTGCCCATCATGTACGGGGTGGCGGGCGAACGGGACCTCTCCGAGTACTCCCTCGACCACCTCCGCGGGTACGCCGGCAGCCGCCCGGTCCGGGTGGGCAACGACGCCTGGCGGCAACGGCAGCAGGACGTGCCCGGCGGCGTGCTGCTCGGCACCCACCTGATCCGCGAGCAGCTCGGCGAGCTCTCCCGGGAGACCCAGGCGCTGCTCGTCGGTCTCGCCGAGCAGGCCACCCACTGGCGGGAGCCGGACGCCGGCATGTGGGAGGACCGCGGCCCGGGCCAGCACTACCTGGCGTCCAAGGCGCTGAGCTGGGGTGCGCTGGACAGCGCGATCAAACTCGCGCCGCTGCTCGGCGAGCACGCCGATCCCGCACGCTGGGCCGCCGTCCGCGACGAGATCCGGACCGCCGTGCTGCGGGACGGTTGGAACGAACGGGTCGGCGCCTACACCGGTGCCATCGGCTCGCCCGAGCTGGACGCCTCGGTCCTCGTCCTGCCGTCGACGGGGATGGTGTCGCCGAACGACCCCCGGATGCGGGCCACCATCGACGCCATCGCGTCGGAGCTGACAACCGACGGGCTGGTCCGCCGCTGGCCGGACGACCCCGCCGGATTCGTGGTGTGCACCTTCTGGCTGGTCGAGTGCCTGGCGATGACCGGCGAGTTGAAGCGGGCCGAGGCGCTGTTCGAACGTACCGTCGCTCGCGCCAACGACCTCGGGTTGTTCGCTGAGCAGATCGACCCTCGCACGGGCGCGCACCTGGGCAACACGCCGTTGGCACTCTCCCACGCCGGCCTGGTCGGCGCGGCCTGGCGACTCACCAAACCCGGCTTCGTCTGATCCCGCCGTCCGCCGAGGCGTAGCGCGCGCTCTACTGCCAGGTGGCGGTGTCGGGGTCGATGCCGTGGGCGCGTGCGCTGGCGTCGACGATCTGGCGGAACCAGGTGGCGAGACCGGCGCGGAGGTCGTCGTAGTAGGCGGCGAAGGCCGGCTCGGCCTCGTACTTGCGGCCGAGACAGACCTGCATCTGCCGGGTGAGGGGGAAGTAGGAGGAGAAGACTTCGCGGTGCCGCTCGACGAGCTGGTTCGCCTCCGGGCTGCCCGGTGTGACGCCGGCGTCCATCGCGTCCGCGAGCGCGCGGTTGAGGCCGGCATTGGCGTCGGCGACAGCTTGCCACTCCTCTGGTGTGCGGGAGGCCGAGCGTTCGGCGTACTGCTGCCATTGCAGCGTGTCTCCGTAGCGCTGACGGGCTTGGGCGGGCCAGTCCGGGTTCCATTCCGGGCCGAAGATCGCGGCCTGCTGCTCGACTGTCAGCAGCAGGCCGCGCTCGTGGGCGTCGATCATCCGGTCCAGTCCGACGCTGAGCTGCTGGAGGTGGTCGATCCGTTCGGCGACCTGGCGGCGCTGCGCGCGTAGTGCGCTGGTGGCGTCCGCAGTCGGGTCGTCCAGGACGGCCCGGATCCGGTCCAGGCCGAGGCCGATCTCACGGTAGACGACGATGCGGTGCAGGCGTTCCAGATCGCCGGCGGTGTAGAGCCGGTATCCGGCGGGCGTACGCAGCGACGGTCGCGCCAGACCGGTCTCGTCCCAGTGGTGCAACGCGCGGACTGTCACGCCCAGACGCGTCGAGACCTGACCGACGGTGAGGCCGTCGGTGTCAGCGAGATGAGGCATGCCCTTCATTGTCGCCGCGACCGGCGCTCGGTGCGGTGATGCCGATGGCTTCAAGGTTGCGCGCCTCCTGACTGGACGGATCGAAGGGCTTCGCCGCGGTGAAGACGATCCGCGCGTTCTCGGGCGTGACCACCTCCACGTCCCGGGTGTTCCAGAAAGTGTCTCGGGGACCGTCGACGGAGCTCGGGTTCAGCGCCCGGCACGCCTCGACGAGTGGGTCGATCTGGTTGAGTACGCAGGCGAAGCTGACGCTCATCGATGGTGCCTGCTCCGGAACGCTCGGCGCCGAGACCAGGAGGACGTCCTGGAACGCCCAGCGACGCAGATGCACGAGCGTGCCGGGGATGCTGAACAGCTCGAAGAATCCCAGCCCGCGGATCCAGAAGTCCACCGACTCGGCCAGGTCACTCGCCGGGATCGTCACGAACGCGGGCATTCCGTAGATGCCGCGGAACGGCTCCGGTGCAACGGCGTCCGGGCCGGGATCGGGTACGGGACTGATCTCGAAGGCGTTGTAGTAGTCACTCATGCACCCCACCCTCCGGCCTCACGCCGCGTGAGGGTCAAGCCGGCCCATGCCGGTCGCGCCACGCTGCGAAACCGTCGCCCATCCGCTCGCTCAAATCTTGCCTTCCCTATCGAGATTCGATAGGTTCCTGTCGCCAGTCGATGGGAGGATGAGGTCATGGGGAAGCTGATAGTGCGTGGGCTGCGCGCCGTGCTCGTGGTGTTGCTCGCCGGCACCGTCTTCGTGCAGGCGTCGATGGTGTGGGCGTTGTTCACCGACCCGGAGGATGGGTCGCTCCCGCTGACCCCGCTGCGCGTGATCACGATCCTGGGCATGGTGTCGGCCCAGGTGGCCCTGGTCTGCGTATGGCGGCTGGTGGCGATGGTGCGACGCGGAACCGTCTTCTCGCATGCCGCCTTCCGGTACGTGGACGTCCTGATCGGTGCGATCGTGGCGGCTGCGCTCGTCTGGTTCGCGGTCACGGCCGTCAACGCCCCCGGCCAGCGGGACGATCCGGGCGTCACCGTCATCATGTGCGGGATCGGCGTGGCCATCCTGGGGGTCGCGCTCATCGTGCTCGTGCTGCGAATGCTGCTCGCCCAGGCCGTCGCGCGCGACGTCGAGGCGACGCAGCTGCGGGCCGAGCTGGACGACGTGATCTGACGCCGGCCGACGCCGACCTCGACGTGGTGCCGGTCACTCGGAAGGCGGCGGTGGCCGCCGGGTGTGGTCCGTCGAGTCCGCGGCGACGACCCCGACCATCGCGAAACGCTGCCTCGGGGACGGGGTGGCGTATCGGCGGCCGCGCGAGCGCGGCAGTCGGGGAAGCTGGCGGGTGGCGGCGGCCGAGAGTAGCGTCTGAGTTGGCGCCCAAAGCGCCACGTCGGGGTCGGCATCGCCGCACACCAGCTCTGTCCTCTTCGGCGCCGGATCGAAGGTGGCCACCTCATCCGGCCCTACCATTCGTCCTTCGCCGGACGGGGACTGAGCCGTTCAATGGACATAATCATTGGTCCCGGCGTATTACGGCACGACTACTACGACGTAGCGCCAAGCACTCGGTACGTCACCTTGACCGGTGAAGCCGACCTGGCCAACGCCCACCAACTCGAGCGGGAGCTGAACTTCCTGCTGGCTCCAGCGTGGGTGACCAGTCTCATCCTCGATCTCACGGCGTTGCAGTTTCTCGACTGCGCCGCGCTCGCCGCGCTGCTGGCCGTCAGGAAGGCCGCGTTGACACGCGGTCAGCAGGTGAGCATCACCGCGGCTGCCAGCACGCCGGCTCGGGTCCTCGCGATCACCGCGGTCGGCCGACTCTTCAGCTACCCGCCGCGTCCCTGAACTGGCACCCGACCTCACCTCGGTGGTGAGCGCTCACGTCACCTGGCGCGCACGCGCGATCGCCCCCGGAGGTGACGGCGGTCAGCGTTCTGGTGCGTCGAAGGTTCGGGTGCGCCGGGCGAGATCCGAAGGATGCGCAAAGTGGCGAGGTGCCTCGCCGGGACGCCCGGAGCCTTGTCAGCCGACGCTCCAGCGCCGCGATCTTCATCTCGACCGCCTGACGCTTGCGCAGGTTCAGCCCGTTATCACCCGATGCGGGACGCGGTCGCCTCAGCACTTGCCACCGGAAGAGCAAGAAACTACTAGCGCCAACAGGTTTGCTATGGAAACCTATTGGCATGACTGCTGATTCGGTACCTGCGGGCGGCGACCCCCGCCGGCTCCTCGCTGATGCGCGCGCCCTCGCGCGCCGAGTTCGTCTCGCCCAACAGGCGACGTGGTTGCCGCTGCTGGTGTTGGCCCTGGTGACGTTCGGGGCGATCCCGGTGTACCGGTTCGCCCAACCGGTCCTCAGCGATTGCCAGACGACGGCGACCGGCGAGGTGTGCAAGGCCTGGTTCCAGGCCGCGCAGTTCTACTGGTGGGCGGCGCTGCTGCTCGCGTACGTGGTGATCGCCGGCGGCTACCTGCGGATCGCCCGGGCCCGCGGACTGGGCACCCGCGTGCTGCCGTACGTGCTCACCGGTGTCGGGCTCGTCGTGCTCTCCGCCGCCGCCACCGCGGTGTGGAGCATCCTCGACCACCCGTACTACCCCGACGCCCCACCCGCCTCCGTCCAGCTCCTGTTCCGGCTGCTCGACCCCACCGGCGTGATCGGCTTGGCCCTGCTCATGCTGGCCTGGCTGGAGCGGCGCGTCGAGCTACTGGTATTCACCCTCGGTTACCTGGCGGTCGTGCTGGCGCCGATCAACTTCGGCTGGGGGGTCGGCTGGGGCCCGAACTGGGCGTTCGCCCCGCAGCTGGCCATCAACGGCGGCCTGCTGCTGCTCGGCAGCGTAGGGTTCGCGCTGGCGCAACGACTGCGACGCCCCCGGTGAACGGCCCCGCCAACACCCCCGAGCCGGACGACGCCGAGTCCCCCCATCCCGCCACCGGCCTCGACGACATGGTGCACCAGCGGGTCCGGCTGGGCATCCTCACCATCGCCCACGAGGCCCGCCGGGTCGAGTTCGGCTACCTGCGCGGCCAGCTGGAGCTGACCGCCGGCAACCTCTCCCAGCACCTGACCGTGCTGGAGACCGCCGGCCTGGTCGAGGTCGAGAAGGGGTACGCTGGGCGGCGCGGCCGTACCTGGATCACGCTCACCGCAGCCGGCAACACCGCGCTCGCCGAAGAGATCGGGCGCCTGAAGCAGCTCATCGCGCGGGTCGACGCCGCCGAGACAGGGGAATCCGGGTGACGCTTCACAGGGGTGACCGTCGGCGAAGGAGGGCCCTGCTCGTCGTGGGGGCGCAGGTGTCGCCGGTTGATGCGCCATCCCGTGACCGTGCCAGACTCGCCTCGTGGAAATAAGCCAGGCGAATGCGGACGACGTCGCAGACTTGGCCCGGCTGCTGTGGTTGGACACCCACTCCGAGGAGCCACCACAGCTGTCCGTCGCCGCATTCGCAGCGGAGCTGGCGCAGTGGTGGGCCACCCACCAGGATTCGCACCTGGCGTTCGTCGCTCGACTCCACCGGCCGGAGGCCGTCGGCATGGCCTGGGTCGCGCTCGTCCCGCGCGTCCCGAGACCCGGCGCGACGAGTCGGCTCTCCGCCGACATTCAGAGCGTCTTCGTCATGCCGGATCAACGAGGCCGGGGAATCGGCTCCGCGCTCGTGGACGCTGCATCGGCGCACGCGACTCGCCTCGGGTCCCTTCGCGTGACGGTCCGTTCCGGTCGCAAGGCAGTGCCGGTGTACGAACGGTTGGGCTTCGAGTCGTCCCGACAGCTTCTACAGCGACCGCCGGACTAGTCGAGGAGCCAGCCGAGCAACGCCTTGACCTGCGGCGTCAACGAGGAAACGGCAACGAGGGCGGCGAGAACCGTGCCGACGATGAGACTTCGGCGGTGCGCGGAGGCCCGCATCCCGGCCGTCAGGAGCCGGGTGCCGGCAACGAGTGACGCCGCTGCGGCGGCCCACGGCGCTACGCCGATCACGACGATCATCACTAGCGCCGTCGGCGCCCAGAGGCCGGGCCAGAGGTCAGCGCTACCGGTGAACTCGTCGCCCTGATGAGGCAGGTAGAGGTGACCGGAGAAGGAGGCGGCCCGACCGAGCGCGACACCGATGGCAATGACGTAGACGGCGGCCAGGGTGAACTGCACGCGCGCCAAGGCCCGGCCGGAACGGCCCGGGAGAGCAGTCGCATCGACTGCGCTGATCGTCATGGAGCGGATATTAGACCCGCTCGGCAGGGCTCGCGTGCCCGCGACCTTCGCGACTGCCGGGCGGCAGGTTCACGCGCCGCCGTCGTGGTCGGCCACGGCCTCGGGCGTGCGTGCGCGCGCTAGTAGCGGGCACCCACGACCTGACCGGCCAACTCGTCGAGGGCTGCCATGTCGTCCGCTGTCAGCTGCACCTGCAGGGCGGCCGCGTTCTGTTCCACCCACGGCACCCGCTTGGTGCCGGGGATCGGCACCACCGGGATGCCCAGCGTCCCGCTTCGCGAGGCGACCCAGGCGATGGCCACCTGACCCGACGTGGCGCCCTTGCCCTCCGCGATCCGCCTGACCCCGTCGGCGATGGCCTGGTTGGCTGTGGCTGCCTCGTCGGTGAATCGGGCGAGGCGGCGGCGCCCGTCAGTCGGAGCGAGTCGAGCAGGGTCGACTGTGCCGGTGAGGAAACCTCGGCCCAGCGGAGAGTAGGCGACGAGACCGACTCCCAGCGCGCGGGCCGCCTCCGCCACGACCGTCTCCGGATCGCGTGTCCAGAGCGAATACTCGCTCTGCACGGCCGCGATCGGGTGGACCGCGTGCGCGGCGCGCAACTGCTCTCCGGTGACTTCGGAGAGGCCGATATGGCGGACCTTGCCCTCCTCGACGAGTTCGGTGAGGGCGCCGATCGAGTCCTCGAAGGGTACCTGCGGGTTCACTCGGTGAAGGTAGAACAGATCGATGTAGTCGGTGCCCAGCCTCAGCAGCGAGGCGTCGGCGGCGGCTTTGATCGCGGCGGGTTCGTTCCTGATGACGACCTTGCCGCGGGCGGTGGTGAAGTCCATGCCGAACTTGGTGGCCAGTTGCACCTCGTCGCGTCGGCCGGCAATCGCTCGCCCGACGAGTACCTCGTTGTGACCGATGCCGTAGGCGGCGGCCGTGTCGATCAGCGTGACGCCGAGGTCCAGAGCCCGCCGGATGGTCGCGATGGATTCGTCCCAGTCGGCTGCGCCGTAGACGGAACTCATCCCCATGCAGCCCAGCCCTTCTGCGGAGACGCTGAGGCCGCCGAGCTCTACCCTTTTCATATTGTTCATCCCATTCCGGAGATCCGCACAACCGCATGTGAGGTTGACTGATCCAGAATCGCCCCTCTTTATCTGCTCAAACAGGTCCCCGATTTCCTGGGATAATCAGGGACAGTCACCGAGTGCGGCAGCCGTCCTACTGTTGGGCCATGGAGGAACGGACGAACGCCCTCGGCGAGTTCCTACGTGCGCGACGCGAACGGTTGCGGCCCGAGGACGCCGGCGTCGCAACGACCGGATACCGCCGCACCCCGGGATTGCGTCGCGAGGAGGTCGCGATGCTCGCCGGCATTAGCACCGACTACTACCTGCGCCTGGAGCAAGGACGCGACCGTACCCCATCCGCCCAGGTGCTCGACGCCCTCGCCCGGGTTCTGCAGCTCGACGCGGACGAGACGACATTTCTGTACGCCCTCACCCGGGCCCGCACCAAGCGGGGCCCGCACGCCCGCCTCGAAAAGGTCCTCGAAGGCACGCTCCGCCTGCTCGACGCGCTACCGATGCCCGCGTTCGTCGAGGACCGCTATCTGACGGTGCTCGCCGCGAACCAACTGGCGCAAGCTCTGTCGCCGAACATGCGTGCGGGAATCAACCGACTGGCCGCCGCGTTCCTCGACCCACACGACCGGGAACTGCACGACGACTGGGAGCAGGCCACCGCTGCCGCCGTGGGTCAACTGCGCGCGGTCATGGGCACTGAAGCGGCCGACCCTCGCATGGTGGCGCTCGTGGGTGAGCTCTCCAACAGAAGCGAACGCTTCAGACGGCTCTGGGTCCGGCAGGACATCGTCCGCCGCACCGGCAGCCGGACCCGCCTGCATCATCCTGAGGTCGGTGACCTCGACCTGCACCGGGAGAAGCTGATTGTCGCCGGGACCGACAACCAGGTTCTCGTGATCTACCACGCCGAACCCGGCACAGCCTCGGCGCAGGCGCTCGCCCTGCTCGGCAGCATCGCTGTCAGCGCAGAGCGTGCAGCAGACCCCGCTCCGTCGATGAACCATGGATACCGCGACGAGAACTTGCCCTGAGTGGTTTGCCGTGCACCCGATCCGTGGTGCGGGTTCGGTTGAAGTAGACCCGTAGACACGGGCACTGGTCCGCAGGCGCTTCCGAGTGCGTGAGGACCGGGATTCGGTCAGTTCCGTGCCGGGTTGCCGGCGAGAGCACGTACGAGGTAGGCGTTACGGTCCTCGATGAGTCGACGCAGGTACCGGTGCAGCAGGACCTTGCTGACCAGCCACCCGAGTACGCCGAGCGGGGCGGCGAAGTCGATGACGTCCCGCATGATCGTGGTTCCGTTCGCCGCATCCGACACGAAGACGTGCTCGTGGCGCCAACGGCGGAACGGGCCGGCGACCTGCTCGTCGACGAACCGGTGCGGACGGTCGTAGGCGGTGATCCTGGACGTCATCCGCCAGCGGATGCCGAAGTGTCGGGCGACCCAGGTGACCGAGTCTCCCCGGGACATCCGGCCGGACAGGATGCCGGCCACCGCCTCCTCGCCGGCCGAGGACATCGAAGCGGTGTGTGCGTTCACGTCCAGCGACAGGTCGAAGACCTGTTCCACCGGTGCCCGGACGACGGTGGTGAGGTCGATCAGCGGCACATGGGCAATCTACGGGAACGACCGGTGCGGCGCGGCTGCGGGTCAAACCCGTACTTGCGGATGTGGAAAGTTATCGCATAAGTTTCCGTGATGGAAAGTATTGACCTGGAGGGGGCGCTCAGAACGGCCGAGCGCAGCGCCGCTGCCCCTTACACCACCTACCCGCCCACACCGTGGTGGTACGCGCCCGCCGTCGGCGCCTGGTCTGCTGCCATGGTCGGCACCTTCACCTGGTGGCGCGAGAGCGCCGGGCTGTTCCTGGGGTCGCTCGCCGCCCTGCTCGCCGTCGAGATCCTCTTCGTCGTCTGGATGCGGCGCCGGCACGGGGCGCTTCCGATGCCGGGCACCGGAACACCACCCACCGAGATCGCCCAGGTCTGGCGCGAGTTCCTGGCCGCGCTGCCCGTGCTCGCTCTGCTCGTCGGGCTCGTCTGGTGGCTGATCGGCGTCCCGGCGGCCGCCGGGACGGCCTTCGTCCTCGTGACAATCGGGCTGAGCGCTTACGAGCGGCGCTACGCCCGGGCCGCCGCCAGAACCCGGTCGCGCCTGCGGTGATCGACGGGCTGGATCCGGTCATCCACGTGCCGAAGCGTCTGGCGGCGATGGCCGTCCTGGCCAACGCGCCCACCGTGACGTTCCGGTTCCTGAAGGACCACCTGCAGATCAGCGACTCCGACCTCTCGCGGCAGATGTCCACCTTGGAGGCCGCCGGCTACGTCAGCTCGACCAAGACCGGCTACGGCCGCGGAGGCAGCACCACCTACCGGATGACCCGCGCCGGACAGACCGCTTACCAGAATCACTGCGCGGCCTTACGGGCGCTGATCGGCGACGCGTAGCGCTACCGGCCCGCCGACCGACGGCCCGGAGACCAGGTACGCCCGGTGGGCGCTTGGCTCGGCACGGGCAGGAGCCCCCGGCCGTCCCCT
The DNA here is from genome assembly GCF_003626545.1 of Micromonospora musae. NCBI lineage: Bacteria > Bacillati > Actinomycetota > Actinomycetes > Micromonosporales > Micromonosporaceae > Micromonospora > Micromonospora musae. Next base: position 227,112 of record NZ_RAZS01000003.1, read on the forward strand.
GACCTGCTTGGTGTTGCGGGCACCGGGAATGGCGGCGGGAAACCCGCGCCGGCGAGGTCACGTCGCGGTGTTCGCGCCGCGCCGTCCGACGGCTCGGGAGCCGACCTGCACAGCGGTGCGGACGGCTTCCGGTAGTGGGATGTCCCGGGAGAGGTCGAGGGCGAGGGATCCGAGGAAGGCATCGCCGGCTCCGGTGGTGTCGACGACCGGCATGGTGGGCGCGGGAACCGCTGCGGACCCGTGCGGGTGGGCGTAGGCGGCGCCGTGCGGGCCGGCGGTGACGACGACCGTGGGTGGCCCGAGGCGCTGCAGAGCCTTGGCCGCTTCGCGCGGCTCACCGCCGACGGTACGCAGGATGACGGCGGCTTCGTGCTGGTTGACCACGAGGACGTCGAGGTGCCGCAGCAGGGTGGGTTCGAGATCGGCGTGGGGTACGAGGTTGCCGATGACGGTCGGTGCGGGCCGCCGCCGCAGGAGCGCCGTCACCGGTTCGGGAGGCAGGTCGAGCTGGACGACGACGCGGCTGTCGAGAGTGGTGACGCGCTCGACGTCGGGTGTGGTGAGCTCGGTCGCGGGTGAAAGGGCGAGGGTGATGTAGCTCTCGCCGTCCGGGGTTACCTCGATGACTGCCGCGCCGGTGGTCACGGCCGGGATCAGCGTGAGGTGGCGGGTGTCGACGCCCACGTCGGTGAGGGCGGCCCGGATCTGGTGACCCCAGGGGTCCGCGCCGACGTTCGCAACCAGGCGGACGCGTCCGCCGCGCTGGGCGACGGTGATGGCCTGGTTGAGGCTCTTGCCGCCGGGGCTCGCGGTCGGCGGCGAGCCGAAGGCGGCGCGTCCCGGGAGGGCGCGGTGCGGAACCCGGACCGTCAGGTCGATGGTGGCCCGGCCGACGAAGGTGACGTCGAAACCGTCGGCGGCGTCACGCTCGTCGGTCATCGAGGCGTCCGCCGGTACGCCCTCGACCGGGTGGGTCGGCGCGCCGCGCCGGCCGGCAGCTGCGGCGCGGCGGACGGTCCTGCGGTCCGGTCGCTCATTCGTGGTCGAGGCCGGCGCGACGTCGCACGGTCTCGGTGACCGCGAGCCAGTGCTGCTCGGACTGTCCGTGCGCCATGGCGTCGATGTACGCGTCGCGCAGCACCGCGCCCAGCGGCAGCGGCACTCCGTGCGCCTGCGCGGTGTCGAGGGCGAGGTTCATGTCCTTGTGTCCGAGCGCCAGCTTGAACGCGACCGGCTCGTAGTCGCGGGCGGCGATCTTCCGGCCGTAGGTCGGGTAGACCACGCCGGTGAACAGTTGGTCGCTGATGATGTCGATCAGCAGCGTCGGGTCGAGCTTCGCGGCCTCGGTGACGGTGGTCGCCTCGGCCATCGCTCCGATGGAGCAGGCGATCAGGTAGTTGACCTGGATCTTGAGCAGGTTGGCGTGCGGCGGTTGGTCGCCGATCGTCCACGTGCGACGGCCGATCACGTCGATGAGGGGCTGTACGACGGTGGTCGCTGCGGCGTCGCCGGCCACCAGCACAGTCAGGTTTCCGGCGCGGGCCACCTCGCTGTTGCCGAGCACCGGCGCGGCCACGTAGCGCAGGCCCAGCTCCGTGTAGCGCCGATGGGCGCGGGCCGCCAGTTCGGTGCTGATGGTGGCGGTGTTCACGTGCACGGCGCCGGCCGGGGCGCCGGCCAGCAGGTCCTCGTCGAGGAGGAGTCGGGTCACCGCGTCGTCGTCGCTGAGCGCGCTCAGCACCACGTCGCAGGCGAAGATCTCGGTCAGGTCGGTGGCGGCGGTGGCGCCGCGGTCGGTCAACTCCCGCACCGGCTCCGGCGATCGGTTCCAGACGTGGACCGGGTGACCGGCGGCGAGCAGGTTGCTCGCCATCGCGCTGCCCATCGCCCCGAGCCCGACGAATCCGATCTTCATTGCTGGTCACGCTCCTGGCTCTCGTGCTGCTCCGGGTGGCTGCGGTAACCCTACGGATCATGCTCCGGTGGTTCCACGATTGGTGACGGACGTCCCCGGGGCCTACGGCTGCGCGACCGCGCTTGACATGAAGTGAGGTTCAGGCTCTAGCGTCGCGATGTGGATCAAGGAGCGGTTCAGGGCCGATGATCCGAAGAGACAACACCGTCAACGGAAGGAACCTCATGCGACTGGCGCGCCTTCTGCGTCCACGCACCGTCGTGAGCGCACACTGTGATCTTCCCTGCGGGGTGTACGACCCGGCTCAGGCTCGGATCGAGGCCGAGTCGATCAAGGCCGTCTGCGAGAAGTACCAGGCCAACGACGACGCGGAGTTCCGCACCCGGGCTCTCATCATCAAGGAGCAGCGGGCCGAGCTGGTCAAGCACCACCTCTGGGTGCTCTGGACCGACTACTTCAAGCCGCCGCACTTCGAGAAGTACCCCGAGCTGCACACGCTGTTCAACGAGGCCACCAAGCTGGCCGGCGCCGGCGGCGCGAAGGGCTCCGCGGACCCGGCCGTCGCGGATCAGCTCCTCGCCAAGATCGAGCAGATCTCGAAGATTTTCTGGGAGACGAAGCAGAGCTGATTTTTCGGCAGCCCCAGGGTTGCCGGCCGGGCAACCCTGGGTGCCCGAAACCGCAGGCTTCCGGCGGAAGTAGGCTCAAACAGTCAGGACCCCACCGACCACGCCCCACCGACGAAGCCCTTCGCACAACCCTCAGGAGTGGCCCATGCAATCTCGTACCGATCTCATCGAAGATCTCATGGGCCGATTCCCGCACGTGCCGCGCGAAGCGGTCATCAAGGAAGACCTGCTCCGCGGTGGCCTGGCCTTCGACGACTCGGCGCTCACCGACAACGAGAACGGCGACGTCAAGCCGAAGTCGTACTTCATCTTCTCGTTCGACCACCGCACGCTGCCCGAACTGGGCGCCGCCGCGCTGCGCCGGCCGCCCGAGGAGATCGTGCTCACCGGCGGACCGTACGACCTTCGCCGCACGGTGGTGTCGGTCCGCACCAACCCCGACTCGCCGTACCGGGTCAAGCCCGACGACGACGGCCGGCTCATGCTCTTCCTGGACGGACGGGCGATCGCCGAGGTGGGCCTGCCTCCGATGCCGGAGTACTACCGGCACACCCTCAGCAACGGCAAGTCGGTGATGGAGGTCGCACCCACGATCCAGTGGGGCTACCTCATCTACCTGACCGCGTTCCGGGTCTGCCAGTACTTCGGCGCCAAGGAGGAGTGCCAGTACTGCGACATCAACCACAACTGGCGCCAGCACAAGCAGGCGGGCCGCCCGTACACCGGCGTCAAGCCCGTCGACGAGGTCCTCGAAGCGCTCGCCATCATCGACAAGTACGACACCGCCCGTACCTCACACGCCTACACGCTCACCGGCGGCAGCATCACCTCGAAGGTCGACGGGCTGGCCGAGGCCGACTTCTACGGCCGCTACGCACAGGCGATCGAGGAGCGGTTCCCCGGCCGGTGGATCGGCAAGGTCGTCGCCCAGGCCCTGCCCCGGGCGGACGTGCAGCGCTTCCACGACTACGGCATCCGGATCTACCACCCGAACTACGAGGTGTGGGACAAGCGGCTCTTCGAGCTCTACTGCCCCGGCAAGGAGCGGTACGTCGGCCGCGAGGAGTGGCACCGGCGCATCCTCGACTCCGCCGAGGTCTTCGGTTCCCGCAACGTCATCCCGAACTTCGTCGCCGGCGTCGAGATGGCCGCCCCGCACGGCTTCACCAGCGTCGACGAGGCGATCGACTCGACGGCCGAGGGCCTGCAGTACTTCATGTCCCGCGGGATCACCCCGCGCTTCACCACCTGGTGCCCGGAGCCGACCACCCCGCTCGGCCGGGCCAACCCGCAGGGCGCGCCGCTCGAATACCACATCCGTCTCCTGGAGGTCTACCGCGCGACCATGGAGGCCAACGGCCTGACCAGCCCGCCCGGGTACGGCCCCGCCGGCCCCGGCCGGGCGGTCTTCTCGGTCAGCTCGTTCATGGACAGCCTGCCCGCTGACTCCGAGGCCGCGACTCACGGCTGAGCGGGCTCGGGCATTCCCGTCCCGAACGCCGCGGTGCCCGACCGGACTGAACCGGCCGGGCACCGCGGCGCATACCCTCGCCGCTGCGGGCAGCTCCGCGGCCGACGTGGGCAGCTCCCGGCCCGCGCCGGTCAGCCGCCGACGACCTGCCAGAGCAGGAACGTGTTGAGCGCGATGACCAGGACGGCGATCACTGCGGCGGCGGCGGTGGTGAGCGGGTGGTTGACGAGGTTGCCCATCAGGTCGCGGCGCCGGGTGAACGCCACCACGGGGATCAGCGCGAAGGGGATGCCGAAGCTCAGCACGACCTGGGAGAGCACCAGCGCCTGGGTCGGGTCCAGGCCGATGGCGAGGATGACCACGGCCGGAACGAGGGTGATCAGCCGGCGCAGCAGCAGGGGGATCCGGCGGCGCAGGAAACCCTGCATGATGATCTCGCCGGCGTAGGTGCCGACGCTGGTGGAGGCGAGCCCGGAGACCAGGAGGGCGACCGCGAAGCCGAACGCCGCCGCGGTGCCGACGGTCTGGCCGAGCCCCGCGTGCACCCCCTCCAAGCTGTCGGTGTCGGGGGTGGCGGTGCCGTGGAAGCTGACGGCCGCGATGAGCAGCATCGCGAGGTTCACCGTTCCCGCGGCGGCCAGCGCCAGCAGCACGTCGGTGCGCTGACCGCGGAACAGGGTCTTGCGTTCGGCGTCGTTGGTGGCGGGGATGCGGTTGCCGGTGAGAGCGGAGTGCACGTAGATGACGTGCGGCATCACCGTGGCGCCGAGGATGCCGGCGGCGAGAAGGATGCTGTCGGTGCCCTGCAGGCGGGGGACCAGGCCGGCCACCGTCGAGCCGGGGTCGGAGCCGGCGGCGAGCAGACTGGCGGCGAAGACGAGGACGATGACGCCGAGCAGCACGGCGATGGTGATCTCGAAGGTGCGGAAGCCCCGGGAGCGCAGCGCGAGCACCGCGAAGGCGGCGGCGCCGATGATCAACCCGCCGGGCAGCAGCGGGATGCCGAACAACAGGTACAGCGCGACCGCGCCGCCGATCACTTCGGCGAGGTCGGTGGCCATCGCGACCAGCTCCGCCTGGCCCCACATCAGCCGGTTCACCGGACGAGGAAGCCGCTCCCGGCACAATTCGGGCAGGCTGCGCCCGGTGGCCAAGCCCAGTTTGGCGGTCAGCGTCTGCACCAGCATGGCCATCAGATTCGCCACCACGACCACCCAGACCAGCAGATAGCCGTAGCGGGCGCCGGCGGTGGAGTTGGTCGCGAAGTTGCCCGGGTCGACGTAGGCGACAGCGGCCACGAACGCCGGTCCCAGGAGGATCAACCGGCCCCGGATCCGGCCTCGGGCGCGGGCGATCTGCAGTGGCGACGCGGGCCGCGCGGCTACCTCGTTCGTGACCACCAGACACCTCCCGAGAACGACGGGGAACGAGCGTCGTTCTCCTTCCCGGGGAAGTGACCCGTTGATGCCACCGGGCGGCCCGGGCGGGCCAGGATCACCGACGCGGCGGCTGTCGCCGGAGCCGGCAAGCTCCGACGACAGCACACCTCGGGTACCCGGCGGCCCGACCGGCCGGCTACGCCGTGATCGCCTTGAGCAGCGCCTCGCCCGCGGCCGCAGCCGACTGCGGGTTCTGCCCCGTGATCAGGTTGCCGTCGACCACGACGTAGGAGCCGAACGCCGGCCCGCCGTCGAACACCGCGCCGGCGGCGCGCAGCCGGGACTCCAGCAACCAGGGAGCGTTCGCCGCCAGCCCGACCTGGTCCTCCTCGGCGTCGGTGAACGAGGTCATCCGACGGCCGCGGAACAGCCAACTGCCGTCCTCGTTCCCGGCGGGCAGGAACGCGGCCAGCCCGTGACAGAGCGCGGCGACGGCCTTGCTCTCGTCGGGCAGCATCGCCTCCAGAATGCGTGCGATGTCGGGATCCACGGCGAGATCCTGCATCGGGCCGTGTCCGCCGGGGACCAGCACGGCGTCGTAGTCGGCCGGATCCACGTCTTCGAGCCGTAGCGGCGACCCGAGCACGTCACGAAGGCCTGCCAGGTAGGTCTTCTCGCTCTCGTCGGTCAGGCTGACCGCGTCGGCGACCGGCACGCGACCGCCCGGGGTTGCGATGGTGACCTGCACGCCGGCCTCGGTGAGAATCCGGTGCGGGGTGATGAACTCCTCGGCCCAGAAGCCGGTGGGACGCTGGCTGCCGTCCTTCTGCGTCCAGAAGCGGGCACCGGACAGAACGATCAGAACAGATGACATGGGATCAACTCCTTACGCCGATTGACGTTGTCACCTTACGAACTTAGAACCTCACGTTGTTATGCTTTCTGGGCATCAGGGTTAGAGCCGTACGCGCTACGATCGTTACATGGAGAACTGCCCGCCCGTGGTCTGCGAGGCGAGCGACCTGCTGCTCGCGTTCGTGAACTCCGGGTCGCTCGACGAGTGGCTCGGCGATTCCGGGGCGACCCCTGCCGGAGCCGCTTCGGATGTCGCCGCCGCCTCCGAGCTGCGCGCCAGCCTGATCGTGCTGCTGCGCGAACACTCCGGCTGCTCGCTGGATCCGACCGAGGTGGAGGCCGCCGAGAGTCACCTGCGGCAGGTGGCGGCGCGCTATCCGCTGGTCGCGGTGATCGGGGCGGAGACGTCTTCGCTCGTGCCGGCACACGACGGCGCGTTCGGCCGCTTCGCCCAGGTGCTCGGCGCGGTCACCGACCTCGCCTACCGGGGCGCGTGGACGCGGGTGAAGGTGTGCAAGAACGACAACTGTCACCGGGGCTTCTTCGACAAGACCCGCAACACGTCCGCCCTCTACTGCAGCCCCACCTGCTCCTCGCAGGCGTCCATGCGCGCCTACCGCAACCGACGGAAGGCGGCCTGACGTGGAACTGCGCCACCTGCACGCCTTCGTGGCGGTGGCCGAGGAGCGCAGCTTCTCCCGGGCCGCCACCCGCCTGCGCGTCGCCCAGTCCGCGGTCTCCCGTACGGTGCAGGCGCTCGAACGCGAACTCGGCCTTCCACTGTTCGAACGCAGTAGGCACTACGTCGAGCTGACGAAGACCGGACACGCCACTCTGGACAGTGCTCGCGCGGCACTCGCCGCCGCCGAGGCCGTTCGCGACGCCGCGCGTCAACCGTGTCCGGCCGCGTGCCCGCAACCGTCGACAACCCCGCGCTGACGATTGCTCGGAGAGCCGCCGCTCGCCGACGACGGGCAATGCCGCGCTCACACCGAGCCCGTATCCCGCTTGCGAACCCCACCTAGCATGCGGCCATGACACGGGGCGCGGTCGGCGGGATCGCCGTGGGAGTGCTGCTTCTGCTGGGTTGCTCGGTGGGCGCGAGCGGCGGAGACGAACCGGCCGCCGCGCCGCACGCGAGCGTTGACGCCGGCGCGACGTTGGAGGCCGTGGACCTGCTGCGGTCGGGTACGAAGTTCATCGACGAGACCGGCTTCCGAGTCGACACCGATATCGGGGGAATAGTGACGATCCGGTCGTACGCCGACAACGTCAAGAGGCGCGCCGCCACCAAGCTCTCGGCGTCCGGGCAGGTCATCGAGATCCGGATGATCGAGAACGCGATCTACATGAAGACCAACGCGGATCTCCCTGGCGTCGGCAAGGAATGGATGTCTCTCGACCCCGCCCGCGTGCCGTCGGACTTCGCCCTGAGCTTCGCACCGGGCAAGAACGACCCTGGCGGCTCGGCGCGCCTCATCGACGCGATCGTCACCGCCCGGATCGAGGGCTCCCAGGTCGCCGGGACGCTCGACGTGACCCGAATGCGCCCCGGAAACGGGATCAACTTCCAGCCGAATCCGGGCGAGACGTTTCCCGACACCGTGCGTAGCCAGCCGTTCCGTGCCACGTTGGATGCCGAGGGCCGGCTCGTCAGCTTCGTGATCCCGGAGGCCGACGGCCTGCCGGCCGCGTCCCTGGGCTACGCCGACTTCGGAAAGGCAGTCGAGGTCGTCCGACCGCAAGGAGCGGTCCCCGCGCCAGCCGCCCTGTATCCCCAGCTCGGCCTCGGTGGCTGAGACCGGCCGTGCGGCACGGATTGGCCTCGGTCGGCCAGACCCGTCCCGCACCTCGCCTTGACCGTCCTCGAACATAGATGGTCTAGCGTCGGGTCACATGACGGAGCGGGAAGCGGTCGCGCACCTGTTACGCCGGGCGACCTTCGGACCCACCGCCGAGGAGGTCGACGCCGCGGAGCGGGCCGGCTACCCGGCCACGCTGAACCGGCTGCTCACCCCGAGCGGTACCGACCGGGGCGCGGCGGCCACACCGACGCCGACGCTCGGCCCCGACCCGGCCGCCCAGCTGGAGAAGGGGGCGAGCCGCGAGCAACGCCAGCAGGCCAACCAGCAGCGACGCGAGCAGGTAACGGCGGTGACCGACTGGTGGCTGGACCGGATGGTCGCCGCCGAGCACCAGACCGACGAGAAGTTGCTCTTCTTCTGGCACGGCCACTGGGCGACCAGCGTGCAGAAGGTCCGCTCCGCCTCGCTGATGCTGCGCCAGCTCGACACCCTGCGCCGGCTGGGACGGGGCCCACTGGCCCCGCTGGTGGAGGCGATGGTGCGCGACCCGGCCCTGATCCTCTGGCTGGACGGGCAGAAGAACACTCGCAAGGCGCCGAACGAGAACCTGGCCCGGGAGCTGATGGAGCTGTTCACGCTCGGCATCGGCGGTGGCTACACCGAGGCCGACGTGAAGGAGGGGGCGCGGGCGCTCACCGGCTGGGTCGTCGACCGGCGCACCGCCGTCGCCCGGTTCGAAGCGCGACGCCACGACAAGGCGCCGAAGACGATCCTCGGCAGTCGGGGAACCTTCGACGCCGGGTCGTACGCGCGGCTGCTCGCCGGCCACCCGGAGGCCGCACGGTTCATCGCCGGCCGCCTCTGGTTCCGGTACGCCGGCGCCGACGTACCGCCCCCGGAAGGAATCACCGGCCCGGACACGGTCACCGTGCTGCGTCGCCTGTTCACCGCCCCGACCTTCCCGCAGACCCGGGACAGACTGGTGAAACAGCCGGTGGAGTGGTTGGTCGGCGCGGCCCGCCAGCTGGGCGTGCGACCGTCCGCGCTGCCCGAGCAGGGCCGGCGGCAACTGATGGCCGGACTGAACGCCCTCGACCAGATGCCACTGCGCCCACCGAGCGTCGGCGGCTGGCCGGCCGGCACCGCCTGGCTGACCACCTCGTCGTTGCAGGCCCGACTGCGCCTCGCCAACCAGCTCGCCGGTGCGGCCGCCCCGGCGGTCCTGGCACGGCTCACCGCCGCGCCGACCGCCGGACGTCCCGACGCCCTGGCCCGACTGCTCGTGGTCGACAGATGGAGCGCGCGCACCCGGGCCGCGCTGACCCCGCTGGCGGACGACCCACGCCGGCTGCTGGTGACCGGCCTGGTCAGTCCCGAGTACGCGGTGAGCTGAGAAGGAGACATTCGTGGACACCCTGACCCGACGGCGGTTCCTGGTGGCCAGCGGCGTGGTCGGCGCGACCGCGCTCGCGGCCGGCGCCGCCGCGTACCGCCTGGAGGACCTGCTCGCCACCGCCGGTGACCGCGACCCTGAGGCCCGCACCCTGGTCCTGGTCACCCTCTACGGCGGCAACGACGGCCTGAACACCGTCATCCCGTACGCCGACGCCGCGTACCAGGATGCGCGCCCCGACCTGGCGTACCAGGCGGAGGAGGTCAAGCGGCTCGACGACGGGTTCGGTCTCAACCCCGCGCTGACCGGCCTGCACCGGCGCTTCGGCGAGGGACAGCTCGCGGTGGTGCGGGGCGTCGGCTATCCGAAGCCCGACCGCAGCCACTTCCGGTCCATGGACATCTGGCACACCGCCCAGCCGGATCGCCCCGGCACCACCGGCTGGCTGGGCCGGTGGCTCGACGACGCCGGTGGGGATCCGCGACTCGCGGTCTCCTTCGAGCCCGCGCTGCCACCGCTGCTGGCCGGGGAGAGGAGCGCCGGCGCGTCGGTGCCGGTGACCGAACGCAAGGCGGCCAGGGGGCTGACGCAACCGACGCTGACCGCGCTCGCCGCCGCCGCGCCGGACGATTCGCCGGCCCGGGCCCGCGCCGCGGCCTGCTTCGCCGACCTGCACGCCGTCGACGACATGATCAAGGGGGTACGCGACGCGGCCGAGCCGGGGGAGGGGAGCGAGGGGGAGGCGGCCCCCGCCACCGCGACCGGCGGTGCCCGGTCCTCCCTGGACGCCCAGCTCGACCTCGTCGCGCAGTGCATCGACGCGGGTGTCTCCACCCGGGTCTTCTCGGTGTCGCTCGGCGGCTTCGACACCCACGCGGACGAGAAGCAACTGCAGGAGGTGCTGCTCGGGCAACTGGACCGGGCGGTGGACCGCTTCGTCGACCGGATGTCGCGCACCGACGCGGGCCGCAAGGTCGTCGTGATGATCTACTCGGAGTTCGGCCGGCGGGTGCGCGCCAACGCCTCGGACGGCACCGACCACGGCACCGCCTCGAACGCGCTGCTCGTCGGCGCGCCGGTGCGCGGCGGCCTCTACGGCGAGCCGCCGAGCCTCACCGACCTCGACGACGGTGACCTGAAGTTCACCACCGACTTCCGGGACGTCTACGCGACCATCCTCGACCGGGTGCTGGCCACCGACCCCGGCAAGGTCCTGGCGGGCTGGCGGGGACGCCTCGACGGCGTGCTCTGACGGCTGCCGTGCGGGCGTTCTTGGGGCGCGACTTCCGGCGTGGACGGGCGGCGCACCGGACTGCCTCCACTGTGGGCTGATCGGCGAGGCGACTGCGGGGCGATGTCGGATCGTACGGCGGGACTTCGGTCCCAGCGGTGGCTCATCCCATCCGATCGAACTACTGTCTGTGCCGTGCTGATCACTCTTCCGGCCTGCGCCGGTCAGGAAGGAGAAGGTCCTCGATGACGTACCAGTACGAGCGCGACCTGCACCTGACGCACGACCCGGCAAGGGGTTACTGGAACTTCGTCCTGCACATCGAACCGCCGATCGGCCCGGGAAGCGCCCTCAACGCCGCACAGCGGTTCGACCCCGCCGGAAGCCGGTACGCGGCGGAGTGGCTCGAACGACTGGTCCCCTGCGACGCCGACGCCCTCCACGTCACCCTCGTCGGTCCGAAGGATGCGCCGAACCTCTGGCACCCCTGCGTCCGTGACGACCCCGACTCGCCCTCCGCCGTCTCCGGCGACGGATGCGCCTGCTGGCAGACGTACCGCGATCCGCTGACCTGGCTCCCGGTCGCCGCGCACCACCACCGCACGGTCGGCGGCGATCACGAGAGCTGGCAGCACCTCACCTACGCGCCGCTCGCGCTCGCCGCCGGTGAACGCCTCGACGCGCTGATCATCGACCGGGAGGCGGACCTGGTCTGGGTGCGCAGCGACCGGGGCAACCTGCACCTCCTGCCCGAGACGCAGGGGGCCGGGTACAGCGTCGGCTACGGGGGCGGAGGCCCCACCGAGCTGGCGAGGATGATCGAGAAGATCGTGCGGTCGGAGGGCGCCGACGTGACCCCCGGAACCCCGGCCGAGCTGCCGAACCGGCGAGTGTACGGCTGGATCAGCAGCAAGGCGGCCGACCGTACCCAGGAACTCACCCTCGACCAGCTCAAGCTGCTCTGCCACACCGGCTCGGTGGCCTGAGTGAACGATGTCGGCCGGGCGCCGGTGGCTTCGAGCCACCGGCGCCCGGCCGGGAGTGCGGACGTCAGCGCTCGAGTTTGCCGTCGTGGCAGTTGCGGGGTGCGGAGACCGGGTTACAGCGCACCGAGACCCCACCGGGAAGTTCACCGACGAAGTCGCTGTCGTACCGGGCGGCCATGCCCACCGTCGGGAAGTCGGTGGTGACCATCTGCGCGCCGCTGGACAGCGCGACGTCCAGCCGGCTGAACTCCTCGTTCTTCACCGTGCTCAACGGCTCGTCCGACCGGGTACGCACGATGTAGCCGCGCTTGACCAGGTCGGTGATGGTCGCGGCGTTCGCGCCGCGGGGGTCGTTGACCATGGTGATCGCGGCGTCCGCGTCACCCGGGTTTCCGCGGGTGAAGACGGCCCGGCCGGCGAGGCTCGGGTGGCCGTCGAGGTACATGTCCCGGATCGTGCCGGGCCCACCGTTGTCGAAGAAGAACATCACCTTGCCGCGGGCCCACCTGAGGGTCGGCCAGCCGTTCTTCAGCACCGACTGTTCGAGCGTGAGGCCGGGCTTGCGCAGGTCGTCAGCGGTGATCAGCTCGTTCTCGGTGAAGACCGAGCGGATCTCCTCGTCGACGTCGTCGAGCAGCGCGGCGTCCCACGCCGGGCTGACCGCGCCGCCGAGCTTCTCCCAACGGTCGTCGGTCTGCTTCAGCTCCAGCTGGAGCACGATCGGCGCGTGGTCCGGGTTGGCGCGCGACCAGCTCCGCACCTGCTGCATGCAGACGACGAAGGTACGGCAGGTGCTGTTGTAGTCCTGGTCGGCGACGTGCAGCACCTTCATGCCCGGCGCGGCCATCGCCGGGTCGTCGATCGGTCCCAGGCCGGCGCGCTGGCGGGCGAGCGGGTTGCGGTAGAGGCCTCCCTGCGGATCGGGCAGCAGGTCCAGCTCGATGCCGCGCATGTTCTGCCGACCGAGCAGGTCGGGGATGGAGGCGTGCGAGTACCAGCCCCAGGACGGGTAGCCGGGGTCGATGTTGATCGACTCCACGAGCTCCGCGCCCTGCATCTCACGGTGGAAGGCGTTGTGGGCGCCCATGAACTGGATCTGGTTCATCCGGATGTTGTCGCCGTTCGCGGCGCCTGCCGCGAGGGCCTCCTGCTGCGCCGGCAGCACGGCCGAGAGCACGCTCACGGCGGCGACGGCGGCCACGACAGCGGCGGCAACCGCCCCGAGTCGCCCGACAACGGAAGAACGTTCTCTAAACTGGATCTTCACGCGATCATGCTCGAAATCCGGTGTGAACTGACCGTGTCAGGGACTCGTGGCTCGTCCATCCGGGTTGTGAACCTTCGCCAACCGGTCAGGGTGGGTAACCGCTGTCATGTCAGCTGGTGCGTCAGCCCGGCCCGGTCGATCTGCATCCAGTACTGCGTGATGACGCCGTTCTCGACGTGGTAGACGACGGAGTTGATCTGACGTACCAGCCGGCCGGTAGCCGCATGGCCGTCGACGGAGGCCAGGTGGCGTCCCGTCTGCGTCAGCCGGACGTACGCCCGCGCCCCGTCGACCAGGAACTCGTGCACCTCGAGTGAGAAGTCGCCCCAGGTCGCCTGCATCTCCCGCACGTGCTCGACATAGTCCGCGGGAGTCCGTTCGATCGTGACCTCATGCTCCGAATGCACCTGATGAGCCAGAACTCGTGGGGCCATCAGCTCGACCGCTCGATCGGGGGCACGACCGGATCGAACCTGGTCGAGAAATGCCGCCACAACGCGGCGAGTCACGTCTGCGTTGATCACGGATCAGCTTCGCACGCTGCTCTCGATCGATCCGTTTCAGGGGCACCGACGGTACGCGCCGTACGAAGTCATGGTGAACCGGATCTTGCCGGCGGCTAGCCGTTCGGTGGCAAGGAGGCGGCAAGGGTTGGCTGCCAGGATCTGCACCCGCTCCGCAGATCGGCTGTTCCCCTGCCCACCGCAGACGGATACCGCAACGCGGTGACCACCATCAACGGCCCGGCGCTCCGGCCGGGTCGACCACATCGGAGGAATCATGAAGCTCGGCAGGTTCGGGCGGATGACCGCGGCGAGCGCCGCGGCCATCCTGCTGACGTCCATGATGAGCAGCCCGGCGCTGGCCGCCGACCACACCATGTACACCCTCGACGACAACCCCGGCGGCCGGGTCGAGTTCACCGAGTACGGCGACATCATCAAGCTCTGTGACGTCCAGGCGGACGGCCACTACGTCGTCCTGGGCGTCTACGACGAGTTCGGGAACGGCTGGTGGGACTACGCCAGCGGCAACGGCAACTGCATCACGCACCGGGCCTCTCAGGGCGGCGAGTACAACCTGTACGAGAGCACCGAGTACAAGTTCACGATCAGCCTGATGGAGACCGGCGGGTTGGACTACGAGTTCAGGAACGTCGCGTTCTGGCTCAACGACCACTGACGGTTGCACCGCGACCCGAATCGGTCGACGAGGGCGCTGACGGGTTGTTCGTCGGGTGGCCCGCGCTCGTGAGGGTGCGGCGGTGCGGCCGGGAGTCCGGCCGCACCGCCGCACGGTCAGACGGTGATCAGGTCGAACTTCTCCCAGGGGCCGATCGCGTCCCGGTTCGCGATCAGCGCCTCGGCCCCGGCGTTCTCGGCGACCACATACTTGCTGTTCACCGTCGCCCGCAGGCTGACCGAGCCGTCCGTGTTCCGGACCAGGGCGAAGGTCTCCCACGACCCGGCCGTCGCCCGGTTCGCGATCAGCGGGTTGGCGCCGGCGTTCTCCGCGCAGACGAACTGGTTGTTCACCCGGGCCCGCAGGGCGACGTTTCCACCCCCGCGGTCGACCAGGTCGAACTGCTCCGGTCCGCCGACCGCCGTGGCGGACGCGACCAGATTGCCGACCCCGGCGTTGCCGGCCGAGACGTACCGCCCGTTGGCCTGGGCCCGCAGCGCGACCGCCCCGCTCGTCGGTGGGCCGCCGCCGGTGAGGATCCGCAGTGCGTCGACCATCCCCACCGAGGTGGCCCTGTTGACGATGCGGATGGTGTGGGTGCCGTTGGTCAGCCCGGTCCTGCGGAACACGACCTGCTGGGCCTGACGGGGACCGGCGACGTAGAGGTTGACGTTGGTCTGGAAGACGTTGTCCAGGTAGACGTCGACGTTGCCCATGTCGCTGAACCGTTCGGAGAGGTACTCCACCCCGGTTCCGGTGAAGGTGTAGCTGGCCGCCGCGCCGACGGTGGTGCTGTGGTGGGTGTCGTCGTTGTAGTCGCCGTACCCGCGGCTGGTGGTGTGGTGCCAGCCGGAGTCGTAGGTCAGCATCGTGCCGTTGACCAGCCCGCCCGCGCCGGGGCCGCCGAGGCCGAGCGTCGAGGCGGTGCCCGACAGCGTCTTCTCGCCCTGGTTGGCGGTGCCGGTGAGCGTCGTGCCGGTGTACGTCGACAGGGGCTTCGCGGTGCGCTCCAGCACGTAGACCGTGTTCGCCGTCGTCGCGAAGCTGACCTCGGCGGCCGTGGTGGTGGTCAGCACCGCGTTGTCCGAGGCGCGGCGGACCCGTACCTCCTGCCCGCCCCACGGGTTGACCACCCGGGCGGTCTTGCCGTACAGGCTCCGCAGGCCGACGTACTTGACCTCGCCGGCCTCCCGCTCGGAGCTGACCAGGAACCCGTCCTTCGCCAGCAGGGTGAACTTCCCGACGAAGCTGGAGTCGGTCGGCACGGCCGGGAAGACCCGGATCTTGTCGTTGTACGACTGCATCAGCGACTCGTTCATCGCCGCCAGGTGGATGCCGAGGTACTCGAAGACCCCGTTGGTGTTGTTGGTCATCCCGTTCGGGTGGTTCTGGTATTTCTGCAGCATGGTCCGCATGCCCTGGAATGCCTGGTTGCCCAGGCCGAGGCGGGCGGCGTGCACGTGGTCGTTGGCCCAGACGTTGCCGTACGGGTGCGGGCGCACGTTCCAGGTGGTGATGGCGGTCTGCTGGTCGGGGTAGCCGATGCCGGTCCGGTCGTACGGCCACACCAGCTCCAGCGCCACGTTCTCGCCGTTGCGGGTCGGCGAGGACGGCGGGTCGTGCGGCAGGTAGGCACCGTTCTGCACCTGGTACGGCGCCAGGTTGTCGACGATGTTCTGCCAGCCGGCGCGCAGCCCTGCGTCGAGGTTGAGCTGCTGGCTGACCTGGATGGTGAGCGGGAAGAGCAGCCGTACCGCGGCCAGGTCGGTGATGGCGTTGCGGACGTCCCAGTACGTCTCGTGCGCGTTGGAGTTGGCCATGTACCACCGGCCGGTGCCGCTGTCGTAGTCCAGCATGTCCTCGTAGAACTTCACGGCCTCCCGCATGTAGGGGTAGGCGGTGTTGCGCAGGTACGCCTCGTCGTTGCTGTACCGGTACTGCAGGTACATGTTGTAGGCGGCCTCGGTGCCGGTGGAGTAGAGGTCGTTGACGAAGTCGCTGTTGATCGTGCCGCGGGCGTTGCCGTCCCAGCCCATCGTCTCGGGCACCCAGAGCCCGTCACTGCCGTACCGGGTGGTGGTGTACGACTTCAGCGCGGCGAGGTTGCGGCTGTAGAGACGGTTGAAGCCGGAGAGCAGGTCGACGTGGTTGCTGGCCAGGAACGAGTTGTAGACGTCGCGTTGGTTCCAGTACCAGTACCCGTTGCTCCACTTGGAATTGTCCTGCGTCGCGCGGAAGACGCCGTTGATGAAGTGCATCGGGTAGTTGCCGTACCCGCCGGCCGCGATCATGTACGTCGCCAGGTAGTAGACGTTCTCCAGGTAGTCGGCGTCACCGGCGGTGTTGGAGTACTGCACGAACGACTTGGCCCAGAAGTCGTGCCACCAGGCGCGGTAGCTGTTCAACGTCGACGTGTAGCCGGTGTTCTTGACCGCCGTGAGCTGGCTCTTCGCCTGGGCCACCGAGTTGAGGCCGGGGGAGTTGATCCGGCTGGCCGCGGTCAACCAGATGGTGTAGCTGGAGGTGGGGGTGATGTTCAGCCGAACCCGGGTGCCGTTGACGACCTGGGAGGTGTAGGACGCGCCCTCGACCGTGGCCGCCAGGGTGTAGCCGAAGTTGTTCGCGTCGGTCTGCCCCCGGCTCAGCCCGACGCCACTGGCATCGGCGAAGGTGGAGACCGTCCGCCAGGTGTTCAGGTCGGGCACGTCGGCGATGTTCTGGACGGTGCTCATGTCCCAGAGGCTCAGGTCGAGCCCGACGCTGGTCACGCCGGGCCGGCTGTCCTCGACGTGGATGCCCATCACCTCGGAGTTGGGCGCGCCCATGACCGTGACGGTGCGGTTGTTGTCGTACCTGGTGGTCAACGTCCCGTCGTGGAGCGAGAGCCGTTGCTGGAAGGTGGTGTAGCCGGTGTCGAGCTGCGGGTTGCTGTACAGGTTGACCAGGCCTGCGGCGTAGGTGGACTGCTGGGACAGGTCGACGCCGGAGACCTGCATGGTCAGGCCGTTGGCGTTCCACGCCATGGCGCCCGTACGGCCGTTGCCGACCGTGAGGCCGTGCAGGGGGTTGGTGTTCGGGCGGTTGTAGACGATGTCGTGCTTGGCCAGGTAGGCGGCGCGGTTGACGTTCAGCGCTCCGGTGCTGGTGTTGAACGCGGCGTCGGTGGGGGCTGCGGCGGCCGGCCGGCTCGGTGCGGCGGCCACGATGCCACCGCTGAGCAGGACGGCGAGGGCGATGCGCAGCGGCGTTGTCACCTTCATCGACACGATCTCCTCTGGATCGTCGCGGATGATGCCTCGCATCCCGGGAGTCGCCCGGTGGGGCCGCGTCCGCCGAAACGCGGGCGATGTCGAGACGGATCTGGGACGGTGCCCACCCGGAGGGTTCGCCGACTCCGGAAAGACATCGACCTGCATCTGTATCGAGCAGTTAACATCGGATGTCTCTGCGCGTCAATCCCTCGCGCCCGAGAATCTGGGGCGACCCGACCTGAGGTAGCAAGTCGATCGAGGTGGAGACATCGGATCTATGCCGGCCGATCGGCAGGGCGGCCGGGCCCGGCCACGGCGCTGCTCGCGGAGCTGGAGCAGTCCGCGCCGGAGCCGGGTAGCCGAACCGGCCCGGAGCAGACGAAGCGCCGCCGAGGCCTGGGCGGCCTTCGGCGGCGCGGTGCTTCCGGACTCAGTGCGACAACGCCTTCTCCAGCTCCGCCTTCGACATGCCGGAGCGGCCCTTGATGCCACGCTTCTTCGCCTCGTTGTACAGCTGCTCCTTGGTGCGCCCCTGCGCGCCGCTGTGCGAACGCTTGCCGCCCCGGTGCCCCGACGAGACGTCCTCGCGGGACAAGCGGCTCGACGTGCGGGCCTCGCCGGAGCGGGCACGCTCCTTGTTGACGGTCCGGGCGGCGATCTCCTCGGCCCGGTCCGTGGAGGCGCCACGCTTCTTCGCGCTCGCCTTGATGTGCTGGTACTGCCGTTCCCGCTTCGGGCTGGCTCCTGCTGGCATCGCTCGCCTCCGGTGCTGGTACGGGACCGGGCGACTGCTCCGGCGGCTGTCCGTCGGGCACCACAGCCCAGGTCGTCCGCGCTCACGTGACCTGGGCAGAAGTGCCCTGACCGCCGGATACCGAAACGTCATGGGCGAGCGGACCACGGCGCACAAACGGAGTCGCCTGGGCTGGGCCTCGCGGCCCTGCCCAGGCGACTCCTGTTCGTCGAACCGGCGAGGTGTTACGCCACGCTACGACGACGGTGCAGCAGCATCAGGAAGCCGCCGATGATCACCAGCATCGCGCCGGCGGTGAGCGGCGTCCCGATCGCGTTGCCGGTCACGGGCAGGACCTGACCGACGTACCGGAAGGTCACCGGGTCCGACGAGCCGCCCGGCGTGGTCACGACGACCGTCGTGTCACCTGCCCGGCAGGCCGGCGTGCGGAACGTCAACGAACGTCCGTCCGCGGCCACGTTCACCTCATCCGCAGGAATGGTCTGCCCGCAGATCGTCACCGTGGTCTGCCCGGGGACGAAACCAGACCCGCCTACGGTCACCGTGGTGCCGCCAGTGGTCGGACCCTGACCCGGGTTGATGGTGCCGACGGTCGGCGGGGCCGCGATGTAGGTGAATGTGGGTGCGGTGGTTTCCCCGGCGGGGAAGACCAGTTCGACGACGGCTGGTCCGGCGGTGTTGGGTGGCGTGACGACGGTGATGGCGGTGCCGGCCGGGTTGAGGGTGAAGTTGGTGCCGGGTACGCCGTCGAAGGTGACGCCGGTGGCGCCGGTGAAGCCGGTGCCGGTGATGGTGACCGTGGTGCCGCCGGAGGTGGGTCCGGTGGTGGGTGTCAGGTCGGTGATGACGGCGTCGCTGCCGTCAGCGAGGTAGGTGTAGTTCAGCGGTGGTGCGGATCCTCCGGGGGTGGTGACCACGACTGTCGCGGGGCCGACCGCGCCGGGCGGGGTGACGGCGGTCAGCGAGGTGCCGCCGGGGGCGACGACCACGTTGGTGGCGGGCGTGCCGTCGAAGGTGACGGTGGTGTCCCCGGGTACGAACCCGGTGCCGGTGATCGTCACCGTCTGCCCACCGGACTGCGGACCCTCATCCGGGCTGATCGCCCCAGCGGTCGGTGGGGCGGCGAGGTAGGTGTAGCTGTCGGGTGCGGTGGCGTTGGCGCCGGGGATGAGGACGGTGACGTCGACGGTTCCGGGTGTGCCGGGTGGGGTGACGACGGTCAGCGAGGTGCCGCTGGGGTCGACCACGAGGTTGGTTCCGGGTGTGTCACCGAAGTTGACTCCGGTGGCGCCGGTGAGGCCGGTGCCGGTGATCGTGACGGTGGTGCCGCCGGTGCTGGGTCCCTGGTCGGGGACGACGGAGGTGATGGTGGGTGCGATGTAGGTGAATGTGGGTGCGGTGGTTTCCCCGGCGGGGAAGACCAGTTCGACGACGGCTGGTCCGGCGGTGTTGGGTGGCGTGACGACGGTGATGGCGGTGCCGGCCGGGTTGAGGGTGAAGTTGGTGCCGGGTACGCCGTCGAAGGTGACGCCGGTGGCGCCGGTGAAGCCGGTGCCGGTGATGGTGACCGTGGTGCCGCCGGAGGTGGGTCCGGTGGTGGGTGTCAGGTCGGTGATGACGGCGTCGCTGCCGTCAGCGAGGTAGGTGTAGTTCAGCGGTGGTGCGGATCCTCCGGGGGTGGTGACCACGACTGTCGCGGGGCCGACCGCGCCGGGCGGGGTGACGGCGGTCAGCGAGGTGCCGCCGGGGGCGACGACCACGTTGGTGGCGGGCGTGCCGTCGAAGGTGACGGTGGTGTCCCCGGGTACGAACCCGGTGCCGGTGATCGTCACCGTCTGCCCACCGGACTGCGGACCCTCATCCGGAGTGATCGACGCAGCCGTAGGCGGCTGGGGTGCGTCCGGACGCTCACAGATCGCCTCGGCCACGACGACCGTGCCGACCGGAATGACCACCGGCTGCCCGAGGACCGAGCCGCTGAGGGTGAGCGAGGCTCGTACGGCAGCCGCCGCCGCACCTGCGGCGGTCGTGGTCTCGGTGCGCGTCAACGAGGCGTTGAGAGCCGCTCCGAGCAGCCCGGGCACCGTTACCGCCGCGCTGGCGTCCACACTGGGTCCGTTCGCCACCAACGTCACCGCCTGGCCGAACAACTCCAGATCGACCAAGGTCGTGTCGGCGCTCTGCGCGCCGTCGAACGGGCACGACACGCTCGCCGTCGCCTCCGCGGTGTCCACCACGTCGATGCCGAGCACGTTCAGGTTGAGGCCGCTGACCCGGGACAGCGCGGACGACACTCCGGGCGACCGCGTGGCGGTCACCTCCTCGACCGTCCCGCTCGCGCTCACCCCCAGCGCGCCGGGCAGGGAGATGGCGATCAGTGTCGAGGTGTCCGTGCCGCCGCCCGGCGGCGCCGTGGCCGAACCGATGACCGCGTCGGCGCTGATGACCGCCACACCGAGGACGTCCGCTGACAGGTCGACGACCACGCCCCTGGCGCTGGCGCTGCCGGGCTGGGCCAGTGCCGGCGCTCCCACGCCCACACTGGCCACCGCGCCGACCAGCGTCGCCACCGACGCCGTAGTGAATCTTCGCAGCACAGAACCCACCGCTTCCCCCGTTCGAGTCAGTTGACGGCGGCAACGGCCACCCGTCCTCAGATGGAACGAGAAAGCGGACAAAACGTTATGAAACGGTTAGTCGTGTCGGCGCGGCGACGCAAGTCCCGGTGGTGATCCCTGCCCAGCGCGAGGCGGCGGCCTCAGCGGCGGGCCGTCACGCGGGCCATGAAGTCACGGATCAGTTCGGCGACCTCGGTCCCGGCGCTCTCCAGCAGGAAGTGGCCGCCGTCGAGCAGGTGGATCTCGGCGTTCGGGACGTCGGCGGCGAAGGCGCGGGCGCCGTCGGGTCCGAAGATCGGGTCGTTCCTGCCCCAGGCGGCGAGCACCGGCGGGCGGTGGTGGCGCAGGTATTCGTGCAGCGCCGGGTAGAGCGGTGGGTTGGTCGCGTAGTCGCGGAAGAGCGCGAGTTGGATGGCGTCGTTGCCGGGTCGGGACAGCAGCGCGAAGTCGTGCTGCCAGGTGTCCGGGCTGACCAGCGTCTCGTCCGGTACGCCGGTGAGGTACTGCCACCTGGTCGTCTCGAGCGTCAGTGCGCCTCGGATGCCGGCCTCGGTCTCGGGCGTCTGCTCGCGGTGGTAGTCCCACACAGTGCGCCAGAAGTCGGGGAGGAATCCGGCGTCGTAGCCGTTGCCGTTCTGGCTGATGATCGCGGTCACGGCAGCCGGGTTCGCCAGGGCCAGGCGCCAGCCGATCGGGGCGCCGTAGTCCTGGACGTACATCGCGTAGCGCCGCACCTCGAGCTGGCCGAGCAGTCCGGCGGTGAGGTCGGCCAGGGCGTCGAAGGTGTAGTCGAACTCGTCGGCCGGCGGAGCGGCGGAGAGCCCGAAGCCGAGGTGGTCCGGGGCGATCACCCGGTACCGGTCGGCCAGCGCGGGGATCAGGTTCCTGAACATGAAAGAGCTGGTGGGAAAGCCGTGCAGAAGCACGATCGCCGGTCCGTCGGCCGGGCCGGCCTCCCGGTAGAAGAGCCGCTGGCCCTGAACGGTGGCGTAACGGTGGTGAACGACAGTCATTCCTAACCTCCAAAGCTTGCGCTGGCGGTTAGAACCCAAGCATGAGATGGCGTAACCTGTCAACTGCCGTTTGGGGGTTAGGATGGTGGTCGTGTCGAAGATTGACGAGGCGGACGAGACCCTGCTGCTCGACCTGCTCAACACCACCCCGGTTGTGGACGGCGTGCAGCGCGACGACCTGGGCGCCGTCGAGGCCGCCCGGAAGTGGCTCACCGCCCACGGCCAGCCGCCCACCGAGGGCGAGTGGCGCGCGTTGCTCGACGCGCGCCGTGCGCTGCAGCGTCTCGTCCGAGGAGACGGGTCCGCGAGCTCCGTCGCGCGCTTCGTCGACGGGGTGAGCTACCGGCCGTCGATCGTCGACGACGGGATCACCTGGACCCTCGACCTGCCAGGAGGGCGGTCGGCGGCCGCCCGGGCGGTGCTCGCCTGGGACGCGCTGCGGGTGTCGAGCCCCGGCCGGCTGCGCCCCTGCGCCAACCAGGAGTGCCGGCGGTTCCTCGTCGACCACAGCAAGTCCAACAGCGCCCGCTGGTGCTCGATGGCGATCTGCGGCAACCGGATGAAGGCCCGCCGGCACTACGAGCGCAGCCGCCGGCCGCAAGCCGGCTGAAACAGGGGCTACGCGACGGCAGGTGCGTCGCAGACGGTGCAGACCGAGGTGGAGGCCAACTCATGTTCAGGCGCTTCCCCGCACCCGCCCGTCACCTGCTCGCTCACGACTTCGAGGAACCGCGCTCAGCCCTCGTGGTCGTGGACGATCGTAGTCATCACGAGGAAGGGGACGCCGATGGCGAAGACGTGGCTGATCACGGGAAGCTCTCAAGGGCTGGGTCGCGAACTCGCCGAGGCCGTCCTGGCGGCCGGAGACTGCCTGGTGGCGACCACCAGACGCCCGGAGCAGCTCGACGACCTCGTGGAACGCCACGGCGACCGGGTCCGTGCCCTGGCGTTGGACGTCACCGACGCCGCCGCGGCCCGCGGTGTCGTACGGGAGGCGACCGACGCGTTCGGACGCCTGGACGTCGTCGTGAACAACGCCGGCTACGCGGACGTGGCCTCGATCGAGGACATGCCCGAGGACGAGTTCCGCGCTCAGGTCGACGCGAACTTCTACGGCGTGGTCAACGTGACCCGCGCGGCGCTACCCGTGCTGCGCGAACAGGGCGGCGGCCACATCATCCAGATCTCCTCGGTCGGTGGCCGGGTGGGCGGCCCAGGTCTGGGCGCCTACCAGGCGGCCAAGTGGGCGGTCGGTGGGTTCTCCGAGGTCCTCGCCAAGGAGGTGGCCTCCTTCGGCATCAAGATCACGGTCGCCGAGCCCGGTGGTATGCGTACGAACTGGGCGGGCTCCTCGATGACCACCCACCCCATCAGCGAGCCCTACAAGCCGGTCATCGAACCCACGGTCGCCCGCATGCAGGCCTCGAGCGGCAAGCAGCCGGGCGACCCGGCGCGGATCGCGCAGGTCATCCTGGACCTCACCGAGGCCCCGGACCCTCCGCTGCACCTGCTGCTCGGATCCGACGCGGTCGCGGTCGCACGAGCCGCCGCGGAGAACCTCGCAGCCTCCGACGCCAAGTGGCGCGCCGTGAGCGAGTCCGTCGGCTACGACGAGGAATAGCGCCGTGGCCCGTAGGGCTCAGCGTCGACTGCGGCCGTCCCCGGGTGAGGATGTCGGTCGGTCGCCCTACGGTGTGCGCCGTGAATGCCGTCCAGACGTACCGATACCTTCAGCCGTCCGCCCTCGGCGCCACCGGCCTCGACCTGCAGACCTGCGGCGGCCCGGCGGCCAACCCGCGCTTCTTCTCCGGGTTCCTCACCGCCCCGGCGGCAGCCGCCGCCGGCCTCCTCGCCGTCGCCGAGGTCGCTCGCACCCGCTACCACCAGCCTGTCAGTCCGGCCAGTCTGGATCCGGTGGTCACCGGCAGCCGCGATCGGCTGCGCTTCGAGTCCTTCTCCGGTTGCTGCGGCGTCTACGCCCGGATGGATGTCGGCCCGGCCGGCTTCGACGGCGACGTCGTCGGGCACGGCACCACCAACGTCGACGTCAACCCGCCGCTGCGGGAGGCGCTCGCCCGGGTCGGCGGGATCGAGCCGCTGCACATGGCCGTCGGCCCGGACGACCTCACCGTCTCCACCATCGACGGCGCGGTGGTGGAGCGGAAGGTACCGCTGCCGGGGCGGTGGCTGCGTGGCTTCGCCGAGGTGCACGTGCTCACGGCCGGGTTCGAGCCACGCGCCGAGATCCCCGCCGCCGAGGCGGCCGCGTTCCTGCGCCGGCTGCCCGGCGCCGGCGACCGCTCGGTGCTGTGGGCGCTACCGGCCGGGCGTACCCTCCGGCTGACCTCACGGCCCGCACCGGGTGCCGTCTGCCTGGCCGGCGCGGGACGGCTCGCGGCGCTGCGTGGGCTGGTCCGGCACGCCCGCACCCTGCGGGTGTACGGGCCCGCGGTGCGCGCCGGTTCGCCGGCCGTGCCGAGCACCTGGGAGCTGGACACCGGGGCGATGCGGCTGTCGCTGACCCTCTCTCCGGAGCCGTACCGGGGCTTCTCCGGTGAGGGCGCCGCCCTGCTCGCGCTCGCCGCCGACGAGGTGATCGACGACGCGGAGCTGGTGGGCGCCCTGCTCTCCTGGGACCCGACGGTCGACGTCGCCGCGCTGGCCGACGCGGCCGGCCTGCCCGACGATCGGGTCCGCGCCGCCCTGGCGCAGCTCGGCACGGCCGGGCGGGTCGGTTACGACGTCGCCGACGGCGCGTACTTCCACCGGGTGATGCCGTACGACGCGGGCCGCGCCGAACGGGACAACCCACGTCTGGTCGCCGCGCGAGCCCTGGTCGAGCAGGACGCCGTCCGCCGGGACGGGGAGCACGCCACGGTACGCGGCGGCGAGGAGGAGTACCGGGTGCGCCGGCTGCCCGACGGGGTTCTCACCTGCTCCTGCCGCTGGTGGGCGCGGCACCAGGGACAACGCGGCCCGTGCAAGCACGCCCTCGCGGTGTCCATGGTGACGGCGCAGGCGGAGGTGCCGGCGTGAACAAGATCTTCGGCCCGCTGGGCCGCGGCGACGTGCCGGTCGTCCAGTCGATGCTCGCCGGGCTGGACGAGCCCGCCCGGCGGGCGCTCGGCGACGAGCTCGTGGCTCATGTGCGGCGTCTGCGGGACAACTGGTGGTCGGGAAAGGAAGCGACCGCTCTGGCGGTGGTGGCCGTGGGCACGCTGAGCACCGCCTCGAAGGCGGCGACGCTGCTCGGCCGCCGGTCGGTCGAGCTGCGCGACGTCGACTGCGAGCCGGTGATCGCCGTGGCGCGGCAGCGCGGCGTCACCTGGCTGGCCGACCTGGCGTACAAGCTGGCAGACCGGCTGCAACGCAACCGGCCCTGGGAGAACTGGCTCTTCGTCGAGGCGCTGCTGCTGGCCGAGCGGGCGGCGCCACCGACGGGGGACGCGTTCGTCTCCGGCTGGGCGTACGCCATGTGGTGGCGGAACTCTCCGCGGGAACTCGCCCCGCTGGCCGACCGGCTTCGCGTCGATCCGTTCCTCGACGTGCTGCTGCCCCGGCTCTTCGAAGTGGACGGAATCGGCGACTACCTGAACTCCCCCTACGAGCGGCAGCGGGTGCCGCAGGCGCTGGCCGCTCTCGCCGAGCAGGGGCGGCTGGACCGGTCGGTGCTGCTGGACGGGGTGCTCGGACGGCTGCTGCGTGGGGACCGGCCCGCAGCGCTGCGCCCGTTCCTGGCCCTGCACGACCTGCTGGCGCCCACCCCGACGGAGACGGCCGACCGAACCGCCCCCTACCTGCGGCTGCTCGCCGACGCGCCCGGCCCGGTGGCCACCCTGGCCCAGCGGACCCTGCAGAGCCTGGGGGAGACGGTCGAGCTGGAGGCCGTCCTCGACGCCGCCCGGACCGTTCTCAGCAGACCCGAGAAGGGTCTCGTCCGGGCGCAGCTGACCTGGCTCGACCGGTTGGCCCGGCAACGGCCGGACCGGGCCGCGGAGATCGCCGAAGTCCTCGCCGTGGGTGCCGATCACCCGGCGGCCGACCTGCGGGACCGGGCGGCGGCCCTGGCGCAGCGGCACGGTCACCGGCCGGTCGCCACGGTCACCGCCCCGAGAGCCCACGACGAACTGCCGTCGCCGGTCCCGCCCGCCCCCGCATCGGCACCGATCACCGACGTGGACGAGCTGACCGAAGAGGTGTCCGCGCTGCTCGCGCACCGGTGGTCCGCACCGGCCGTGGAGCGGGTCCTCGACGGGCTGGTCCGGCTGGCCACCACCGACCGCGACCGGCTGGCAGCCGCCCTGCTGCCGCTGCTGCGGCGCGAGCAGGTGGGCGTCTACGACCACCCGTGGGCGGTGTACAACCTGGCGGTTCAGCTGCACAACGTCCTGCTGGCCGCCGCCTCACCGACGGAAGCGGCCGGCAACCACGACCAGTGGTCCGGCATTCTCAGCGAGTCGCTGACCAGGACGCTGCGTCCCTTCCGAGGCCGCCCGGCCGTGCAGCCGCCCAACCGGTCCGCGCTCACCCTGCTCTACAGTGCACGGCTCGCGGAGATCGGCCAGCGGCTCTCCGGCCAGCGCGACCCGGGACTGCTGGCCGCCCCGACGTCGAGCACCGGTGCCATCGACCCAGCTGCGCTCTACGAGCGGCTGGCCGCCCTCGGCGACCGTCCGGTGTGGCGGTGGGACCTCACCCAAGCGCTGCTGCGGCTACCGGTCGGCGTGGACGAGACGCTGGCCTCGCGGGCCGCGGCGCTCGGCACCACGGCCGGGGACGAGCTGGCCAGCTGGCTGCGCGGCGACGCCCTGCCGACGCCGGTGCACCAGGTCCTCACGGTCACCGGCAGCCACGACTACGCCTACGACCGGCGGGTCATGCGTACCGTCGTCGCCAGCACCCCACCCGAGGGAGTGGCCGACCCGCTCGGGTTGCTCACCGTACCGACGAAGCAGCACGGACAGCGCAACGGCGGCTGGAGCGACCTGTGGCCCGCGTTGCTACCCGGACATCGGGGCCTGGTCGCCGCTCACCTGCTACCCCGGATCGCCCTGGCCGCACAGGACGACGTCCGGGAGACCGCCACCATCCTGCCGGTGCTCGCCGAGTGCACCGGCGCCGGCGGCCCCGCGCTCGACCTGGCGCTGGCCTACGGGTTGTGCGCCCGGCACGAGGTGGACCGGGCGGCCGCGGTCGACGCGTTGCTGATGCTCGCCGCCGCCGGTGACCTGGACGCCTCGGGCGTCGGCGGTCAGCTCGGCGCGCTGGCGGCCGACGGCCAGGTGACGCTGACCCGGGCGGTGACACCGCTGCGCGACGCGGTCGCGGCCGGCGCCCGCCTCAGCGTGTGGCGGCTGCTCGCCGCCGCGGTGCCGCCGCTGCTAGCCGCGTCGACCCCGCCGCGCGGCACGCCCGACCTGCTCACCCTGGCCGCCGAGACGGCTGGTGCGACGGGCGTACGCATCGACGTGCCGGGGCTGGCCGACGTGGTGGCGCGCGGCGGCGGAAGTCGGCTGGTGACCGAGGCGCGCCGGCTCACCACCGCGCTGGCCGCCTGACCCCGATGTCGGCCCGCCCGTATCGTCGGGCGGGCCGACACCGGTCCGGTTTTGTTGCGACGGCCGCAGGTCGCCGAAGCGAATTGACGGCCGTCGTGCCATTTCTGCATTCGTGATGCATACACCCTCGGTGAGACCCGAAACCGATCGAAGAGTCGACGGTTGAGGTGGCCTGACGTGAGCGGACACCCCTCAAGTACGGCCGCGCCTCTGTGTGCAGCCGGACGAGTAACGTCTCGGCGCATGAGGATTCTTGTCGTCGGTGCGGGCGCGACCGGAGGCTACTTCGGCGCCCAACTTCAGCAGGCCGGCCGGGACGTCACCTTCCTCGTCCGACCGAAGCGCGCCGATGTGCTCCGCGAACGGGGGCTGCGCATCACCGGCCTGGGGGCCGAGACGGTACTCACACCGCGGTTGTTGACCGCCGCCGAGATCGACGGACACTACGACGTCGTCCTCGTCTCCGTGAAGGCCACCGCGCTACCGGCGGCGCTTGACGACGTCGTCGCCGCGGTCGGCCCGCGCACCACGGTGGTTCCGTTCTTGAACGGACTGGCGCACATGGACACGCTCAACGACCGGTTCACCTCGGATGCCGTGCTCGGAGGCGTCGTCCGTGTCCTCACCACACTCGACGCCGAGGGTGACATCGTCCGGCTGGGCACGCTGGCCGAGATCGTCATCGGCGAACAGCAAGGTGGCACGTCCCAGCGCGTCGAGCAGATCGCCGAAGCGCTCGCCGGCGCGGGCTTCGAATTCTCCGTATCGTCGGACATTCGCCGAGCCATGTGGCACAAGTGGGTCTTCATCAGCACGCTGGGCGCGCTGAACACGTTGGTCCGCGGTTCGGTGGGCAACGCGGCGGCGGTCCCGGGCGGCGAGGAACTCGGCCGGCAGATCGCGACCGAGGCCGCCGCCGTCGCCGCAGCGGCGGGCTACCCGGTGCCGAAGCAGGCCCTCGACAACGTGCGGGCGTTCGTCACCCGGCGCGGCTCGGTCGACACGGCCTCGCTCTACCGCGACCTGATCGCCCGGCAGCCGACCGAGGCCGAGCAGATCTTCGGCGACCTGACGGCGCGGGCCCGTGCGCTCGGCGTATCCACCCCGTTGTTGGATGCCACGACGGTTGCCCTACGCGTACACGAGCAGAGCCTCACCCGCGGGTAGGGGTCCCGTCGGTCGGGCGGGGGCGGAGTCCGTTGAGGGCGGTGGTCACGACGCTGTCGACGTACTGGGTGGTGAGGGGCCCGGTGCGCTGTAGCCACCGGTTGAGCACCGGTCCCCAGATCAGCTCCACTGCCACGTCGAGGTCGAGGTCCTCGGCGAGCTGGCCGGCCTGCTGAGCACTGCGCAGCCGTCGTCGCTTGGCCTCCTTCAAAGGCCCGTCCAGTCGTTCGGCGTACGCGGCGGCCAGCTCGGGATCGTGCGCGATCTCGGTCGCCAGCGCGCGCATCGGCTGGTCGTAGCGGGGATCGTTCAACTCCTCGATCGTGGCGCGTAGTACCGCAGTCAGGTCCGCTTCCAGGTCCCCGGTGTCGGGCAGTACCGGAGCCTCCCCGTCGCTGCCCTCACTGAGCATGAGGAAGGCATCGAAGATGACCGCGCCCTTCGACGGCCACCAGCGGTAGATGGTCTGCTTGCCGACGCCCGCGCGCGTGGCGATGCCCTCGATGCTGACTTTGGCGTAGCCGACCTCCTGCAGCAGGTCGAACGCGGCGGTGAGGATGGCGCGCCGCGAGGTCTCTCTCCGGCGGGCCGCGTTGGGCGTGGCTCTCTGCCGCGTCGTCATGCGTACAACCTAGCAAAGCCGAGACGGACCGTATCGTCTTGACGAGTGGATCGACCACACCTACTCTCATCCCATCAGCGAGACGGACCGTCTCGTCTCATGCAGGATGGAGATCGACTGTGCGCACCTCACCCGCCCCGCGTACCTGGTTCATCACCGGCGCCAGCCGCGGCCTGGGCCGCGCGTTCGCCATCGCCGCGCTCGAACGCGGTGACCGGGTGGCCGCCGCCGCCCGGACCATCAGCCGGCACGACTTCGACGAGCGCCATGGTGACAGGCTCCTCGCCTTGACGCTCGACGTGACCGACCGGGCGGCGGTCTTCGCCGCCGTGGAAACCGCAGTCGAACACCTCGGGCGGCTCGACATCGTCGTCAACAACGCCGGCACCATGTCCATGGGCATGGTCGAAGAGTTCACCGAGGCTGAGGCGCGGGCGCAGTTCGAGGTCAACTTCTTCGGCGCGCTCTGGGTCGGCCAGGCCGTGCTGCCGCACCTGCGGGCCCAGCGGGCCGGCCACATCGTGCAGGTCTCCAGCATCGCCGCACTCGGTGGCTTCCCGAGCACCGGAATGTACAGCGCGAGCAAGTTCGCGCTGGAGGGCATGAGCGAGGCCCTCGCGATGGAGGCGGCGGCCTTCGGTGTCACCGTCAGCATCGTGCAGCCCGGCGGCTACTGGACCGACCTCTACACCAGCATGACCGCCACGACCCCCGCCGAGGCCTACGGTCCACTCCGTGCCGAGCTGGAGCGGCAGTGGGCCGAAGGCTCCATCGACAGCGAACCCCGCCTGGCCGCCGAGGCGCTGCTGAAACTGGTCGACAGCGACGAGCCGCCGCTGCGACTCCTGCTCGGCAGCATGGTGTACGACCTGGCGTTCGACATCTCCCGGCGGCGGATGGAGACCTGGGCGGGCTGGGAGCAGGTCAGCCGGGCCGCCGAGCATGCCGTCCCCGCCGCCGATGCGACACACTGACCTCACGACGTCCGGCCAGGCCACGGCATCACAACACCACCACCGACCCGGCTGCCCGCCCGAACTCGTGGCGGGCGGCCGGGTCGGCGGCCGGCGACGCGTTGACGTGCGCGCTCCGGTTCTCCGACTCTCGGCTGTTCGTGGTCGTGGCGCTGGCCGCCGCGCTGCATACCTGCCCCGACGGCCGAACGGCGCGCCGGGAGACGCGGCCGTGGCGCGCGATGTGGGCGCCTGGACGGCCGCCGAGGTGAATCCGCGAGGGCTACCGGCATCGACGGGATATGGTGCCCGCCGCCTTTGGAGCTGAATCGCCTACGACATCGGCTCGCGTGGGCGCGGCGTTCGGTGTCGCCAGCCGGGCCGGCTTCGTGGGCCCCGGCCCCCGGCCCCCTGTGAGGCGACGACGGGCACGGCGGAGCGTCAACGCCGAACCGCGGGCTCGCCGACTCGCCTGCGACATCAGCTCCAAAGGCTCCGCGCGCACCTGGCTAACGCGCCACCATCAGCCCCAAGGCCGTGCGACTCACGCGCCACCATCAGCCCCCCAAGGCCGTGCGACTCACCCGCCACATCAGCCCCAAGCGCCCCGTGCGCTGGCACGCCGCCAGGTAGCCCCGAGGCCCGCACGTACGCTGACATGCCCGCGACATCAGCTCCACAGCGATTGATCGCACCACGGTGGCATCACCTGGCATCATGACTCTTGCCAGTGGCATCACCGTGATGCCATACTGGCGTCATGGAGCTTGGTGTGTATGTGGATGCGGTCCGGCGTGATCTCGCGGTCGCGGCGGCGGCCGGCGGTGAAGAGGCCCAGGAACTCGGCGAGCGGCTCGTCGCGCCGCTGGAGTCGGCGATCCGGCTCGCCCTGCTGGATGCGCTCTCCGAGGCGGCCACCGAGATCACCCGCGATCTCGCGCCCGGCTCGGTGGACCTGCGTCTGCGTAACCGGGAACCGAGCTTCGTCGTGACGCCACCGGCCGCCGAGCAGTGGGCCGACGAGACCGAGGGGGCTGCGGCACCCCCGCCCAACCCGCTGCCGCAGCCCCCCACCGACGGCGAGGACGAGGCGACCGTACGGATCAGCCTCCGCCTGCCGGAGAACCTCAAGGCCCGCGTCGAGCACGCAGCCGCCAGCGCCGGCGTCTCGATCAACACCTGGCTGATCCGAGCCGCGGCCGCCGCGGTCGACGCCCCCCACCAGCGGCCCGAGCCCGACAACCCCCGGCGCTCCGCCCCCGTCACCGGAGGGCAGCGCTTCACCGGCTGGGTGCGCTGACGCACCGGGCCCACCGACTACCCGAAAGGGGAGCACCATGCCTTCCTTCGACACCCCCGGCCCCATCTCGGCATCCGTCGAACTCGTCGCCGGCGACGTCCGGATCAACGCCGGCCAGCGCCCCGACACCGTCGTACAGGTGCGGCCGGCCGACGAGTCCGACGACCGCGACGTGCGCGCGGCCGCACAGACCCGAGTGGAGTACGCCTCCGGCCGCCTCGTGGTACGCGGCCCCAAGCAGTCCGGCTTCGGCATCTTCAACAAGATCGGCTCCATCGAGGTGACCATCGACCTGCCAGCCGGCTCGGGCCTCGACGGGAAGCTGGGCGTCGGCGCCGTCAACTGCTCCGGCCCACTGGCCGACTGCCGGCTCAAGAGCGGCGCCGGTGACCTCCAGGTCGAGGACACCAGCGCACTGCGCCTGCACACCGGCTTCGGTGCGGCCATCGCCGAGAACGTGGCAGGCGACGCGGAGGTCACCACCGCCTCCGGCAAGCTCAGCGTCCGCGCCGTCGCCGGGCGGGCCGTACTGAAGAACGGCAACGGCGACACGTGGATCGGCGAGGCGGGCGGCGAGCTTCGCATCAATTCCGCCAACGGCCAGGTCGCCGCCGAACACACCGCCGGCCCCGTCACGGCCAACACCGCCAACGGTGACATCCGCATCGGTGAGCTGGTCCGCGGATCGGCGACGCTGCGAACCGCGGCCGGACGGATCGAGGTCGGCATCCGGCGCGGCACCGCGGCCCGACTCGACCTGCACACGCACTACGGCAAGGTTCGCAACGAACTGGAGTCCACCCCCGGCCCCGCCGACACGGACGAGAAGGCCGAGGTACGTGCCCGTACCGCATTCGGCGACATCATGATCCACCGCGCCTGAGCGACCCCACCACCGTTTGATCCGGTCGCGGGCTGACGCCCGGACCGGCGATGACACGCGCCCTCGTACCCCGGTCCAGCCCCTCCGGCCCGACCGGCGATGGCACGCGCCCGAATCCCGAAACTCTTGAACATTGGAGGAGCAATGACGGTCACCACCGCCACGCGGCCGGCTATCTCAGTCTCCGGCCTCCGCAAGTCGTTCGGCGACAAGGTCGTCCTCGACGGCATCGACCTCGTGGTCACCGAAGGAACGGTCTTCTCGCTGCTCGGGCCCAACGGCGCGGGCAAGACCACCATGGTCCGCATCCTGTCCACCCTGGTGCCCGCCGGCGGCGGATCGATCCGGGTGGCCGGGCACGACCTCGCCAAGGAGCCCGACGCGGTACGCGCGGCGATCGGCGTCACCGGCCAGTTCTCCGCCGTCGACAACCTCCTCACCGGCGAGGAGAACCTCAAGCTGATGGCCGACCTGCACCACCTCGGACGCGTCGACGGCAGACGTCGCATCGCCCAGCTCGTCGAACGCTTCGACCTCGGCGAGATGGCCCGCAAGCCCGCCTCCGTCTACTCCGGCGGCATGCGGCGCCGCCTCGACCTGGCGATGACCCTCGTCGGCGAGCCGCGGCTGATCTTCCTCGACGAGCCCACCACCGGCCTCGACCCCCGCAGCCGGCACGCGATGTGGCAGATCATCCGCGGACTCGTCGCCGACGGAGTCACGATCTTCCTCACCACCCAGTACCTCGACGAGGCCGACCAACTCGCCGACCGGATCGCCGTCCTCGACCACGGCCGCATCGTCGTCGAGGGCACGCCCGACGAGCTCAAGAGCCGCATCCCCGGCGGGCACATCCTGCTGCGGTTCGGTGACCCCACCGCGCTGCACACCGCCGCCCGAGTGCTCGCCGCCGCGCACATCGACGACGACGCCCTGACCCTGCAGGTTCCCAGCGACGGCGATGTGCGCTCGCTGCGCGCCGTGCTCGATCGACTCGACGACGCGCATCTCGAGGTCGACCGGCTCTCCATCCACACACCCGACCTGGACGACGTCTTCTTCGCCTTCACCGGCACGCCCGTAACCGCCGCCGCGACCGATGCGACCACTGGGGGACACCGATGACCAGCCTCGCCTACACCCTGACCGACTCGGCGACCATGTTCCGCCGGCAGCTACGCCACATCCAGCGGTACCCGTCGCTGACCGGGATGCTGATCGGAATGCCCGTCGTCCTGCTGCTGCTCTTCGTCTACGTCTTCGGGGAGACGCTGGGCGCCGGACTGCCCGGCGGCGGCGACCGCGGTGCGTACATCAACTACCTGGTCCCCGGCCTCCTGCTCTTCGCGGCCTCCGGGGCCGCCCAGGGAACCGCCATCTCCATGGCGATGGACATGACGGAGGGAATCATCGACCGCTTCCGTACCATGGCCATCTCCCGCGCGTCCGTCCTGACCGGACACGTGCTCGGCAGCCTGATGCAGACGATGCTCTGCATGGCCGTCCTGCTCGGCGTCGCGCTGGCCATCGGATTCCGGCCCACCGCCACCCCGCTCGAGTGGCTCGCCGCCGCCGGTGTGCTCCTCGCCGCCGGATTCGCGCTGACCTGGCTCTCGGTCGCGCTCGGCCTCATCAGCGACAGCGTCGAGACCGCCAGCAACACGCCCATGTTCCTGATCCTGCTGCCCTTCCTGGGCAGCGGCTTCGTACCCACCGACACCATGCCGACCGTCCTGCGCTGGTTCGCCGACTACCAGCCCTTCACCCCGGTCACCGAGACGCTGCGCGGGCTGCTGCTCGGCTCGGGAATCGGCGCCAGCGCGCTCATCTCGCTGGCGTGGTGCGCGGTGATCTCGCTCCTCTCGTACCTCTGGGCCAAGCGCGCGTTCCGCCGCCGGGCCGCACGGTAGGTCGAGCGCGCGAGTGCGGGGCGGAACGCCGACGGCGTTCCGCCCCGCGCCGCCACGGACATCTGCGAGCGCCGTCAGACGAGGAGCAGGGTCTTACCTAGAGCGCGCCGGGCCTCGATCATGGCGTGCGCCTCGGCCGCGCGCTCCAGCGCGAAGGTCTGCCCGATGACCGGCCGCACCCGGCCCGCCGCCGCCTCGGAGAGCACCTGCTCGGCCCACCGCTGCTTGTGCGGCACGAAGCCGAAGAGCTGCTCGATGCCGAGCACCCGCACTCCGCGCCGCCGGGCCTCGGCCGGGTCGATCGCCGTCGCCCGGCCACTGGCCGCGCCATGCACCGAGAAGCGGCCGCCCTCCGCCGTCACCTCGAACGCGGCCCGGCCGACCTCCCCACCCACCCCGTCGAAGACCACGTCGGGACCAGCGCCCCCGGTCGCCTCGACCACCTGCTTAGCCCACCCCGGCTCGGAGTAGTCGACCGTCGCCTCCCCGCCCAACTCCCGGGCCAGATCCAGCTTCCGACGGCCACGGGCCGCCGCCACGACCCGGGCGCCGGCCGACCGAGCCAGCTGCACCAAGAGGCTGCCGACACCGCCACCCGCCGCCTCGACCAGCACCCACTCGCCGGGACGGATCCCGGCTCCCTCCACCAGCCCCAGCGCGGTGCTTCCGTCCGGGAGCAGGGCGCAGGCCTCCGGCAGGCCGAGCCCCTCCGGCACCGCGACGAGGTCCTCGACCGTGGCCACCGCCTGCTCGGCAAAACCGCCGCTCCCGCCGGTGCCCGCGATCACCCGCCGTCCCCACCAGCCCGGATCAACACCCGCGCCGACAGTTCGCACCCGGCCGCCCACCACACCGCCCGGCACGTACGGCAACTCAGGTCGGTCGTGCCACTTGTCGGTACCCCGCCGGATCTGCGTCTCCACGAAGGTGATGCCCGCGACGGACACGTCGACGACGACCTGACCCGCTCCGGCCACCGGATCGGG
Source organism: Micromonospora musae (assembly GCF_003626545.1). Classification (NCBI taxonomy): domain Bacteria; kingdom Bacillati; phylum Actinomycetota; class Actinomycetes; order Micromonosporales; family Micromonosporaceae; genus Micromonospora; species Micromonospora musae. Next base: position 262,240 of record NZ_RAZS01000003.1, read on the forward strand.
CACCTCGCCGGGCACCAGCACCTCGGGACCTCCGAACCGGGTCACCTGCACTACCCGCATACCGATCACTCTCCTGTACGTGGCTCGTCGCACCGCGACACAAGGAGTGTTCGACCTCAACCGGCGTTGAAGTCAACCGGCGACGACCCCACGGATCGTCCGACCGGACGCGACGTGTCGGGCATACCGTCGAGAGCTGCCCGCCGGATCGACGACCACTGCCGAGGCGCCGGGGATTTCGCCGACAGCGTAGGTTTTCTGCCGCTGGCTAACCGCCCTGGTGACGAGCCCGCTACGCATGTTTCAGTGCCCGCATGAACATCTTGGTACTCGGCGGCACGGCCTGGCTCGGCCGCGAGGTGGCCCGGCAGGCGGTGCGGCGGGGCGATGCGGTGACCTGCCTCGCCCGGGGTGAGAGCGGGCAGGTGGCCGACGGGACGACCCTCGTCCGCGCCGACCGGCGGCAGCCGGACGCCTACGACGAGCTGCTCGACCGCGACTGGGACGCCGTCGTGGAGGTGTCCTGGCAGCCGGGCTTCGTCCGAGGCGCGCTACGGTCGCTCGCCGAGCGCGCCCGGCACTGGACGTACGTCTCCTCCGGCAACGTCTACGCCTCCCAGGCCAGCCCCGGTGCGGACGAGTCCGCGCAGCTGATGCCGCCGACCGAGCTGGACGTCGTCACCCGCGAGCAGTACGGCGAGGCCAAGTCGGCGTGCGAGCAGGCGTCGGTGTCCGCGCTCGGGGACCGTCTGCTGATCGCCCGGGCCGGACTGATCGGGGGACCGGGGGACCACAGCGACCGCACCGGCTACTGGCCGGCCCGCGCCGCCCGTGACCCGCAGAGCCCGATGCTGGTCCCGGCCACCTCCGAGCAACCGACGCAGGTCATCGACGTCCGCGACCTCGCCGCCTGGCTGCTCGACTCGGCCCGGGACGGGATCACCGGGACCTACAACGCCGTCGGTCCGATCGTCCCCTTCGCCGAGTGGGTCGAGCTGTGCCGGGTGGCGGCGGGGCACAGCGGACCGCTGGTCACCGCCGATCCGGCCTGGCTGCTGGAGCAGGGCGTGGCGGAGTACATGGGCCCGGAGTCGCTGCCGATGTGGCTGGTCGAGCCGGGATGGGAGGGCTGGTCCGCCCGCAGCGGCGAGGCCGCCGCCCGCGCCGGGCTACGGCACCGGCCGCGCAGCGAGCTGATCGCGGACACGCTGGCCTGGGAGCGGGAGCAGGGGCTCGACCGTACGCGGCGGGCCGGGCTGAGCGCCGAGCGTGAACGCGCGCTGCTCACCGCGCTGCGGTGACGTCCGCTCGTGGTCAGGTGACGTCCGCTCACCGGTCAGCGGCAGAGCGTCCGCCGCCGGTCATGGGCGGCCCGATGGGCCGGATCCGCTAGCGCGCGGCGAGCCGCTCCATCAGGGCGGCGCTGCGCGCCAGCACCTCCCGCTCCTCGGCGGTGAGCTCGGCCTCGATGGCCTGGGCGAGCCAGCCGGCCCTTCGGCTGCGCTCCGCGTCGAGTGCGTCGCGTCCTGCGGGGGAGAGCTCGACCAGGGACTTGCGGCCGTCGGTGGGGTGCGCCCGGCGGGCGACCAGGCCCTGCTCCATGAGGAGCCCGACCGCGCGGGCCATGGACTGCGGGCGTACGCGCTGGTCGGCGGCGAGATCGCTGGTGGTCATGGCGCCGTCGCGGTCGAGCGTGCCGAGCACGGCGACCTGGCCGAGCGGAATTCGGTCCTCGTGCCGCACGCGCCGAGTGAGCTTACCCATCGCGGTACGCAGTTCGGTGGCGACGTTGGCGGATTCCGGGGCGGGCATAGGGCACTTTAACGCCCGCCAACCTGCGAGCCCGCGCACCCTGACCTGCGCAACTCACCTCTACAGCAATGCTGAACAGCATTGCTGTAGAGTTCGCTCCGCCGTGGCACGCGCCAGCGCTGTCGCAGCAGGGCCGCGGCGTGCCACAACGGGAAGGAACTCCCCGTGTCAAAGGCAGTTGCGCAAACCGCCATCCAGTCCGTCACCGCCCGATCGGTCCTCGACAGCCGCGGCAACCCCACGGTCGAGGCCGACGTCCTCCTCGCCGACGGCTCCCTCGGGCGCGCCGCAGTTCCGTCCGGCGCCTCCACCGGCGCACGCGAAGCCGTGGAACTGCGCGACGGAAACGCCGAGCGTTGGCACGGCAGAGGCGTCGACCGGGCCGTCGCCCACGTCAACGGCGAGATCGCGCAGACGGTCGTGGGGCGCGACGCCGACGACCAGGCGGGCCTGGACGCAGCGCTCGTCGCGCTCGACGGCACGAGCGACAAGTCCCGGCTCGGAGCCAACGCCCTGCTCGCCGTCTCTCTCGCCACCGCCAAGGCCGCCGCGGCCGCCCACCGCCAGCCGCTCTACCGCTACCTCGGCGGCGCCGACGCCCGCCTGCTCCCGCTGCCCATGATGAACATCATCAACGGCGGTGCCCACGCCGACAACCCGTTGGACTTCCAGGAGTTCATGATCGCGCCGGTGGGCGCGAAGACCTTCGCTCAGGCTGTTCGGATGGGCTCCGAGGTCTTCCACACGCTACGTCGCGACCTGTTGTCCGCCGGGCACTCCACAGGTGTCGGCGACGAGGGCGGCTTCGCGCCCGCGCTGCGCACCGCGGAAGAGGCGCTGGACTTCGTCCTGGCCGCCATCGAGCGCACCGGATACCGCCCCGGCGCGGACATCGGCCTGGTCATGGACCCGGCGTCGTCGGAGTTCTTCCAGGACGGCACGTACGTGTACACGGGCGAAGGGGTGCGGCGCACGCCGAGCGAGCACGCGGACTACCTGGCCAAGCTGATCGACTCGTACCCGATCGTCTCCGTCGAGGACCCAATGGCTGAGAACGACCTGGACGGCTGGCGCGAGCTGACCGCCCGCGTCGGCGACCGCTGCCAGCTCACCGGCGACGACGTGTTCTGTACCAACGAGAATCTGCTGCGCGAGGGAATCCGCACGGGCGTCGGCAACTCGATCCTGGTGAAGGTGAATCAGATCGGCACCCTGACCGAGGCCTTGGCCGCGGTCACCACCGCACACCGCGCGGGCTGGACCGTCGTCATGTCGCACCGCTCCGGCGAGACGGAGGACACCACGATCGCGGACCTGGCGGTGGCGACGGGCTGCGGCCAGATCAAGACCGGCTCACTGTCGCGCTCGGACCGCACGGCGAAGTACAACCAACTCATCAGGATCGAGGAGGAGTTGGGCGCCTCGGCACGGTACGCGGGCGGGTCCGTACTGCGAAACGCCTGATCGCTGACCGGCCGATCAATCAGAACAGCGACCGCAGCCGGCCGACGATGCCGGCTGCGGTCGCTGCGCGCCCGAGCGGCGTTCGTGCCGTCGAGCAGGCAGCTTTCCGTCGCTCGTACCAAAGTTCTGCATAGCCTGGCGGAAGTTAGAGATCAACGTCTATTTCATTCCGGTGGCACAGCCGTTACCGTGAGTCAGTCCATGATTCGGCGACCATGGATGAGCAGGTCAACGCCCCTACGGATGTAAGCAACCGACGTTGAGGCTCCGGTCACGACGTACGGCGTCCCGTGCGCACCCCGATCCGGCCGACACCCGAAGACCAGACGATCCGGGTGACGGTCCAGCGCGGGGATTGAAACGATCCAGCAGGCGGCCAGGCCGCCGGAGAGGACGACCATGCCCACCACCGAACCCGAACTCCCCCAGGACCCGGCGGTACGCCGCAAGCTCACCCGTCGTGGCATCCTCGCCGCCTCGGCCGGCGCCGCCGCGGCGCTCGGCGCGGTCGGTATGAACGTGCTCCAGACCAACCAACCGGCGATCGCCCACGGCCAGCTCCGGGCCGAGCCCCTGATCCCGACCCGCAATCGCGGCATCATCCTCTACAGCGTCCGCGACCGGATCACCGCCGCCCCGGACGACAGCGGCGTGCCGTACGGATTCGAACGGGTCCTCGCCCGACTCGCCGAACTCGGCTACAAGGAGATCGAGTTCGCCGGCTACACCCAGCACAGCTCGATCCTCGGCCGGCAGATCACCCCGGCCGAGATCCGCAAGATCCTCGACGACAACGGGTTGGTCGCCAACGGCTGCCACGTCTCCATCAACCCGGCCACGTTCGAGGAGCAGATGGATATCGCCGAGACGCTCGGCATGAAGAACCTCGGCACCGGCAGCGACCCCACCAACTCCAGCTACACCGCCGACTGGGACGCCGCCGCCGACGTCTGGAACGACCTGGGCCGCCAGGCCCGCAAGCGCGGGCTGCGCCTCTACACCCACAACCACGACGCCGCGTACTCGTTCCTGCTCGACGCCGGGCCGCTGGACGCCAACGGCCGGCCCACCCGCTCCTCCGGCACCCGACGCCTGGAGTACTTCTTCCGCAGGACCGACCCGCGCTACGTCTTCTTCGAGCTCGACATCTACTGGGCGTACGTGGCCCGGTTCAAGCACCAGAAGTACGTCGACCGGTACGGCCACGAGCGCACCGACCTCTTCGACCCGATCCTCAACGTCGTCAACCAGAGCAAGCGGTTCCCGCTCTTCCACGCCAAGGACGGCAACCGCAACAGCGCTCTGGCCAACGGCCACGAGATGGTGCACTTCGGCGAGGGCGACATCAACTTCCAACAGTTCTTCCAGACCATCGGCGACCCGGACTTCCGCCACGCCAACTGGGAGCAGGACAACGCCCCCGGCGGCACGACGAACCCCGGCCAGTCGCTGGACTTCGCGGCACTCAGCTACACCAACATGTCCGAGATGACGATCTACCGCCGCTGACCGCCGGGTCGGGCGCGGCGGCGCGCGCCCGGCCTCCCGGCACCACTCGGAATCCACCCCCCGACCCCGGAGGAGACATGGCACGACCCCTGCGTCGCCGGGTGGCCATCCTGGCCGCCGCCGCCCTCGCCATTCCCGCCGCCGCGGCGCCAGCCGCCGCCGCGCCCGACCCCACCCCCACCGTCGCGCCGAGCGCCGAGAACCTCGGCGTCGAGAACGGCCCCGCGGCCCTACGCTCCGCGGTACGCGCACCGCAGAGCTACCGGGTGCTCGTCTTCACCAAGACCGCCGGGCAGCGCCGGGCCTCCATCCCGGACGGTGTGGCGAGCATCCGCGCCCTCGCCCAGGCCAACGGCTTCACGGCGACCGTGACCCAGGACGCCGGCGCGTTCACCGCCGCCAATCTCGCCAAGTTCCGGGCGGTGGTGTTCCTGAACACCACCGGCGACGTCCTCAACCCCGGCCAGCAGGGCGCGTTCGAAAGCTACGTCACCGCCGGCGGCGGGTACGTCGGCGTGCACGCCGCCGCCGAGACCGAGCCGGACTGGCCGTTCTACCAGAGCCTCGTCGGCGCGAAGGTCGCCTCGACCAGCGGAGTCGAGCCGGGCAACGTCGACGTCGCCGACCGGGCGCACCCCTCGACCGAGACCGTGCCGCGCACGTTGACCCTGACCGAGGAGTGGTACAACTTCACCGCCAACGTACGGGGTCAGTCGCACGTGCTCGCCACGGCCGACGAGAAGAGCTTCGCCGGCGGGACGATGGGCTACGACCACCCGATCAGCTGGTGCAAGGACTACCAGGGCGGCCGCTCGTGGTACACGGGGCTCGGTCACTCCATCGAGACGTACCGGGCCAACGCCTTCAAGAAGCACCTGCTCGGCGGCATCCAGTGGGCAGCAGGTGTGGTCGAGGGCGACTGCGGCGCCACCGTGCTCGGCAACTACGAGAAGGTCACCCTCAACGACGAGCCGGGCGAACCCATGTCCCTGGCCGTCCTGCCCGACGGCCGGGTCCTGCACAACACCCGCGGCGGCCAGGTGCGCCTCTACGACCCGGAGAGCGGCGCCAGCCCGGTCATCACCACGATCCCCGTCTACACCCACGACGAGGACGGTCTGCAGACCATCTCGATCGACCCCGACTTCGCCGCCAACAAGTGGGTCTACGTCTACTACTCACCACGGTTGAACACCCCCGTCGACAACCCGGCCACGCCGGGCGTCAACGAGGGTGACGCCCCGGCCACGAGCACCGACCCGACCGTCTGGGACAAGTTCAAGGGCTACAACCAACTGTCCCGGGTGAAGTTCGTCGAGACTCCGACGCCACACCTGGACATGACGACCGAACAGCAGATCCTCCGCGTCGACGTGGACCGGGGCATCTGCTGCCACGTCGCCGGCAAGGTGAAGTTCGACGGCAAGGGCAACCTGTACCTGATCACCGGTGACGACACGAACGCCGGCGGCTCGGACGGTTTCGCCCCGATCAACGAGTCGCCGACGCAGGGCCCCGGGTACGACGCGCAGCGCTCCTCGGGCAACACCAACGACCTGCGCGGCAAGGTGCTGCGGATCAAGGTCAAGCCCAACGGGACGTACACCAGCCCGGCCGGGAACCTCTTCCCCGAGACGCAGGACCACGACGACAAGACCCGACCCGAGATCTTCCTGATGGGGCTGCGCAACCCGTTCCGGTTCGACGTGGACGATGCCGGCCGGGTGTACGTGGCCGACTACTCGCCGGACAGCCGTACGTCCAACCCCACCCGAGGACCGGAGGGGACCGGCCGCTGGTTCGCCACCGACAAGGCCGGCAACTACGGCTGGCCGTACTGCTACTCACCGAGCCTGGCCTACGTCGACTTCGACTTCGTGACCCGCACCTCCGGGCAGCCGTTCAACTGCGGCGCCCCGGTCAACGACTCGCCCCGCAACACCGGCCGCAGCGTCCTGCCGGCCGTCCAGCAACCCCAGTTCTGGTACACGTACGAGAACCGGACCCCCTGCGCGAGCGCCTACCTGGAGACCCCGCCGATCGCCTGCGACTTCAAGTGGCCGGTCATCGGCACCGGTGGCGTCGGCCCGCACGGCGGACCGATCTACACCTACGACCCGGAGAGCACCTCGGCCACCAAGTTCCCCGAGTACTACCAGAACGCGGTGGTCTTCGGAGAGTTCACCCGGGACAAGCTCTTCATGATGCGCACCGACGGCCGGGGCAACCTGGTCGGCGTCGAACAGTTCCTGCCCGGAGTCGTCTTCGACAACCCGATGGAGATGGAGTTCGGCCCCGACGGCAGCCTCTACCTCCTGGAGTACGGTGACGGCTTCTTCAATGCCAACCCCGACGCCCAGCTCTCGGTGATCCGGTACGTCAAGGGCACCCGGTCACCCGTCGCGGTGCTCAACGCCACCCCCACCTCCGGCCAGGCGCCCCTGACCGTCCAGTTCTCGGCGGCCGGTTCGCACGACCCGGACCCGGGTGAGTCCATCTCCTACGCCTGGGACTTCACCAGCGACGGCACCGTCGACTCGGCGGACCCGACCGTCTCCCACACCTACACCGGCAACGGGACCTACACGGCACGCCTCACGGTCACCGACTCCAGCGGGAAGACCGCCGTACTGACCAGGGAGATCACCGTCGGCAACACCGCTCCGACGGTGACCGTCACCGCCCCGGTCAACGGCACCTTCTTCAACTGGGGCGACCAGATTCCCTACACCGTCGAGGTCACCGACCCGGAGGACGGGCCGGTCGACTGCTCCCGGGTCACGGTGACCTTCGTCCTCGGCCACGACACCCACGGTCACCCGGACAGCTCCACCACCGGCTGCACGGGAGTGCTCCAGTCACCGGCCGACGGCGCCGACCACGCCGGCGGTTACCTCTACGGCGGTATCACCGCCTCCTACACCGACCTCGGCGGCGGCGGTCAACCGGCGCTGACCACCGTCGGTCAGGCGATCATCCAGGTGCCCCGGCAGCAGGCCGAGTTCGCCCAGATCCAGCAGGGCGTGACCGTCGCGAACACCGGTGACACCGGCGGCGGCCAGCACCTCAGCGGCCTCGATCCGGGCGACCACATCGCCTTCGACCCGATCAACGTCGGCGACGCCACCGCCGTCACCTTCCGGTACGCGGGCGGCTCGGCAGCGACCGCGGGCACTCCGCGCGCCGCCGTCGAGCTGCGGGTCGGCTCGCCGACCGGTCCGCTGGTCGCCACGGCTGTACTGAACGCCACCACCGGCAACAACGCCTGGTCCAGCCAGACCGTGCCGGTCAGTTACCCGGCCGGAGGACACCGTCTCTACCTCGTCTTCCAGTCGGTGAGCGGGGGACCGGCGACCGGCCTGGGCAACCTGAACTGGGTCGAGTTCACCCCGTAAGCCCCGTGACGGCGGCTCCCGGCCCTCCCGCCGGGAGCCGCCACCACGACCGGCGCGGCGTGAACCCGCGGCTCGACCGAGCAGCGGCGACCACCCGCCCGAACGCCCGAGCCCGCCCGAACGGATCCGAACGACCCCGAACGCGCCAACCCCGCCCGGCCGGTGAATGCGCGGCTACCGTCGGCACCGACTGCCGTCACGGCAGCCGGCGGCGGGCAGGACGGGGGCCGGGATGACCGAGCGGGCCGCGACGTACAGAGAGGTGTTCGCGGTACGCGAGTACCGCTACCTCTTCGCGGCGTACCTGCTCTCCCTCGCCGGTGACCAGCTCACGGCGGTCACCGTCGCGTACCTCGTCTACACCGGCACCGGCTCGGCGGCGCTGGCGGCGGCCGCGTACGCCAGCTCCTACCTGGCCTGGCTCACCGGCGGACCGCTGCTCTCCGGCCTCGCCGACCGGTTCCCGCGGCGGCGGGTCCTGATCGTCTGCGACCTCGCACGCGCGGCGCTGATCCCGCTGGCGGCGCTGCCGGGCCTCGCGGCGCCCGCCCTGGTGGTGCTGCTCTTCGCGGTCAACCTGCTCCGGCCGCCGTTCGTGGCCGCGCGAGCCGCGTTGATGCCCGAGGTGCTCGACGGCGACCGCTACCCGGTGGCCAACGGCGTGGACAACATCTGCGCCCAGATCGTGCAGGTGGTGGGCTTCGCCGTCGGCGGAAGCCTGGTGGCGTTGCTGTCGCTGCGCGGTGCGCTGCTGGTGGACGCCGCCACCTTCCTGCTCTCCGCGCTCCTGATCGTGATCGGTGTCCGCAGCCGCCCCGCGCCGGGCCTGTCGCCGAGCCCGGACCGCCCCGGCCGAGCCGCCGGTCTGCGGGTCATCTCCACCGACGCGCGGCTGCGCGCCTACGTGCTCGTCCTCTGGATCGGCAGCTCCTTCACCTACGCCGCCGAGGGGCTGATGGCGCCGCTGGCCGACCAGTACGGCGGCGGCCCCGGCACCGTCGGACTACTGCTGGCGGCGGCGCCGACCGGCATGGCCCTCGGCGGAGTCGCCCTCACCCGGTTCTGCCCACCGGCGGCACGGGCGCGACTGATCCTGCCGCTGGCCGTGCTCTCCACCGGCGTGCTCACGGTGGTCTGGCTCGTCCCGCCGCTCTGGCTGGTCCTGTCCCTACTGGTGCTGGCCGGCGCGGCGAGCGCCTTCGCGATCCCGCTGAACGCGCTCTTCGGTCGGGCCGTGCCGGCGCAGTACCGGGGACGCGCGTTCGGCGTGGCCATCACCGGCCTGGCCGGATTCCAGGGGATGGCGATGGTGCTGGCAGGCCTGGCCGCCGACCGTTGGCCGGCCACCACCGTCGTCGGGTTCAGCGGGCTCTCCGGCGCGCTGCTGGTTCTCGCCATCACCCCGCTCTGGCCCCGTCGGCGAGCCGACAGACCGGTGACGAGCGAGGCGTCGCTCGAACGACTTCGAACAACCTCGATCGCCGGCAGCCCTGTCGCCGAGGGCAGCGGCGGCCGACGCTGAAGTGACCGGGCGGACACGGGGGCCGCCCCGACGGAGGGAGGGCGAGCCATGCGCAGCGTCGGCAAGCGCGGCGTCAGCTGGACCTGACCCCAACACTCCATCACCTCGGCGATCTCCTCCAGCCCACCCTCATCGCCGGAGGAGGTCGGCGGCACTGACGAGAGGAGGTGCGGCGATGCGTAAGGGCGACTGCGCCAGCTGAGACAGCGGCGGAACACGACGGGTGGCCACCGCGAGGTGGCCACCTCCGCGCACATGTTGGAGGACTTCATGCGGATCCAGGGCGTCTACCCGCTCACCATGGGCCAGCTGTCCATGTGGAGCGCCCTCGCGGTGCGCCCACCCGAGCAGCTCTGGGAGTCCAACCTGGAGGCGACGTGGCCGATCCCGGCCGGCGTCACCGAGGCGCGGGTCCGCGACAGCCTGCGAGTGCTGGCGGCGCGGCACGAGTCGCTGCGCACCGTCTACCGCCCCGCCGACGACCCCGGTGACCTGCGCCAGGTGGTCCTTGCCGACCCGCTCGTGCGCTTCACGCCGGCGTCGCTCCGGGAGCCGTTCGACCTGACCGCCCAGCCGGCCTGGCGGGCCTGGATCCACACCCCCGACGAGGGGCCGGCGCGGGTGCGTCTGCTGATCCACCACATCGCCGCCGACGGGGCCGCGCTCCGGATCCTGGAGTCCGACCTGCACGCCCTGCTGCGCGGTGAGCCGCTCGGCGCCGCCCCCGCACCACGAGAGCTGGCCGAACGACAGCGCGGCACCGCGTTCCGGAAGAGGCTGACCGCGGCCGGTGAGTACCGCCGGCAGACCCTGGCGGCCGCGCCGCGGGCAGCGGCGTCGCGCGGCCCGCTACTGCGGGCGCTCTTGCACACGGGGGTCCCGTACGACGCGGCCCGCCGCGCGGCGCAGCACCTGCAGGTGACCCTGCCCAACCTGCTGCTCGCGGTCTACGCGCAGGCACTGGCCGCCACCACGGGCACGGCTGAGCAGCTGCTGTGGCAGCTCGCCGCGAACCGCCTCGACCCCTCGGTACGGCGGCTGGTGTCGTCCATGACCCAGTGGGTGCCCACCGTGGCCTCCTGCGATCCGGACGGTCCGCTGGGCCCGCCGGCCCGGCAGGTGAACGTCGCGGCGGTACAGGCGATGCGGCACGGCGTGTTCGACCCGTTCGCCGTGACACCCCAGGACTTCGACCACGGCAGCTACTTCACCTTCATCCCGGCGCCGGACGACGCCGACCCCACGCCGACCGAGGTCACGCCCGCACGCCTGGAGTGGCTCGCGCCCCGCGCCCACAGCGGGGCCAGCTTCTACCTGGTCGCCAAGGCGTACCCGACGGTGCAGCTCACCCTGCGGGTGATGCGCGACGGGTACGGGCGAGCCGACGCCGAGCGGTTCCTCACCGCCATGACCGACCTCCTGCACCGCGCCGTCGAGGAGGCGCGATGAGCGGGAGCCTGTGGCGCAACCGCGACTTCATGGTGCTCTGGTCGGGCCGGACCCTCAGCGAGGTCGGCGACGCCGTCTCGCTGCTGGTCATCCCGCTGCTCGCGGTCACCGTCCTGGACGCCTCCGCGGTGGAGGTCGGCATCCTCAGCGCCACCCGGATGGTCGCCTACCTCTTCCTCTCCCTGCCCGCCGGCGTGTGGGTGGACCGGATGCGCAAACGCCGGGTCATGGTGATCTGTCACCTCGTCCGGGCCGGGCTCGTGGCGACCGTCGCCGTCGGCGCCTGGACCGGCTGGGTCACGATGGCGCACCTCTGGATCGTGGCGCTGCTCTCCAGCGTCTGCACCGTGCTGTACGAGACCGCGCACCAGAGCTTCCTGCCGGCGGTCGTTCCCGGCGGTCAACTGCTCGACGCCAACGGCAAGCTCGCCACCACGTACTCGGTCTCGCAGATCGCCGGCTACAGCGCGGGCGGTCTGCTCGCCTCGGTGCTCGGGGTGGCGCGTACGGCGGGCATCGACGCGCTCGCCTACCTGGTCAACGCGGTCTCGCTGCTCTTCGTCCGGCGTGCGGAGGAGCCACCGGCCGCGACGCGGCGGCGGGACTTCCGCCGGGAACTCGCCGCGGGGTTGGCCTTCGTGTTCCGCCATCCGATCATGCCCAGGTTGGTGGCGGCGTCGGCGTCGCTCAACCTCTTCAGCCAGATGATCTTCGCCTTGGGCGTGCTGTACCTGGTGCGGGACCTGCACCTGAGCGAGCAGATGGTCGGGCTGGTGTTGGCGCTGACCACCCTGGGCGGGATCGGCGGCGGCCTGCTCTCCGCGCGGCTGGCGCGCCTGGTGGGCACCGCCCGGATCATCTGGGTCGCGCCGCTGGCGCTCGGCTGGACGGTGCTGCTCGTACCGGCCGCCCGGCCGGGGTGGGGTCCGGTGGCCTACGCCGTCGGCATGGCCGGGCTGGGCGCGCTCTTCGCCATCTACAACGCGGCGGCGGTCAGCTACCGGCAAGGGGCGTGCCCACCCGAGCTGCTGGGGCGGATGACCGCCTCGGTCCGGTGGGTGATCTTCGGGGTGATGCCGGTGGGTGCCCTCACCGGCGGTCTGCTGGGCGACTGGCTGGGGGTACGGCCGACGCTGTGGATCGCGGCCGCCGGAGTGTGGGCGTCCGGCCTGTGGCTCTACTTCTCACCGCTGCGGCTGCGGCGTGACGTGACGGACGAGGCCAACCCGACAGCCGTTCACGGGGTGTCACCGCAGCCGCCGGCCGCACCCGAGCGGGTGTCCATCGAACCGGCCGGGAAGGCCACCGGAGGAGGACGACGTGCATGACCAGCCGTTCGGGCAGCGCATCCTGTCCTGGGCGGGCGGGCCGGCGGAAGCCGACCGGTTCGTCGCCCTCGGCGGGATCCGGCTGCCGGCGGAACCCGACCCCGCCGCGCTGCGGCACGCCCTCGACGCGGCCGTCGCCCGGCACCCCGTGCTGGGGCAGGGGCCGGTTCCGCTGCGGACCGTCGAGGACGTGTGGGCCGCCGCGGCGGCCGGCCGGTACCCGCCCGACGCGCGGTGCCTGCTCTGGGCGTACCTGGCCGGTACCGAACTGCTGCTCGTGGCGCACCACAACGTCACCGACCCGTGGTCGATGCGGCTGCTCGTCCGCGAGGTGCTGAAGCCGGGCTGCGGTCCGGCGCCCTCCTACCTCGACAGCGCCTCCACGCACCCACCCCACCGGGTCGCGCGCTTCGCGCCGTTCTGGAAGCGGATGCTCACCGACGTGCCGGCCCTCGCGCCGGGCGGTGGCGGCGACGTCGGCACGGCGGAGGTCCGGGCGCCGAGCGGCATCACCCAGGCGCGGGCCGGGGCGGTCGCCCGGGCCGTACGCAGCACCCCGTTCGTCGTCCTGTTCACCGCGTTCGCCCGAGCCCTCGATCAGCTGCGCCAGGGTGACGCGGTCGTTCCGGTGCTCACCCACGGCCGGCGCAGATCCGACTGGGACACCGTGGGGCTGTACATGAACGTGCTGCCGGTGCGGCTCGCCACGTCGACGGTGGGCGCGGTGCACAGCGCGTTCGCCGAGGCGTACGCCAACGAGATCCCGTTTCCGCTGCTGCTGGACGCGGTGCCGCAGGCCGAGGCGCTCTTCACCGAGGGCGGGCCGAGCCTGGCCCAGTTCGAGGTCATCCAGGTGCCGGCCGGCGGCGGGATCGAACCGCTCACCATTCCGCCCGGGCTCGGACTGGGCGGCCCGGTGCTGCCCGTCAACGGGCTGACGTTCTGGCTCGAACCGGGCGCGGGCGGCGCCTACACCGTCTGCCTGCGCTACCACCGTTCCTACCGGGAGGCCGAGATGCGCGCGTTGATCGGGCGGTTCGTCGACCGATGGGAGGAGATCGATGCCCACGCGACCCGAGCTTGAGGCGATGCTGACCCGGCTGTGGAGCGAGAAGCTGAACATCACCCCGGTCGGCGTCGAGGACAACTTCTTCGCCCTCGGCGGCGACTCGCTGCTCGCCGCCGACCTGCTGATGGACCTCTACGACCGGCTCGGGGTCGAGGTCGACGCCGCGGTGCTCTTCCTCAAGCCGACCATCGCCGAGCTGGTCGACGAGGTACTCGCCGGATGAGAACCCCGCCGTGCGGTCACACCCGCCCCCCGAACCGGTTCGACCTCGCCGACCCCGACCTCTACGGCGCCGGCGGTCCGCACGAGCTGTGGCGGACGCTGCGTCGGCGGGACCCGGTCCGCTGGCAACCGGTCGAGGGGCGCTCTGGCTTCTGGGCGGTCACCCGCTACCCCGACGCCCGAACCGTCCTGAACGACCACGCCCGGTTCACCTCCACCGGCGGCGTGATGCTCAACATGCTCGGCCGCCCCGAGCCGGCCCAGAACCAGCAGTTCGCGGCGAGCGACCCGCCGCGGCACAGCCTCATCCGCGGGCCACTGCACCACCAGATGACCACCCGGGCGGTGGCCCGGCACGCACCCGCCATCCGGTCCTTCGTGCGCGAGATGCTCCGCCCCGCCGACGGAGTCCTGGACTTCGCCGAGCTCACCGCCACCCTGCCACTGGCCTTCCTCGGGCCGCTGATGGGCATCCCCGCCACGGACTGGCCCGACCTCGCCCGGTGGGTGTCCATGTCGGTGGCCGAACACGACCCGGACGTCATGCTGCCCGACGGCCCCTCGGCGACCCTCGACCGAGGGCACCGGCAACTCTTCGCCTACCTGCTCAACCTGGTGCTCGATCATCGGCGACGCCCGCGCGGCGACCTGGTCGACGTACTGGGCTCGATGCCACTGCGCCCCGGCGCGGTCGTGGCGAACTGCTACAGCCTCCTGCTCGGCGGCAGCGCCGCCATCCCGCACGTGCCCCGCGCGGCCCTGGCCGAACTGATCCGCGTCGGACGGTACGAGCACTGGGCCCGGCAGCCCGAGCGGATCGATCGCGCGGTGGAGGAGGCCCTGCGGTTCACCTCGCCGGCCGGGCACTTCATGCGCCTGGCGACCCGGGACACCACCGTCGGGGACGTGCCGATCGCGGCCGGCGACGCCGTCGTGGTGTGGCTCGGGTCGGCGAACCGTGACGAGGCCGTCTTCGCCGACGCCGACACGCTGACCCTGGGCCGCCACCCGAACCGGCACCTCGCGTTCGGCGACGGGCGGCACTACTGCCTGGGCGCGGCCGTGGCCCGACTGACGCTTCGAATCTTCTTCGAGGAGCTCTTCGCCACCTTCGTCTCCTTCGAACCCGTCGGCGACGTCGAACACGTACGGTCGAACTGGCTGGGCGGTATCAAGCGGATGCCGGTCGAGGGCCGGCGACGATGATCCCCGACGCGCTCGCCGCCCAGCTGAGCGCCCGCCGGGACGCGCCGGCCGTGGTGGATCCGGAGCAGACCCTGACGTACGCGGACCTGGACGGCCGCAGCGGCGCGGTCGCCGCCCACCTCCGCCAGCGGGGGGTGGCCGTCGGCGAGCCGGTGATCGTGCACACCCGGCTGTCGCGCTGGGCCGTCGTGGCCATGCTCGGGGTGCTGCGGGCGGGAGCGCGCTACGTCCCGGTCGACGCGGCCTTCCCGCCGGCCCGCCGGGAGCTGATGGCCACGGCGAGCGGCGCCCGGGTCACCCTCACCGAGGAGCTGCTGGCGTCCCTGCCCCCGACCTGCTCGCCCTGGCGGGACGGGCCCGACGCCTACACGATGTTCACCAGCGGGTCGACCGGCGAGCCGAAGGCGGTCACCGTGTCACGGGCCGCGCTGAGCTACTCGACCCGCGCCCGGCTGGACTACTACGACCGCCCGCCGAGGCGGTTCCTGCTCTGCTCGTCCATCTCGTTCGACAGCTCCGTGGCCGGCATCTACTGGACCCTGTGCAGCGGCGGAACACTGATCATTGCGACCGACCGGCCGTTCGACGTGCGGGCGCTGGTCCGCGCCGGTGACGCGCACCGGCCCACCCACACGCTGATGGTCCCGTCGCTGTACCGGCTGACGCTGCGGTCGCCGATGCGCAGCCTCTCCACCGTGATCGTGGCCGGTGAGACCTGCCCGCCCGGCCTGGTCGACCTGCACTACGAGCGGATGCCGCAGGCGACGCTCTACAACGAGTACGGCCCCACCGAGTGCACCGTCTGGAGCACCGTGCACCAATGCGCGGCAGGGGAGGATCCGGTGCCCATCGGCAGGGCGATCCCCGGCACCACGATCTCCATCGAGGACGGTGAGCTCTGCGTCTCCTCGCCCGGGGTGGTGTCCGGAGCGGCGGTGTACCGCACCGGTGACCGGGTCAGCATGGGCTCGGACGGCCTGCTCCGATACCACGGGCGGATCGACGAGCAGCTCAAGGTCGGCGGTGTACGCATCGAACCGGCCGAGATCGAGCACGCCCTGATGTCCCACCCGGCGGTGCTCCTGGCCGGCGTCGCCGTCCCCTACCAGGGTGTGGCGTACGTGGTCTGCGCCGAACCGGTGGACCAGCGGACGCTGCGCGCGCATCTGCTCGACCGGCTGCCCGCCGTGGCCGTGCCCACCGTGTTCGAGCGGGTGCCACGGCTGCCGAGCCTGCCCAACGGGAAGCTCGACCGGGGTGCCCTGAGCCGGAACGGCCGACCGGGGGAGCGCCACGATGAGCCGTCCGGCCATAGTTCCGCCGATCCGCAGAATTGCGACAGACAGGTTACATCGACGTCATGCGATTCTCGGGAGGTACGTCCCGACGGCTCGACCCACCGCCCGGATTGGCCGCACCCCAGATGACGACCGAGGAACCCATCCCCGCCGCACCTACCGACATCGGCGTCGCGGCGAGCGCCGCATACCGGCGCACCGCCCGGATCGACGAGCTGCGCGCCACCGAGTACCGACACCTCGACCGCGACGGACAGGTCTACCTCGACTACGCGGGCGCCGGGGTGGCCGCCCGCGCGCAGGTCACCGCCCACCACGACCGGCTGCTCACCGGCCTGTACAGCAATCCGCACTCGGAGAACCCCACCTCCGAGGCGGCCGGATCACTCATCGACTCGGCCCGGCGTACCGTGCTCGATTTCTTCCACGCCGACCCGGGCGAGTACGCGGTCATCTTCACCCCGAACGCCAGCGGCGCCTGCCGCCTCGTGGCCGAGTCCTACGCCTTCGGGCCCACCAGCCCGCTCGTACTGACCTGGGACAACCACAACTCCGTCAACGGCATCCGGGAGTACGCCCGCGCCGCCCACGCGCCGGTCCGCTACGTACCGGTGAGCGGACCGCAGCTACGGGTGGCCGAATCCGACGTGGCAGCGGCGCTGACCGCCGGCCGAAGCCGCCCGACCAGCGGTTCGGGGCTGTTCGCGTACCCGGCGCAGAGCAACTTCACCGGCGTGCAGCATCCGCTGGGCTGGGTGGAGCTGGCCCGACAGCACGGGTACGACGTGCTGCTCGACGCCGCCGCGTTCGCCCCGACGAACCGGCTGGACCTGAGCGAGGTCCGCCCGGATTTCGTCTGCCTGAGCTGGTACAAGCTCTTCGGCTACCCCACTGGCGTGGGGGCGCTGCTCGCCCGGCGTGACGTGCTGGCCCGGCTGCGCCGCCCCTGGTTCGCCGGTGGCACCATCCGCGCCGTCAGCATCCAGGGCGACTGGCACCAGCCGATGCGCGACGAGACGGGGTTCGAGGACGGCACCCTCAACTTCCTCAGCATTCCCGACGTGGAGTTCGGGCTGCGCTGGCTCGACGCGATCGGGGTCGACCTGATCCACACCCGGGTCGGACTGCTCACCGGGTGGCTGCTGGAGCAGTTGACCGCGCTGCGACACCGCAACGGCCGGCCGCTGGTGCGCGTCTACGGACCGCCGACCGGGGACGGTCGAGGCGGCACCGTGGCGCTCAACTTCCTGCACCCCGACGGCTCGCTCGTCGACGAGCGGCTCGTCGCGGTCGAGTCGTCGGCGGCCGGCTTCGCCCTGCGTACCGGCTGCTTCTGCAATCCGGGCTCCGCCGAGGCGGCCTTCGGGATCGACCCGGGTCTGCTGCGCCGGGCGGTCCTCACGCACGCCGAGACGATCGACCAGCACCTCGCCACGCTGCGGCTGCCGACCGGCGGGGCGGTACGCATCTCCTTCGGGCTGGCCTCGACCGCCGCCGACGCCCAGCGGTTCCTCTCCTTCGCCGAGTCGACCTACCTGGACCGAAGCGGCCGGGCCGACATCCGGCTGGCGCCACGGATCCGCTGCTGACCACGGTCACCTCTCGTCATAGACGGATCTTGAGCCTCCTCCGTCCCTGCCCGCGTCAGGACCAGGACCGTGCGCGTTCGAATCGCGCGCGCAGGCCGGTTCGCGGTCCGCGCCCGCTTCGGACCGGGCGGTAGAGTCCCGACGGCTGGCCGGACGGGGGAGGACCGGCCAGCCGATCGAGGGGGAGAACGTGCTGCACCTGAGGGTGATCGCGACGCCGGATCAGTCGGCGGCGGTCACCGATCTGCTGGCCGCCGAACGTGGCGTGACGCATCTGGTGGTGCTTCCGGGCGCCGCCCGCCAGCCCGCGGGTGACCTCATCACCTGCGATGTGGTCCGGGAAAGCGCGGACGGCGTGTTGCAGGGCCTGCAACGGCTGGGCGTGGAGGCGCAGGGCGGCATCGCAGCCGACGACGTCGAGCTGACCATCTCTGTGGCCGCCGACCGGGCGGCGCGGGAGGCGCCCGGCAGCGGCGCCGACGCCGTGGTCTGGGACGAGATCGCGGCGAAGACCGGTGAGCAGACCGAACTGAGCGGCACCTACCTGGTCCTGATCATCGTGGCCACCATGATCGCCGGAATCGGGGTGCTGCTCGACCAGCCGATCCTCATCGTCGGCGCGATGGTGGTCGGCCCGGAGTTCGGGCCGCTCGCAGCGATCTGCGTGGGGCTGCTGCGTCGCCGGTTCGACACCGTGTGGCGGTCGCTTCAGGCCCTCGTGGTGGGTTTCCTCGCCGCCATGGTGGCCACGGTGCTGAGCACCTGGGCGCTGACCGCCGTGGGCCTGGTCAACCGGGCGATGCTGCTGGCCGATCGTCCGCTGACCGATTTCATCTGGCGCCCGGACGCGCTCTCCTGGGTGGTGGGCCTGCTCGCCGGAGTCGCCGGCATGCTCTCGCTCACCTCGAAGAAGTCCGGGAGCCTCGTCGGGGTGCTGATCTCGGTCACGACGGTCCCGGCGGCCGCGAACGTCGCGGTCGCCGGCGCGTACGGCGTCTGGGACGAGGCGGGCGGCTCGGCCCTCCAACTGATCATCAACATGTGCGCTATCGTGCTGGCCGGGCTGCTCACCCTCGCCGTGCAGCAGCTCTGGTGGTGGAACCTGGCCCGTCGTTCGCGGCGTCGGGCCGGTGCCTGAGCAGGACCCGCGGCGGCGGATCGTCCCCGTCGTGCCCGGCCGCGCCGACGATCAGCGGTGTGGTGCGGTGCGGGGCTGGGCAAATGGGCGCTGACCCCGACCCAGCCACCAGGTGAGCGGGTTGTTCCAGAGGTGTCCACGATCCGGAAGTCGTTCGCAGGCTCGACACGGCGGGGCAGGCGCTGACCGCCCTGCCCACACACTGGAGGAGACCATCGTGATTACCACTGCCGACGAGGAACTCCTGCGGCGTGCCATCGCCGTCGCGGCGCACGCCGTCACCCTGGGCGACGCCCCCTACGGCTCCCTGCTGGCCGGTCCGGACGGCGCGATCCTCGTCGAAGCCCACAACACGGTCCAGCGCGACAACGACATCAGCGCCCACCCCGAGTTGAAGCTCGCCCGCTGGGCGGCCCGCGAACTCGACCCGGAGACCGCCGCCCACACCACCATGTACACGAGCTGCCAGCCGTGCGGCATGTGCACGGGCGGCATCGTCCGCTCCGGACTCGGCCGGGTCGTCTACGCGTTGGCGACGGATCAGCTCGTCGAACTCAACCCGGCCTCGGGCGCCTGGCCCGCAGTGGCCCAGGACGGCCCGGCCCTCTTCGACGAGGCGCGCGTCCCGATCGACGCCTTCTACCGGCCCTGAGCGGGGGCGGCACCCGTCCTGCCGACCAGCGCACGCGTCGGCCGACCCCGCCGGAGTCGGCGGGGCCGAGCGGCGCGCTCCGTCGGTCAGGTCACCGCTGATCCGGGTTGCCTTGGGCGAGGCGGGAGATATGGTCCCACTTCTCGAGTCCGGCGAGGCGGCCGGCGTACTCGGTGCGCAACACGTCGAGTCCGTTGGTGCCGAAGAGCACGCGCAGGGGCGGATTCGGGGTGTCGGCGAGCGCGAGGATCGCTTGGCCGGTGGCGGCCGGGTCTCCAGCGGTGAACCCCGCGGACTCCGCGTAGAGAGCTTCGCGGGCATGGGTGTACGTGGGGGTCGACGTGGCCTGTGGTGAGTTCGCGGCCAGGCCGGTGGGGAACATGATCGGTTCGATCAGGGTGACGTGGATGTCGTAGGCGGCGACCTCGGCGGCCAGCGCCTGGCTCATCGCCTCGATCGCCCACTTCGTCGCCTGGTAGATGCCCATCGTCGGGTAGGCGATCAGGCCCCCGAGGGAGGAGACCTGCATGATGTGGCCACGGCGACGCCGGCGCATGCCGGGCAGCACGGCGCGGGTGGTCCAGAGCGTGCCGAAGTAGTTGACGTCCATCTGCGCGCGGGCCTGCTCGGGGGTGACCTCCTCCACCGCCCCCATGAGCATGTGCCCGGCGTTGTTGACCAGTACGTCGATACCACCACCGAAGCGCTGCTCGACCTCGTCGACCGCGGCGTCGACGGCGGCGCGGTCGGTGACGTCCAGCTGGATCGCGAGCACCCGGTCGCCGTAGCGATCGGTCAGCGGTTTGAGTGTCGCGGCGTCGCGCGCGGTGGCGGCGAGGTTGTCGCCGCGTTCCAGGATGGCTTCGGCCCAGTGGGCGCCGAACCCGCGGGACGCGCCGGTGAGGAACCAGGTGGACATGGTGCTGCTCCCAAGATCGGTCGGATCGGTCGTGATCCAGCCTGCGAGCTTCCCGGCGGCCTTGGCAGAGTGAGTTTCACTCTGCCTAGGCGTATGCGGGCGCGCAGACTGGAGAGGTGGATGCCGCCCTGCTGGCAGAGTTCCTGAGGATTCGCCGGGCCGCGCTGAGCCCCGGCGAGGTCGGCCTGCCGGCGGCCGGCCGGCGACGGACCCCGGGGCTGCGACGCGAAGAGGTCGCCGCGCTGGCCGGGATCTCGACCGACTACTACACCCGGCTCGAACAGCGGCGGGCGACCGCCGTGCCGTCCGAGGCCGTGCTCCGGTCGCTGGCCCGGGCGCTACGGCTCAGCCGGGACGAGCGCGACCACCTCTACCGCCTCACTGGTCACCCTGTTCCCGCACGCCAAACGGACGATCAACATGTCGCCCCGGCCTTGCTCAGCGTCCTCAACGCGCTGACCGACATCCCGGCTCAGGTGATGACCGATCTCGGTGAGACCCTCGTGCAGAACAATCTGGCACGCGCCGTCTTCGGTCCGAACACCGGCGGCGGGCCGGAGGCGACCTTCATCTACCACTGGTTCCGCGAGCCCGCCGCACGGGCCGGCTACCCCGTCGAGGACCACGCCGCGGAGTCCCGCGCGCTGGTCGCCGATCTGCGTGCCGCGGTGGCACGCCGCGGTGATGCGCACGCCCAGTTGCTGGTCACCCGCCTACTGGCCGAGAGTCCGGAATTCGCGGCGCTCTGGAAGCTGCACGACGTCGCCGTGCTGCGCCGGCGCGAGAAGCGGATCCGGCACCCCGAGGTCGGACTGCTCGAATTCGACTGCCAGTTCCTCGTCGACGAGGCGCGCTCGCACATCCTGGCCCTCTTCTCGCCGCTGCCGGGAACCGCCACCACCGAGCGGCTCACGCTACTGGCCCTGGCCCAGGCCCACGATCCACTGGGCAGCACGACGAGATGAAGCCGCGACAAGAGCGCCGGCCGACCGCCTGATCCCAGGGCGGTTCCGTCCCCGGCCGCCCTCAGGATCGCCACGCCGGCGAACCGGGACAGCTCCGAACGGCAAGGCGATCGACCATGGCCAAGAGCGACTCCTGGAGCGGACCGGCGCTCACCGACGGATGCCCGCTTCTGCCGCCGATCGGGTGCCACGGGACGCGGCCCAGGTCAGGAAGCGGTAGTAGTGCAGCCCGGTCGACGACTCCTGCCAGCCGTCGAGCCGAAGCCGGGTGGACAGAACACCCCTTAAGCCGCAGAGCATGTGAATTAACTACTTATGGCGTCCTGTGGAACAGATGTTACGAAATCCGGAAGTTCCTCTTGTTTGGTATGAATCCGCCTAACGTTCGACATGGCTCGTCCTCCGGAGCCCGACCAGAAGGAGTTGAGGAACATGTCGTCGAGGTTTTTGACCAAGCTCGCCGGCGGGGTGGTGCTGGGTAGCGCCGCCCTGCTGCTCGCTGCGCCCGCCACCGCGCTCGCCGCAGCCGACGAAGAACCCAAGGAGCCCAAGGCCTCGAGCCAGGGGCAGGAGTCGAAGAAGAAGTCACACGAAGAGCCCAAGACGTTCAACCTGAAGGACAAGGAGGGCAACGGCGTCACCTGCGCGACCACCGAGCAGGCCAACGAACAGAACATCTCCAATATCGTCAAGGACAACACCATCACGAACAGCATCGTCAGCTTCCACCTGTCCGCGGCGCAGTCGGCGTCGAACGAAGTCAGAACCCAGCCCAACAACATCGTCGTCTGCATCCGCGACATCGACGTCGACGTGGACGTGAAGACCGATCTGCTCAGCGACCTCCTCGCGATGGTCCAGGCCGGTCTCGGCGAGGCTGGCTCGGTGGCCAACAACGCCTCGGCGCCTGTCGGCGCGTACGCGGGTCCGGACGGAGCCTGGGTGTTGCCGAAGACGGCCGGCGTCGCGGCCGGTGACGGTGGCTCCCTCTCCGACACCAACACCGGTGCTCTGACGGCGGTCGGTGCCAGCATGATGGGCGTGGGCGCGCTCGGCGGCATCGCACTGCTGCGTCGGCGGTCCGCCAATGGCACAGTCGCCTAAGGCGGCCAGGAGCGCCAGCGGCCGCCACGGTTTCCCGTGGCGCGCCGCTGGCCTCTTCCTGGTCGTCCTTGTCACGCTCAGCGGAGCAGGATTGGTCGGCCTCGCGGCCCTGACTCCCGATCCGGTCCCGCCGCCACAGCCCGACCTCGCCGCCGCACCGCCGTCCCTGCCCTCACCGTCGGCGGACGAACCCACCACACCAACCGCGACGCCCACACCGACGCCGACGCCGACGCCGACGCCGAGCAAAGCCAACGCCTCACCGACCACCGGGGCGGCTCGCGGCGAGGCGCGCAGTGTCCACGGCTTGCCGACGGTGGCCGGGATGCCGCGATCGCAACCCACCCGCATCAAGATCCCGCGGATCGGCGTTGACGCCCCGACGAGTCCGGTCGGCCTGGACCGGAATCAGCAGATCGCGGTCCCGCCGTTGAACCAGCCCAAGACGGCCGGGTGGTACAAGCTGGGACCAAGTCCCGGCGAGATCGGGACCGCGGTGGTGGTGGGCCACGTCGACTCACGCGCCACCGGCCAGGCAGTCTTCTTCCGCCTGGGTGCCCTGAAACCGAAGGACACCATCGAAGTGCTCCGCACAGACGGCAAGAAGGCCCGTTTCATCGTCGACGGCGTGGCCCGCTACCCGAAGAAGCAGCTCCCGCTGAACCAGGTCTACGGTCACACCGGCAAGGCGCAGCTACGCGTGATTACCTGTGGTGGCGACTATGACAAGAAAGCGAAGTCGTACAAAGACAACATCGTGGTGTTCGCTACCCTAGCCACCGGCCCTGCCAAATGAGGCCTTGCACCGTCGTGCCGCGCTGCCAGCACCTCAGTGAGATGGAGAAGCGTGGCGGCGAGCGCTGAAGCGGATCTCCTCGTCGGCTGTCGCCAGACCGTCCAGCCCTCGTGATTCCCGGCGAGGGGATCCGCGGCTGACCCTGAGGAGGGCGACTGGGCGGCGTACGACCAACTGCCGACGTCGCATCCGGCGAAGCGCACGAGCACCAGCAGTTCGAGCTGAAGCGTGACGACTACGGCACGGCCGAGAGTGCGGCCGCTGGTCACACGCCGACCCCGCATCCCCTGAGTCTCAGCCCAGTCGCTGACCTCGGTCCCAGGTCAGGAAGCGGTAGTGCAGCCCGGTCGACGACTCCTGCCAGGCCCCGACGGAGTCCGGCGAGCGCCCGACGTCGGGTGCGTACGTGTCCCCGTCGAAGTGCTCGCGGATCTCGGTGACCACGATCCGGTCCGCGAGCGGCAGCGCCGCCCGGTACACCGCCGCGCCACCCATCACCCAGACGTCGCCGGACGTCGCGGCGAGCGCTCGCGGAAGGTCGGGGAAGGTCTCCACCCCCTCCTGCGGCGTACGCGACAGCACGAGGTTGCGCCGGCCCGGCAGCGGCCGGAACCGCGGCGGTAGCGACTCCCAGGTCCGCCGGCCCATCAGCACGGTGGCGCCCGAGGTCAGCTCGCGGAAGTGCTTCAGGTCCTCCGGCAGGTGCCACGGCAGCGCGCCGTCGCGGCCGATCACGCCGTTGGCCGACTGCGCCCACTCGACCCCGATCACACCGCCACCGGTGCCTTGATGCCGGGGTGCGGGTCGTAGCCGTCGAGCGCGATGTGCCCGTAGGTGTAGTCGAAGAGGCTGTCGGCCGGCTTCAGGCTCAGGGTGGGGAACGGCCGCGCCTCGCGCGCGAGCTGCGTGCGGACCTGCTCCTCGTGGTTGTCGTAGATGTGGCAGTCGCCGCCGGTCCAGACGAAGTCACCGACCCCGAGGCCCACCTGCTCCGCGATCATGTGGGTCAGCAGCGCGTAGCTCGCGATGTTGAACGGCACGCCCAGGAAGAGGTCGGCGCTGCGCTGGTAGAGCTGGCAGGAGAGCCTGCCGTCGGCGACGTAGAACTGGAAGAACGCGTGGCACGGCGGCAGCGCCATTTGGGGGATGTCGGCCACGTTCCACGCGGAGACGATGATCCGCCGGGAATCCGGATTCTCACGCAGCGTACGCAGCACCTCGCTGATCTGGTCGATGTGCCCGCCGTCCGGGGTCGGCCACGAGCGCCACTGCACGCCGTAGATCGGGCCGAGATCACCGTCCGGGGCCGCCCACTCGTCCCAGATCGTGACGCCGTTCTCCTGAAGCCACCTGGCGTTCCCGTCGCCGCGCAGGAACCACAGCAGCTCGTACGCGATCGAGCGGAAGTGCACCTTCTTCGTCGTGATCAGCGGGAAGCCGTCGGAGAGCCGGTAGCGCAGCTGGTGACCGAAGATCGACTTGGTGCCCGTGCCGGTGCGGTCCTCCTTGCGGGTGCCCGTGGCAAGGACGTGGCGGAGCAGATCTTCGTACTGGGTGTCCGGCATACCCGCGAGCCTAGCGCTGGCCTCCGGTGCCACGATCACGTCCTCCGCCCGGCGTCAAGTCACGAGTCGATCACGTAGCGCTCACCTGGGCGGTGTCGCAGTCGCGGCCAGGGCGGCGCGCAGCCGGACGCAAGCCTGCGGGTCCAGCCCGTCGAGCCGGGCGAGCGCCTCCCGCCAGTGCCGGCGCGCCACTTCGCCGTGCCCGAGACCCGCATGGGCGTTGCCCAGCATCTGCAGCGCCAAGCCCGTGCCCCGCTGATGCTCGTAGCGTCGGCAGATCTCCAGCGACTCGCCCGCGCGGAGAATCGCCGCCCGATGGTCGCCGGCGGCCAGCAGCGTCTCGGCGAAGTTGACCAGCGCCTGCGCCTCACGTAGCGGATCCGTCCCACCGTCGGCGACAGCCAGTCCCGCCTCGTGGCAGGCGACGGCCCGCGGGAAGTCGTCGAGAGCCCGGTACACCAGGGCCAGGTTGTCGAGCACCGAGCCTTCCTTGTGCCATTGACCGAGTTCGCGACGGATGACCAGCGCGGCCTCCAGGTGCTCCAGGGCGCCGGTCAGGTCGCCTCGGTCGCGCAGCGCGTTCCCGAGGTTGTTCAGGATGGCGGCCTCGCCGCTGCGGTCGCCGAGTTCGCGCTGGACCCCCAGGCACCGCTGCAGCAGCGGGATCGCCTCGTCGAGCCGGCCCTGCCGCAGCATCGACACCGCGACGATGTTCAGCCCGGAGGCCTCGCCCGAGCGGTAGCCATGTCGACTCGCCGCCGTCACGGCGAGCTGACCGAACTGTTGCTGCTCGGCGATGTGACCGGCGTAGTCGAGGAACTTGGCGGCCACCAGAGCCAGGTCGCTGACCTCGGTGAGGGTTCGTCCGGCCGCCGTCTGCTGGTGGGCTATCAGCAGCAGGTTGGTGTGCTCCCGCTCGAACCACGCCCACGCGTCGGCGGTGTCGCCGAGCGGCGGGCCCGGACGCGCCGCGGCGACCGGCTTGCCGATGCCGAAGGTGTCCTGCGAATAGAGCAGCCGGGCGGCGTGGACGGTGGCCGCGAGCAACCACGCGGTGAGGCGGCCGAGCGCCTCCTCCCGGTGGGTCGGAGCGTCGACGGCGTGAGCCCGTTCCCGGGCGTAGAGCCGGACGATGTCGTGGAACCGGTATCGACCACCGCCGGCCGACTCGATCAGGTACGCGTCGACAAGCGCGTCCAGCGCCCGCTCCGCATCGGTCACCGGCAGGTCGGCCAGCGCCGCGCAGCCGTACGACGTGAAGTGCGTCCAGTCCGGCAGCGCGGCGAGCCGGAAGAGCCGGGCCGCCAGCCGGCGCTCCGGCTGCAGCGCGTCCTCGAACGCCTGGTAGCCCAGGTGCAGGCTGGCCCGCACGGAGAGGTCGCCGACCTCCAGCACGTCCAGCCGGAGTCCCTCGTCGTCCATCCGCTCGGCCAGCCCGGTGAGTGGGGCGTCCGGCCGGGCCGCCGCGCGGGCGCCGACGATCCGCAACGCCAACGGCAGCCCGCCGCAGCGGCGTACCACCGTCGCGGCCGCGGCTGGCTCCGCCCGCACTCGTTGCGCGCCGGTCAGCCCGGTCAGCAGGGCGAGCGCCGCGTCGTCGGGCAACGGTTCGAGGCGGATCCGCGACGTCGTGTCCAGGTCGGGGAGCATCCACCGGCTGGTGATGATCGTGGTGCACCGGGGACCGCTGGCCAGCAGGGGCCGGACCTGCGCCGCCGACGCGGCGTTGTCGAGAACCACGAGCACACCGCGCTCGGCGGTCCAGGTGCGCAGCAGCGCCGACGCCTCGTCGAGCGACGCGGGGGCGCTCGGCGCGCCCAGCGCGCGGAGGAATCGGCCCACCACGTCCGCAGGTTCGGCCGCCGCGATACCGGCGGCGGCTCCCCGCAGATCGGTGTAGAGACAGCCGCCGTCGTAGCCTCCGGCGATCTGGTGCGCGACGTGCAGGGCGAGTGCGGACTTGCCGACGCCGCCCGCCCCTTCGACCAGGCAGACCGCCGCGTCCGCCTCCGCCGCGGCGAACAGCCGGCCGACCTCCGCCGATCGGCCGATCATCAGCGGCGGTGCCGGGGGCAGTTGATACGGGGCAGGCGCCTCGATGGCGTCGTCGGCGGACTGCGTCTCGGCGGCGATCGGCCACGGCGACCTGTGCGGTGTGGCCCGGTCCCGCCGGTCAACCGGTCCGTCGGTCGGCCTGCCGCGCTGACCGGCGTACGGGGTCGTCGCGCCACCGGGGACCAGGCGTAGGGCGGCGGAGCCCTCGGTCTGCGGTGCCGGCCGGTCATCCTCGGTGAGCGGCGCGACGGAGCCCCCGGCCGTGGTGAGGCGGGTGGAACGGCCGGTCGGGGAGGGGGCGGGCCGGCCTGGCGGGCCTGCGGGCGTGGCCGTCGGAGGCGTCGTCGTCGTACGGGCTGCCGCCAACCGGCCCCAGGCGGCGAGCCACGCCGTCACGCGGTCCTCCGGTAGGTCGCACGCCCGCAGCAGGGCCGACACCAGATCGCGGCGGGGAAGTGTCGCCCGGCCGAGCATCGTGGCCAGGGTGCTCGCCGGCAACACCGCCCCGTCGCGTTGGGCGCGGCGGGCGATCTCGCGGTAGGCGAGGCCGGACTGGTCGCGGACGCGACGCAGCAGCGTGACGTACTGCTCAGGGCTGGTCGCGGTGGTCGGGTCGACGCCGAAGTCGGCCGCCGTCATGAGCACCGTTACCTTTCAGACGCTCGAGTGAGCGTCTGTTGGGTAGTCCCGCCTTGCGATGGGACGGTCCCGGTCTGACCCGCGGGTGCGGTGCCGGGTTGACGTTTCACGGCCACCTGCCCCGCAAGCGGGGTCTTATGGTTGGCTCCGCGTCCTGCCACCGGGCCACTCCCGGCGGTATCGCAGGTGGCCGCGAGGGCGGCCAGGTTGTATGCGGCGTTGAGGTCACGATCGAGGCTCAGGCCGCAGGTGGTGCAGGTGTAGGTCCGCTCGGACAGGGCGAGCTTGGTTTTCACCGTGCCACAGCGCGAGCAGGTCTTACTAGAGGGATACCACCGGTCGGCGACGATCAACCGCCCACCGTTCCACTCCGTCTTATACGCGAGTTGGCGGCGCAACTCGGCGAACCCGGCATCCGCGATACGCCGGGCCAGTCGCCGGTTACGCAGCATCCCGGAGACGTGCAGGTCTTCGACCACGATGATGCCGTGTTCGCGAGCCATTCGGGTGGTGAGTTGGTGCAGTCCGTCGGAGCGTAGGTTCGCCACCCGCGCATGCGCCCGACCGAGGCGGGCCTGAGCATGCTGCCACCGGTTCGACGGCCGCTGCCCGGTGCGCCGGTCAGGTCCTTGCCGGCGGGACAGTCGCCGCCCCAGGATCCGCAACCGGCGCTGCGCCTCGTCCAGGTGACGCGGGTTGAGTACCAGTTCGCCGCTCGACAACACGGCCAGATGTCTGATCCCGACATCCACCCCGACCGTCGAGCCGGGCCGGGCCGGCGTTCGTTCGGCGCGGTCGACTTCGACGGTGAACGACACGTGCCAGCGTGTGCGGTCGCGGCGCACGGTGGCGGACATGATCCGAGCGGTGCCGTTGTCGAGGCGGCGGGCCAGTTTCCGCGCCGACTCGTGCAGCTTCAGCCGACCCAACCTCGGCAACACCACATGCTTACGATCCGGCTCGACACGGATGGTGCCGGTGGTGAACCGCACCGACGGGGTGGCGCGGCGGCGGGACTTGAAGCGCGGAAACCCGACCGGCCGTCCCGCCCGCTTCCCCGACCGAGAATCAGCCCACGCCTTCAACCCGCGCGCCAACGCGTCCAGGCCGGTGTTGAACGCTTCCTTCGAACACTCCCGCCACCACGGCGCCGCACCCTCCTTCGACGCATTCCAGGCCCGGCGTAGCGCCGGTAGCGTCCAACCGACGGTCGGAGTCAGCTCGTCATCCGGGACGCCGTAGGAGCGTTCCGCTGCCCGCTGATCCATGACCGCTTTCACCCGGGCGAGCGCCCAGTTGTGCGCGACCCGCGCCGCCCCCGCATGCGCCAACACCGCCCGCTGCTGCACCGGCGTCAGATCAAGAGCGAACCGGTATGCCTGAACCACCCGCACGACGACCACCATAACGACGGCGGCCGACATGCAAGCTACCCACTGAAGCGATGCAACGACTGTGAGCGGCCTTGCCCTGGCCGGCCGATGAGGCAACGAGATCATCACCGAGCCTGTCATCAAGCGGCTCGACCGGAAACAGCCGGACACGCCACCTCCTCGCCATCGAACACCACAGCGCGTCACCGACCGCTCGGGACGCTCGGATGGCACAAGCTGACAACCCTCGCTTCAGATGTACGCGCCCGGGGCCACAGAAGTCGGGCGGTCCGCCATGGTGCGACAGACGGTACAGGGCAGCGCGACCGATGAATACCGCTTCCTCCAAAGTGGATGGAGTGTCGGTCGGCTGCCCCGTCGGCGGCAGCAGTTCTGCCACGAGCGACAGCCGACATGGAGTTTGCGATGAATCGGCGGCGGGAGACGTCGTACCGCCGGACAGGAAGGAGATGCGGACCGGACAAGCGGCGAGCCGCTCCGGCCTTCGATGGCCGCGGTGCCATCGCTTGTGGATCATTGCCCGATTCCGCAGCGAAACGGGATGTTACGTCGAGCGACCCACCGACTTTCCACGCTGATCTTCTAACTATCCGCGATTCCGACATGACTTTTGGTTGACCGTGGAATAAGTCGTCGTTACCGTCGACGCATGTCTATGGCCGATCTGGCAACGGCATCCGATGGGCTCGAAACCAAGCAGCGGACGCTGCGCGTGGCGATCGTCGGCGCGGGATTCATGGGGCAGGTGCACGCGGAGGCCGCCCGGCGCGCCGGGGCGAGCGTCGTGGCGGCGGTCGCCTCGCGGCCCGATCGCGCCGCCGCGGCCGCCTCCGCGATCGGCGCGGCGAACGGCTACCCCGACCTGACGGCGCTGCTCGACGACGCCGAGATCGACGTGCTGCACGTGTGCACGCCCAACGCGTCACACGCCCCGGTCGCCGCCGCCGCGCTCGCCGCCGGCGCGCACGTCATCTGCGAGAAGCCGCTGGCGACCGGGGCCACGGAAGCCGCGGCTCTCGAGGCGGCCGCAGCCGATCGGGTGGCGACCGTGCCCTTCGTCTACCGCTTCCATCCGATGGTCCGCGAGCTGCGGGCGCGGCTGGCCGCCGGCGAGGCCGGTGTCGTCTCCAGCGTGACCGGCAGCTACCTGCAGGACTGGTTGTCCCGCCCGTCCGACGACGACTGGCGGGTCGACGCCGCACTGGGTGGGCCGTCACGGGCCTTCGCCGACATCGGCTCACACTGGTGCGACCTGTTCGAATTCGTCACGGGCGACCGGATCGCCCGGCTCTCCGCCCGCACCGCCGTGGTGCACGAACGGACCCGCGGGGACCGTGGCCTGACCGAGGACGTCGCCTCCGTGCACTTCCTCACCGCCGCCGGAATGGTCGGCACGTTGGTGGTGTCGCAGGTCGCCGCCGGCCGAAAGAACCGGTTGCAGCTGGAGATCTCCGGCGCCGACGCGAGCTTCGGCTTCGACCAGGAGGACCCGGAGCGGCTCTGGGTCGGCCGGCGCGACGGCGGCCAGACGCTGCTGCGTGACCCGGCGACCCTGCACGCCTCCGCCGCACGCTACGTCCGGCTGCCCGCCGGGCACGCGCAGGGCTACCAGGACTGCTTCGACGCGTTCGTCGCCGACACCTACCGGGCGGTGCGCGGCGAGGCCCCGGACGGGCTGCCCACCTTCACCGACGGCCTGCGCGCCGTGCGGATCACCGACACGGTGCTGGCCTCCGCGACCTCCGACGGCACGTGGACAGAGGTGCCGACATGACGTCCGACGCGACGCCCCGGGTACGACTGAGCGCGATCACCAAGTCCTTCCTCGGCGTACCCGTGCTGCACGGAGTGGACCTGGACCTGCGCGGCGGCGAGGTGCACGCCGTGATGGGTGAGAACGGTGCGGGCAAGTCCACACTGCTCAAGGTGCTCGCCGGGGTGCACCGGCCCGACAGCGGCACCATCGAGGTCGACGGCGAAGCGGCGTCCTTCGCGGGCCCGACCGACGCGCAGCGGGCCGGCATCGCGATCATCCACCAGGAGTTCACCCTGCTGCCGCACCGCAGCGTCGCCGAGAACGTCTACCTCGGTCGCGAGCCCGTGCGCCGCATGCAGGTCGACCGGCGGCGCATGGTGGCCGACACCCGCAAGCTGCTCGACTGGCTCGGTGAGGACGGCATCGACCCGACCGACGCCGTCTCCTCGCTCTCGGTCGCCCAACGCCAGGTCGTGGAGATCGTCAAGGCGCTCTCGACCGACGCGCGGGTGCTGGGCATGGACGAGCCGACCGCCGCGCTCGCCGATCACGAGGTCGAGCTCCTCTACGACCTGGTACGCCGGCTCCGCGAGCGGGACATCGCCATCCTCTACGTGTCGCACCGCATGCGCGAGGTGTTCGATCTCTCCGACCGGATCACCGTGCTCAAGGACGGCCGGTTCGTCACCTGCGCCCCGACCGGCGAGCTGACCCCGGACGACCTCGTCCGGCACATGGTCGGCCGCGAGCTCGGCGACTACTACCCCGACCGCGCCGCCCCCGAGGACTTCGGGCGCGTCCGCCTCGCGCTGCGCGACGCCGGCAACGCCCGGGTACGCGACCTGAACCTGGAGGTACGCGCCGGGGAGATCGTCGGACTGGCGGGGCTGCAGGGCTCCGGCCGCTCGGCGCTCGCCCGCGCGGTGTTCGGCGTCGAACCGTTCACCACCGGCCGGATGGAGGTGGACGGGGCGGCGCAGCGGGTCACCCGGCCACGCACCGCCGTACGCCTCGGGATCGCGCTGGTCACCGAGGACCGCAAGGGCGACGGCCTCGCGCTTCGCCAGTCCGTACGTGACAACACGCTGCTGGTGCGTCGCGCGGCGCTGCGCGGCCCACGCTCGCGCGCCCGTCACGACGTGCCGTCGCTGCTCGACCTGGTCACCGTGGTGGCCCGCGGCGAACACCAGGAGGTGCGCTTCCTCTCCGGCGGCAACCAGCAGAAGGTCGTCCTCGCCAAGTGGCTCGCCGTCGAACCGAGGGTGCTGCTCGTCGACGAACCGACCCGCGGCATCGACGTCGGCGCGAAGCGCGCCGTGCACGAGCTGCTGCGTGACCTCGCCAAGCGCGGGGTGGCGGTCCTGATGATCTCCTCGGAGCTACCCGAGCTGATCGGCATGAGCGATCGCATCCTCGTCATGCACGCCGGCGCGCTCGCCGGCGAACTACCCGCCGGCGCGAGCGAGGGGGACGTGATGGCACTCGCCACCGGGCACAGGGCCGGGGCGGCGGCATGAGCACCGTGCAGCAGCGCACCGCCCCGGCCGGACCCGCGGCCGCCCGACCCGCGCCACGCCTACGGCTCACCCCGGTCGTCGTCGTCTACCTGGCGCTCGTCACTCTGCTCGTCGTCGGCAGCGTGCTCGTCGGGTTGCGTGGCGAGGTCCTGCTCGACCAGGCCGGCATCCTGAACATCCTCACCCGCTCCACCGCGCTCGGCCTCGTCGCGATCGGGCAGACGATGGTGATCCTCACCGGCTCGCTCGACCTCTCCGTCGCCTACCTGATCGGCCTCACCTCGCTGATCGCGGCGGAGACGATGGCCGGGCAGAACGGCATGATCGTCCCCGGCGTCCTGCTCGCGCTCGCCGTGGCCGCCGCCGTCGGCCTCGTCAACGGGCTGGTCATCACCGTCCTCAAAGCCAACGCGTTCATCGCCACCCTCGGGGTGGCGCTGATCCTGCGCGGCTACCTCGAGAACAACTACACCGGCCCGGCCGGGGACGTCCCGCGCGGCTTCCAACACCTCGGCTACGACCGGATCGGCCCGCTGCCCGTCGCGGCGCTGCTCATGCTCGCCGTCGCCGCACTGGCCTGGTGGTACCTGTCACGGACCCGCCCCGGCTACCACATGTACGCCGTCGGCGGTGACCTCGAGGTGGCCCGGCTCTCCGGAGTGCCGACCCGCCGGGTCGTCGTCACCGCGCACGTGCTCTGCTCGCTCGCCGCGGGCCTCACCGGGATCTACCTGGCGAGCCGGCTCGGCTCCGGCGCCCCGTACGTCGGCACCGACGCCGGCTACGACCTGGAATCCATCGCCGCCGTCGTGCTCGGCGGAACGCTGCTCGCCGGTGGCCGCGGCGGTGTCATCGGCACCATCGGCGGCGTCCTCATCCTCGCCACCCTCGACACGATCTTCGACGACCTCGAGGTCGACCCGTTCTTCAAGGACGTCGTGCGCGGTGTCGTCCTGGTGACCGCGGTGGCGCTCTACGCCCGACGCATGATGGCCGATCGCACCCGCGGGAGGTTGACGTGACCTGGCGGCCCCGCCTCGCCGAGGGCACCGCGCCGGTGCTCGTCGTCCTGCTCCTGCTCCTCGTCGGCCTCGCGATCGTCGGCCCCGCCTACGACGAACCCTCCGGGTACCTGGCGCTGCTCAAGCGGGCCGCGCCGCTGATGATCCTCGCCATCGGGCAGTACTTCGTCATCGTCTCCGGCGGCTTCGACCTCTCGGTCGGCGCCCTGGTCACCGCCGGGGTGGTGATCGCCGCCCGGCTCATCGGCGGCGACGAGTCGGCGACCACCCCGGTGATCCTGCTGGTGCTCGGGTTCGGCCTGCTGGTCGGCCTGCTCAACGGGTTGATCACGACGAAGCTGCTGGTGCCCTCGTTCATCGTCACGCTCGGCATGCTGCTCGTCCTCGACGGCGCGACGTTCCTCTGGACCGACGGCGCGCCCCGCGGCGCGCTCTCCGCCGGGTTCCGGACCTTCGGACGTGGCGCGCTGGACGTCCCGCTGCTCGGCGAGATCCCGTGGTCGGTGCTCATCCTGCTGGCGATCCTGGTGGCCGCGGCGCTGTTCATGCGCAGCGGCACCGGCCGGGCGCTGGTCGCGGCCGGTGACAACGAGGCCGCCGTGCGGATGTCCGGTGGTCAGGTCGACCGCCTCCGGCTGCTCGGTTTCGTCCTCTCCGGGCTGCTCGCCGCGGTCGCCGCGATCCTGCTGGGTGGTTTCGCCGGCGTCTCGGCGCAGGTCGGCAGCGGCCTGGAGTTCCGGGCGATCACCGCCGTCGTGCTGGGCGGCGTGCTCCTCGGCGGTGGGCGTGGGTCGGTGGTCGCGGCCGCCGCCGGCGCCCTCTCCCTGGAGGCCCTGTTCACGCTGCTGAACCTGCTCGGTGTCAGCGGCGCCCTCGAATCGGCCGTGCAGGGCCTGATCATCATCGCCGCCGTCGCCTACGCCTCTCTCGGCGGCGGCCTGCGGCAACGGCTGCGGTTGCGGCCGAGGCAGCGCAACACCGTGCAACCCGCACCCTCCTGACGTCCCTCGACTGGTAAGGAGAACACGAATAATGACCAAGAGATGGGCCCTGCTGGCCGCGGCGGGCGTGCTCGCGCTCGCCGGCTGCTCCAGCGACCTGCCCGAGGACTCGAACCCCGGCGGCGGGTCGTCCGGATCCGACACCCGCAAGTCGGAGTTCTTCGACCAGGCCGAGTACGACCGGCAGCTCAAGTTCCGCGACGCCACCCCGCAGGGCCCCGAGGGCAAGCCGTGGGAGCAGATGCTCGAACCGGAGATGGTGGACACCACGAAGTTCGCCAAGACCGGCGGGAAGTACACGCTCTGCTTTTCCAACGCCGCCGTGGACAACCCGTGGCGGCAGGTGGGCTTCAAGACCATGCAGCAGGAGGTGAAGCTGCACCCGGAGATCGGCGACTTCGTCGTGTTGGACGCCGAGGCCAAGGACGACAAGCAGATCAGTGACATCCAGTCGCTGACCGGCCGGAACTGCTCGGCGATCATCATCTCGCCGAACACCACCGCCACCCTCACGCCCGCCGTCGAGCAGGCCTGCGGGACCGGTGTCCCGGTGATCGTCTTCGACCGCGGCGTCAACACCAGCTGCCCGGTCACCTTCATCCACCCCATCGGCGGCTTCGCCTTCGGCGCCAACGGCGCGGAGTTCCTGAAGGAGCAGGTCAAGCCGGGCGGCAAGATCCTCGCCCTGCGAATCCTGCCCGGCGTGGACGTGCTCGAGCAGCGGTGGGCCGCCGCCAACGAGATCTTCACCGGCAGCGAACTCGACGTGGTCGGCGTGGAGTTCACCGACGGCGACGCGGCCAAGACCAAGAGCATCGTGGCCGACTACATCCAGCGCGAGGGTGAGATCAACGGCGTGTGGATGGACGCCGGCGCGACCGCCGTCGCCGCCGTGGAGGCGTTCCAGGACGCCGGCGTCGAGGTGCCCGCGTTCGTCGGTGAGGACCAGCAGGACTTCCTGCGGCTCTGGGTCGACGAGGGCCTGAACGCTGTCGCCCCGACCTACCCCACCTACCAGTGGCGCACCCCGGTCATCGCCGCGGTGAAGATCCTCAAGGGCGAGCAGGTGCCGAAGGAGTGGGTGCTGCCGCAGCCGCGGATCACCAGCGACAACGTCCGGCAGTACGTCCAGCAGGAGATGCCGCCACTGCACTACGCGATGTGCGGCTGCGAGACCATGCCCGGCTACCCGGGGCCGTGGAAGTGACCGAACGTCCACTCGGCGTCAACACGTGGGTGTGGACCTCACCGTTGACCGACGCGACCTTGGCCGCCCTCGCGGCCAAGGTCGCGGGGTGGGGCTTCGGCGTGCTCGAACTCCCGGTCGAGAACCCGGACGACTGGGATCCGCGCCGAGCCGCGCGGGTGCTCGCCGACCACGGTCTCACCGCCACCGTCTGCCTCGTCATGCCACCCGGCCGGGAACTCGTCGCGACGGACCCGGCCACCATCCGGTCCACCCAGGACTACCTGCGGCACGTGGTGGACGCCGCCGCGACGGTCGGCTCGCCGGTGATCGCCGGGCCCGCGTACGCCTCGGTCGGGCGCACCTGGCGGCTCTCACCCGGCGAGCGGACGGCGGCGTACGCGCAGCTGCGGGAGAGCCTCGCTCCCGTCCTCGACCACGCCGG
Source organism: Micromonospora musae (assembly GCF_003626545.1). Lineage (NCBI taxonomy): Bacteria > Bacillati > Actinomycetota > Actinomycetes > Micromonosporales > Micromonosporaceae > Micromonospora > Micromonospora musae. Next base: position 298,257 of record NZ_RAZS01000003.1, read on the forward strand.
CGCGTCCGGTGTCCGGGTGGCCGTCGAGCCCCTCAACCGCTACGAGACGAGCCTGCTCAACACCATCGACCAGACCCTCGAAGCGATCGGGGAGCTGCCGCACTGCGGTGTCGCGCTCGACCTCTACCACCAGAACATCGAGGAGACCGACATCCCGGCGGCGATCCGCGCGGCCACGGGCCGGGTCGCGCACGTCCAGGTGTGCGGTAACGACCGGGGCGCGCCCGGCGCCGACCACCTGGACTGGCCGGCCATCCTCGCCGCGGTCGACGACGCGGGCTACCCCGGCCCGCTCTGCATCGAGTCGTTCACCGCGGAGAACGCGACGATCGCCACCGCCGCCTCCATCTGGCGGCCACTGGCCGCGAGCCAGGACGCGATCGCCGTGGACGGCCTCACGTTCCTGAGGACGGTGATGCCCTAGCCCCACCACCGACTCCACAGCAGCCCGGCGGCGCCGGCACGCCGCACGGTCTCGACCACAACAGAACCTCACGTCCCAGGGAGGAACCACCCCATGAACGTGAACTGGCGTCCCCGGTGGGGACGATTGCTCGCGATGCCGGTCGCCGCCGCGCTCGCGATCTCCATGCTCAGCACGGCGCCAGCAGCCGCACACCCGGGCGCACACGGCGACGCCCACGTGCTGATCTTCACCAAGACCACCCAGTACCGGCACGCCGAGGCGATCGAGCAGGGCGTACCCGTGCTGCAGGCCGCCTTCGCCGACGCCGGGATCACCTCGGAACACACCGAGGACTCGTCGATCTTCAACGACGAGGACCTCGCCCACTTCGACGCCCTGGTGATGTTCCAGGCCTCCGGCGACCCGTGGACCGCCGACGAGAAGGCCGCCATGGAGCGCTACATGCAGGCCGGCCACGGCATCGTCGCCATCCACAACGCGACCGACATGCGCGGGAACTACGCGTGGTGGGACAACATGATCGGCTCGCTGATGCCCGGCCACGCCGCGACCGGCAGCAGCCCCGGCCTGCCGGGCACCGTCCGCGTCGAGGACCATGCCCACCCGTCGACCAGCCACCTGCCGCAGCGGTGGAACCGGGCCGACGAGTGGTACAACTACGCCCTCAACGTCCGCGGCGACGCGCACGTGCTCGCCACCATGGACGAGACGACGTACGACCCGGGCGGCAACGCCATGGGCTACGACCACCCGATCTCCTGGTGCAAGCCGTACGACGGCGGCCGCGCCTGGATGACCGGCATGGGCCACTTCGGCGCCCACTACACCGGTGAGCCGCAGCTCGTGCAGCACATGGTCGGCGGCGTCAAGTGGGCGGCCGGCCTGGCCCAGGGTGACTGCGGCGGGACCACGTGGGACAAGTTCGAGCGCGTGCCGCTGGACCAGAACACCAGCGCGCCGTACGCGATGGACGTCGCCCCCGACGGCCGGGTCTTCTACACCGAGCTGGTCCGCGGCGAGATCCGGGTGTACGACCCGCACACCCAGACCACGTCGACCGCGATCAGCATCCCGGTCTACTCCGGCGGTGAGGACGGCCTCCTGGGCATCGCCCTCGACCCGGCCTTCGCCACCAACGGCCACCTCTACATCTACTACTCCCCGGCCAGCGGTGACGACACGAACCCCGACAACTTCGTCAACCGGCTCTCCCGGCTGACCGTCGGCGAGGGCTCGCAGATCGACCGGGCCAGCGAGAAGGTGCTGCTGGAAGTGCCCGCCCGGCGGCTGCCCGACGAGCCGGGACACACCGGTGGTGGGCTGGCCTTCGGCCTGAACGGAGACCTGTACCTCGGGGTGGGCGACGACGTGAACCCGCACTCCGAGCCGTCCGGCGGCTACGCACCACTGTCGGAACGCGACAACACCTTCCACGACGCGCGGGCCACCTCGGCCAACACGAACGACCTACGCGGCAAGATCCTGCGGATCCACCCGGAGTCGGACGGCACGTACACCGTCCCGGAGGGGAACCTCTTCCCGCCGGGCACCGCCAAGACCCGCCCGGAGATCTACGCGATGGGCTTCCGCAACCCGTTCCGGTTCTCCATCGACCCGAAGACCGGCGCGCTGGGCATGGCCGACTACTCGCCGGACAACGGCAACGACAACCCCGACCGCGGCCCGGCCGGCATCGCCGAGTGGAACCTGATCACCGAGCCCGGCTTCTACGGCTGGCCGCTCTGCATGGGCGACAACGAACCGTTCCGGGACGTCGACTACCGGACCAACCCGGTGACCGTCGGCGCCTACTTCGACTGCGCCAACCCGGTGAACGACTCGATCCGCAACACCGGCCTCACCCAGCTGCCGGCGGCCAAGCCGGCGAAGATGTGGTACGGCTACAAGCGCTCCTCGGTGCCGGAGGTCATTCCGCAGGGCGGCGGCCTCGCGCCGATGGGCGGACCGTTCTACCAGTACGACGCGGACCTGGAGTCGGACACCAAGTTCCCGGCCTACTACGACGGCAAGCCGTTCTTCTACGAGTGGTCCCGCAACAAGATGTACTCGATCATCCCCGACGGCGACGGGAACGTGGAGAAGGTCAACCCGTTCCTGCCGCAGGAGCAGTTCCTCGCCCCGATCGACTCGAAGTTCGGCGCGGAGGGCTCCCTCTACGTGCTCGACTGGGGCGGCGGCTTCGGCCGGGACAACCCGAACTCGGGCTTGTACCGCGTCGACTACATCTCCGGCTCGCGCTCGCCGGAGGCGAAGGCCACCGCCGCACCCGACTCCGGGCACGCGCCCCTCGAGGTGCGGTTCGACGGCGCGCCGTCGTCCGACCCGGAGGGCGAGCAGCTCAGCTACGCGTGGGACTTCGACGGCAACGGCAGTGTCGACTCGACCGACCGGGCGCCGACCCACACGTACACCGACAACGGCGTCTACGACGCCCGGCTCACGGTGACCGACCCGCACGGCAAGACCGGCACCACCACCGTGCCGATCACGGTCGGTAACAAGCGGCCCGAGGTGCGCTTCGAGCTGCCACCCAACGGCGGGTTCTTCGACTTCGGTGACGAGATCAGCTGGAACCTGTCGGTCACCGACGCCGAGGACACCCAGATCGACGACGCCGACGTGGTGATCCAACCGGCGCTCGGCCACGACGAGCACGCCCACCCGGCCGACCCGCTGCACGGGCGGACCGGGACGGTGGCCACGTCGCTGGGCGGCGGGCACAGCGACGACATGAACGTCTTCTACGCCCTGGACGGCCGCTACACCGACTCCGGCGGCGCGGGCGGCATTCCCGCGCTCACCGGCTCGGACACCACCCTGCTCTTCCCGAAGCAGCGGGAGGCGGAGTTCTTCGACGCCTCGCACGGCGTCACTGTGGTGCCGGCGCGGGACGTGGAGGGGCACGCCAACGCCATCACCGGGCAGAACGGCGGATGGGCGTCGTACGACCCGGTGCACCTGCGCGGTGTGGACAGGCTGATCCTGCGGGTCGGCGCCGCCAGCGCGGGCACCGTCGAGCTGCGCCGCGGTGCCCCGGATGGCGCTCTGCTGGGCACCGCTCAGGTCCCGGCGACGCCGGCCGGCCGGTACGTGGACGTACCGGTCGACGTCACCGACCCGGGGGAGACCTTCACCCTGTACGCGGTCTTCCCCGGCGCCGGGGAGCGGCGGCTGAACTTCATCGAGGCCGACGGCAAGGGCGTCTCACCGACGAGCAAGCCGAAGGTCGCGGTGACCGCCCCGACCCCGGACGACGACCTGCAGCCGGGCCCGATCCAGGTCACCGCCGATGCGAGCGACGCGGAGAACACGATCACCAAGGTGGAGTTCTTCGCCGGCGACACCTCGATCGGCACCGACACCACGGCCCCGTACGCGGTGACGTGGAACGCCACGACCCAGCAGCGCTACCAGCTGACCGCCGTCGCCACCAACGACAAGGGCGCCAGCACCACCTCCCGCATCGTCGAGGTGGAGGTCGGTGACCTCTACGGCGACTGGCAGAGCTTCACCAACACCAACGCCACGTTCGACCGGCCGGACACCGACACCTGGGTGATCAACTCCGGCGGCGCGAACATGTGGCAGGGCACCGACCAGTACGGCTCGGTGTACCTTCCGGCCGCCGCCGGCAACGAGTGGACCGCGACGGTGAAGATCGAGCGGCAGGGCAACTCCAACTCGTCCGCCAAGGCCGGAATCATCGTCCGCAACGACATCACCCAACCCGGCGTGTCGGCCGGGTACGCGGCGATGACGCTGCGGGCCGGCCTCGGATTCGAGTGGCTGCGCGACACCGACGGCAACGGGCAGCTCGACGCCAGCACCGGCGCCAGCACGACCAGCTACCCGTCGTGGGTGCGGGTCGTGCGCGACGGCAACCAGTACTACGGGTACTGGAGCAAGGACGGCGTGACCTTCACCCGGGTCGGCGATCCGGTGACGCTCACCGGCGCGGCGACCCCGCAGGACATCGGCCTCGCGGTGACCGCGCACAGCACGTCGGCCACGAGCGAGGTGGAGTTCTCCGGGTTCAACCTGGTGAACGAGGCCATCCACCCCGGGCCGGACCCCGATCCCGATCCGGGACCGGGCTGCGACCCGACCGACGGCGGTGAGCGCGCGCCGAGCGACGAGTTCACCGGCGACACGCTCGACGGCTGCCGGTGGGACTCGGTGGTGCGCTACGACTCGTCGAAGGTCGCGATGAACGGCGGGCAGCTGCGCATCGAGACGCAACTGGGCGACATCAACGGCGACAACCCCGCGTCCCCGCGCAACTTCATCCTCCAGGACCTGCCGGACGGGGACTGGACGATCCAGACCCGGCTGACACCGACGATGCTGCACCGCTGGCAGCTGGCCGGGTTCCTGGTGTACGCCGACGACAACAACTACGTGAAGTTCGACGTGGTGGCCACGAACCCCAACGGCTCACCGACCGATCTGCGCGCCGAGCTGGTGTCGGAGCGCAACGGTCAGTTCGGCAACGGCGGCAACCGGTCCGTCGACGTCGCGGAGACGACCGAGAGCGGCTGGTACGACCTGCGGCTGAAGCGGACCGGGAACACCTACTCGGCCGAGATCAGCGACGGTGGGGTCAACTGGACCTCGCTCGGGGAGCCGGTGACCAACGACGCCGCGATGACGTCGTTCGGTCTGATGGCGCTCGGCCCGGAGCAGGTGTCGCCGGTGACGGTCGCGTTCGACTACTTCCGGGTGGTCGACCTGACCCCGCCGACCGTGTCGGTGACGGTCGACCCGGCGGCGCCGAACGGCGACAACGGCTGGTACGTCTCGCCGATCACGGTGACCGCCACCGGGGCCGACGACAGCGGTGGCCCGGTGCGGATCTCCTACCGGGTCGGCGACGGCGAGTGGACCGACTACCGCGAGCCGGTGGCGGTGACCGGAGACGGCAGCCGCGAACTGCGCTTCCGGTCGGTCGACGAGGCCGGCAACGTCTCGACGGAGGCGGCCGTGTCGCTGCGGGTCGACGCCACGGACCCGACCGTGAAGTTCGGCGGGATCAAGGATGGCGGCTCCTACCAGCTGGGCAAGGCGTTGCCGATCACGGCGTCGGCGGTGGATCCGGCGTCGGGCGTCGCGTCGGTGGTCGTGACGCTGGACGGCAAGCCGGTCAGCGGGGCGGTCGCGCCGACGGCGGGCACCCACCGGGTGACCGCGGTCGCCACCGACAAGGCCGGCAACGTGGTCGAGTCGACGGCGTCGTTCGAGGTGGTGGCGACGTTCACCAACACCCGGACGCTGCTGGAGCGCTACCGGAAGGAGGGGTCGGTCCCGCCGGCTCGCGCGATCCTCCTGACGACGCAGCTCAAGGTCGCCGAGGCGATGGCCAAGGCCGGGCTGAAGGCCCAGGCCCGGGCCGCGCTCGACCGGTTCACGGCCTTCGCCGACACCGTTCCGGACGCGCAGGCGCGGGCCCAGCTCGTCGCGGCCGGCGCCTATCTGAGGGCCCACCTGTGAGGTGATGACGGCGAGCCGGTGCCGGCCGGCTCCCGACCGGTGCCGGAGCACGCCACGCGTGCTCCGGCACCCGGTCCTCCACCGGGCGACCCTTGATCTGCCGGCCAACACGCTGATCACCCCGAGGCAGCGCACGTCCTGCCGGGTGCCGAGGTGTCCCGGTGCGTTCGCGGACGAACGACGCGTTGATGGGGAGCGCCCGATAGCGCGTCGCTGTGGGGGAGACCCCTGACCGGTGAGTGCTCTACGGGGAGATCTGCCGCCCGGAGCGAGACAAAAGCAATGGCAAGGAGTCTGCTACTCCCTGCCAAGGTAAACATATACCACATAGGGGGTCTTGCGGCAAGACCCGGGTGGTGGCGCAGAATCGTCGGCCGTAGCCGGGTACCTGCGGAAATCAGGTACTCGCGGAGTAGGTGCGCTTTCGCGCGAACCGCGCGCGGCGGCGGGCCGACGAGTATGGGGGCATTCGTGATTGACGTGATCATCGCCGGCGGCGGACCGACCGGCTTGATGCTCGCCGCCGAGCTGCGGCTGCACGGCGTGCACGTGCTCGTGCTGGAGAAGGACGAGGAGCCGACGCCGTTCGTCCGCGCGCTCGGTCTGCACGTACGCAGCATCGAGGTGATGGACCAGCGCGGTCTGCTGCAGCGGTTCCTCGCGCACGGCAAGCAGTACGCGGTGGGGGGCTTCTTCGCCGGCATCGTCAAGCCCTGGCCCGGCCGGCTGGACACCGCGCACCCGTATGTCCTCGGCATCCCGCAGACCATCATCGATCGCCTGCTGGAGGAGCACGCCGCCGAGCTCGGTACCGAGATCCGGCGCGGCTGCGAGCTGGTCGGCCTCCGCCAGGACGACGACGGGGTGACCGCCGAGCTGGCCGACGGCACCCAGCTGAGCGCCCGGTACCTCGTCGGCTGCGACGGCGGCCGCAGCACGGTGCGCAAGCTGCTCGGCGTCGGCTTCCCCGGCGAGCCCACCCGGGTCGAGACGCTGCTGGGTGAGATGGAGGTGGCCGTACCGCCGGAGACGGTGGCCGCCGTGGTCGCCGAGGTCCGCGAGACGCAGAAACGGTTCGGTCTCGGGCCGCTCGGCGCAGACGGGGTGTACCGCGTCATCGTTCCCGCCGCCGGGGTGACCGGGGAGCGCGCGGTCCCGCCGACGCTCGACGAGTTCAAGCAGCAGCTGCAGGCGGTGGCCGGCACCGACTTCGGTGTGCACTCGCCGCGCTGGCTGTCGCGCTTCGGCGACGCCACCCGGCTGGCCGAGCGCTACCGGGTCGGCCGGGTGCTGCTGGCCGGCGACGCGGCGCACATCCACCCGCCGACCGGCGGTCAGGGCCTCAACCTCGGCATCCAGGACGCCTTCAACCTCGGCTGGAAGCTGGCCGCCGAGGTCCACGGCTGGGCGCCGGCGGGGCTGCTGGACAGCTACCACACCGAGCGGCACCCGGTCGCCGCCGACGTGCTGGACAACACCCGCGCGCAGATGCAGCTGCTCTCCACCGAACCCGGCCCCCAGGCGGTACGCCGGCTGCTGTCGGAGCTGATGGAGTTCGAGGAGGTCAACCGCTATCTCATCGAGAAGATCACCGCGATGGCGGTCCGCTACGACTTCGGCGAGGGGCATGAGCTGCTCGGCCGACGGATGCGGGACGTGGGACTGAAGCGGGGGCGGCTCTACGAGCTGACCCACGGCGGCCGTGGCCTGCTGCTCGACCAGACCGGCGGGCTCTCGGTCGCGGGCTGGGCCGACCGGGTCGACCATGTCGTCGACGTCAGCGAGGAGCTGGACGTGCCCGCCGTGCTGCTGCGCCCGGACGGGCATGTGGCCTGGGCCGGCGACGACCAGCAGGAGCTGCTCACCCAACTGCCGAAGTGGTTCGGCGCGGCCGCCGACTGAGCGGGCAGCCGGTGGCCGCCGGACCGGATCGAGGTCCGGCGGCCACCGCTCTCTCACATCCGCCGGAACACGCCGTGCAGGCGTCCCTCCGGCGTCGACCCCGTCCGGCAGGCCGAGACCGCATCGAGGACGACGTCGTACGTCGACGTCACCCCTTCGCTCACCGTCTGCCGCTTCACCTTCGGCGTCCACCCGTCCTTGGCGACGGTGACCTGGTACTTCCCGGCCGGCAGCCAGTAGACGTACCGGCCGTCGGCGTCGGCGACGACGGTGTAGCCCGTCTTGCCGCCGCTGCCCACGAGATCGAGGTGTACCGTCGCGCCGACGCCGGACACGCTTCCGTCGCAGCTGCGACCGCTCACCGTGCCCTGGATCTTGCCCCAGTCGGCGGGGGCGGCGACCCCGACTTCGACCTCGACCGCCGGCACCGGGTACGGGGTGTCGGTGGTGAACCCGAACTCCGCCCGGTAGGTGCCGGGCTGCCCGATACCCGTGCCGGAGGTCGCGGTCACCGTGACGGTGACCTTCTTCGAGGCGCCCGGAGCCAGGGTGAGATCACCGGGCGTGACGTCGAGCCACGGCACACCGCTCGCGCCACAGTCGCCGAGACCGCTCAACCGCTCGGACTCGGCGGTCACCAGGTCACTACCGCCTCCGATCTTGTAGACCCCGCACGCCATCGCGCCGCGGTAGACGGCGACCTGGGTGTTCGGCAGGTCCCGCCACGCTCTGGTGGTCGGGTCGTACGCCACCGTGCGGTTGGTGACCGTGGAGTTCTCGGACATCCCGCCCGCGAGGATCAGCAGGCCACCGGCGACGGTGTTCGGTGAACCCCACAGGCCGATCGGCAGGTCGGGCAGGCGGGTCCACGCGTCGGCCGCCAGGTCGTAGCCGTAGGTGTCGCGGTACGGCATCGTGTCGATCCCACCGGCGCAGTAGATGCCGCCGCCGACACCACCGCACGGCAGGTACGCCACCGGCAGCGGGTAGTCGGCCCCGGTGGTGAACGTACGGGTGTGTGGGTCGAAGACGACGACGTTCCTGGTGCCCGCGCAGTTGCCGTCCGCGCAACCGCCCACGACGACGATCCGGCCGTCGACGAGCGCGGTGCCGGCCGCCGCGCGGGGCGCCGGGTTGGAGACCCCGACGAGGGTGCTCCAGGTGTTCGTCGCCGGATCGAAGACGTCCACCGTGGGCACCGGCGCGCCGCTGGCGTTCCAGCCGCCGAGGACGTAGATCTTGCCGTCCACCGCCACGGCCGAGGGCGCGCTGCGACCCCGGGGCATCAGCGGCAGGCCGGTCCAGAGGTTCGTCGCCGGGTCGTAGACCCAGGTCGAACGCTCGGTGCCGGTGCCGGCACCACCACCGACGGAGTAGACCTTGCCGCCGATGGTGACGGCGGCGTTGTCGTAGACCTGGGCCGGAGCGCTGGCGATGCGACTCCAGGCCAGATCACCCGCCGCTGTCGCGGACGCGGTGGCCGTGGCCTTGGCGTCGTGGCCGGCCGCGATCCCGTTCATGGCCTTGCTGGCGGTGGGAACCTGCCGTTGCGCCAGCGGCGCCCCCTTGCGGCCGAGCACCTCGAACTGGCCCGCTCGGGCCAGCGTCTCGACCGTCACCGGGGCGCTGCCGGTGTTCTTGAGCGTCACCGTGGTGCTGCGGGTGGCGCCGTACGGCTGGTTCAGCTCGATGTTCGTCTGGCTCACGGTGAGCCGACCCGCCGTGAGGGCGAAGTTCGCCTTGTTCAGCCGGTCCGCGGTGACCTCGACGTCCTTGGCCAGCGGCTGGTACGGCCGCTGACTCGCCCGCAACGGGTGGGTGCCGGTCAGCGTGGAGAGGAACCAGTAGAACCCGTCGGAGATGTTCGGGTCCTCCGGCGTCGCCTCGGTCTGCGTCTGCTCCGCCGGTGCGTCCGGGCTGACGACGGTGACGCCGTCGAGGCCCTCCCCGGTGTTCTTGTCGGTGACGAAACCGGCGACGAGGGCGGCGGGGGTCGGGGTGCAGGACCGGTCGATCAGCTCGACGTTGTCGACCGCCCACCACCAGCCGAAGTTCGCGCGGTAGCGGAACCGCACCTGAACGTTGGCCTTGCCGGCGGCCGGTTCGAGCGGGACCAGCTCCTGGGTCGGGCCGCGTCGCCAGTCGTCCCCGTGCCAGACGTTGGTCCAGGTCTTGCCGCCGTCGGTGGTGACGTCGATGTCGCCGACGTCATCGCCCGCCGTCGCGTAGAGGTCACTGTTGAAGCGCAGGTACGGCGCCCGGGCGGTTCGCAGGTCGAAGGCGGGGGAGATCAGGTCGGTGTCCTGCCGCGCGTCGAGCCCCTGGGAGATGCTGTCGACGATCGCGAAGTTGCCGCTGCCGCCGGTCTGGTTGCCCCGGCGTCCCGGGTCGTTGAAGGTCCACCCCGGGAACTGCGTCCGGTTGACCACCGACCAGCCCTGCGGCACGGCGTCGCCGTCGAACGTCTCCGTCCCGAACAGCGGGCCGGAGAAGGCGTCGGAGTAGCCGCCGGCGGTGCAGCCGTGGTCGACCGGGACCTTGATGTTGACGGTCTTCGCCGCGTCGGCCACCTGCACGCTGCGGGTGTCCTTCCGGTACCCGGGGTAGCGCGCGGTGGTCTCCACGGTGTAGGTGCTGTCGGCCGGCACCGTGAAGGAGTACCTGCCCGTGATCGGGTCGGTGAAGATCGGGCCGCCGGGACGACCGGCCACCGTGATGTTCGCGTAGAGCGGCCAGCCGTGACCGGACCCGTCGGTCACCCGACCCGAGACGGTCACCATCGAAGGTGGGTCCAGCGTGAAGTTCGCCGTGACGGCGCCCGTCGCGGGCACGGTCACCGTGACACTCCGGCTTCCGTAGCCGTACGCGCCGGCCGTCACCGTCTGCTCGCCGACCGGCAGCACCAGCGTGTAGTCGCCGCCGGCGCCGGTGACCGCCCGCGTGTCGCCGGAGCTGATCTGGACGCCGCTCAGCGGCTCGTCCGAGGCCGAGTCGGTGACCCGGCCGGTCACCCGTCCGACGGCTCCGCGCGGCGCCTTCGTCACCGCCCGGTAGGCGTTGAGCCGCCCCTCGCCGAAGACGTTGTTGTCGGCGGCGGTGCCACCGCACTCGGTCGCGTCGACGTCGACGGCGGTCTCGTCGAGCAGCTTCTCGGTGGCGGTGAGGTCACGGCGCAGGTTCGGCGCGGCGGACCAGAGCAGCGCCACCGTCCCGGAGACGTGCGGCGCGGCCATCGACGTTCCGCTGAGCGTCGCGTAGCCGCCGCCGGGCCAGCTCGACCGTACGTCCTCGCCGGGCGCGGAGATGTTCGGCTTGATGCCGCCGTCCACCCCCGAGCTGCCCCGACTGGAGTACTGGTAGACCTGGTTGGCCGAGTTGTAGCCGCCGACCGCGTACGACTGCGGGTAGTCGCCCGGGGTGTTCGCGGTGTCGCAGGCCGGACCGGAGTTGCCCGCGGAGAAGACGGGGAAGATGCCCGCGGCGCGCCACGCGTCGACGGTCTGCTTGTACCAGAGGTTGCCCTGGCCGCCGCCCCACGAGTTGTTGACGATGTCCGGCCGCAGGTCCGGGCGGGGGTTCTGCCCGTTACGGTCGGTCGGCGCGAGGATCCACTGGCCGGCGAGGAGCAGCGAGGCGTCCGAGCACCACTCGCGCTCGCAGCCCTTCGCGGCGATCCAGGTGGCTCCGGGGGCGACACCGATCTGGTTGCCGGCGCCGCCGTCACCGACCATGGTCCCCATGGTGTGGGTGCCGTGGCCGCCGGTGTCGCACGGCTCGAACTGCTGGCAGACGTTGGTCGGGTCGTACCAGTTGTAGTCGTGGGAGAAGGTGCCGTCGCCGTTGTTGCCCCGGTACTTCCCGACCAGCGCCGGGTGGTCGTACTGGACACCGCCGTCGATGTTGGCGACCACGACGCCCTCGCCGCGGTCGCTGAACTCGTCCCAGACCTGCGGCGCCTCGATGCTGGCCACGCCCCACTCGGTCGCCGCGGCGGCCTTCGTGCCGACCTTCGCCTGCTCGGGCTCGACCAGGGGGTACGACCGCACCGGGTCGATCCGGGCGACCTCGGGTCGGGCGGCGATCAGGTCCAGCAGGGCCTTGTCGCCGTCGACCTGAAGCGCGTTGGCGATCCAGTACGAGGTGTACCGCGCCTTGCGCTGCGTGAGGACGCCGCGCAGCCCGGCCTGGGTGCGGTCAGCGGTGCTGGTGAGCTGCTGGTGCACCTCCGTGGCGCGGGCGTCGCCGCGCAGCCTCGCCGTCGCGTCCAGCTTCGCCTGGTCCTTCAGGTAGACCAGGAAGCTCGTGCTGCCCTTCGCCGACAGCTCCTTGAGCACCTGGCCGTCCACGGCGGCCTGTGCGGGTGCCGCCTCGGCGACCGTCGGTTGTGCGGTCAGGCCGAGGATGACAGCCGCCGCTGCGGCGATCACCGGACGGATCGTGAGCCCGATCCTGCCCCGGCGTGTGCGTCTTTCTGACAACGTTCCTCCACTTCAGCGGCACCGATCGGTTTCCGGTGCCGGCGAGCGGACTCGTGGGTCCTCCCGAGCTCGCCCGACCCGTGCGGGACGCGCCGCACCTGACGGCGCCTCGACACGAATTTGATCATTGTCCGGTGAGGACAGAGCATGATCAACAAACGGACTTGGGCAGGACCTGAGCAGTCGGTACGCAATTCGTGGGCAAGACGGGCGGTCTGTGGCCGCGACGCCCGGGGGGTCGCGGGTCGCGCCGCAGGAGCTCCACGGGCGGGCCCGGCGGTCATCCACGAACAGTGGCGCTCGGCCCACGATGCGCGTCTTGGACTCCCCCCCGGGCGGACCGGTGGCGGCGGAGTGTCGTCCGGACCCTGCTGCGGGTCGGCCGAACGGATGGCTTTAAAATGAAAACCGTTGTTGTTAAGCTTGGTCACCGCGGAGCGAATCGGTCGCGCTCTCGGGACCGCCTCGACCGGCACACCCACGTCGTGGCACCGGCCGGTGTCATCGGCCCGGTCCCGCGGGGGTGGCGTCAGGGCCGAGTTGTCGGGCGCCCCTGCGGCGACCCGGTGAGCACGCAGAGCACGTACACCGGCGACCTCGCATCCTTCCTGTTCGGTCAGATTCTCGGGCTCTCCTACGGCGACGTCATCACCGTGGCGGTGGTCGGCGCGCTGCTGATCGCGGTGACGCTGCTGCTGCGCAAGGAACTCGTCACCGTGAGCCTGGACCGGGAGACCGCCGCCGCCTCGGGTCTGCCCGTCTTCTGGCTCGACACCGTGCTGTACGTGATGGTGACCCTGGCGATCGTCATCTCCCTGCAGGCGGTCGGCAACATCCTCGTCCTCGCGTTGTTGATCACCCCGGCCGCCTCGGCCCGGATGCTCACCGAGCGTCTCGGCGTGATGATGCTGCTCGCCGCCGGCATCGGCGTGGTCTGTGCGGTCGCCGGCCTGTACGTCTCCTACTACTACAACCTGGCCTCGGGTGGGCTGATCGTGCTCTGCCTGACCCTGGTGTTCGCCGGGTGCTGGCTGGCCGCGCCTCGGTACGGGCTCTTCGCCCGGCGACGCACCGGCCGACCGCCCGCGGCCGTAGCAGCCTGACGAACGAGTAGTTCTCGCGCCCGCAGCCGTCTGCCACGGCTGCGGGCGCTGCCGTCGTCAGGCCTTTCGCAATCTAACGAAAACGACTATCGTTTTCATTAGACGGTCCGACAAGGACCCAGGAGAGGAGCATCTTCGTGCGTAAGTCCATCCGGCTGTTGCTCGCCTCGGGAGTGACGACCGCGGCGCTCGTCGCCACCGCGCTCCCGGCGCAGGCCGCCGCGGTCACGTTGAAGGCCGGGCACCTCGACGTCGTCGACGTCGCCTACGAGGACGGCGATCTGGAGATCGGCGTCCACGACGAGGAGAACGACGTCGAGTACGCCACCGACGAGGTCAAGCTCGTCGTCAAGCGCCAGGCCAAGGTCACCGTCCCCGACAATCCGGCCTTCGCCTTCCTCGGCCGTCCCGGCGTGGCGGAGGTCTGGATCCTGCCCGAGATCCAGAACAGCGAACTGATCTGGCCCGGAATCGCGGCCGAGGAGATCGAGGCGGGCGTCTTCGCCGCCGACTCACTGACCCTGAGGCTCCAGTCGGTGGCGGGCCCGGGTCAGCTCGCCATCTACACCGAGGACGCCGTCGGGCAGCCGACGATCCTCGCCGACAGCGGCGACGGAGTGCCCGACGCCATCACGCTCGCCGCCGGGGACCACACCCACGCCAACTGGGCCTTCGACCGCTCCGGCGACTACCGAGTGACCGTCCAGGCCACCGGCACCCTCGCGGCGACCGGCCAGAGCGTCACCTCCGCCCCGGCCACCCTGCGCCTCGTGGTCAAGGCGTGAGCGCCGTGCGTACCCGCAACCAGCTCCTCGCCGGGCTCGCCCTGACCGTCGCGCTGCTCGCCGGCGCGTCCGCCCCGGCCGTGGCGGCTCCGATCGTGCTGTCCAGCGGCCACGTGGACGTCATCGACGTGGACTACACCGGCGGCGCCCTCACCGTCGACCTGCTCGACGGCACCGGCACGACCGACGTGGAGCGCAACCCCGCCGACGTGGTTCTCCAGGTGCCGAGCGCCGCCCGGCTCACCGTTCCCGCCGGCGGCGCCTGGTCGTTCCTCGGCTCGGGCGGCCAGGCCTGGGTGCTGCCACAGGCCAGCACCGCCGGCCTGCTCTGGGCGGGCTGGAACACCACCGACGTGCCCAGCGGCGTGCTCCAGAACAACCGGGTGTCGTTCCGGCTCACCAACGTCACCGGGCCGGCCGGCTTCAGCATCTACACCGTCTCCGGCGGTACGCCGACCGTCCTGTTCGACAGCGGCAACGGACTGCCCGACACGTTGAACGTCAACCGAAACACCCACGCCCACGTCAACTGGGGCTTCGACGCCGCCGGCACCTACACGGTCACCTTCGAGGTCACCGGCACCCGGGCCAGCGACGGCAGCACGATCAGCTCCGGCGCCAAGACCTGGACCTTCGAGGTCCTCGCCTGACCGCCGCCGAGGCGTCACCGCCCCGATAGGCGACGCCCCTGCACGAGCGACACCGGCGGTACGGAGCCGGCCGGCGCGATCTGATCCTCGCGTCGGCCGGCCCCGGCGGCAGCCACGGACGGGACCTCGACGCACCTTTCGTCGGAGGCGGACAGGAGACGTTGGTGCGACGGTCGAAAGCATCGACTCGCGTCATCGGACGGGCTACCCTCCGGAGCAGACGACCATCGATGCGTGGGGGTGCCGTGTCCCGCCGAACCGGAAGACCCTCCTATCTCACCACGCCGCGTACCCGGCGACCGAAACCGGCGGTGGTCGCGGCCGCCGTCGCGGTCGCACTCGCCCTCGGCCTGCTCGGCGGGGTGATCGGCTTCAACGTCGGGCGGCCGACGCGGGTCGAGTCGACCGTCGACCAGCTGCGTAGGGCGGAGGCCGAGCGCGACGTCCAGCAGATCATCGAGCTGACCGCGGCGGCACGGGGGATCGGCGAGCAGCTAACGCCGATCCTGGAGTCGATCCAGCAGGCCGCCGAGACCGGGCGTACGCCCGAGGCGTCGCAGGCCCGACAGTGGCAGCAGACCGTGCGGCAACTCGTCGAGACGTTCGCCGACCCACCGTCGGGCACCACCGCCACCAACGTGGCACGCGGCAGCCTCAAGGGCGCGGTGGAGCAGACCGGGGTCGCGGTCGACACCGTGGCCCTGGCCGTGACCAAGCCCGTCCCCGCCCGCAACGAGTACCTGGAGCTGGCGGCGCGGCAGGCCGCGCTCGCGTCGACCGCGTGGTCGGTGGCCGCGACGCAGCTCGACCAGATCAACATCGACTCGGGGCAGGGGCACCAGCACGTCCACCTCGGGCCAGGGGAGGCGGACGGCGCCTTCGCTCCGGACGGTGCCGCCGAGGGCTCCGGCGGCTTGACCGGGCGGTGATGCGGCCCGGCGTCGCCGACGGCGACGGGCTGATGTCCCGCTAGTCGTACTGGTTCGCCGGCGGGTCGATCTTCAACCAGGCGGCAACCTCGAGGTAGGGGATCTCCGAGTCGTTGACCGGATCCTTGACGGTGTGCGGAATCCACTGGCCGGTGGCCCGCACCCAGGTGTCCGGTGCGAGGTCCGGCACGTCGCCACGGAGACCGATCTTGATCGGGATGCCGTCGGCGGCACAGCAGGCGAGCATGATGCGGGCCAGGATCGGCCGACCGTCCGGGCCGGTGGCGATGAAACCGGTGAGCTGCACCTGCCGACCGCGCAGGGTGCGACCTCCGTCGAAGACCGCGCGGTACCCGTACTCGATGAGGGTGAGCTTCACCGGGTCGCCCGGGGGGAGAGGTGAGAAGGCGGTCTCGCTCTCCCCGACCGTGGCGAGGGCGGACCCGCTGCGCGCGGCGGTGTCGGCGCCGAGCGCCGGTGGCGTGATCGCGAGCAGCGCGAGCGCGGGCAGCAACAGCAACCAGCCCACGAGCTGTCCGGATCGTCCGTGCCCGTGGCCGTCGTCGTGCGCTGGGTGGCCGCGGTGGCGGACGATGTCGCGCACCTCGTAGACCAGTGTCATTGCGGCGGCCACGACCAGGAGCAGGCCGGCGGCGATCAGGAACGGGCGTAGGCCCTGCTTGACGTACCGCAGGTAGACGTCGGTCCAGGTGATGCGCAGGACGGCACCACCGAGAAGAAACATGACGACGGCCTGGGCGGCTCGGTTCACCAGATCACCATCCCTACCACTGCGGCAGTCAGCACGGCGAGGCCGAAGGTCGCCGGCGCGAATCGGGCGGCGAAGTCTCGGCCGAAGATGCCGGTCTGCATCGAGATGAGCTTCAGGTCGACCATCGGACCGACGACGAGGAACGCCAGTCGGGCGGTCAGGGAGAACTGGGACAGTGACGCGGCGACGAACGCGTCGGCCTCGGAACAGATGGACAGGAGCACGGCGAGCGTGGCCAGGGCGAGCACGGAGAGCACCGGCCGCGCCGCCAGGTCGTTGAGCCAGGTCTGGGGTACCGCCACGTTGATGGTCGCGGCGGCCATGGCGCCGAGCACGAGGAAGCCGCCGGCGTGTACGACGTCGTGCCGGCAGGCCACCCAGAACGCCTCCCACTTCGGCAGCCTGTCGAGGTGGGCGCGGTGGGGCAGGCGGATCCACTCGACGCGGCCGAGACGCAGCCACAACCAGCCCATGAGCAGGGCGACGGCGAGGCTGGCACCGGCGCGGGCGGCCACCATCTCGGGGTTGCGAGGAAAGGCCACGGCGGTGGCGGTGAGCACGATCGGGTTGATCGCCGGCGCGGCGAGCAGGAACGCCAGCGCCGCGGCGGGCGTCACACCGCGGCGGATCAGCGACCCGGCGATCGGCACGGAGCCACACTCGCAGCCGGGCAGGACCACGCCGGCCACTCCGGCGACCGGAACGGCGAGGGCCGGCCGGCGGGGGAGCGCGCGAGCCCAGAACGAGCGAGGAACGAACACCGCGATGACGGCGGAGAGCACCACGCCGAAGACGAGGAACGGCACCGCCTGCACCAGCACCGACACGAACACCGTCAGCCAGGTCTGCAGCCGCGCGTCGGCCACCAGCTCGGAGATCTGCCGATGCAGGACGGCGACCAGAATGAGCAGGACGCAGAGGATCTCGATCGAGCCGAACGCGTGGCGGTGCGCCTGCGGAGCGGATCCGCCGCCGTCGGCCGGGGCTGGTTGGCCGGGGCGTGCAGGTGCCGGGGGGACAGGACCGTGCCGGTTGCTCGTACGCAGCGCAATCACCTACTCCGATGCGGGGAGGAACAGCCTGGAGCGACCGGCGCGGGTGCCCGGCGAGGTCGAAGCGTGCACATATGCGCAGCGCATAATGGGTCGGGCTCCCCGCGTATGCGGGCCGGGTCGGCAGTCAGCGACCGCGCCACGAGCGGCGCGTCCGAGAGCGGAGACGGCGGTACGGTGAACCAGGCGATGCCGAACGTAACCCGCAACACGCGTCAGCGCGGCGAGGTGCTGGCGCTCCTGCGCGAGGTTGACGGTTTCCACACCGCGCAGCAGCTGCACCAGATGCTTCTCGCCCGCGACGCGCGGGTCGGCCTGACCACCGTGTACCGCACCCTGCAGCTGCTGGTCGACGCCGGTGAAATCGACTCGACCCGGCTGCCCGGCGGGGAGCAGCTCTTCCGCAGGTGCAGTCAGAGTCGACACCACCATCACCTGGTGTGCCGTTCCTGCGGCCGGACGGTGGAGGTGGCGGGGCCCGCGGTGGAGCGATGGGCCGAACGGGTCGCCGGCGAGAACGGGTTCACCGATGTCGACCACACCCTGGAGATCTTCGGCACCTGCGCGGAGTGCGCCCGCTGACGTCGGGTGGACGGCGGGCATCGGATCAGACGGTCGCTGCCGCCGGCGGGCTCGACCCGTACGACTCCATCCGGAAGTCAGGATCGGTTCGCGCCGTCAAGTCGATAATGGTAACCGTTTCCATGAGCGATACTGTAGCGGGCGGATCGGGCGATGGGGGCGAAAGGCGGCGCGTGTCGCCCGGCCCGCCCGTGCCGCAGCCCGGGCTCGGCGTCGTCCAAGGCTAAGTCGCGGCGGAGCGTATGGGGCGTCGGGTGTCGTGTTCCGGGCGGCGGATCGTCGCCGCTGTGCGCTCCCGGTCGTCGGCCCCCCGTCGTTCGAGGTGGGGCGCTATCTGAAACGAAAACCAATTGCATTAAGCTGCGGTGGCCCCCTCACTAAGGAGAAACCGGTGGCCGTACCGAAGCGCAAGATGTCCCGGTCCAACACCCGGCACCGACGGGCGAACTGGAAGGCGAGCGCCCCGCAGCTCACCCCGTGCCCCTGCCCACGGAAGGAAGCGGTGATGCCCCACCGCGCCTGCCCCCACTGCGGGCTCTACAAGGGACGTCAGATCGTGGACGTGCCGTGACCGGACGCCTGCCGGTCACCGTGCTCTCCGGCTTCCTCGGTGCCGGCAAGACCAGCCTGCTCAACCACGTTCTGCAGAACCGGGACGGGCTGCGGGTCGCGGTGATCGTCAACGACATGAGCGAGGTGAACATCGACGCTTCGCTGGTGCGCGAGGGTGGTTCGCTCTCCCGGACCACGGAGCGGCTGGTCGAGCTGACGAACGGCTGCATCTGCTGCACGCTCCGGGACGACCTGCTCGACGAGGTTGCTCGTCTGGCCCGACTGAACCGGTTCGACTACCTGCTCATCGAGTCGAGCGGTATCTCCGAGCCGATGCCGGTCGCCGCCACCTTCGCCTTCGGCGTCGAGGGCGGCCACGTGCTCGACGACCTGGCCCGGCTCGACACCACGGTGACCGTGGTGGACGCGGCCGGGGTGCTCAACCGGATCGAGGCCGGAGAGTCGCTGGAGGAGCGGGGACTCTCGGCCTACGAGGGCGACGACCGGACCATCGCCGACCTGCTGGTCGACCAGATCGAGTTCGCGGACGTACTCGTGGTCAACAAGACCGACCTGGTCGGCTCCGAAGACCTGGCCGTGGTGCAGGCACTGCTCTCCCGCCTCAACCCCAATGCCCGGCAGATCCGTGCCACGCACGGCCGGGTGCCGCCGGCGGAGATCCTGAACACCGGCCTGTTCGACCTGGAGCGCGCCGAGACCGCACCCGGCTGGGTCGCCGAACTCAACGGCGAGCACGTTCCGGAGACCGAGGAGTACGGCATCGGCAGCCTCGTCTTCCGGGACCACCGACCGTTCCACCCCGACCGGCTCTGGGCGCTGCTCTCCGACGGCCTCGACCGCTTCGGGGTGATCCGCTCCAAGGGCTTCCTCTGGTTGGCCAGCCGCCCACATTTCCAGGCGCTCTGGTCCCAGGCCGGCTCCTCCGGGCGGTGCGAGCCGGTCGGAGTGCCGGTGGTCGTCTCCGGTCAGTGGCCCGAGGACCCGGCCGAACGCGCCGAGCTGGAAGCACGCTGGCATCCGCTGTTCGGCGACCGGCAGCAGGAGATCGTGCTGATCGGTGTCGGACTGGACGCGGACGGCCTGCGGGACAGGTTGACCGAATGCCTGCTCACCGCCGCCGAGCTCGCCGCCGGCGAGGACGCCTGGCGCGAGCTTCCCGACCCGTTCCCCGGATGGGACGTCGACGACCTCGTGGATCACCGTCACCAGCACGAGGAGCTGTCGGCTGGTGCTGGGCGCCGACCAGCGCCCATCTGATCGGCGACAGGCGCCCCTCCGGCGACACGCCCCGGACGCTCAGGATCGACGCTCCGACGCGGCCCCGCGAGGCACATGCAGAGCATTCTTGGGGTTGTCTCGCGGCACAGCCCGAGCAGAGCGTGCGCTGGTGCCAAGCTCACGCGGACCGAACCGGAGCGCCGGTCCGCGTGAGCTTGACTCGGGCTTCTCCAGCGTCGAGCACCGGGTAGACGTCCTACCCCGGCCTGCGCGGCGCGCATCCCGGCGTAGATGACAGTCGCCCATCAAGGGCGTCGATCCGCCGGACCGGAGGTCATGGTGTGGACAGGGTGGCGATGAGATCAGCGGTACGTCCGAACAGCGTCGCCATCGCGATGGGATCGATGTAGTCGTCATAGGAGACGATTTCGCCGTTGCGGACCCGGATCACGCCGAGCAGACGGAACCGGTACGGCCTGCCAGTGGCGTACGAGTGCCCGTAATGCTCGACCTCGGCGATCACGATCTCCGGGTCGTCGGTCGCCCGGACGATCACATCGGCTCCCTCGACGTCGAGCATCCGGCTCCGCCGGAGCTCAACGGGGTCGTGGAACGCGCGGATCGCATCGCGACCCCTCAGCTCCCGAGGCGTCCCGGGTGGTGCGAACGGGTAGCGCAGCACGCCGTCGGCGGCGAAGAGAGCGGCGAAATCGACGCTCTCCCCGGCCGCCATCCGACCGACCTGCTCAACGATCTCGCGCGGGGTGCGGATCATGACTTGCCTCCTCGGGTTCGCTAGGAACGAACCATGGCCAGAGACGCGTCCCACAACCGCGCCGCGTCGTCATCGTCGAGGGCGTGGGGCAGGACGGTGGACGCTTCCTCGGGCCGCAGCAGGACGCTGAGGTCCGTACTGAGGTCAGTCGTCAACTCGGCCTCGTTGCAATCCGCGAAGTACCGGCCGGAGACGCCCTCGACCAGTGGCGAGGCCGCGAGCAGGACGGAGGTGGCAGCGCCCTGCTCAAGGGTCTTCCAGGGTGCGTTGTCGAAGTGGGCTTGGGTCGCCGGGGTCATGCCTGCCAGTTGGTGACGCTGGAGGTTGGTCCGGATCGCGCCCGGCATCAGCGCGTTCGCGGTAATGCCGTCGTCCGCCCAGCGCCTGGCCGCTTCCACCGCGAAGAGCACGTTGGCGGTCTTGGACTGCCCGTAGGCCAGCCATGGGTCGTAGACGCGCCGCTCGAAGTGGATGTCGTCGAAGATGATGGGCGAGGTGCGGTGGCCGCTGGAGCTGACCGAGACGATGCGCGCTCCGTCTGCCGCGGCGAGCGCCGGATGCAGCCCCAGCGCCAGGTTGAAGTGCCCGAGATGGTTCGTCGCGAACTGTAGTTCCCATCCCTCGGGAGTGCGATGCAGCTCGGGCAGAGCCATGATTCCGGCGTTGTTCACGAGGATGTGCAGCGGCCCGGTCCACTCGGCGACGAACCGGGCGACCGAGGCGCGATCGGTCAGCTCCAGCTCGGCGGCGACCACCCTGGGACTGCCGGTCTTCTTGGCGATGTCCGAGGCCACCTGAGCGCCGGCTTCCATGTTTCGGACCGCGATCACCACCTCCGCGCCGGCCGCCGCCAGTGCGCGAGCTGTCTCTACGCCGATGCCAGAAGCCCCGCCGGTCACGATCGCTCGCTTGCCGTAGAGGTCGACGCCCGCGATGACGTCATCAGTGGTCGACGTCGCCCCGAAGGGGGTGGTGAGTCGAGCGTTGTACTTCATGCTCCTGCTCCAATAGATGCTGGTAGGCCAGTCTCCGTCTCGACCCCGATGTGGGCCCGGCGCGGGCCACGTGCAGCCTGACGCCGGGCCCGCCGGGGCACGCGTCTACTTCGCCAGCCCGAATCCACCGATGGTGGTCGTGAGGTTCTCGGCCAGGAGCCTGCGAATCTGCGCGCCCTCCGGAGTGGCCCAGTCCTTTGCGAGCTCACCGAGGACCGCGGCGGTGGTGATCAGGTTGACGCCGGCCTGAATCATGCGCAGCCGCGCCACCTCTTCGGAGTACTGGAACACCGATCCTCCGGCGTCGAGCACCGCGTACACGTCGTACCCGGCCTGCTTGGCGCTGAGGGCGGTGTAGACCAGGCAGCCGTCGTTGGTGGTCCCGGCCATGATCAGTGTCCGGCGGCCGGTGGCCTCGACGGCCCGCACGAACTCCGGGTCGTCCCAGGAGTCGACGATGCCGGTTCGCTTGATCCGGCTCGCGTAGGCCTCCGGGTCGACCTCCGCCAGCTCGGGGATCCACCAGTCCTGGTTGTCGTCCTCGGTGCTGCTGGTCCAGACGTTGGGGATGTCGAGGACCTTCGCCGCCTTCACCATCGTGACGCTGTTCAGCTTGGCGATCTCGGGCGGTTGGGTCTTGATGAATCCCATCGAGATGACCTGGTGGTCGATCAGGATAAGCGCGCTGTCCTGTGCCTTCAGGTTTGTCATTGTCCGTAACTCCATATCGGGTTCGGTGGGCCCTCGTGGGTCCACTCCTTGTTTCCGGGCGAACTGTCAGGTGGTGCCGGACTCGGCTAGACGCAGCCGTCCGGGGTGCAGACGCCGTCGGCGCCGTCGACGACCGGCAGCGACCAGGCCTTGGGGTGACTCTCGTCCCACGCCTTGGTGATCACCGCCAGCAGGTCGTCGGTGCCGATGGCGCCGGGGACGGCGAAGCGGCCGTCGAAGACGAGGAACGGCGCGCCGCGGGCGCCGAGGCGATGCGCCTCACGCTGGTCGGCCGCCACCCGGGCCTGGTAACGGCGGCTGCGCAGCGCCTTGGCTGCCTCCGCGCGGTCCAGACCCACCTCGGCGGCGAAGCCGAGGACCTCGTCGGTGGTCCACAGCTTGCGGGCCTGCCCGAAGTGGGCACGGAACATCGCCGTCCAGATCTCGTTGCCCCGGCCCTGGTCCGCCGCGTAGGCGAGCAGCTCGTGGGCCAGGTCGGTCGGGCCGAGCGTGCGGTCGACCGCGTGGTAGGGCGTCAGCCCCTCCGCCTTGGCGGCTCGCTCGATCGGCCGCAGGACCTGGTTCACGGTCGACGCGGGCGCCCCGGCCATCTCGATCAGCTTCCGCTGGGTCACGCCCGACCGCGGCAGGTCGGGGTGCAGCTGGAACGACCGGTGGACGACCTGCACCTGGTCGCCGTGGGCGAACCGGCCCAGGGCCAGGTGCAGCCGATGATCCATCAGCCCGCAGTACGGGCAGACGATGTCCGACCAGAACTCGATCTTCATGGCACCTCCTCCTAATTCTTACTTCCTGTTCGTAGCCCCATCATGCATTAGAATTTGAGAGCCACAAAAGGCACATTCGTGTGCGTAGCGACCGAGTGACGGAGTAGGCGGAGATGATGAGGGCAGAGGATCTTCGGCGGACCCGAACCAACGTCCGGGCGAACGTCCGGAACGTTCCAGGGCCCTGTGCGCACTGGAACGACGAGGACGCCGACTTCATCCGCGAGGTCCTGGATCTTGTCGGCGACAAGTGGAGCGTGCTGATCATCGGCACGCTCGCCGACCATCCCGTCCGCTACTCGGATCTGGCCGACGCGATCCCCGGCATCTCCCAGCGCATGCTCACGCTGACCCTCAAGCACCTGCAGCGCACCGGGCTGGTCAGCCGGACCTCCTACCCGGAAGTCCCGCCCCGCGTCGAGTACGCCCTTACCGAACTCGGCAGATCGCTGCTCTCCACGGTCCTGGCCCTGGCGGCCTGGTCCGCCGACCACCACGGCGAGATCCGCCGGCACCAGACCGAGTACGACAGCGCCGACGAGACATAGCCGCGCGGGGCGGCCGATCCCCCTGGGGCGCCAGCACTCGGCGATCGACCGGATTTGATCGGTTGGTGTTCGAATCTGGTGGGATCATGTTGACTTTAGATCGATGATGATGGTTGATTGTTACTCATCGATCATTGGCGGCTGTCTACCCGAGCGCGCCGGCTCCTGCCGGCCACCGTCCCGGTTCTCCGGCCCGCCACACCTCCGTCGTGCGAAAGGGACCCTGACGCATGAAGGTATTCACCGCGCTGTTGGCCGCCGCCCTCGTGGCCACCAGCGCCCCCACCGCCGCGCGTGCCGACGCCACCTGGCAGCCGGGCACACCACCGATCGCCACCCCATGGACCGACGAGGTCTCCGCCGACAACGCCCTCCCCGAGTACCCCCGCCCCCAACTCGTCCGCGCGAAGTGGCAGAGCCTCAACGGCGTCTGGCAGTTCGCCGGCGCGACGCAGGGCGAGGCCCCGCCCTTCGGTGAGCAGCTCGGCGAACGGGTGCTGGTGCCGTACCCGATCGAATCGGCGCTCTCCGGGATCCAGCGACACGAGGACCGGATGTGGTACCGGCGCACGTTCCAGGTGCCCAGGAACTGGCAGGTCGGGGAGCGCGGCGACCGGTTGCGGCTCAACTTCGGCGCGATCGACTACGAGGCGACGGTCTGGGTCAACGGCATCGAGGTCGCGACCCACCGCGGCGGCTTCGACGGCTTCACCGCCGACGTCACCGACGCGCTGCGCGGCCGGGGCGCCCAGGAGCTGGTGGTCGGGGTCACCGACCGCACCGACCAGACATGGCAACCCGTCGGCAAGCAGCGCAACGTCCCGGACCGGGGCATCTTCTACACCTCGGCGTCCGGCATCTGGCAGAGCGTCTGGATGGAGCCGGTGTCGGCGAGCCACGTCGAGCGGTTGCAGATGACGCCGGATCTCGACGACAAGAGCCTGCGCCTCACCCCGCACGTCGCCGCCGGCAGCGGTCGGACGGTCGAGGCCGTCGCGTACGACGACAAGCGGATCGTCGGCCGCGTCTCCGGCCCGGCCGGCAGCGAACTGCGGCTCCCGGTGTCGAAGCCGAAGCTCTGGTCGCCCGACTCTCCGCACCTGTACGACCTGAAGGTTCGGGTGCGCCAGGGCGGGAAGGTCGTCGACCAGGTCGACTCGTACTTCGGCATGCGCGAGGTGGGCAAGGCCAAGGGCGCCGACGGCAAGCTCTACCTCACCCTCAACGGCAAGATCCTGTTCAACATGTCCACCCTGGACCAGGGGTACTGGCCCGACGGCATCTACACCGCACCGACAGACGAGGCGCTGCGGTTCGACATCGCCGAGACCAAGCGGCTCGGGTTCAACACGATCCGCAAGCACATCAAGGTGGAGCCCGACCGCTGGTACTACTGGGCCGACAAGCTCGGTCTCATGGTGTGGCAGGACATGCCCTCCATGCGCACCGGCGGCACCCCGCCGGTCGACGCCCAGCAGGAGTTCGAGCGGCAGCTACGCGAGATCGTGACGGAGCACCAGAGCTGGACCTCCATCACCACCTGGGTGCCGTTCAACGAGGGCTGGGGCGAGTGGGACCGCACGGCGACCGGACGGATCGCCGACGAGCTGCGCGTGCAGGACCCGAGCCGGCTGGTCAACGCCCACAGCGGCGTGAACTGCTGCGCCTCCCGGGGTGACTCCGGCCGCGGCGACATGATCGACTTCCACCAGTACGTCGGCCCGGCGTCACCGGCGCCCACCGCCGACCGGGTGGCCATCGACGGCGAACACGGCGGGTTCGGCCTGGAGGTCGACGGTCACATGTGGTTCGGCGAGGGCCACGCCTACGAGATGACCCCGGACAGTGCCACCCTCACCCGCCGCTACGTCGAGAACCAGCAGGACCTGCTGACCGTGGCCAACCGGTGCGGGCTCTCCGGCGGCGTCTACACCCAGACGACCGACGTGGAACACGAGGTCAACGGCTTCTACACCTACGACCGCCAGATCAAGAAGATGGACTTCGCCCGGGTACGGGAGATCAACCGGGCCATCGTCCGCTCGGTCGACGGCACCGGCGCGGACCTGCCGCCGCCAGGGTCCGGCACGCCCGGGCTGACCGGCGTGGGCTACTGGCCGCTCGACGAAGGCACCGGCACGGCCGCCGAGGACCTGGCCGGCGACCACGACGGGACACTGGTCAACGGCGCGAGCTGGACGGCGGGCCGGTCCGGTGGCGCGGTGCAGCTCAACGGCGTCAACCAGTACGTCGACACCGGCGCGGCGATCCTCGACACCACCGGCAGTTACACGGCGTCGGCCTGGGTTCGGCTGGACAGCCTCGGCGGATTCGCCACCGCCGTGAGCCAGGACGGCAACACCAACAGCGCCTTCTTCCTCCAGTACTCCGGCGCGGACAACCGGTTCGCGTTCAGCTTCGCCGGGGTACGGGCGTTGGCGCCCACCGCGCCGGAGGCGGGGCGCTGGTACCACCTGACGGGCGTGCGGGACGCCGCCACCGGCTCGCTCACGCTCTACGTGGACGGTCAGCCGGCGGGTACGGCGAGCTCCTGCGTCGGCGACGCGTCCAGCGGCCACACCGTGATCGGCCGCGCCAAGTTCAACGGCAACCCGGTCGACTACTGGCGCGGCGCCGTCGACCAGGTACACGTCTACGACCGGGCGCTCTCGGCGACCGAGGTGGCCCAGCTGCACACCTCCGGCCAGTGACGCGACGGCCCCGACGAGCGCGCAGGTCGTGACCGGCATCCCCTAGTGGGGTGTCCAGGAACGTTCACCGGGCCGCGCCGGGCCCAGACGACGACCGGCGGCGTTGGAGTCGGGCCTGGATACAACACCGGTATCCGGGCCCGACTCCGCCTTGCCGGATCGCCGCCTGGACCTCGCCGCGACACCGCCAACGTTCCTGGACACCCCACTGGCCGGAACGGGCGGCACGCACAAGGTAGGTCCGGATCGATGTCGGTCCGGACCTACCTTGCGTTCCGGGGTAGGAGACTCGCCTCCGCGCCGGCTGCTCGCCGCCGGCCAGGCTCAGGCGAGGCCGGCGTCGTGGGCGAGGAGCGCTATCTGGGTGCGGTTGTCGAGGTCGAGCTTGGTCAGGATGTGCGACACGTGGGTCTTCACGGTGGCCAGGGTCATGTCGAGCGCGGTGGCGATCTCGGCGTTGTTGCTGCCGTGGCCGATCGCCACCACGACGTCGTGCTCGCGCGGGCTGAGCGCCGCGAGGATCGCCCTGGCCCGGGCGTACGCCCCGGCCTGGACGGCGACCCGGTCCATCAGCCGGCGGGTGATCCGCGGGGAGAGGATCGGCTCGCCGGCCGCGACCTGCCGCACCGCCTCGGCGATCCGGGCCGGCGGGGTGTCCTTGAGCAGGAATCCGCTGGCCCCGGCGCGCAGTGCGTGCAGGATGTTCTCGTCCGTGTCGAAGGTCGTCAGCACGATGACCTCGGGCGGCCGGGGGCGGGCCCGCAGCCGGCGGGTGGCGGCGATGCCGTCGACCCGGGGCATCCGTAGGTCCATCAGCACCACGTCGGGGGAGTGCCGGTCAGCCGCGGCCGGCACCTGGTCACCGTCGGCGGCCTCACCGACCACGGCGATGCCGTCTGCGCCGTCGAGCATCATGGTCAGTCCGGCGCGCACGAGCGCGTCGTCGTCGACGACGAGCACACGCACCAACGGGTTCACGCGGGCCATGGTATCGACGCGTGCAGCCGGAACTCGCCGCCCGTCACCTGATGGTCGAGCTGCCCGCCGGCCAGGTGCACCCGCTCGGTGAGCCCGACCAGCCCGGCGCCTCCGGACCAACCGGGCGGCGTGGTGCGGTGCGACGCGAGCGGGTTGCGCACGTCGATCTCCAGGCCGGCGCCGGGCCCGCCGCGCAGGGCGACCCGCACCGGCTGCCCGGCAGCGTGCTTGCGGGCGTTGGTCAGACCCTCCTGGATCACCCGGTACGCCGTGCGCGCCACCACCGGGGGCGCCTCGGTCGGTTCGTCCACCGCCTCGCGCAGCAGCACCTCCGCGCCGGCGTCGCGGGACTCCTCCACCAGGCGCGGCACGTCGGCCAGCACCGGCTGCGGTCGCCTCCCCTCCGGCTGCGGTGGGTCGTCGTCACGCAGCAACGAGATCACCTCGCGTAGCTCCTCGAGCGCCTGATGCACCCCGTCGCGGACCACCCCGGCGGCCCGCGACAACTGCTCGGGCGAGGAGTCCGGCCGGTACTCCATCGCTCCGGCGAACGTGGCCAGCAGCGACAGGCGGTGGGCGAGCACGTCGTGCATCTCCCGGGCGATCTGGCGCCGTTCCAGCATGCGCGCCTCGGCCACCCGGCGGCCCTGCTCCGCCTCGGCGCGTACGGCCCGGTCGTGCAGCGAGCGGATCAGCGCAGTGCGGGCCCGCGCCCACGCGCCCCAGCCGAGCAGCGCGCCGTAGCCGATGGTGACCAGCACCAGCCACCAGCCGTACGACATGCCGCCGTGGGACCGCCAGGCACCCTGCACGGCGTGCGCGGCGAGCCCGGCCACCGCCACCGCGACCGCGACCGGGAAGCGCCGACGCCGGGCCACCTGCAGCGCGCCGATCGTGGCCGGCGGGGTGGCCGCCGGCGACATCGCGGCCAGCACGGTGAGCACCGCCGTGGTGGCGACCGGCCGCCACAGCGCCAACGGCGTCAGCAGCCAGCTCAGCGCCCCGGCCGCGAGGTCGACAGCGAAGAGCGAACCGAGCGGGTGGTCGACCCACCAGGCCAGCAGCGTCGCCGCGACGAGCACGCCCGACGCCCCCAGAACGGTGGCGATGAGCGGCGTGCCGGGGCGTCGGTCGCAGTCTTCCGGGCCGAGGGAGAACCTGTTCACGCGGGAAGGCTAACCGGCTGCCAGCGGCGGCCGACACCTTCCAAAGTTGGTGGTCGACCTCTCCTAGGAGGGGCTCGGCGCGGCTCTCGGTCCGATGCGGGCACCGGGGCCGGACCGCGACGCTCATCGGCATGACGAACGACAAGTTGACCTGCACGACCAGGACCACCGCCCGGCGTACCGGCCGGCTGATCACCGTCGCCGCGGGGGTGGCCGGCGCTCTCCTGCTCTGGGTCGTCAACGACCCCTGGGCCGGCGCCGACCTCACCGTCGGGCAGGGCGACACCGTCCAGCACATCGGCCCGGATGCCGTCGTGGTGGCCGCGCTGATCGCCGGGGTGGCCGCCTGGGTGCTGCTCGCGCTGCTGGAGCGCACGGTCAGTCACCCGGCCCGGACGTTCCGGATCATCGCGTCGACGGTGCTGCTGCTCTCGCTCGCCGGGCCGTTGGCCAGTGGCGTCGACACCGGCAGCCGGCTGGCGCTGCTCGGCATGCACGTCACCGTCGGCGCGGCGCTGATCCTCGGGCTGCCCGGTCGGCGCGACTGCCGATAACCGCAGGTCCGCAAGGGCGGGTGCGCTGTGGCGCGCCCGCCCGCCGTATTGGTGGAACAGGCACGACGGCCGGCGGCGGCGACCGGGTATCGAAGGCGGACGCGTCTACGGCAACGGAAAAGAATCCTTGCCGTAACAAACCATCTGGATATTACGATGTGGCGCTTCTGTTGATCAACTAGAGGAATCCCGTTGCTGCTCTCGCATCGTCGCGGGTACGGACTGACAGCGCTCTGCACGACTCTCGCGCTGCTCGCCCCGTCACCCGCCCTGGCCTCGGCCCCGTCCACCGAACCTCCGCCCGGCTCCGCGGCCACGCCGTCGAACTCCCCGGCCGACCCCACCGTCACGCTGATCACCGGGGAGAAGGTCACCGCCACCAGAGCCGCCGACGGTGGCCTCAGCCCCGAGGTGCGCGACGCCGACGGCCGGCTGACCGGATTCACCTCGTCCCGCGACGGAGCGGACACCTACGTCTACCCGCACGGCGCGCTGCCGTACGTCGCCGCCGGACTGCTCGACAAGCAGCTGTTCAACATCACCGAGCTGCTGGCGGACGGCTACGACGACGCCCACCTCGACCGTCTCCCGCTGATCGTCACCTACACCGACGTCGCCGCCCGGTCCCGCGCCGCCTCGACGCCCCAGGGTGCACGCAGCGTGCGGACGCTGGACAGCATCCAGGGCGCCGCGCTCAACGTCGACCGCTCGGACGCCTTCTGGTCCTCGATCACCGGTGGCGGCGGCGACGTGGCGGCCCGGTCCGTGGGCGGGCAGCTCGCGCTCAAGGGCGGTATCGCAAAGATCTGGCTGGACGGCAAGGTCGAGGCCACGCTCGCCGACAGCACCGCCCAGATCGGCGCCCCCGAGGTCTGGAAGTCCGGCAACACCGGC
This sequence comes from Micromonospora musae, assembly GCF_003626545.1. NCBI lineage: Bacteria > Bacillati > Actinomycetota > Actinomycetes > Micromonosporales > Micromonosporaceae > Micromonospora > Micromonospora musae. The sequence goes on from NZ_RAZS01000003.1 coordinate 328,356, forward strand.
CAGGGCGTCGACGTCGCCGTCCTGGACACCGGCATCGACGCCACCCACCCCGACCTCGCCGGCCAGGTCGCCGCCGCCGAGTCCTTCGTTCCCGGCGAGACGGTGAAGGACGTCTTCGGCCACGGTACGCACGTCGCCTCCACCATCGCCGGCACCGGAGCCGCCTCCGACGGCAAGGAGCGGGGCGTCGCCCCCGGGGTACGACTGCACGTCGGCAAGGTCCTCGGCGACGACAACTCCGGCCAGGAGTCCTGGATCATCAGCGGCATGGAGTGGGCGGTCCGCGACCAGCACGCCAAGATCGTCAACATGAGCCTCGGCGCCGACCCCACCGACGGCACCGACCCGATGAGCGTCGCCGTCAACGAGCTCAGCGAGGAGACCGGGGCCCTCTTCGTCGTCGCCGCCGGCAACCTCGGGCCCGCCGCCTCCACCATCGGCACCCCCGGCGCCGCCGACGCCGCCCTGACCGTCGGCGCTGTCGACGGCAGCGACACCCTCGCCTTCTTCTCCAGCCAGGGACCACGCGTCGGCGACCACGCGCTCAAGCCTGACCTCACCGCCCCCGGCGTCGGCATCCTGGCCGCCCGCTCCCAGTACTCCACGGGCGAAGGCTTGTACCGGCTGTCGGACGGCACCTCCATGGCCGCCCCGCACGTCGCGGGAGCGGCCGCGCTGCTGGCCGCCCGACACCCCGACTTCACCGGGAAGCAGCTCAAGGAAGCCCTGGTCAGCACCGCGAAGGGCACGCCGGGGCTCACCCCGTACCAGGGCGGCAACGGCCGGCTGGACATCGCCACGACCACCACGGCCTCCGTCTTCGCCACCACCAGCGCCGACTTCGGCTACCCGGACTGGCCCACCGCTCCCGAGGAGCCCGTCCAGCGGGAGGTCCGCTACACGAATCTCGCCGACAGCGCCGTCACCCTCGACCTCGCCGCGACCGTCGACGGTGGCCCGGAGGACCTCTTCACCCTCTCCGCCCGGCAGATCACCGTCCCCGCGCGCGGCGCCACCTCGGTGACCGTGACCACCGACTTCGACCGCGTACCGGCCGACCACCCCTTCTCCGGCCTGCTCACCGCGACCGACGCCGCCGGCGCGGCCCGCACCCGCACCGCGCTCGCCGTCGGCCGCGAAGGTGTGCGCCACCGCCTCACCCTGCAGGCCAAGGACCGCAGCGGCAGACCGACCGGGGGAGAGCTCGTCCTGCTCGGGCAGGACAACACCGTCCTGCAGCAGCAGATCGACCAGACCGGCAGCGTGGACCTGCGGCTGCGGGCGGGAACCTACGCGGCGTGGCTCAAGACCGACCTTGAAGGCGCCAACGGGCCACACTCGCGGGGACTCGGCCTGCTGCCGGTACCCGAGATCACCCTCGATCGGGACCGCACCGTCGTCTTCGACGCCACCAAGGCCCGCCGGGCCACGGTGAGCACGCCGCTGCCCTCCACCGTGGACGGATCCCGCTTCGAACTGTTCCGCGACTTCGGCGGCAACCCCTGGGTCTCCGCGTGGTACCCGGAGCCCGAGTACGACAGCGTCTGGGTGCTACCCACCAGCGGGAAGGTCACGAAGGGCGACTTCTCCTTCAGCACCCGGTGGCGTACGGCGCAGCCCGCGCTGACCGTGGCGGCCGGAAGCCGCGACTACGACGACCTGCGGGTGCGGCGCGCCGGCACGCCCCTGCCGCGAGGCAAGCACCACCTCGACGCCGTGTACGCCGGGGCCGGCGGCAGCGACGCGTACGCCACGCTGAACGCGCGCGGCAAGGCCGTCGTGGTGCGCCGCGACGACTCCGTACCCGTGGAGCAGCAGGCCGCCGCGGCGGCGACGGCCGGTGCCCGTCTCCTGCTCGTGGTGAACGACGGCATCGGACGCCTCGCGCCCTGGCCGGGTTCGGTGTGGGTGCCCCAGGACCCACCGCCGGTGACCGTGGCGACCCTCACCGCCGACGAGGGGGAGCAGCTCATCACCCGGATCCGGCACGACCGGCGGGTCCGGCTCGACGTCACCTCCCAGCCGGAGAGCGAGTACGTCTACGACCTGGTCCGCGACTACACCGGCGCCGTGCCGGCGGATCTCGCGTACCGGGTGAGCCTCCGCGACCTGGCCCGGGTCGAGATGTCGTTCCGCAACTGGCGTCCCGCGCGGGCGCTGGAGACGCGCGCCAGCCTCGCCCCGTCCGGATCGTCGACAGGAATCGACTTCCACGAGGTTCCCGCGCGCGGCGAGCGCACCGACTGGGTGACCGCCGGGGCGCAGTGGACCACGAACGTCTCGATCCCCGACGAGCAGAACCAGCAGACGGCCCCGATCGCCTACCGGGCCGCTTCGGTGCAGGAGGAGCGCTGGTTCGGCCCCGTGCAGCGGCCCCGGCTGCTGACGAACTACACGGTCTTCCGGGGTGACGGCGACGGGATCACCGCCGTGATCCCCGGCTGGGGAGACTCGGGCAGCGCGCACGAGGGCAACACCTCCGGCAACTTCGCCGTCGACAATGTCCTGCGGCTCTACCAGGGCGACCGGCTCGTCGGCGAGACCGACCGCTACCGGACGATGCTCAGCAGCGAGCCGCTCAGCCGGGAGTCGCTGCCCTACCGTCTCGTCTCGGAGAACAGGCGGGACGCCTGGGCCGGGCCGTACTCCACCGCCACCCGGACGGAGTGGGGCTTCACCTCCGGCGCGGTCAGCTCCGGAGTGTGGAACCCGTCGCTGATCCAGCTCGACTACGGGGTCGACACCGACGTCGACGGGACGGCGAAGCGCGGCGCCGAACTCACCGTGACCGCACTGCACCTGCCGACGGCGACCGAGGCGTCCACCATTCGTACGGTCACGCTGGACCTCTCCTACGACGACGGCGCCACCTGGCACCACGCCAAGCTCCGGCGCGACGGCGACGGCTGGCGCACCCGGATCGACGCGCCGCGCAGCGCGCGGTTCGTCACCCTGCGCGCCACCGCCCGCGACACCCGGGGCAACAGCGTGGACCAGCTCATCACCCGGGCCTTCGGCCTGCGCTGACCGCGTGGAGGACGGGGACCGTCAGGTACGGCGATTCCCGTCCTCCGCCTGTCCTCGCGAGGCCACCGACTCGCTCGCAGGTGGGGAGCACGTCGCAGCTCGGCGAAGTTGTTCCGGCGTCACGCTCGGTCGGACGACGCCGGCCGCCGCATCGGCCACAGGACCGGTCCGCCGTCCGGCAGCACCACTGGCCGGTCGTGGTCGCCGAAGCCGTGGCGTAGGTAGAGCTGACGGCTGCGTTCGGTCGACGCTTCCAGGTAGGTCGGCAGGTTCTCGGCGTCCGCCACCCGCAGGCCCGCAGCGAGCAGCACGCCACCGACGCCACGGCCGCGCAGGTCCGCTCGGACGCCGATCGACGCGAGGTAGAGGTGAGGCTCGGCGGGCCGGTGCGCCGCCACCAGTTCACTGACCGCCGCGAACCGGTGCGCGATGAGACCGTCGACGTGCCCGGCGGGCGCCGGTGGCGGGGCCGGACGCCGACGCGTCACGTCGTCGACTGGTGGCAGCCACAGTGACATCCCGCCGAGGGAGCCGTCAGCGAGCTCCGCGACGATGACCTGGTTGGCGCCGACCGCGGCGTGCAGCACTTCGCGCACCAGGGGCACGGCACTCGCGGCCCGCTCCACCGGGTCCGGAATCACCCAGGACAGCACGGCCTCGTCCGCGAAGACCGCGAGGTAGGCGGGCAGGAGGGCATCGAACTCGGCGGGTACGGCGCGGCGTGCGCGTACGGCGAAAGCAGGGGACACGGGCGCTCCTCGGATCGCGGGTGGTCAACTCCGAGGCTGTCCGCTCGGGTGCCGTGACGGGGAGTGCTTTCGTCACAGCGGATGCGGTGACGAAAAGGTGCCGGCTTCGCCGACGGGTGCCTACCGGGATCCGCCGCAGGCGTCGTGCGAAGGGGCCTGGACCGACCCGGAGACCGTCAGTTGGCCGAGGGGCGACGGTCGACCCAGTCGGTAATGAGCCGACGCTCGGCGAAGAGCCACCGACCGCCCTGCCGGACGAAGGTGTCGTGGTAGCGGATCGACATGACCATGAGGGTGCGCTGCCCCTCCTCGGTCCAGAGGTGGTGCGCGAGACAGTACGTCTCGCCGGTGGCGCGGTCCCCGTCGAGGGTCACGCTGCTCTGACCGTTGAAGTGGGTCGTCTTGTCGTAGTTCCGCAGCGAGCCGAAGGCGGTGGCCAGGTCGTTCCGACCCGTGAGGACCTGCGCCGGTTCGGTCAGGTCGGGCTCGCCGTCGTACACCGCCACCCGGGCGTCGTCGGTGAAGAGCGCCGCCTGCCCCTGGGCGTCGCGTCGGTCCGCCAGGTGGGCGTAGGAGTCGACCAGTTCGCGGATCGCCAGTCGATCGGCGAGCTGATCAGCGAACGTCGTGGGATTGCTCATGGTGCTTCCTCAGGTCAGTGGGATGGCGGCTCCTTGCGCACAGCCAGGGACGATACTGGCCCGGCAGCTTCGGGCAGGCCAACATCGATTACCTGGCACGGCGGCAGCCGTGGCCTGTGGGCCCCTGGTCCCGGCGGGTTCGTCAGCCGGTGGTGGTGAGGTCGGTCGCGGCGGCCAGCTCGGTCACCACGTCGATGACCCGGCGCAGGGCGGGCGAGGTGTTGTCGGGCCGCCAGATCATCTCGGTCGGCGTGACCTCGCCGGCGAGCGGTACGAACACCACACCGGTACGGCGCAGGTTGTGCGCCGACCAGCCGAGCCGGGTGATCCCGACGCCGGCCGCGACGAGGCCGAGCAGCCCCTGCACGCTGGCGTCGCGGGCGACGATCTCCGGGCTGAACCCGGCGGCGCGGAAGTTCTCGTCGAAGGTCCGGTGCCAGGGCTCCCAGGAGCTGCGCGGGGTCATCACCCACCGTTCGCCGGCCAGCTCGGCGAGGGTCAGCTCGGTGCGGTCGGCGAGTGGGTGCCCTTCGGGCAGGACGACGCACACCTGTTCGGTGACGATGGTCCGTGCGGCCAGGCCCGGGACCTGCGGGGGTCGGGTGAACGCGAGGTCGAACTCGCCGCTGAGCACGCCTTCGACCAATGGGGCGATGCTGGTCTCCTCGGTGATCAGCTCCAGGCCGGGGAGGTGTTCCCGGGCGGCCCGGACCACCGGCGGCAGCAGGTGGTTCGCGGTCGTGGCGAGGAACGCGAGGCGGAGCCGACCAGTCTCGCCCCGTACGGCCCGCCGGACCACGGCGACGGCCTCGTCGGCGCGGTCCAGAACCGCGCGTGCCTCGGGTAGGAAAAGCGACCCGGTATCGCTCAGGGTGGTGCCTCTGCTGTCCCGGTGGAAAAGTTTCGCGCCGAGAATCCGTTCCAGCGCGTTGATCTGCTGAGAGAGCGATTGTTGCGTGATCATCAGCCGGCTGGCGGCCCGGGTGAAGCTCGACTCCTCGGCGACGGCGACGAAGTAGCGGAGCTGCCGAAGATCAGGGTTCACAGGCCGAGACTACCGCCGTGACAGGTAACCGGTGTTGGCCGCGCCGGACTGCCCGCGAGCAGCATTGCTCCTGCCGACGAGGACACGAAGCGCAGTGGGGAGCCCCGCCGGGCGGAGAGCGGACGCACTTCGGACGGGACGACCCGTACCGGCTCGCCGACGAAGACTCTGGTCTTCGAACCGGTGGCCCGGAATGGTTCGGCGGCACGTCTGGGAATGGATTCCTGGGCGAAATACCTCAGCTGCCGAAGAGCCAGGGTCACAGGAAAATCCTGCCACCACGACAGGCGATAGGTGTTGGACGTGTTCGGTGCGCCAGAACCACTATTGATTTCGGCAAACACCCCATTGAAAGGCACGGAAATGACGAACGGAACGCAGGATCGCGTCTGGTTGATCACCGGCTGTTCGAGCGGGTTCGGTCGGGAGGTCGCGCTCGCCGCGCTGGCCGCCGGCGATCGGGTGATGGCCACCGCGCGCCGTCCGGAGGTGCTCGCCGACCTCGCGGAGACCGGCGGTGACCGGCTCAGCACAACGGCGCTGGACGTCACGGACCCGGCGTCGGTCCAGGCCGCGGCGAAGGCGACGATGGCCGTGTTCGGTCGCATCGACGTCCTGGTGAACAACGCCGGTTTCACCATGATCGGCGCCGTCGAGGAGACGTCGATGGAGCAGCTGCGCTCCTTGATGGAGGTCAACTTCTTCGGCGCCGCGGAGGTCACCAAGGCCATCGTTCCGTTGATGCGCGAGCAGGGCAGCGGGACGATCGTGCAGATGAGCTCGCTGGGCGGTCGGATGACCTACCCGGGGCTGGGGGCCTACGACGCCGCGAAGCACGCGCTCGAGGCTTTCAGTGAGGCGCTGTCGAGCGAACTGGCGCCCCTCGGCGTTCGGGTGCTGCTGGTGGAGCCCGGCATGTTCCGCACCAATATCACCAACAACATGCTCCTGGCCCCTGAGAACCCGGCCTACCAGGCGAGCTCGGGAGGTCTCCGGCAGATGGTCGCGGGGATCGCCGGCATCGAACCGGGCGACCCGGCGAAGGCCGCGGCCGCCATCATCGAGGTGCTCGACGCCGAGAACCCGCCGCTGCGCCTCGTGCTCGGCGGCGACGCGGTCGACGCGCTGCGCGCCCACCACGAGTCCCTGCTGGCCGACATGGTCACCTGGGAGGCGGTCAGCCGCTCGACGAACGTGTCGTGACGCGGCACCCGCCCACCCTGAACGAGGCGTCGACCCCGCCGTCACGGCGACGCCCCCGAAACGGGACGCCAGTCAGCCCCGCAACACCTCTTCTTCTTCAGGAGGATCTGACATGCCCACTCCACAATCTCCGATCGGCTCCGGCTTCGGCGCAGCCGCCACGACTGCCGACGTCATCAAGGGGATCGACCTCTCGGGCCGGACCGCGATCGTCACGGGCGGCCACTCCGGCCTCGGCCTGGAGACCACCCGTGCGCTGCGCGCTGCCGGCGCCACCGTGGTCGTCCCGGTCCGCTCCCCGGACCGCGCCCGGGACCTGCTCGCCGGCATCGACGGCGTCGAGGTCGAACAGTTGGACCTGATGGATTCCACTTCGATCGACGTGTTCGCCGACAGGTTCCTCGCGACCGGACGGCCGCTGCACATCCTGGTCAACAGCGCGGGCATCCAGAACGTGCCGCTGACCCGGGACGCCCGCGGCTACGAAGCGCAGTTCGCCACGAACCATCTCGGACACTTCCAGCTCACCACCCGGCTCTGGCCCGCCCTGCACCGGGCCGGGGGCGCGCGGGTGGTCTCGGTCTCGGCATGGGCGCACAACCTCTCGCCCGTGGTCTTCGACGACCCGAACTTCGAACGCCGCGAGTACGACGGCTGGCTGGCCTACGGCCAGTCGAAGACCGCGAACATCCTCTTCGCGGTCGGGCTCGACCGGCGCGGCGAGGCCGACGACATCCGCGGCTTCTCCCTGCACCCGGGTCTCATCATCGGCACGAACCTCAGCCCGTGGACCACGCCGGAGTACCTGCGAACGAACAACCTCGTCGACGAGTACGGCAACCGCGTCGTCGACCCGGAGTCGGGTCGCAAGACCGTCGAACAGGGGGCATCCACCATCGTCTGGTGCGCCACCGCCCCGCAGCTCGACGGGATGGGCGGCGTCTACTGCGAGAACAACGAGATCTCCCCGCTGCTCACCTCGCACGACGAATCCATAGACGTGATGACGGGTCGGGTGGAGACGGCCGTCGGCGTGATGTCCTACGCCGTCGACGCGCAGCTCGCCGACCGCCTGTGGGACCTGAGCGAACAGCTGACCAACAGCGAGATCCAATAGTCTCGGCGTCACCCAGGACAGCGCGGGCTCTCCGAGGCTGACCGTCCGACCGGCCGGGGAGTACGTTCGGCACAGCGGTTGCGGGACGAAGAGATGGTGCCGGGGTGGACGGACCACGATGCGTCGAGTGTGGGGTGGGGCTGCCCCCGAGTGCCGGCCGGGGGCGGCCCCGGCGCTACTGTTCACGCGGCTGCCAGGCCCGGGCGTACCGCCGCCGCCAGGATCGGGGCCGCACCGCGCCGGCACGGCGACGGCCGGCGGCCCGCGGCGGCGACCGTGCCGTCACCCGGGACGAGTTGGTCCGCGTCGCGGTGCGACTGGCCGACGCCGACGGTCTCGACGCCGTGTCGATGCGCGCCGTGTCCCACCACGCGGGGCTCAGCACTGACGCGGTCTATCGGTGGGTACGCAACCGCGACGACCTGCTCGCCGCGATGGCCGAGCAGGTGCTCGGCACCGAACGGGCCGGCGACGGAGCGGGCCGGACGCCGCGTGAACGCCTCGAACGGCTCGCCCGCGCGGAGTGGTCGCTGTACCGGCGGCATCCGTGGCTGCTGGCCGTCCTCGCGAAGACCCGGCCGCCGACCGGCCCGGCGGTGCTGGCGCTGGTCGACGGCGCGGTGGACGTGCTCACCGGCGTCGGGTACGACCCGCCCGACGCGTTCGCCGGCTATCTCGCGTTGAGTGGCTTCGTGCAGGGCATGGCGCTGCTGCACGTGGCCGAACGCGCGGAGCGCGACGCCGGCGGCGCGGCGTGGGGGAGTTGGTCGACCCGTACCTTCGCTCGGCTGGAGCGCACCGGGCGTACCGCCGAGCGCCCCTGGCTGGCCGCCGCCGGGGCCGTCCCGGCGGACCCGGACCGGGAACTGGAGCGGTGGTTCGAGTTCGGTCTGGCCCGCCTGCTCGACGGCGTGCTGCCGTAACGAGGCGAGGCCGACCGAAGACCGTCGGCGTGGGCGCGCTGCCGTGGTCAGTCGTCGCGGCGGGCGACCACGAACTCGGAGGCCGGCTGCGGCGTCTTGCCGGTGACCTGCGTGATGATCTCCGCGGCGACGTCACGCAGTTTGCGGTTGCGGTGCTGCGACGCCTGCCGGAGCAACGCGAAGGCCTCGGTTGCGGTGCACCGCTGTTGACCCATCACCACCCCGAGCGCCTGGTCGATCACACTGCGCGAGGCCATCGCGTCGGTGAGTTGTTGATGAACGAGAGCCTGCTCGGCCTGACGGAGGATGACGGTCAGCGCCGCCGTGCTCTGCTCGGCGAAGGCCACCGCCTGCCGGCGGGCCTTGGCGGCGAACGCGGTGGGCTCGGTGGCGTAGAGGTTCAACGCACCCACGGTCTCGCCGTCGATGGTCACCGGCAGCGACAGGGAGCAGGCGATGCCGAGCTCGAGGGCGTGTTCGCGGTAGCGTGGCCAGCGGTCGTCCCGGCGCAGGTCGGGGACCTCGACGATTCCTCCGCTGTGCAGAGCGTGCAGGCAGGGGCCCTCGTCGGCGCCGTACTGGATCTCGTCGGCCCGCGCGGCGAGGTCGTTGCTGGCGGCGACGGTGAAGGCCGGACCGTCGCGGCGCACGGTCATTCCGCAGCCGACCGCGGGGGTGACGACCTCCACCGCGACCCGCACGACCTGGTCGAGGAAGACGTCGACATGAGGTGAGTCGGCGAGCAGGGTCAGCAGCCGGCCGTACGCGGGGGCCAGGTGCGACTCGGTGGCTTCGGACATCATCGCTACCTCCTGAAGGTGTACCGAAGGTGGGTGACCGTCCTGGCTCGTCCCTCTCGGGGGCGCCGGCGGTGCGTCTCGTTGCCAAGGGGGCCCAAGCTCTGGGCTGGGCAGGGTGCGGATCGGGTGATTCCCGGCTAAGGTCGACGTGGGTTCGGACATGAGCCCAGGACCAGTGCCGCCCACCGCAGGTGGTGGGGCATCGACCCGGTCCGGAGATCCTCACCGAGGAGCAGACTCATGTCCGTTCATCAGGTGCCGCATCCGGCACCGCCGCTCGCCACCGACGAATCTGTTCTCTCCGTCGTGCTCACCACGGAGGGCCCGGATTCGGTGGTCGAGGTCCGGGGACCACTCGACATGGCCACCGTGGAGCTGCTTGTCGACTTCACGATGACGGTTCTAAGCGGTGTGCCGCCGCCGGTGCTGGTGCTCGACCTGAGCGGAGTGAGCTTCTTCAGCGCCGCCGGAATCACCGCGCTGCTGACCGTACGCGAGCGGGCGGCCACGAGGGGTTGCGGGCTGGTGGTGCGCAGGCCGTCCCGGATCACTGTCACCGTTCTGAGCCTGGTCGGCCTCAGCGACGAGTTCATCATCGAGTGACCTGCCTTTCGTTCCCGGTCCGTGCTCTGCGCGAGTTCTCCACCCGTACCGAAGACATTCCCAAAGTTGATCAACCTAAACCTGTGACGTCGGCTCCTCGGCCCCTTGGCCCGTCGGCTGAACGGCCGATGGCTGCGGAAGTTCCATCAGCTGTCTGGTGATTCCTGAGCGGACCCCGCACTAGCTTCTGGTGGCCGGAGAGTGATGCCGGCTGATGAAGGTGAGGTGGGAGTTCGTGAGATTCAAGGTTGCGACCCTGGCGGCGGTGGCCTTGGTGGCCAGCCTGCTGACCGGGGTCGGCCCGGCGAGCGGCGCTCCGGCGGATGATCCGCCGATGCCGCTGCCGAACCCGAAGGTGCACCCGATCCAGGTCACCGGCCCGGCGGCCGAGCGGCTGAATCTGATCATCATGGGTGACGGCTACCAGTGGGACCAGCAGCAGCTCTTCCTCCAGGACGTGGACCGCAACCTGGCCGTGATGTGGGCCACGGAGCCGTTCCGCACCTACCGCGACTACATCAACGTGTACGCGGTGGAGATCGCCTCGATCGACTACGGCGTACGGTGCGATCCGGACGGTCGGGTGCGCCATGCGGACGGCACGATCCGGGACACCGGTGAGCGCGAGGGTCCGATCAACGCCAAGAACACCGCGTTGCGGATGATCTACCAGAACGGCTGCGCCGACCCGCTGTCGCGGGGCACCGTCTACGGCGGCGCGCCGGAGAACTGTCAGGACTTCGCCGCCTACTACCCGGCCGGGGTCAACCCCTGTGAGACCGGCAACCAGGCGCACAACCGGATCCTCGACAACTACGTGGCGCCGGTGCTGGGCATTCCGCGCACCTCGCAGAACGTGCAGACGCTGGCGATCTTCAACACGTTCACGTACGGCGGGATCGGCGGCACCAACGCGACGACCTCGGGCGGTTCCCCACAGGGCCCGCTGATCTCGCTGCACGAGATCGGCCACTCGCTCGGCACGCTCGCCGACGAGTACCCGTACTCCTCCCGTGACGTGGTCCGCCCCTGCTACACCGGCGGCGAGCCGAACAGCTTCCACCACAGCACCTACACCGACCCGCAGAAGATGGTCGAGGACCAGCACAAGTGGTGGCGCTGGGTCGGCGAGGAGAGCCTCTCCGGCGGCACGATCGGGCTGCACGAGGGGGGCGGCAGCTACCCGTGCGGGCAGCGCCGGCCCAGCGAGCACTCGATGATGCGCTGGATCGGGTTCGACTTCGACCAGATCGGCCTGGAGCACATGGTCGCGCGGGTGACCGGTATGCGTAACTCCGGGCAGATGAACGTGCGGAACACGCCGACCGGCACCGTCGCCTCCGACGCCGTGCTGTGGGTCGAGCCGGGTCAGCCGCGCTACCACGAGCTGCAGGTGACCTGGCGCGTGGGCGGCCCGGAGGGCACCGTGCTCGACACGAAGAACAGCCCCAACCTCGACCTCGGCTCGCTCAACCTGCCGGCCGGGACCGTGGTGCACGTCGAGGTGCGCGACCCGGTGGGGCCGGAGGGCACCGACTGGGTACGCAACCCGTCCACCGGCAACACGGCCACGAACTCCGGCTACAACGGTCCGCGGTTCGTGCAGACGCGGCAGTGGACGGTGGGGGAGACCAAGGTGACGCCGTCGTCGCCCGCCGCCACCATCACCAGCCACACCATGAACAGCCAGCCGGTCGCCGGTGACGAGGTCGTGTACGTGCGGACCAACCACCCCGACGACCGAATCCTCGACGTGGCCTGGTCGCTGAACGGCAAGCCGGTGGCGAACCCGCACAACAGCCGCAACCTCGACCTCGGAGCGTTGAAGCTCGCCCCGGGTACCCACAAGCTGACCGCGACGGTGACCGACCCGGCCGACCCGGGTGGCGTCTCCGACCAGGTCGAGTGGACCGTCGACAACGCCCGCCCGACGGCGCCCCGCACGCTGTCGCAGCCGCTGACCCGGCTCGCCGGCAACCTGGAGCACCCGGTCTACTTCAACGGGTGGGACATGCGCCTGGATCCGCGGGACGACCAGAGCGGCTACGCCGAGCAGCGTTACGTCGTCGGTCAGCTCCGGCTGGACAAGGACGGCTGGTACAACTACTTCGGCTTCCCCGAGAAGCCGATGCCCGAGTCGCCGTTCCAGTTCCGCCACTCCGGCACCGATGTCAAGGCGCTGACCTACGGCAACCTCGGTACCGGCGGCCTGTCGAAGGCCGCGTTCGAGCAGACGCTGCCGGACGACCACCCCGGCGGTGGGTTCGTGCCGGGGTTCGGCACGCACCTCGTCGAGCACCGGGCCATCGACCCGGCCGGCAACGTCGGCGAACCGAGCTCCTACCGGGCCACCGTGCTGCCGGGCTCCTCGCCCGACTGCACGAGGACGCTGACCGGCACGCAGTTCCGCGTCGTGGCCAGCGAGGGCGTGACCTGCCTGAAGAACGCCCAGGTGGTCGGTGCGGTCTCGGTGCGGCCCGGCGCTTCGCTGGTGGTCAGCGACAGCACGATCACCGGCACGTTGGCGGCGACCGGCGCGCAGGCGGTGCAGATCTTCGGCAGCAAGGTCAACGGCTCGACGCAGATCGCCGGCACCACCCGGGACGTGACGATCGCCGGTAGCACCTTCAACGGTGCGGTGAGCCTGGCGCAGAACGTCCAGGTGACCGCGAACGAGCGGTACACCCGGCTGGCCGGCGCCTACGGGCCCGTCCTGGTCGGTAGCCGGATCAACGGAGCGCTGAGCTGCGCCGGCAACAGCGCGGCGGTCAAGGACTTCGGCGCGCCCAACACGGTCAACGGCGCCAAGGGTGGTGACTGCGCGGCTCTGTAGTGCGCGCACACGGCTCGGCGGAGCAGGTGGCGGGTCGGTGACAGCCGGCCCGCCACCGGCCGTGCCGTAAGGACCGAAAGGCATTTAGATATTTACATCGATGGTGCAGCCGATTACGGTGATCTCAACTCGAGTACCCACAGGGTGGCCACCCAATTACGCAGAGTAATTGCCCTGCCTGTCGGCGACGGGCAACCGACGTGACACCGGGAGATTTGCCTTGGGCTCCGAAGTTTCACCCCGCTCGTCTGATCAGCCGGAATCCGACCACCACGACGTCGTGCCCGCGCACGCGTCGAAGAAGAAGCGCCCGACAGCCATGTTGGCGGTCCTGACAGCGGGTGTCCTCGCCGTCGGGACGGCACCGCTCTGGGGTGCCGGCGGAGGCGCTTCGCTCGACGACGCCGCTCTCTCCGCCACCCCCACCTTCACCGTCGGCCTCCAGCAGGCGCAGGACCCGGGGCCGTTCCCCGGCAGCGTCACCCCGACGACCCCCACCATCACGATCGCCGGCCAACGCGACGGGGAGAGCACCTTCAAGGTCGTCGAGTACGACCAGGTGCAGCCGACGAACCCGGGCCAGATGGACTTCGACCACTTCCACACCGGCATCGAGATCCAGTGGTGGCTGAAGAAGTGGGCCCACGAGCGCCCCGACATCGTCGACCTGTACATCGTCGGAGAGAGCTACAGCGGTCAACCGATCTACCAGCTGACCATCACCGACAAGTCCACCGGGCGGGACACCGACAAGCCGGCCGCGTACTTCGAGGGCAACCGGCACTCCGGGGAGACCTCCTCGGCCGAGAGTTCGCTGTGGCTGGCGCACCACCTCATCACGAAGGCCGGCAAGGACCGGACCGTCGACAAGATGCTCGACGACAAGACCGTCTACATCCGTCCGGTCAACAACCCCGACGGCCACGACATGTATCTCTACACCGCCCAGACCAACCGGTCGACCGTCCGCCCGTACGACAACGACGGTGACGGCAAGCGTGACGACGACTCGGGCGAGGACATCAACGACGACGGCTACCTGAGCCAGATGCGCCAGTACGTCGGCATCGGCAAGGGCACCCACGTCGTCGACGCGCGCGACCCGGCCGGAAACGCGATGCTGAGCGTCGGCGCCGGCAACGGCGACTACCTCATGTTCTCCGAGGGCGTCGACAACGACGGCGACGGCCGCCTCAACGAAGACGGCGTCGGCGGCCTGGACCTGCACCGCAACTACCCCTACAACTGGCACCCGATGGCCGAGGACGACGCGACGGGCCGCAACCTGACCCAGGGCGGCGCCGGTGAGTACCCGCTCTCGGAGCCGGAGACCAAGCACGTCTACACCTGGCTGATGTCACACACCAACATCGCCGCGGTGAACAGCATGGACACCCGCGTGCCGATGCACCTGCGCGGCCCGTCGACCTGCGACCCGGTCGAGTGCATGTACACGCCCGACCGCAAGCTCTACGAGCACTTCGACAAGGCCGGCGTCTCGTTCACCGGATACCGCAACGCCGGCAGCGTCTACATCGACTACGCCACCCGCAACGGCGGTGAGCCGGAGGCGCTCTTCGGACACGGCCCCGACTTCGGCTACTTCCAGTACGGCGCGGTCTGGTACGGCGACGAGATCTGGAACGGCGGCGACTTCACCGACTACGACAAGGACGGCCGGTACGCCGACTGGGAGCGGTCGCGGTGGTGCGCCGAGAACGGCAAGACGAAGTGCTTCCTGCCCTGGACGAAGGCGCAGCACCCGACGCTCGGGGCTGTCGAGGTGGGCGGCATCAACCCGAAGTTCTGGTCGCAGAACCCGTCAGACGACCTGATCGGCGAGTGGGCCGCCAACCAGGCCCGGTTCAACCTCTACCTGACCCAGTCGCTGCCGCAGCTCGACCTCACCCGGGTCCAGGTCAAGAAGCTCAAGGGCGCGCAGAGCGACGGGGCCACGCACGAGATCACGGCGACGGTGAAGAACACCGGCCGCATCCCGACGGCCCTGGAGCAGGCGAAGGAAATCAAGATCGTCGCGCCGGACACCATCACGGTCGAGGGCGCCCGCCGGGTCGGCGACGCCCCGCAGTTCTACCTCGACGGCGGTGACGACCAGAAGGTCCGCCTCCGCGTCGCCAAGGCCGACAGCGACACGGTCACGGTGAACGCGGTAAGCGTCCGAGGCGGTCTGGACTCGGCCTCCGTACGCCTGGGCTGAACTCGTGAGGTGGGCGTCGCCCGCCCCCGCGGCGACGCCCACCTCCCTGCCCACAACCGTGCACAACCCCCCGGAACGGAGAAAGTGAACCAGCTCATGAACGACGTGCAGAACGGAAGGCTCAGCCGACGCCGGGTGCTGGGCGGAGCAGCCGGACTGGCCGCCGCAGCCGCGGCCGTAGCGACGGGCCTGCCGTCCGGCGGCGCCGTCGCCGCCCCCAAACAGAACACGTCCGACCTGGCCCGCTGGCGTAAGCAGGCGGCGCGCGTGACGATCACCCGCGACGACTGGGGCATCCCGCACGTGGTGGGCAGGACCGACGCCGACGCGGTCTTCGGGATGATCTACGCCCAGGCCGAGGACGACTTCAACCGGATCGAACGCAACTACCTGGTGAGCCTCGGCCGCCTCGCCGAGTCCGAGGGCGAGAGCGCGATCTGGCAGGACCTGCGCCAGCGGCTCTTCATCGACCCGGGCGTGCTGAAGCGGTACTATGCGGACAGCCCGGCCTGGCTGCGCAAGCTCATGCAGGCCTGGGCCGACGGGCTGAACTACTACCTCGCGACGCACCCCGAGGTGCGGCCACGCGTGATCACCCGCTTCGAGCCGTGGATGCCGCTGAGCTTCTCCGAGGGCAGCATCGGCGGCGACATCGAGCGGGTTCCGCTCAGCCAGCTCGAAGCCTTCTACGACAACCGGTCGGTCGAGATGACCGACGAGGAGCTCGGACTGGTCTTCCGCGAGCCCTCCGGATCCAACGGCATGGCCATCGCACCGAGTCACACCCGCGACGGCCACGCGCTGCTCCTGATCAACCCGCACACCAGCTTCTTCTTCCGCTCCGAGCAGCACGTGACCAGCGATGAGGGGCTCGACGCCTACGGCGCCGCCACCTGGGGGCAGTTCTTCATCTACCAGGGCTTCAACGAGAACACCGGCTGGATGCACACCTCCAGCGGCGTCGACAACGTCGACGAGTTCGCCGAGACGATCGTGACCAAGGCCGACGGCCGCCACTACTACCGCTACGGTGACGCGCTGCGACCGGTCACGAAGAAGACCATCACGCTGTCGTACCGCACGACCGACGGCGGGCGGGCGAAGCGCACCTTCACCACCCTCGCCACCCACCACGGGCCGATCGTGCGTGAGGCGGACGGCAAGTGGATCGCGTTCGCGTTGATGAACAAGCCCGTGGAGGCGCTGCTGCAGAGCTTCCTGCGCACCAAGACCCGCGACTACGCGGACTTCATGCAGGTGGCCGGCTACAAGGCGAACAGCTCGAACAACACGCTCTTCGCCGACTCGAAGGGCGAGATCGCCTTCCTGGTGCCGCAGTTCATGCCGGTACGCAACGACCGCTTCGACTACCGCAAGCCCGTCGACGGCAGCGACCCGGCCACCGACTGGCGCGGACTGCACAGCCTCAAGAGCCTGCCGCAGGCGGTGAACCCGAGAAACGGCTGGGCGTTCAACACGAACAACTGGCCGTGGACGGCCGCCGGGCCGTACAGCCCGAAGCCGGAGGACTACCCGCGCTACTTCGACCAGGCCGGCGAGAACCCGCGCGGGCCGCAGGCGATCCGGGTGCTGACCGCGCAACGCCGCTTCACCCCGCAGAGCCTGATCGAGGCGGCCTTCGACACCTACCTCACCGCCTTCGCCCGGCTCGTGCCGCAGCTCGTCGACGCCTGGGACAAGCTGCCCGAGGGCGATCAGCAGAAGACGGACCTCGCCGAGCCGATCGACCTGCTTCGCCGCTGGGACTACCGGTGGGGCGCCCAGTCGACGGCGACGTCGCTGGCCGTGTTCTGGGGCGAGGCGCTCTGGGCCCCGCTGTCCCAGGCCGCCCGGGACGCGGGCCTGTCGATGTGGGACTACCTGGCCGAGCGGGCCACCGACGCGCAGCGGCTCACCGCGCTCGCGGAGGCCGCGGCGCGGCTCACGCAGGACTTCGGCAGCTGGCAGGTGCCCTGGGGGCAGATCAACCGCTTCCAGCGCAACGACGGCGCGATCACCCAGACCTTCGACGACACCAAGCCGAGCTTCCCGGTGCCCTTCACCTCCGCGCAGTGGGGCTCCCTCGCCTCGTTCGGCGCGCGGCGCTACCCGGGCACGAAGCGCTACTACGGCACCAGCGGCAACAGCTTCGTCGCCGTGGTGGAGTTCGGGCGGAGGCTGCGCGCCTGGGCGGTGACGGCCGGCGGCGCGAGCGGCCACCCCGAATCGCCGCACTTCGACGACCAGGTCGACCGTTACGCGAGCGGCGACCTGCGACCGGTCTACTTCTATCCGCAGGACCTCAAGGGCCACATCGAGCGGGTCTACCGCCCGGGTAGCTGACCACCGGCGGCGGGGCCGGCGACCGCGCGAGAGACGGTTCGCCGGCCCCATCGCGAACAGCCCGCCGACGCCGAGGCGCAGCCGACCGACCGGCCGGTACGCGCCTCGGCGTCGTCGCCTGCAGCCGACCGGAATCGGGCGGTCGGGGCGGCCCGGCCCGCGCGATCGCGCGCCGGATGTCACCGCCGGGCGCTAGCCTGTGCCGATGCGGGAGCGGACATCCGAGCGAGACCTCCGTGGCTGACGCCGAAGACGTACGTCACCTGGCTCTCGCGCTGCCCCACGTCGTCGAGATCGACAGCGCGGGCTTCGACTTCCGGGTCGCCGACAAGGGCTTCGTCTGGTCCTATCCCGAGCCGCGACCGGGCAAGCCGCGCCTGATCCGCGGCGACATCGCGGTGCTCTACGTCGGCGACGAGGCGGAGAAGCAGGCCCTCCTGCTCGGCGAGCCGGAGCGCTTCTTCACCACCCCCGCCTACGACGGCCTGCCGCTGGTCATGCTCCGGCTGGACCAGGTGACGGTCGAGCGTCTCAGCGAACTGGTCACCGACGCGTGGCGGATGCGGGCGCCGGGGGAGATCGCCGGCGACCTCGACGATGACGCCGGTTCGTTGAGCTCGTCGCTCGGCGCCGAGCAGTAGCTCCTCGGGCCGAGGCCCCCTCCGGGTCGCACCGGGCGAACCGGACGCGTCGACGGCCGCGCCGACGCGTCCGGCGTCCGGTCACGACAGCCGCAGCCGAGGCTCCAGGATCACCTCGAAGAGCCGGTCCCACGGAAGTTCGACCCGGGCCGACTCGAAGCAGGCCAGGGTCCCGGTGAACACCCGCTTGCCGCGCCGGCCGAGCACGACGCGGTGCCCGGCGAAGTGGTCGGCGAAGTAGCGCTCGGTCAGCGGGACCAACCGCTCGCGCACCCAGCCGTCGAAGTAGGTCTTCTGCTCGGCGGTGAGGGCGAGTGGGTCCCAGCCCTGTGCCCGTGCGTGCGCGTACGCCTCGACCTGCACCACGTTCTTCCACGGGTCGTCCTTGACGAACCGGTAGAGCAGGTACTCGGCGTGCGCCAGCCCCGGCCCCCGCATCTCCGGTACGCCGTAGCCACTGCCCGAGGAGCGCAGGTAGGCCCACCGGGCGGTGCCGTGGCCGAGGGCCAGGCCGAGCGCGTTGCCACCGGTGTTCCACCCCGAGTACGACAGCAGCGCCGCGAGGTCCAGTCGGGCCTCCATCCGGGTGACCAGTTCGTGGTCCGCCTTGTTCACGATCAGCGGGTCCACCACGATCACCGGGGTCCCGGCGGAGAGCAGGCCGCCGATCGAGTCGACGAAGGCGTCCAGGTCGGCGGCCCGTTGTGTGGCCGCCGCCGAGGGGGTGTTGACGGCGAGCACGATGTCCGCGTCGCCCGTCACGACCCGCCCGCCCACCGCGGTCACATGCCGCCGGATGTTCTCCGCGAACGGGATGCCCTCGAGCTGCGCGGTCCACTCCTCACCCGAGACGCCGGCGTACTGGACCCGGTAGGTGGGCGCCGTCCCGGCGGCGAGCACCCGGGCGACCAGCAGCGCGTCGACCTCGTCGGCGCCGGGGAAGATCTCCACCCGATCGCCCACGTCCAGCTGCTCCACCAGGGCCTCCAGCTCGACCCGCTCAGCCCGAGCCAGGCCGACCGGTGCGGTGTCGTCCTCGGAGAGCACGAGGTGGGTGATGGTCCCGTCCGCGACCCACTCGACCATCAACCGGTTGACCTGGTGGTTACGAGCCCGCGCGGCCAAGTAGTCCTCGACGACCTGGTCCGGGATCTGGGCCCGGACGGCGTCGAGTCGGGCCCGCAGCTCCTCCTGCCCGAGGTTGACCACCTGGTCGTAGAGTTTCGCCCAATCGACCAGAAGCGTCCGGTAGTTGTCCAGGTCGGTGCCGGTGCTGGTGATGGCCAGCCGCTGGATCGTGTCGTGCACCTCGATCACGGCGTCCGGCCGGGTCGAGCGCAGCGTGCGGATGGCGCCCACGTTCTCCAGGGCGGAGGCCAGGGTCGGGCCGGCGGTGCGGGAGGCGATCAGGCCGCCGTAGGCGAGCATGCTGACCGAGACGACGTATCCGTCGACCCCCTCGACGGCGGTGAGCCAGCGGGCGACGGCAGCGCCGTCGCCGGGGACGAAGAAGCGACCGAGCAGGTCCCGGGGCGGCAGGCGCACCTGGGCACCTGCGCTCGCCGCGGTCATCTCCGGGCAGTAGGTGTTGACCGGCCGGTCGTCCAGCGGCACCAGGGCCACCGTTCGCTGCCGCCTACCGGGCCCGGCCGACGCGGGTCGGCCGATGGCTGCGGTGGTCACGCCGGCCACACCGGCGGCGAGCAGGGCACGTCTTCTCATGTCTCGTCCTCTTCTCTGGATCGCCCGCCGTGCGGAGACGTGCCAGCACGAGCCGTGCGTGACTCACCACAGGGAAGCGTCGGTCCTCGCCGATCAGGACCGCGTGCGCGACGGCCCCGGAGGGCCGCGCCGACCTGCTTCCTGGTGTGGTGCGGCCCCTCGGCCGTTGCCGGAACCGGTCTCAGCGCGGCGGGTCGCGCCACGAGCGTGAGACCGGGCCAGGCGGTCTGCCGGCCGGCGTGGAGTGGTCCCGGTGGCGTCCACGGTCGACCGGTCCATCCGGACGAGCGCACGGTGACGTGTGCTCTGACACGACGTGGTGCGCTCGGCACGGCGGGGCATCCTCCTGCTGGCTAATACGTATTAGCACGCGGGTTGCGTTGGGATGCTGCTCGGTTCACCGGAGCAATGTCAAGAGCCGGCGAGGAGCGATCCTCATCGGGGCCTCAGTTGGCTCAGGCGCCGAGGGATCCTCCGCCTCGCCGGACCGTCGCCTGGCCTCGGCTCGCTCGGGCGAGCCTCATGAGACCGGCCCCAGCCGGTCGAGGAGCGCGACGGTCACCGTCCGAGTGTCGGCGGTGCCACCGAGGTCGCGGGTCCGGGTGCCCGGTTCCCGCAGCGTCGCCTCCATGGCGGCTACCAGGTCCTGCGCGGCCGGAGTATGGCCGAGATGGTCGAGCATCAGGGCCGCCGACCACACCGCGCCGAGCGGGTTGGCCACCCCCTTGCCGGCGATGTCCGGCGCGGACCCGTGGACCGGTTCGAACATCGACGGATAGCTCCGGGTCGGGTCGAGGTTGGCCGACGGGGCGATCCCGATCGAGCCGGCCACCGCCGCGGCCAGGTCGCTGAGGATGTCGCCGAAGAGGTTGGAGGCCACCACCACGTCGAAGCTCCCCGGCTGGAGCACGAACTTCGCGGCGAGCGCGTCGATGTGCTCACTTCGCCATCGCACGTCCGGGAAGGCCGCGGCCCGCTCGGCCACCACCTCGTCCCAGAACGGCATGGTGTGCACGATGCCGTTCGACTTGGTCGCCGAGGTGACGTGCCCGCGGCGGGTGCGGGCCAGCTCGAAGGCGTAGTCGGCGATCCGGCTGACCCCCGCCCGGGTGAATACCGCCTCCTGCACCGCCATCTCCTCGGGGTGGCCGCGGCCGAGCCGGCCGCCGATCTCGCTGTACTCGCCCTCCACGTTCTCGCGTACGACCACGAAGTCGACCTCGCCCGGCAGCGCGCCGCGTACCGGGCTGTCGACCCCGTCGAAGACCCGCACCGGCCGCAGGTTGACGTACTGCCGGAAGGCCCGCCGGATCGGGATCAGCAGGCCCCACAGCGAGACGTGGTCGGGTACGCCGGGCGCGCCGACCGCGCCGAGCAGGATCGCGTCGTACGGCCGGAGCACGTCGAGCCCGTCGGCCGGCATCATCGCGCCCGTGCGCAGGTAACGCTCGCACGACCAGTCGTACTCGTCGTAGTCGAGCGTGATGGCGTGCCGCCGGCAGACGGCGTCGAGCACGGTGCGGGTGGCCGAGATGACCTCGGTGCCGATGCCGTCGCCGGGGATGACGGCGATGCGCTGACTCATCGGCCGACCCCGGTCAGGCTGAGCATCACGGGTAGCAGCAGCAGGATGACGATCGCCCCGATGACGTCGAACGAGGCGCCGGATCGGATCATCCGGGTGATCGGTACGGTCCCGGAGCCGTAGACCACCGCGTTCTGCGGTGTGGAGACCGGCAGCATGAACCCGAAGGAGGCTGCGAAGGTGGCCGCGAGGGCGGGTACGAACGGGTCCACGCCCGCGGCGACGGCGACCGGGATGATGATCGGTACGACGACCGCCGCCGAGGCGGTGTTGCTGGTCGTCTCGGAGATGACGATCGCCAGCAGCACGGCGAACGCGGTGATCGCGAAGACGCTGGTCAGGCCGAGCCAGTCGGAGCTGGCGTTGCCGATGGTCGCGGCGAGGCCGGTGTCGTCGAGCAGCGCCCCGAAGATGATGCCGGTGCCGAAGAGGAGGATGGTGCCCCAGTCGATCCGCGCGGCGTCGCTCCAGTTGAGGGTGTACTCCCGGTTGCGCCAGCCGGTGGGGAGCAGGAAGAGCAGGGACGCACCGAGCACCGCGACGACACCCTCGTTGAGCCGGCCGCTGACCGTCTCGTAGACGCTGGAGTCGGTACCCGCGATCAGCGCGACGACGCCCGGGAAGATCCAGAGTGTCACCGTCACGGTGAAGGCGATGAGGGTGTTCTTCTCGGCTCGGGACAGCTTGCCCAGCCGGGCGCGCTCGGCGGCGACGTACTCCTCCACCCCCTCGATCCGGCGGATCTCCGGCTTGTTGAGCAGCAGCAGGATGGTGGCCAGCGCCACGAACATGACCAGGCAGATCGGGAACGCCGTGGCCATCCAGCCGGCGAACGAGATCCGCTCGCCGGTGGCCTCCTCGATGAGCGCGCGGCCGATCAGGTTGGGGGGCGTGCCCACCGGCGTGAGCAGGCCGCCGACGCTGGCTCCGTAGGCGAGCATCAGCATCAGCGCGAAGCCGATCCGCAGGCGGGTCGGGTCCCAGCCGGGCTTGGCCAGGCCGCGGCTCTGCAGCAGCTTGGCGATGACGGCGAGGATGCCCAGCGCGGTGGGGAGCAGCATCGCGACGGTCGCGGTGTTCGACACGAACGCCGACAGCAGGCAGGTGATGACGCCGAAGGCGACGACCACCCGGCCGGTCGTCTTGCCCACGCCGGGCAGCGACAGGACGCGGAACGCGAACCGTTGCGCCAGGCCGTGCTTGAGCATGGCCTGGGCGAGGATGAACGCGCCGATGAAGGTGAAGACGGTCGACGAGCCGAACGGCGCCAGCACGTCACCGGCCGGGGCGACGCCCATCAGCACGATCACGCCGACGCCGATGAGACCGCCGACCGGGATCGGCACCGCCTCGGTGATCCACAGGGCGATGACGCCGATCAGGATTCCGGCCAGGGTCTGCTGGCTGGGCGGAATGTCGAGCGGCAGGGCGAGGAAGATCAACGCCAGTGCGGGCGCGAGGATCAGGCCCGACGTCCGCCGCCGCTTCTCGAAGCGTTCCTCGGCGGGGGAGAGGCGCTGCTCGGCGAGGCCCCGGTACGTGGCACCGCCGAGAAGTGCCTGGTCGACGTCGACCTGGGCCGGATCGTCCGGCTGGCCGTCGCGTCGCTGCTCCGGCACCGCCGTACGTGAATCACGTCCATCAGCATCGATGTCTGCCATCGTCCGATGATCCGACCAGTGACCTGGCTCACGCAAGCCCCTTGGGCCGACCGGCTCCGCCGGGTCGTCGTCCACCCGGGTTCCCTCGCCGAGTGTCACTAGAGCTGCGCGAGCTACGCGACCTCCTGGAGCAGGCGATCGCCCACCCCGCCTGACGCGCTGGTCAGGCGCTGTTCCGGCCCTCCGACACGCCGTCGCACCCCGAAGGCGCTGTTTCGTCGTACCCTCCGGGTACGACTGACATCGACCGATGAGTCTTCGGCGTCGTGGAGGGTGTCACCCGAGGCCACCGCCGAACCGAGCGGAAGGAATCGGCATGAGTGGCGTACGAGTGCTGGTGGGAACACGCAAGGGTGCGTTCGTGCTGACGTCGGATGGCAGACGCGGCGACTGGACGGTCGAGGGGCCGCACTTCGGTGGCTGGGAGATCTACCACCTCACCGGATCGCCGGCCGACCCGGACCGGCTCTACGCCTCCCAGTCCGGCGGCTGGTTCGGGCAGTTGATCCAGCGTTCGGACGACGGTGGTAGGAGCTGGACCACGGTCGGCAACGACTTCGCCTACGACGGTGACGTCGGCGAACACCTCTGGTACGACGGAACCCCGCGCCCGTGGGAGTTCAAGCGCGTCTGGCACCTGGAGCCGTCCCGCGACGACCCCGACACGGTCTACGCGGGCGCCGAGGACGCGGCCCTCTACCTCTCCACCGACGGCGGCGCGAAGTGGACGGAGCTCACCGCCCTGCGTACGCACCCGACCGGGCCGTCGTGGCAGCCCGGCGCGGGCGGCCTCTGCCTGCACACGATCATCCTGGACCCGGCGCAGCAGGGCCGGATCTACACCGCCATCTCGGCCGCCGGCGCGTTCCGCAGCGACGACGGTGGCGTCAGCTGGCTGCCGATCAACAAGGGCCTGCGCTCCGGGGAGATTCCCGACGACGACGCCGAGGTCGGCCACTGCGTGCACCACATCACCCAGCACCCGTCCCGTCCGGACACCCTGTTCATGCAGAAGCACTGGGACGTCATGCGGAGCGACGACGCCGGTGCGAACTGGCGCGAGGTCAGCGGCAACCTGCCGTCGGACTTCGGCTTCCCGATCGCTGTACACGCGCACGAACCCGAGACGATCTACGTGGTGCCGATCAAGAGCGACTCCGAGCACTACCCGCCGGAGGGGAAGCTGCGCGTCTACCGCAGCCGCACCGGCGGCGACGAGTGGGAGCCGCTGACCCGGGGCCTGCCCCAGTCCGACTGCTACGTCAACGTCCTGCGTGACGCGATGGCGGTCGACGCGCTCGACCCGTGCGGGATCTACTTCGGCACCTCCGGTGGTCAGGTCTACCACTCGGCCGACGGCGGTGACAGCTGGGCGCCGATCGTCCGGGACCTGCCGCCCGTACTCTCCGTGGAAGTCCAGGTGCTGCCGTGATCCGGGTGGTCCTCCCGGCCCATCTGAAGACCCTGGCGCACGTCACCGGAGAGGTGAGACTGGAGGTGGCCGGGCAGGACAGTCCGGTCACCCCGCGACGGGTGCTGGACGCTCTCGAGACGCGGTATCCGATGCTGCTCGGGACCATCCGGGACCGGCACAGCGGCGAGCGCCGACCGTTCGTCCGCTTCTACGCCTGCGAGGACGACCTCTCCAACTCCTCGCCCGACACGCCGCTGCCCGAGCGGGTCGTCGCCGGCGAGGAGCCGTTCATCGTGCTCGGCGCGATGGCCGGGGGATAGCCCCAGCTGAACGCCCCGGGCCGGGGGTTAGCCCCCGGCCCGGCCGGGGGTAGACCGGCGGGCCGGTCGGGGGTAGACCGGCGGGCCGGTCCGGGGGCGCATCGGATGGTTGCCCGGCGCGCGCTCGATGAGGCTGATGGTCATCGTCCAAGGCCGTCCAGCGGAGCTGGGAGCGGCCGATCCTCGTGGGGAAGCCGATGACCATCCTTGCCACATCTCTCCGCGCGATGCGGGGCTGGCACCGCCCGCTCGTGGTGAACGCGACGCTCATGTTCACCCTGACGCTCTTCTCCGCCGCCGCGTTGTTCGTCGACGATCGCCTGCTGCTGGGGGAGTCGGTCTGGGTGAAGCCGATGAAGTTCGGCTTCGCCATGGGGGTGTACGGACTGACCCTGGCGTGGCTGCTCAGCAAGCTGCATAAGGGCCGACGCCTCGGCTGGTGGCTCGGCACCATCTTCGCGGTCGCCGGCCTGCTGGACGTCGGCGCCGTCGTCCTCGCCGCCGCGCATGGCACCATCAGCCATTTCAACAACAACGCCGAGCCGGTCGCGGAGACCGTGCGTACCGTGTTCTCCTTCGGCGTCGCGCCGCTTCTGCTGATCACCCTGGTCATCGCGATCCTGGTCCTGATCCAACGCACCGGCGACCGCGCCATGACCAGTGCCCTCCGCGCCGGGCTCGGGCTCGCCGCCGCCAGCATGGTGGTGGCCCTCTGGCTCAGCAATTCCGCGGGACCCCGCACGGTGACCGACGCCGACGGCGATCCGGTGTCGATGAACGGCGGCCACGGCATCGGCGACCCCGACGGCAACGGCATGTTCCTCACCAACTGGAGCACCACCGGCGGGGACCTGCGCGTACCGCACTTCGTCGGCCTGCACGCGATCCAGGTGCTGCTGCTCATGACGGCGATCCTGGGTGTGCTCGCGACCAGCCACGGTTGGCTCCGCGACGAACGGGTCCGGGCCCGACTCGTCCGCATCGCCGGCCTCGCCTACACCGGTGTCTTCGCCGCGCTCACCTGGCAGGCGAAGCGCGGCATTCCGGTGACCCAGCTCGATCGGCAGACCCTGATGGTCTTCGCCGGCGTGGCGGTCTTCACCATCGTGACGGCCGCCGCGGTGGTCGCCGGTGCCCGTCGGCGATCTGCCTCGCCCATCGGGCGGGAGCAGCGCTCCGAAGCGCGGGCGAGGGTGTGACTTCGCGTCGGAAGCTCCGAGTGTCCCGTTCCGGCGGGACTGGCGTCCCCCGGCCTGACTCGTCCCGTCTCGCCGGCGGGTCTCCCGTGGCAGCCGCTGTGACACCACGCCGGTGACGGGTGCCGGCCCCGCCCGGCACCCGTCTGCCCGGCCCGCTCCGGTTCGTCTGCCCGGCCCGCTCCGGTTCGTCTGCCCGGCCCGCTCCGGTCCGTCTGCCCGGCCCGCTCCGAAACCGAATCGATCATCGGCGGGCGCAGGGCGATGAGCGCACCGTGTCCGGTTTGCGGGCCTGGAGGGGCGGCGGGTGGTGCCAGCGACCGGGCTCTGCCCCGGGGGTGCCAGCCCGATCCGCGCGAACGTCCATTCGAGGGCCGCGCGGGCCGCAAACCGGGCATCGTTCGCCAACCACCCCGGCCGCACCCGGTGATCGACTCGGGTTCCTTGAAGTCGGGTCATCACACGGCCGGGACACCCCGACATCAAGGAAACCGAGTCGATCATCGGCGCGCATGAGGGCCGCCGGCCGCCCGGTTCGTGCGGTGCTCCGCTCGCTGCACGGTGCCGGGCGACCCGCGTCAGCCCCGCGTTTGGTAGCTCTCCGTAGCGGATCATGAATGTGACTCATTCCACGATTTTTCCGACTTGGAAACTTTGCCGGTCCGGAAGGGCGCGCGGATAGTTGTGCCGTGACCTCGGACGTTGGCCTTCGTGAGCGGAAGAAGCGCGCGACCCGCGCGGCGCTCAGCGATGCGGCGTGGTCGCTGATGACGGAGCGTGGCATCGAGGCGGTCACCGCCGAAGCGGTCGCGGCAGCGGTGGACGTCTCACCCCGGACCTTCCGCAACTACTTCGCGAGCCGCGAAGAGGCGATCCTCGACGGGATCCTGCAGCGGGCGAAGACGTTCGTCGAGGCACTGCGCGCCCGACCGGCCGGCGAACCGGTGTGGGACTCCTTCGCGCACGTCCTGCCCGACATGATCATGGGACTGCTCGGTGAACGGGAGCGCGACGCCGACGCAATGGCGCGCGCCTGCGCCGAGAATCCGGCGATGTTGGCGCAGCAGTTGGCGATGCTCGGTCGCGTCGAGCGAATGATCGCTGAGGTGATCGCCGAGCGGACCGGCGCCGACGTCGAGCGCGACCTCGCCCCGCTCCTGCTGGCCGCCGTTCCCGCAATCACGATGCGCGCGGTCGTCACCCGCTGGGCCGGGGGAGCCGCCGGCGACGCCCTGCCCGACCTGGTCCGGATGAGCATCGCGCAGCTGCGCGACGGCCTCCCCCTCGGCCGTGCCGCACCGCCCACCTGACCTCGGGCGGGAGGCGGCCCAGCCTGCTCTGATCGATCCACTCCGCCTGCGGCTCGACCTCGAGCCGGACCTCCGGGGTGTGTCCCCCCCCACCTGACCAGCCGGCCGGTGGAAGGGCCGCCGCCGCTCGCAGGCGACAACCAGTCCTGTCGCCCGCCCGAACCTCGTCGCGCGAAAGGAAAGCTGTGGGTGCCGACGACCGCGGGAAGCGCCCGCACCCTCTCCGGGAACTGCTGCTCGTGGCCGCGCTCTTCCTGGCGTACAAGATCTGCCGACTCTTCGTCGTGGGTGACCTGTCCACCGCGTACGACAACGCCACGCACGTCTGGGCGCTGGAGCGCACGCTGGCGCTGCCGGACGAGGCGACGTTGCAGCAGGGCGTCCTGCCGCACGACGGCCTGGTCCGCGCGGCGAACAGGTACTACGCCTCGGTGCACTTCCCGGCCACCGGGGCGCTGCTGCTCTTCACGTACCTGTTCCGCCCCGCCCTGTACCGGTGGGCGCGGACGCTCCTGGCGGTGCTGACCGCCGTCGGGTTCGCCATCCAGGCGCTCGTACCCATGGCCCCACCGCGCCTGCTCTCCGCCACCGGCGTGCTGGACACCGGACAGCTGGTGGGGCCGCGCGCCTACGGCGACCCCGCCACCGACACCCTCTCCAACCAGTACGCCGCGATGCCCTCCCTGCACGTCGGCTGGGCCACGGTGGTCGCCATAGTCCTGATCGCCGCCGGCCGCAGCCGGTGGCGCTGGCTCTGGCTGCTGCACCCGCTGCTCACCCTCAGCATCGTGGTCCTCACCGGGAACCACTACTGGCTCGACGCCGTGGCCGCCCTGGCCCTGCTCGGCGTGATCGTGCTGGTGGTGCCGCGTCCACGCACGGCGCTCGCCAGGGCGACAACGCCCGCGGCGACGCGAGCCGGCCCCGTGCCGGTGCCGGCCGCTGTCCCTGTCGCGGGAACCCGGCTCGCCCCGGACGGGTACTGGCCCACCTCACCGGTGCGGCAGGCTGGCCGGTGGCAGAGCCGCGACGACCTGGTCGTCGGCGTGCGCGCAGCTGATCGAGCCGCGCCGACCGTCGACCTCCCGGCGCTCGCCGAACTCGTCCGCCGGACCGGCCCGCGCCGCCTCGACCTGCGGCAGGGCGACCTGGAGCGGGGCATCGTCGTCGCCGGCGACCACGAACACCGGCAGTACCTCGGCTAGCGCGGTCGACGGCCGCGGGCGCGGGCCGTCACTGGTGCGGATCGCGGGCCTGGACGTCCCGGAGCCAGGCGGGACGCGTACCCCCGAGGTCGAGCGACACGCCCCATTCGCACTCCGGTCCGAGGTCCTGATCGATCGTCAACGTCGAGCTGTCGGGATCGGCGGCGAACAGCTCGAGATCCTCGGCGTAGCGCACGAGCAGTTGAGTCCAGGACGGCGCCAGCACGTCCCACGAGGCGCATTCGATATCGACCCGAACCACCTGTCCGGGCGTGCCTCCCGGCGCTGGATCAAGGTCGAGCAGCCAGTGCACGTCGCCGTTCATGTCGCCCACCACCACCGCGCCCGGCGCACCCACGACCGGCCGCACCGGCCCGTTCAGAAGGAGCGTCCCCTTGTCGACCAGGTGCGCCCAGACCTGCGGGTCGTCCCAATCCGGCTCCGGATGATAGCCGTCGCGCCACATCCGGGTCGCCTTGATGATCTGGTCGGTGTCGTAGAGGTGATCCAGCGGTACCGGGCTCGGCTGGCCGGAGCCGGAGTGGGGCCACCCCGTTCCGTCGTGGATGCGGAGACTGGCGCGGAAATCCTCCGGCAGCGACACGGCCAAGGCGACCTCCACCGCGTCGATCGCCGGCAGCTCGGCCGGTGCCGCAAGCTGCGGTAGGGAAGCCGGCAGGACGCGACCGAGCCCACCCTCGACCCGCATCCACGCCTCGCGAACGCGCTCATCGGCGCCGATGCCTGTCACGACGCGAAGTCTAGACATCGTCGTTCCCTTCTTCTCACCCGTGTTTGAGCTCGCGCTCGACGGTCGTCCCTGAACTGCGGAGAAAGCGCTCTCACAAATGGCGATAGACCGCTTGACGCTCGCCACGCGTATCGCAACGATGCAGCTAAATGTCTCAGGCTCGTAGTGGCGTCGGCGCGCCGGGCGAGCGGCAATCAAGGCCCGACCATCACCCCCTCCACACCACCGAGGCGTGATCGGCGCACGCCGTCCCCACCGCGCGAAAGGACCCACCGTGCGCAGACCCCTGAGAGCGTGGCTCGGTGCCGCGCTGAGCGCGATCCTCGTGCTCGGCGGCATCACCGCCCTTCCGCCCGCAGCCAGCGCCGCACCCTTCACCGTGCTGGTGTTCAGCAAGACCGCCGGGTTCCGGCACGGCTCCATCGGCCCCGGCATCGCCGCCATCCAGCAGCTCGGCGCCGCCAACGGGTTCACCGTCGAGACCACCGAGGACGCCGCGCAGTTCACCGACGCCAACCTGGACCGGTTCGCCGCGGTGATCTGGCTCTCCACCACCGGTGACGTACTCAACGCCGCCCAGCAAGCCGCGTTCGAGCGCTACATCCAGGGGGGCGGGGGCTACGTCGGCGTGCACGCCGCCTCCGACACCGAGTACGAGTGGCCCTGGTACGGCGGGCTGGTCGGGGCGTACTTCGCCTCCCACCCGGCCAACCAGACCGCCACCGTCAAGGTCGCCGACCACGTGCACCCCTCCACCGAGACGCTGCCGCAGCGGTGGAGCCGGCTCGACGAGTGGTACAACTACCGCACCAACCCCCGGGGCAGCGTGCACGTGCTCGCCACGCTGGACGAGAGCACCTACACCGGCGGCAGCATGGGCTACGACCACCCCATCTCCTGGTGCCAGAACTACTCCGGCGGCCGCGCCTGGTACACCGGCATGGGCCACACCGACGAGTCGTACACCGACCCGAACTTCCGGCAACACCTGCTCGGCGGCATCCGGACCGCCGCCGGCGAGACCGAGGCCGACTGCGGCGGCACCGTCGACACCAACTTCCAGCAGGTGGAGCTGGCCAAGGGCGTGGCCGAGACCGGCGAGCCGATGAGCCTCACCGTCCTGCCCGACCGGGGCGTGCTGCACACCGCCCGCAGCGGCGTGATCCGGCACACCGACGCGGCCGGCAACACCAAGGTCGCCGCCACCCTTCCGGTCTACACCGGCGACGAGGAGGGCCTGCAGGGCATCAAGGCCGACCCGAACTTCGCCACCAACCGCTGGGTGTACGCCTACTACGCGCCCCCGCTGGACACCCCTGGCGGCGGCGCTCCGGCCACCGGCACCCCGGCGGACTTCGCCCGCTGGGACGGCGTCAACCGACTCTCCCGCTTCACCGTGAACCCGGACAACACCATCAACCTGGCCAGCGAGACGCTCATCCTCGACGTACCCACCAGCCGGGGCATGTGCTGTCACGTCGGCGGGGACATGGACTTCGACGCCGCCGGCAACCTGTACCTCTCCACCGGCGACGACACCAATCCGTTCGAGTCGAGCGGGTTCACCCCGATCGACGAGCGGTCCGGCCGCAACCCGGCCTTCGACGCCCAGCGCACCTCGGCGAACAGCAACGACCTGCGCGGCAAGGTGCTCCGGATCAGGCCGAGCGCGGCGGGCGGCTACACCATCCCCGCCGGCAACATGTTCGCCCCGGGCACCGCGCGGACCCGCCCCGAGATCTACGCCATGGGCTTCCGCAACCCGTTCCGGATGAGCGTGGACAAGGCCACCGGCATCGTCTACCTCGGCGACTACGGTCCGGACGCGGGCACCGCCGACCCGAACCGGGGACCGGCCGGGAACGTGGAGTTCGCCCGCATCACCCAGCCCGGCTTCTACGGCTGGCCGTACTGCACGGCCCGCAACGACGCCTACAACGACTACACCTTCCCCTCCGGCCCGTCCGGGCCGAAGTTCGCCTGCGCCGCCGGGCCGGTGAACAACTCGCCGAACAACACCGGCATCACCCAGCTGCCGCCGGCCGTTTCGGCCTGGCTGCCGTACGGCGGCTCCGGTTCACCGCCGGAGTTCACCGGTGGGGGGCTGTCCCCGATGGGCGGCCCGGTCTACCGGTACGACCCGGCCAGCACCTCCGACGTGGCGTTCCCGGAGTACTTCGACGGCACCTACTTCGCCGGCGAGTTCGGCCGCCGCTGGATCAAGAACATCAAGCTCGACAGCACCGGCCAACCGTTGAAGATCAACCCGTTTCCGTGGACCGGTACCCAGGTCATGGACATGGAGTTCGGCCCCGACGGCGCGCTCTACGTCCTCGACTACGGCACCGGCTGGTTCAACGGCGACGCGAACTCGGCGCTCTACCGCATCGAGTACGCCCGCGAGGGACGCGCACCCCGCGCGGTCGTCTCGGCCAACCCGACCAGCGGCGTCGCGCCGCTGACCGTCCAGTTCTCCTCGGCCGGCACCCTCGACCCGGACGGTGACCCGTTCACCTACGCCTGGGACTTCGACAACAACGGCAGCACCGACTCGACAGCGGCGAACCCGAGCTTCACCTACACCACCAGCGGAACCCGCACGCCGACCCTGACCGTCCGGGACAGCACCGGCAAGGTCGGCACCGCGAGCACCGTCATCACGGTCGGCAACAGCGCCCCGGTGGTCACCGTGAACACCCCGTCGAACGGGCAGACGTTCAACTTCGGCGACGCGGTGCCGTTCACCGTCACCGTCACCGACGCCCAGGACGGCCCGATCAACTGCGCCCGGGTGAAGGTGAACTACGTCCTCGGCCACGACTCGCACGGCCACCAGCTCAGCAGCGTGCAGGGCTGCTCCGGGGTCATCCAGACCTCGGTCGACGGCGAGCACGACACCGCGGCGAACATCTTCGGCATCATCGACGCCGAGTACACCGACCTGGGCGGGGGCGGCCAGCCGCCGCTCACCACGCACGCCCAGGCCGTCCTGCAACCGCGGGTCCGCCAGGCCGAGCACTTCGGCGACTCCTCGGGTATCCAGGTCGTCAACCCGGGCAGCGCGCACGGCGGAGCCGCGATCGGCTACGTCGACAACAACGACTGGATCTCGTTCCACCCGTACAACCTGGCCGGCGTCCAGTCGTTCAGTGCCCGGGTCGGTGCCCCGCCCGGCGGCGGTGGAACGCTGGAGCTGCGCGTCGACTCGCCCACCGGTCCGCTGGTCGGCCAGGCGACGGTGGTGCCCACCGGCGGGTACGCCACCTTCGCCACGGTCACCGGCGCAGTCACCGCCCCGACCGGCACCCGCTCGCTCTACCTCGTCTTCAAGGGCACCGGGCCGTACTTCGACGTCGACGAGTTCACCCTCTCCACCGGCTCTGGGCCGGGACCGGACCCGGGCGGCAACCTGGCCCGGGGTAAGCCGGCGCGGGCGTCCAGCGTCGAGGGGGCGTTCGTCGCCGCCAACGCGTTCGACGGCGCGCTCGGCACCCGCTGGGGCAGCGCCTTCGGCGACCCGCAGTGGATCGACGTGGACCTGGGGGCGACGTACGACATCGAGCGGGTCAAGCTGACCTGGGAGGCGGCGTACGGCAGCGGGTACCAGATCCAGACCTCACCGGACGGGGTCAACTTCACCACGATCCGGACGGTGACCGGCGGCGACGGCGGTGTGGACGACCTGACCGGGCTGACCGGCAGCGGCCGGTACGTCCGCCTCACCGGCACGACGCGGGGCACCGCCTGGGGTTACTCGCTCTTCGAGTTCGAGGTGTACGGCGACAGCGGCGGCCCGACCGGTCCGCCGGGCGGCAATCTGCTGCTGAACAAGCCGACGTCGACCTCAAGCGACGAGGGGGCCGGCATGTCCGGCGCCCAGGCGGTCGACGGCAGTCTCACCACCCGCTGGTCGAGCGCCTTCTCGGATCCGCAGTGGATCCGCGTGGACCTGGGCAGCCCGACCGCGATCGGCCGGGTCAAGCTGACCTGGGAGGCGGCCTACAGCAGCTCGTACGTCATCCAGACCTCGAACAACGGCACCACCTGGGTCGACGTGAAGACGGTGACCGCTGCCGACGGTGGTGTGGACGAGCACTCCGCGCTCGCCGCCAACGGCCGCTACCTGCGGATCTACGGCACGGCCCGGGGCACCCCGTGGGGGCACTCGCCCTGGGAGTTGGAGGCGTATACCAGCTGAACCATCTCCGACGTGGCCGGCGCGGATCCTTCCGCGCCGGCCACGGCGGTTGCTGCACGCCGACGCCGCCGGGTATTGATCGCGATTGGTAGACCGGAGTGGGGCCGCGTACGAAGGGACGCCATGACCGAGGAGATGCAGAACCGAGCGTTGACCGCCGCGTTGGCCGACGCCGCGGCGATCCGCAGCACCATCGAGCGCAAGGCGAACCACAACCAGAACGTGATCGGCCTGCACCTCACGGTCGTCGCGGCGCTGGCCGGCTTCATCCTCGTCGAGCGGGCCGACCTTCGGCTGCTGCTGCTCCTCCCGCTGCTCAGCACCGCGCTGGGGCTCAACGTGGTGTCGCAGTACCGGGACATCCGGATCGCGGGCGAGTACATCGAGCAGGTCCTCGGCCCGGCCATCGCCCGGTACACGGGCAACGCGAGGGTCTTCGGCTGGGAGAGCTTCTACTGGAAGCGCAAGCACGACGGCCACTTCGCCCAGGCCCTGGCGATGGGCCTGATCTTTCCGGGTGTCTCCACGGTGGCGCTGGCGATCACCCTGCCCGCCGTAAGGAAGCCGGCCGACGTGATCGCCTGGTCACTCGGGGCGGGGCTGCTCCTGCTGCTGCTCGCCGCCTGGTCCTACCGGCTCCGGGAGATGGTGCGGGCCCGGCGCGGGCGGTCAACCCAGGAGCACCCTCCGGTGGCGGAGCCGATGGTGGCGCAGCCGACAGAGTCGGACCCGGCGACGCCCGCAGGGCACCGGTGATCGGCGGGTGAGCGGAGTCTCGGCGATCCCGGTCGCCTCTTCGGTGACCGGAGCCCCCTGTCGGATCGGGTGAGGTCGAACCGGTCCGACAGGTGACCTTCACACGAGATCTTGACACGCCTTGAGTGAAGGCAGAACATCCTTCGTTGGCTTCCGACAACGTTGTCAGAACGGTGCGGTACGGCCCTCCGGTGTGGATGGAGCACCGGCGGAGCGCCGTATCCGCCGTGCTCACGGCGCACACGGTCCGTCAACTGAAGGGCATCTACTGTGTCAGACCCACTGGCGCGTGCGGCGCACACCGCACGGCGCCGAACCCTCGCCGGAGTAGCGACCGCAGCCGTGGTCGCCCTCGCGACCGCCGCCGCGGGCACCCCCGCCTCGGCCGCCCCGGCCCCACGACTGGTCAGCGACCCCGTCTCCTACGTCAACCCGCTGATCGGCTCCACGAACCTCGGCAACACCTACCCGGGGGCGGTACGCCCCTTCGGCATGCTGGCCTGGAGCCCGCAGACCACCCGGGGCAACCAGGTCTCCACCCCCGCGCCGGGGGGCTACGAGTACGGCGCGACCCGGATCCGCGGCTTCAGCCTCACCCACCTCAACGGCGTCGGCTGCAACGGCGGCGCCGGCGACATCCCGATCATGCCGTACGTGGGTGACGTCGACTCCTCACCCACGGCCGACACCTCCGACGCGAAGTACGCGAGCGACTTCTCGCACGCCGACGAGACGGCTCGGGCCGGCTACTACCGGGTGGGCCTCGCCAACGGCGCCTCGGCGGAGCTCACCACCACCGAGCGCACCGGAACGGGCCGCTTCGGGTTCCCGGCCGACCAACCCGCCAGCATGCTGTTCCGCACCGCCAACTCGGAGACCGGCAGCACCGACGCCACCGTGCAGGTGGACGCGAAGGCCCGGACGGTCACCGGCTCGGTGACCGCGGGGAACTTCTGCGGCCCGCAGAGCCCGAACAACCGCAAGGGTCTCTACACCCTGCACTTCACCGCGCACTTCGACCAGCCGTTCGCCCGCTTCGGCACCTGGCAGGACGGCACCGTGACGCCCGGCGGCTCCTCCGCCACCGGCAGCACCGGCTTCGACAACGGCTACCCGGTGGCGGGTAAGGGCTCCGGCGCCTACGTCACCTTCGCCGACGGCACGAAGCAGGTCGGCGTCAAGGTCGCCGTTTCCTACGTCAGCCTGGACAACGCCGAGGCCAACCTGCGGGCGGAGAACCCGCAGCAGAAGACCTTCGAGGCGGTCCGCGCTGACGCCAGCAAGGCGTGGCAGCGTGAACTGAGCAAGATCAAGGTCGGTGGTGGCACCGCCGACCAGCTCAGCACCTTCTACACGGCGCTGTACCACTCCATGCTCGAGCCCACGCTCGCCAACGACGTCGACGGCCGCTACCTCGGCGCCGACGGCAAGCCCCACCAGCTGGCCAAGGGCCAGAAGGCGCAGTACGGCACCTTCTCCGGCTGGGACGTGTACCGCGCCCAGGTGCAGCTGATGACCCTGATCAACCCGAAGGCCGGCAGTGACTTCGCGCAGTCGCTGTTCAACTACGCGTCGCAGCGCGACGGCGAGTGGGACCGCTGGCTGCTGGGCAGCGGGAAGACGAGCGTCATGTCCGGTGACCCGGCGGCGCCGGCGCTCGCCGGCATCTACGCCTTCGGTGGCCGGGACTTCGACGTCAAGGGCGCCCTCCGCTCGCTGATCACCGCCGCGACGGTCCCGACGGCGAACGACTCGGACAGCGCCGGCTGCAACGTCGCCTGCGTCGGTCAGCGTCCCGCCCTCGACAAGTACCTCGAACTCGGCTATGTCCCGGCCGACGGCTGCTCCTGCTGGGGTGGTACGGCCGAGACGATGGAGGACGCCGTCGCCGACTTCGGCCTGGCTGAGCTGGCCGGGCGGCTCGGTGACCACGCGACCCAGAAGACCTTCCTCGACCGCTCGGGGAACTGGAGCAACGTGTTCGACCTGACGGCCACCCCGCAGGGCGGGTACCCCCGCGCCCGCAAGGCCGATGGCGCGTGGGCGGAGCGGTCCTTCAGCCCGGCGACCGAGAACGGGTTCGTCGAGGGCAGCAGCGCCCGCTACACCTGGATGGTCTACTCCGACGTGGCCGGTCTCGCCCGTGCGATGGGCGGTGACAAGGCGGCGGAGCAGCGGCTCGACGCCTTCTTCCGTACGCCGGACGGCAGCTTCGACTTCTCCGCCCGGGATCTCACGCGCTACGACCCGACCAACGAGCCGGACATGAACGCGCCGTACGTCTACAACTACCTGGGTGTCCCGCACAAGACGCAGGAGACGGTCCGGGCGGTGCTCGACCAGCTCTGGGGCAACACCCCCGGCGGCATCCCCGGCAACGACGACGCCGGCACCATGTCGTCGTGGTACGTCTTCTCGGCGCTCGGCCTGTACCCGCAGAACCCCAGCCGCGCCGACCTGGTGCTCTCCGCGCCGCTCTTCACCCGCGCGGTGATCGATACCGGACACGGCCGGGGTATCACGGTCAACGCCCCCGACGCCTCGGCGAAGAACCTGTACATCCAGTCGCTGCGGGTCGACGGCAAGAAGTCGACGAAGACCTGGGTCCCCGCCTCGCTCGTCGAGAAGGGCGGCAAGCTGGACTTCGCGCTCGGCGCCAAGCCGAACCGATCCTGGGGCAGCTCGCCCGCCGACACGCCGCCGTCGTTCGGTCAGGGCCGGCAGCCGTACCTGACCGGTGTCAGCCCGCAGGCCATGAAGGTGGAGCCGGGCAGCAAGGCGGAGACGACGTACAAGGTGCAGGCGCTCACCGACGACCCGGCGAAGGTTCGCTGGCACGTCACCGCGCCCGCCGGGCTGACCGTGACCCCCGGCGCGGGTGAACTCCGACTCTCCGGCGACGGCTCCGCCGCCATCACGCTGACCGTCTCGGCCGACGCCGGCGTGAAGCCCGGCGCCTACACCGTTTCGGTCACCGCCGCCACCTCGTCCGGGCGGGCGCTGCCCACCGTGACGCTCCCGGTGACGGTCGCCGTACGCGACAGCGTGCTGTGGAATTTGAACAACAACGGGATCTCGGCCGACGACACCAACCCGCAGGCCAACTTCGACACCGGCGGCTGGAGCTACTCCGCCAAGGCGCTCGAGGCGGCCGGGGTGACGCCGGGCTCCACCGTCTCGGTCAACGGGTTCGACTTCACCTGGCCGAACGTGGCCCCCGGCGACCCCGACAACATCCTCGTCGGCGGCGGCAACCAGGTGCTGCGCGTCGCGTCGGCCGAGGGTGACACGAAGCTGAGTGTGCTCGGCAGCGCCGCCTTCGGCGACGCGAGCGGCACGGTGACGCTCACCTACGCCGACGGCACCACCCAGCAGGCGGAGATCGGCTTCAGCGACTGGACGTTGAGCGGCGGCTTCCAGCAGCCGTCCTTCGGCAACCTGACGGCCGTGCACACCGCGTACCGCGACGTGCTGGGCAACGGCATCGACCCAGTGGGCACCTACGTCTTCGCGACGACCCCCATCGAGCTGCAGCCGGGCAAGCAGCTGACCAGCCTGACGCTGCCGACCAACGCCAACGGCGGCGTCATCCACGTCTTCGGGGTGGCGACCGCCTGACCGAAGCCGGGGCGAGGGCCCGTTCCACCCCACGGGGCGGAGCGGGCCCTCCTCCGTCTGCGGGGGAGGGGGCCGCCGAACGACAGACTCAAATATTGCTCAATTTCCATGCTCTCCGCGCTTTCAGATCATCGGGTCGGGCCTAGGTTCAGATCATTTCGCGCAATGCCACCCCCACCCGTGAAGCACTTGGAGGAGAGCGCATGGCCCCTACTCCACCGACGGACGCCGAGCTGAACACCCTGATCCGGGCCCGGCTCGCCGCGCTCGGCATCGACCTGGACCAGCTTCCGCCGGGTAGCACCCCGGATCCGGAGACCGGCTCGCCGGGTCAGGACTCCGTACTCGCGTCGCTGCGCTCGTTCCTGCGGGGCACCGTGGCGACGCTCGCCGCGTACCAGTTGCCCGTGAGCGGCGCCACCGACCCCGAGGTGGCCAAGGCGCTGTCGCAGCAGCACGCCCCGGTCCTCTACCCCGCGAACAGCACCGAATGGCGGAAGGCATGACTGGCGAACCACTCGACCGTTCGATCGACCGTAGGGCCTTTCTGACCCGCGCCGCCGTACTGGCGACCGCCTCCGCCGCGGGCGCCACCGTCGCGCTCCCCGCGATCGCCACGGCGGGCACGCCTGCGGGCAAGCGGGAACCCGCGCTGGACCGGCCCAACGCCTACACGAAGCCCCGGCCGGAGGCGCTCGCCGATCCGACCGAACTCACCATCGCCGAAGCGGCCTGGCTCATCCGCGCCGGCAAGCTCACGCCGCAGCGGCTGGTCGAGGCCATGCTGGCACGGATCTCCACGTACGACGGCGTCTACCAGGCGTTCAACGTGGTGCTCGCCGACGCGGCGATCGCCGCGGCACGGGACGCGGCCCGGCGACCCCGGCGAGGCGCGCTGCACGGCATCCCCCTGGCGATCAAGGACAACTACTACACCGAAGGGGTACGCACCACCGCGAACTCCTTCCTCTTCGAGAACTTCGTGCCGCCCTACGACGCCACCGCGGTGGCCCGGTTGAAGGCGGGCGGCGCGATCCTGCTGGGCAAGACCCAGATGGGGCCGCTGGCCACCACCCGGGCCACCACCCCGGCCGGCGTGGTCACCACGGTGAACGCCTGGGCGCCCGCCAACCGCAACGTCGACCCCGGCGGGTCGTCCACCGGCACCGCCACGGCGGTGGCCGGCCGGATGGCCACCTCGGGTATCGGCACGCAGACCGGTGGCTCGATCACCTCCCCGTCGAACGCGCAGAACCTGACCGGCCTGAAGCCGACCATGGGTCGGGTCTCGGCGGCCGGCATCATTCCGCTCACGTACACCCGCGACCATCCCGGTCCGCTGGCCCGCGACGCCAAGGACGCCGCCATCATGCTGACCACGATGGCGGGCGAGGATCCGGCGGACCCGCGCAGCCAGGGCCTGCCCGAGGTGCCCGATCTGATCGACGCGGCCACTCCCGTGTACCGGCGTAACCGGGTCAGGCTGCGCTGGGACACCCGCGTCGGCGTGCTGCCCGGATTCGCGGACGGCACCTCGGCCACCGCGCTGGCCCGGCAGGTGTACCTGACGCAGCTCGCCGCGATCCCCGGTGTCACGCTGGTCGACGTGGCTCTGCCCGAGGGGTGGAGCCAGCTGACCGGAGGCACCTTCAACAACGTGCGCCTGCCCGAGCGCAGCGAGCCGTTCATGCCGTACCTGCGCAGCGACCTGCGCGGTTTCGGTGTGTCGGTGACCAGCTGGTTGCAGGGCGCGTTGATGGGCGGCAACGAGTTCATCACCGGGCAACGGGCCAGGCTGCTGTTGATGGAACGGGTCCTGCACGAGCTCTTCGACGGGTGTGACGTCGTCGTGCAGACCGACCCGGTGCCCTTCGACATCCTGGGTCTGCCGGAGATCGCCTTCCCCATCGGGTTCACCGCCGCGGGAGTGCCGATGGGCACCATCCTCGGTGGCCTCCCGTACGGCGAGGACCGGCTCCTGTCGGTGGTCGCCGCCTACCAGGCCACGACGGACTGGCACCTGCGCCGCCCCGCCGACCCGTCTCCCGCGGCGCTGCGCACGCGAGCTGCCGACGCTCCCCGGTTGACGGCCGAACAGGTCGCCGAACTGACCCAGTGACGCGCGTGCAGGGCGGGAGGCGTTCCCGCCCTGCACCCGCACCGTCGGTGCTCGCGGCGGCCGGCTCTCCTCAGGCGGCGAAGCCGCCGTCGACGTTGATCGTGGCCCCGCTGATGTAGGCGGCGTCCGGACCGGCGAGGTAGGTGACGAGGCTGCCCACCTCGCCCGCGGTGCCGTAACGGCCGACCGCGATGTGCGGTCGGGTGATCTCGGCGAACGGGCTGTCGGCCGGGTTCATGTCGGTGTCGACCGGGCCCGGCTGCACCGTGTTCACGGTGATGCCCCGGCCACTGACCTCCCGGGCGAGCGCCCGCGTCAGACCGGCCACACCGGCCTTGGTCAGGGCGTAGACACTGCCGCCGCCGAAGTGGATCCGGTCGGCGTTGATGCTGCCGATCGTGATGATGCGCCCGCCGTCGCCGAGGTGCCGCAGCGCCTCCTGACTCGCCATGAAGACGGCCGTGAGGTTGACGGCGAGGTTGCGGTCGTAGTCGGCTTCGCTGATCGATTCGACGGGGCCGACGACGGTGACGCCGGCGTTGTTGACGAGGATGTCCAGCCGACCGAAGCGTTCCACCACCTCCGCGACGCCGGCACGCACGGCCTCCCGGTCGGCGGCGTCGACCCGCAACGCCACCGCCGTGCCGCCGGCCTCGCCGATCGACTTCGTCACCGTCTCGGCCCGCTCGGCGGAGGAGTTGTAGGTGATCGCGACCGTCGCGCCCGCCGCCGCGAGCCGCTGGGCGATGCCCGCACCGATGCCGCGGGAGCCGCCGGTGACGATCGCGACCTTCCCGGCCAGAGTCTTCGTCGTCATACTTGCCTCCATCTTTGTTGAATGCCCATTCAAGATGTCATGCGAGGTCGGGACGGCCAAGTGATATCTTGAATGAGCGACCAAAAAGTGTGGGAGGTCACCATGGCGATGGGCAGGCCACGCGAGTTCGACACCGGGCGCGTTCTGGAGTCGGCGCTGCACGTCTTCTGGACCAAGGGCTACGAGGGCGCCACCATGGCCGATCTGTCGACCGCCACCAACCTCAAGCCCGGCAGCATCTACGCCGCCTTCGGCTCCAAGGCAGGCCTGTTCAAGCAGGTCGTCGACCACTACAGCAGCACCGTCTTCGGCTACGGCGCCGAGGCGATCGAGGCCGACACGGCCCGGGAGGTCGCGCGACGCTGGCTGCTCGGGGCCGCCGACGCCACCACCGGAACCGACACCCCACCCGGCTGCCTGCTGGTCCAGGGCGCGCTGGTGGCCGGCGACACCGCCGCCGAGGCCAAGGCCGACCTCACCGCCCGCCGGCGCAGCGCCGAAGAGCTGCTCACCGAACGCTTCGCCCGCGCCCGGGCCGCCGGCGACCTCCCGCCGGCCGTCGAGCCACGTGACGCCGCGGCCTACGTCATCGCCCTCTCCCAGGGCTTCGCGGTCCAGGCCGCCTCCGGCGCCGGCCGCACCGAGCTGCGACGCCTGGCCGAACTCGCCCTGCGCAAGCTCCCCTGGGAATAGTTCCTCCCTGATCGACCGTTCCCGTCGAATCGTCGGCGCGGAATCCGCACACTCCACCGGATATCGCCGCCCGGGCGGCCCGGGTGCCGCTCCGGCGAGGCTCAAGATTTGCTCTAGTGCGGGCCCGGCCGTTCCTCAAATCGATCGAAGCTTGTTGAATCGATCGAGTCCGATGTGGCGCGGCCGCCCTCTCGGTCCCTTTTTCGTCGTTCAACGTGAAGGGATGTCTGGTGAAACGAAGACTGTCTCGTACCGCGGTTCCGGTCGCGTGCGTACTGGCGATGATCGGTGCGCCGGTGCTGACGTCCGGATCCGTGGCCACCGCCGACAAACGGGTACCGAAACCGGAAGCAGTGCTCGGCTGGGTGCCCTGCGCCGACTTCAAGCTCGCCACCTACGAGCAGATCGCCGACTACTACCGGAAGCTCGACAAGGCCAGCGACCGGATGAAGCTGGTCGAGATCGGCAAGACCAGCGAGGGTCGGCCGCAGTTGATGGCCATCGTCTCCTCCGAGAAGAACCTCAAGGACGAGAACCTCGAGCGTTACCGGGAGACCTCCGTACGGCTCTCCCAGGGCGACAAGCTCTCCGAGAAGGACGCGCGTGACCTGGCGAAGACCGGCAAGGCCGTCGCCTGGGTCGACTTCGGCATCCACTCCACCGAGGTGGCGGGGCACCAGACCGCGCCGCAGTTCGCGTACGACCTGGTCACCAGCGAGACCCCCGAGGCCCAGTCGATCCGGGACAACGTCGTCACCCTGCTGGTGCCGAACGTCAACCCGGACGGCGGGACGAAGGTCGCCGAGTGGTACCGCAAGAACCTCGGCGGCCCGTACCAGGACGCCGGCTATCCGGAGCTGTACCAGAAGTACGCCGGCCACGACAACAACCGTGACTGGTACATGTTCAACCTGCAGGAGACCCAGAACGTCGGTCGCCAACTCTTCCACGAGTGGATCCCGCAGGTCATGCACAACGTGCACCAGACGGCGGTCTTCCCCGCCCGGATCAGCATCCCGCCCTACGAGGACCCGCTGAACCCGAACATCCACCCCCAGGTGGTCCGGGGCGTCAACCTCGTCGGTGACGCGATGGGCCAGCGGCTGGAGCGCGAGGACAAGGGCGGCGCACTGGCCCGCCAGTCCTACGACATCTGGTGGAACGGCGGCGCCCGCACCGCGCCGTACTACCACAACCAGATCGGCATCCTGACCGAGACGGCGCACGCCTCGGCGACGCCGCGCTACTACGACCCGGCGAGCTTCCCGAAGACGTTCGCCGACGGCACCTCGACCAGCGAACCGTCGGTCTTCTACCCCAGCCCCTGGAAGGGTGGGGAGTGGCACCTGTCGCAGAGCTGCGAGTACATCAAGACGGCGTCGTGGGCGATGCTGCGGGTCGCCAGCGACGACCGGGAGGCCCTGCTCGCCGGCGTGGCGAAGATGGCCCGGGACGGTGCCAAGAACGGCGCCAAGACCACCTACGTGATCCCCGCCGACCAGGCCGACTTCCCGACCGCCAC
Source organism: Micromonospora musae (assembly GCF_003626545.1). NCBI lineage: Bacteria > Bacillati > Actinomycetota > Actinomycetes > Micromonosporales > Micromonosporaceae > Micromonospora > Micromonospora musae. The sequence goes on from NZ_RAZS01000003.1 coordinate 371,386, forward strand.
GAAGCTGGTGGACAAGCTGCGGTGGAACAACGTCCGGGTCGAGCGCGCCACGGACTCGTTCGTCGTGGGGGAGCGCACCTACCCGGCCGGCAGCTACCTGGTGCGTGAGGCCCAGCCCTACCGGGCGGCGGTCCTCGACCTGCTCAACGCGCAGAAGTACCCGGACCGGCGGCTCTACCCCGGAGGCCCGCTGGAGCCGCCGTACGACATCACCGGCTACACCCTGTCGTTCCAGATGGGCGTGACCGTCGACAAGCTCGACGAGAAGGTGCGCGCCAGCACCGTCGACGTCGACTGGCCGACCGTGCCGGCGGGGGTGGTCGCCGGCGCGCCGAAGCACGCGTACGCCCTCGACCCCCGGGTCAACGACAGCGCGACCGCGGTGAACGCGCTGCTCGCCGCCGGGGACAAGGTCTCCCGTAGCGACGGCGAGGTGACGACCCGAACCGGCAAGCTGCCGGCCGGAACCTTCCTGGTCACGCCCGGGGCGGGCACCGACACGCGGGTGACCGAGCTGGCCACCCGGTTGGGCCTGAGCATCGCGGCGGTGGACGCGAAGCCGAAGAAGGTGACCAAGATCGCCGCGCCGCGGGTCGGCCTGTACGACGGGTACAACAACTACGACGAGGGTTGGACCCGGCTCATCCTGGAGCAGTTCGGGTTCGGGTACGAGAAGTTGACGAACGCGGCGGTCCGCGCCGGTGACCTGCGGGCGAAGTTCGACACCATCGTGCTGCCCGACGCCACGTACAACTCGATGCGCAACGGCCGGGCCGCGGGCTCCCTGCCCGCGGAGTACACCGGCGGGATGACCGACGCCGGCGTGGCCAACCTGAAGGCGTTCGTCGAGGCCGGCGGCACCGTGGTGACCTTGAACCGGGCCGCCCAGCTGCCGATCGAGGCGTTCGACGTGCCGGTCACGGACGTCACGCAGGGGGTGGAGGAGACCCAGTACAACATCCCCGGTTCGGTGCTGAACCTGAACGTCGACGGCAGTGACCCGGTCGGCTCCGGATTCGGTTCGAACACGGCGGCGTTCGTCGCGGACGGCCCCGCGTTCGAGGTCGAGGAGGGCGCGAAGGGCGTCTCGGTGGCGGCCACCTGGCCGGAGTCGAACCTGCTCAAGAGCGGTTTCCTCCTCGGTGAGGACGTCATCGGCGGGAAGGCCGCCGTCGTGACGGCCAAGGTGGGCGACGGCCAGGTGGTGATGATCGGCTTCAAGCCGCAGCACCGGGCGCAGTCGCACGGCACCTACCGCCTGCTCTTCAACGCGATGTACCTGGGAGGTCAGAGCTGACCTGACAGCCCGTGGCGGCCGGGCGCGCACGCGCCCGGCCGCCACGCCGTCCCCGGGTCTGACCGACTGTCCGATCCGGCCACTCGTCGGGCAATAAGCTGCGGGCATGCCCGAATCGCCAGAATCCGGAGGGAATCTCCGCACCGTCGTGCTGGCCGGCCTGGTCAACCTCGGTGTGGCGGTGGCGAAGGGCATCGTGGGGTTCGTCTCCGGTTCGGCGGCGATGCTGGCCGAGGCCATGCACTCGCTGGCCGACACCGCCACCGAGGTGCTGCTCTTCGTCGGCCTACGCCGCGGCGCCCGGCCACCCACCGAGGAGCGGCCGTTCGGGCACAGCCGGGAGACGTACGTCTGGGCGCTGCTCGCCGCCGTCGCCACCTTCCTGATCGGCGGCGGCCTCTCGATCGACGAGGGCGTCGAGGCGATCCGGTCCCCCGACCGGCAACAGCAACAGCTCCTCGCGTACCTCGTGCTCGCCGTCGCCGCCGTGCTCGAGTCCATCTCGCTGGCCCGGTCGGTCCGCCAGATCCGGGCCCGGGCCCGGCGCTTCGTCGTCCACCCGCTCCTGCTGGTGCGGCAGGGCTCCGACACCCCGACCAGGGCCGTCTTCTTCGAGGACTCCGCAGCCCTGGTCGGCCTCGCGCTGGCGGCCGCCGGAGTGGGCCTCACCCACCTGACCGGTGATCCGCTCTGGGACGGCCTGGCGTCGATAGCCATCGGCGTGCTGCTCATCTGCGTCGCCGGGATCCTGGGCTACAGCAACATCACCCTGCTGATCGGCCGCTCGGTGCCGGCGCGTGGACGGGCCAGGATCCGGCACGAGCTGCTCGCCGTGCCCGCCGTGGAGCGCGTGCACGAGCTGCTCACCCTCCACCTCGGCCCGGAGAGCATTCTCGTCGCCGCGAAGGTCGACTTCGTCTCGACGGCGAGCAGCACCGACGTCGAGGTCGCCGCCGACGAGGCCGAGCGGCGCCTCCTTGAGCTCTTCCCGACGATCCGCTACGTCTTCCTCGACCCGACCGGAGGCGGCGGATCCGAGGTACGCCCCACCTCGCCGACCTGACCGGACGGGACGTGGGTCGCGGCGGCGTCGCCTGCGGACACCTGCCAGCCCGGCTACCGAGAGGCGGGGCCGGGCCGGCAGGTCGCTACCAGGCGTGGACCAGTGGTTCGTTGAAGATGCGCTCGCCGCGGGCCAGCTCCCGGAGAGGTGCCGACGCGAGGAGTGCGCCGGTGCGGTCCAGCGCGCGTAGGGTGACTTCCGCACCGACATCCAGCGTGAGTACGGCCGCACCGCTTCGGACCTCTGCCGAAGCCCGCACCCCGCCAGGAGCTTCGGCGGCGACGGCATCGACGCGGGCCGCCCCGGGTGGTGGGACGACCAGCAGCCGATTCGTCAACACGGCGTGCCCGCCGGAGGCAGCCGGCACCCGGACCGCGGCCAACTTCGCCGAGGTTGCGACCGCCGTTGCGACCAGTGAGACCTTGGCGCTGGAGAGGTCTTCTCCCGCAGCGTCCTCCGAAGCGATGTTGCCGGGCCCGGCGAGTGCCAGCAGGCTTCCCTGGGCTCCCACGTGCAGCACGAGAGGGCCGGTGCCCGAGGCCGGGCCGACGACGGCGGCCTCCGGATGGCCTTCGCCGTCCAAGCGTCCGGACCAGCGGACCACGGGGTCAGGGGTGGACGGCAGGCCGGTCATGTCCATCAGCGTCCGGTAGGAGACGCCGCCAAACCGCTCGGCCCGCCACGCGTCCATTCTTCTGGAGGTAGCTCCGGCAGGCAGGGCGTCGGCCAGCTCGGTCGGCTGGTACCGGCCACCTTCGCCACGGATGACGTCGCTACGGTCGCCCACCGGCTCTGCCACCCGGACCTGCCCCTCACACTCGACCCGCCACCACCCGCGAACCCGCGACGCATCCAGGACGACGTAGTCACCCGTCGGCGACGGTTCCCACCGCCGGCGTACGGCTCCGTCCGCGCCCACGACGGCTCCGTCCGCCACCGAGACGATGCAGCCGGCCGGAGCGAGACCCAGGAATGCCTGTGCCTCCGGCCCCTGCAGGTACGCGGCATCGATCACGCTGAACGGGCTCACCCGCCCGTTGACGAAGCCGGTGTGGTTGCGCAGGGCCTGCTGAGGCGGGGTGCCCGCCGGAACCTTCTGGTCGACCAGAGCAGCGGCCGTGTCCGAGTGATAGACGACCAGTATCTGCCGGAACCCGGCCGACTCGTCGGCGTAGAGCACCTTGACCTGCGGCAGTGACTCGGACACCCGAAGCTCGGCGCGGTTCCGGTCGAACAGCCTGGTCAACTCCTCGATGAGATCCCCGTCTGCGGCCAGGCTCCCTCGCGTCGGTGAGTTGATCAGCCGCCACTCCCAGTCCGAGGTGATCGGATAGCCGGTGGCCACCCAATCGCCGGACGGGTCTTGGCCGCCCGATCCGGCACCGAGTGTGACCGGGCCGAGCAGCGCCGCGGCGATAACGCCGGCCACCGCCGCTCCCAGGCCGGCGAGTCGGCGGCGCTTGCGCCGTCGGGCGTGACGCAGCAACCGGCCGTACGGATTTTCGTCCGGCACCACCGATTCCGCGATCCGTGCCAGCCCGGTACGCAGTTCGTCCACGCTCATGCCCGATCCCCCATCAACTCGCCACCGACCCCCGGCCGAGCAACCGGGGCCGGCCGCAGCACCGCACGCAACCGAGCCAGCCCACGCGCGGCCTGGCTCTTCACCGTCCCGACGGAGCAGCCCATCGTCGCCGCGACCTCAGCTTCGGAAAGGTCCTCCCAATACCGCAGTACCAGCACCGCCCGCATCCGCGCGGGCAGCTGATCCAGAGCCGCCAGCAGTTCGTCCCGAACAACGACCGCCTCGGTGGAGTCCGGGCGAGACCGATCCGGCACGGCCGCGGTCAGCAGCTCGCGCATCCCGAATCGCCGCCACCGACTTGTCCGCTCGTTGACCATCGACCGGCGCACGTACGCCATCGGGTCACCGACCGTGCGCCAATGCCGCATCGCCTTGAGCAGGGCGTCGTGCACCAGGTCCTGCGCCGTGTCCCGGCTACCGGTCAACAGGTACGCCGTTCGCAGCAGATCGCCGTAGCGCACCTCGACGAACTCGCGAAAACCGCCGTCATCCACCCGCCGCCCCCTCGCCGTGACCGCCCATCCTGCCGCTCCCTCCCCGCCGCGCTGTCACCGAAGACGACGCGGAAGGGGGCCCGAAGGTTGACAGGCCTCGACGTACACCGACCACTGCGAGCGCGGCTACGGATGGGAGGGGCCCACCGGTGGGCACGGCCCAGGCCGGCGAGGGCGACGCGATGAGCAGGTCAGCGGCGGTCTCCGGCAGCGGGCAGCGGAGCAACCGGAGTTCCCGAGGTGGGATATGGATGCTCTCGAGGGCCGGGCGCGCCGAGACCTCGGTCGACGGCGAACCGCCCGACGCGGCGCGTGCCGCGTCGGGCGGGCCCGAGTCATGCGCAGGGTCGACCGGCGCAGACGTCGATGACCTTGCCGGTGAGCAGGAACGTCGCCTTCTGTTGCTGCGCTCCGGGCTGGGCGCGCGGGAACTCGTGCGGGTCGTCGCCGTACTCGGGACCGGCCGGGGCGAGGTTCGTCGTCGGTGGCGCGTACGCCGCGCCGCTGTTCCAGATCACGATCGCCGAACCGGTGTACGGGTACCTCGCGATCGGCCGGATGCCCCAGTAGGGCTTCACGTCGGCCGACCAGCCGGCGGCGAGGGCAGGTGTGTGCAGTCGAGCGCCGATGGTGCGCGCCTGGACCTCGGCCGCGGCGGGGGAGACCTGCTGGTCGCCGAAGGCCACGTGCATGAGCACCTGATGTGCGGGGGTGCGCGGCAGCGGCCGTTCGGTCATGTGCTGGGCGTACCCGTTCGCCTCCGACCGGTCCCAGAGCATCTGCAGCAGGGCGAAGATCAGCTGTTGGTCGGCGCGATCCGGGTAGGAGCCGTCCATGATCTGCTGGAACGGGGCGAAGTCCACGCTGCGCTGCAGCAGCGTGGAGTAGTTCATGGCCGGCACGCCGAGCACCGAGCGGGTCCAGTCCTGGGCGATGGCGGTGAGCGCGCCACCGTTGATCCCACCCTGACTGTTGCCGTCGTAGTGCAGGCCGCCCGCCACGTCGATCAGCGGCCGTCCGTGAGCGTCCTGGAACGCCGGTTCGGCGGCGAACCCCTTGCGGTGGATCATCGCCCGGCCCAGGAAGAGGAAGTTCAGGTAACTCTGCTGCAGCCGGTCCACCACGGCGGGGAAGGCGCTGAGGTCGGCGAAGGTGTCGGCCACGTAGGGCACGTCGGCGTCGGCCATGCCGATCCAACTGGTGGCGCAGAACGTGAAGTCGTAGGTGGCCGACATCGTCTTGACGTTGCCGGCGTTGATCTCGGTCGGCTTGCCGAGCAGCCCGTGGCCGTAGAGCGACAGGTGTGCCGGGCGGGACGCGGAGGCGCTGCGCGGGATGTTGCAGACGAAGTCCGCCTGCACCGTCGCACCCGACGGCGTGGGCAGCGCGTACCTGGTCGGCGGCGTCCCGTCGCCGCGGGTCGGCCCGTAGTGCAGCCGCGAGCCGGGGCCACCGTCGCCGGTCAGGTACGACGGCACGCCGACCGTGCCGACCACCTGCCGCGCGATCCGCGGGTCCTGCTCCGGCGTGTAGTCGGTGACCTGGCTGACGGTGACCGGCGGTGCCGCGGCGCGCAGAGCGCCGAACGCGCTGTCGCGGATGCTCAACATCCGCCCGGTCAGACCCTGCCGGCTGGCCACGGTGAAGTCCCAGGCCAGATAGAGGTTGTGACGCTTGACGCCGGCTCGGCTCAGGTCGGCGAAGACTCGCTTCAGTTGGGGCACGCGGGGATCCCGGCGGCCGAGACCGGCGCCGGTGAGGTAGGACTTGAACGCCTTCGGCGTGGGGATCACCGACCGCTGCGCGTCGCGCATGCCGCGCAGGCCCACGACGTACCGGGTGCCCTCGGCGAGCGCCACCGCCGGGCGGATGATGAGCAGCTGCCGGTCGGGCTGACCGGTGCCGTGCGCGTCCAGCTCCGCCCAGTACGGCGTGCGTTCGCCGGTGGCGCTGTTGACGAGCACGATCGGCGCGTCCGGGGCGAGCGAGCGGCCGATGTCGGTGACCGGGGCGATCCCGGTGGCCGCCGCGTCGAGGCCGGGCACGTGCACGAGGATCGGTGAGCCGGGACTGAACCCGTCCTGCCGGTTCCACTCCGTCGGGTCGATCGGGACGCCCTGCACGTTCGACGGCATCGCGTCGGCCGTGAGCCGCACCCGCTTGCCGGTCGGGCTGGCCGGATCGGGCACGGTGAAGTAGTCGTTCGGGAACGGCAGCAGGCAGGCGGTCGGGTCGATCGGATCACAGTCGCCGTTGGTGGCGGGATGCGTCGGACCGCCGGGCGGGGTCGCGGCGGCGGCCGTGCCGAGCAGCACGACACCGGCGGTCACCAGCGCGGACACGGAAAGACGGAGCCGGCTGCGGGTCGTCACACGCATCTCCTTCGACGGTGGACTCAGTGGACGGACACCCGGTGAGGTGCGAGGCGGAGGCGGGCGCGGACCGGGTGCGGGGTGGTGTTCTTCCTACGCCCGGTACCGGCCATCGGCAAGAGGTGATCCAACTGCGAGGCCGTCGGTTCCGACGTGCCGGTGGAACCGACGCAAACCCGTCTCCTGCAGGTGTCGGAACGCGACCCGGTCCACGTGCCGACATCTGCACAGTGACCGGGGACGGGTCGACTCCTAGATTCGAAACTTGGAGTGATCATGTGGACGGTGAGCGTCATCGGCCGTCGATCGCCCCGCCTTCTCCAACCCCCGACCTGAGAGGTGATCTGATGCACCTTCTGCCCTCCAGGCGCGCGGTGTGGCGTTCGGTGATGGCCGCTTCAGTCGCGACCGTCCTCGTCGCGACCGGCGCCACCGGGCCGGCCACCGCCGCACCAGGTGGCCATCCGCCGGACGGTCCCGCGCCCTTTCAGGCCATCGATCCGCAGAACTGGCAGAACCCGGACTCGATGACCTGGGACGACTACAAGCGGGTTCCGGGCAAGAACTGGGCCGACCCGAACGTGCGCGGATCCGTCCGCAACTTCAACATCGCCCTGGTCACCCTGGACTACGTCGACCAGCCCTTCGTCATCACCCAGCCCGCCGGCTCGACGGTCTTCGGCAACCCGCAGGCGAGCGCCACCAACGTGCCCCGAACCCAGGTCTCGCAGTTCTACACCGACTTCCTCAACAAGCCGGGCGACCTGAACAAGGGACACACCCTGCACGAGTACTGGATGCAGGACTCCAACGGCCGCTACGGCGTCGACCTCACCGGCTTCGGCCCGTACGAGATGCCGGCGAAGTCCTACCAGTACGGCATCGACAACGGCTTCAACCCCGGCGCCTGCCCGGCAGGGGACACGTGTGCGAAGAACATCCGCACCGACGGTCTGGGCGCCTGGCGCGCCGCGGTCGGCGAGGAGGTGGCCGACAGCTTCGAGCTGGTCTTCATCCTCTCCGCCGGCCAGGACGAGTCCTCCACCTGGCAGGAGTTCGGCCAGATGATGTTCCAGACCAAGGAGGACGTGCCGGACGCCTGGGGCCCGCCGGACCCCGCGCTGCCCAACTGGGCGTCGACCCGCTACGTCCCCTGGACGTCTTGGAAGGCGGCGGCCACCATCTGGCCGAACGCGGGCGGCGGCTCGTCGACGCAGGCGGAGAGCTCGGGCATGGGCGTCTACGCCCACGAGCTGAGCCACCTGCTGAGCATCGGCGACAACTACAACAACCCGTACGGCACCCCGCTGCGTCGCGCGTACACCGGCATCTGGAGCATGATGTCGCGCGGCTCGTTCAACGGCCCCGGCGGCCCGCACACCCGCTGGCAGATCCCGCCGGTGAACGGCGGATCCATGGGGTCGCTGCACACGCTGCGGGACAAGCTGAAGATCGGGCTGCTCGGTGAGGAGCACGCGCTGCGGCTCTCGCGGGAGGCGCTCGGCACGTCGGGCATGGTCGTCGCCGACGTGACCGCCCGCGCGGTGGACGCGGGTGAGAACGGGCTGACCGGCATCAACATCGCCATGGACGCCGACCGCTCACCGGCGTGCACCGTGGCGACCGACCCGCTCTGCGACGGTGGCCGCTACAACAACTACACCGTCGAGGTCGTCGACCGGATGGGCGCAGACTCGTTCACGCCCGACAACGGCGTACTGATCAGCAAGACGAAGAACGCCGACAGCGCGCCGTTCGTCTGGGTCGTCGACGCCAACCCGCAGGACATCGACATGGTGGACTTCTACCAGCCGGACGGCACCCCGCAGAAGATCACCATGGGTGACTACCGGCAGCTCTCCGACGCGCTGTTCCACGCGGGCGCCAACTCCGGCAGCGAGTACGAGTACGTGGACGAGGCCAACCGGCTGCACTTCTACGTGCTCAACCTCCGCCGGGACCGCGCCGGCGTGCTGTCGTACACGGTGGCGGTCCGTTCGCTGGACGGCGCCGGTCCGAGCCGGCACGGCGTGAAGCTGTCCAAGGGCCACCTCGAGACCCGGGGCAAGCCGAGCGGCAAGGGCGCCACCTGCTCGTTCGACCTGACCAACACCGGTCGGTACGTGGCCGGCGGGCAGCCGCACCCGGAGGACGCCAGCGCGTACCTGAAGTCCGACGTGTACCGGCTCTCGGCGAGCGTCGGAGGCAAGGGCTGGCAGGTCGAGCTGCCGAACGAACTGGCCACGGCCGAGTTCGGCGACAAGACGTCGGTCGACGTGTCGGTGGGCGCCAGCAAGAAGGCGAGCCCGACCACCCTGGTGACGCTGACCGCCACCTCGGAGAGCGACCCCAGCAAGACCGTCACCAGCCAGTGCCGGGTCGAGCGGCCCCGCGCGCAGCTCGGCTGACGCCCCAGGGCGCGACGGGAGACCTGCCCGCAGGCCCGGGGCGGTGGGATGATCACCTGCCCACCGCTCCGGGCCTGCGGCCACCGAACGATCTGGAGGACTGATGCGGCGTCTGCTCGCAGCGCTGTTGCTGCCGTCGCTGGCGACCGGCGCGCTGACCGCGTGCGGCGACGCCGAGGAGGCCCGTTCGGCGACGACCGTGCGGGTTCTCGTGCGGGACATCAACATCCGGCCGGAGGGCGTGGAGTGCGCCGGAACCGGCCCCTACACCCACTTCCACAACCGGTCGCCGTTCCAGGTGATCGACGCTGACGGCCGAACCCTGGCCGAGGGCGCCCTGCCGCCGGGCACCTCGGTGGCGACCTTCAAGGAGGACCTGGAGGTGGAGCGCGTGCCCACGTACTGCGAGTTCGCCGTCCCCGTCACGGTGGCCGATCGCAGCGCCTACCAGCTGGTCGTCGACGGGCACCCGCCGATCGCGCTCACCCCGAACGACAGCGAAGGGCCGGCGCTGGTCGCGGTGGTGCCCTCATGACCCGCGGGTACGCCCGGCTGGCCGCCGTCGTGCTGGCGCTGTCGGTGACGCTCTCCTCTGCCGCCTGCTCCGGTGGTGAGGACGCGCCGGCCCGGCCGGAGTCCGTCGCCGGTGGGGCCTCGGCGCTGCCCGGCCCGGCGCCGGCGAACCTCGCGCTGCGCCCGGCCCCGTCCGGGCTGCCCGGCGCGCCCGCCGTCACCGGCGCGCTCACCGACGGAAGCCCCGTCACCCTCGCCGACCTGTGGGCCGACCGTCCGGTGGTGCTGACCTTCTTCAGCTCGTGGTGCACCCTCTGCGCCGAACGACAGGGCGCCCTCAGCGAACTGGCCCGCACCCACCGGGACAAGGTCGTCTTCGTCGGGGTGGCCACCGAGGACGAACCGCAGGAGCTGCAGCAGTACCTGCGGGAGCACCGGGTGGAGTATCCGGTCGTGCTCGACGAGGACGGCGCCATCGCGCGGTCGTACGCCGTGCGTGAACCTCCGACCGTGGTGGTGATCGCCAAGGGCGGCGCGCTGCTGCGGGGCTGGCCCGGCGGGGTGGACGCGGCGGCGCTCGATGGCAAGCTCCGCGAACTGGTGCTGGCCTCGTAGCCGGTGCCGAGACGACGGATCAACCCCCACATCGAACGGGTGAGACTTTCGCGTTCGCTCGTCGCCGGGGCCCGGGTGGGTCGTAGCGTGCGGTCGTGGACAGAGTGCGTATGCCTCGCCGGTTGCTGCTCACGGGAGCCGGCTCGGCCGCCGTGGCCGCGCTGACGGCCTGCCAGGCCAGCCAGTCCACCACGCCCCCCACACCACAGCCGACCCACCCAACCACCAACGGACAGCTGGATGAGGCAGCGCTTCGCCGGAAGATCGCGAGTCTGCTCGTGGTGGGCTTCCGCGGCGACTCCGTGGGTCGCGATGACTGGATCATCAGGGCGATCCGCAACGGCCTCGGCGGGGTGATTCTCTTCGATCGCGACCTGCGGACGGACACCGAACGTAACATCCGCTCACCGCAGCAGGTCACGACGCTGATCCGGGACCTGAAGAACGCCGCGCCGGGCCGCCGGTTGATCGTGTCGATCGACCAGGAAGGCGGACGCACCTCCCGCTTGAAGCCGGACAACGGCTTTCCCGCCACCAGGTCCGAGGCCGAGATCGGTGCCGAGAACTCGCCGGCGGCGACGCGCGAGTGGGCGCGGGGACTGGTCGCGAGCCTCACGCGAATCGGTGTCAACCTCAACTACGCGCCGGTCGTCGACCTGAACGTCAACCCCGAGAGCCGGGCGATCGGGAGGCTCGACCGTAGCTTCTCCGCGAACCCCGACGTGGTCGTCAGCAACGCCACCGAGGAGATCCACGCCCACCGCACTGCGGGCGTCAAGACCTCGCTCAAACACTTCCCGGGCATCGGCAGCGCCGCCGGCAACACCGACTTCGAGGTCGTCGACGTCAGCTCCACCTGGAAGCCCGTCGAGCTGGAACCGTTCCGGCGACTGATCCGGGCGGGCTCGGCGGACTCGGTGCTCGTCGCTCACGTGCTCAACAAGCAGCTGGATCCGAACCTGCCCGCGTCACTGTCGCCAGCAACCGTCACGAAGCTGCTGCGCGGCGAACTGGGCTGGCAGGGCCCGGTGGTCAGCGACGACATGCAGGCCGCTGCCATCACCCGCCGGCACGGCTCCGCCGACGCCGTCCGCCGGGCGTTGCAGGCCGGCGTCGACCTGCTCGTCTTCGCCAACCAGCAGGTGTTCGACCCGGGCATCGTCGACAAGACGGTGAACACGGTGGTCGACCTGGTCCGCCGCGGGCAGCTCAGCCAGGAGCGGATCGACCAGTCCGTCGCCCGGGTCGACGCGCTCCGCCCGAAGGGCTGAGCCGAGGCTGCCCGCTGGTTCCCGCCGCGCCCGACGCGACGATGTGTCCCGGGTGGAGAGAGCGTCGATGAACAGTATGAACGCAATGATCACGTTTGCCGGAGACCCTGCCTAACCTCGCAGCGAGGCGCATCGATGCGCCGGTGAGGACGAGGAGCCCTGCCGTGATCACGTCGAGAACCACCCGACCTGCCCGCCGGTCCCGCCGCCCGCTCGGGCTGGTCACCCTGCTCGGCGCGGCGTTGGTCGGCGCCCTGACCGTCGCGCCCGCCGCCCAGGCGGACGCGCCACCTCCGGCGGTGACCGAGTGTCCCGCGAACCTGACCGGCAAGGCCACCTGCTACACCGGCCAGGACACCAACGGGGCCTACTACGCGATCGCCATCCCCAACCGGTGGAACCGCTCGCTCGTCGTGCACGCCCACGGCGGGCCGGACCTGGGCGACACGTCCGACCCGCAGCGCAGCGTCGAGGACCTGGACCGCTGGGCGGTCATGGTGGACGAGGGCTACGCCTGGGCCGGCTCGTCCTACCGCCGAGGCGGCTACGGCACCCGGATGGCCGCCACCGACACCGAGAACCTCCGCCGCCTCTTCGTCACCGAGTTCGGCAAGCCGAAGCGGACGTACGTGCACGGGCAGTCGTGGGGCGGAGACGTCGCCGCCAAGGTCGTGGAGACCTACGCCGGGGCGCGCGGGCCGTACGACGGCGCCCTGCTCACCAGCGGCGTCCTCGGCGGCGGCTCGCGCGGCTACGACTACCGGGTCGACCTGCGCGTCGTCTACCAGTACTACTGCCAGAACCATCCCCGGCCCAGCGAGCCCCAGTACCCGCTCTGGGAGGGCCTGCGAGCCGACTCGACCATGACCACCAACGGGCTGCGCGCCCGCCTGCAGGAGTGCACCGGCTACGCCTCCGACCCGCTGGAGCGTACGGCGTCGCAGCAGCGCAACCTCGACGACATCCTGGCCGTGACGGGCGTGCCGGAGCGCACGCTGGAATCGCACCTGCGGTTCGCCACCTTCACCTTCCGCGACATCGTCCACGCTCGGCTCGGCGGGCGTAACCCGTTCAGCAACGAGGGAGTCCGCTACGCCGGCTCACACGACGACGCGGCGCTCAACGCCGGCGTGCAGCGCTTCTCCGCCGACCCGACCGCCCGACGCGACCTCTCCTACGACAGCGACCTCACCGGCAAGGTCTCCATTCCGGTGCTGACCCTGCACGCCATCGACGACCCGACGGCGTTCGTCGAGCACGAGGCCGCCTACCGCGCCAGTCTGCAGGGCGCCGGTCGGGAGGAGCACCTGGTGCAGACCTTCACCCGGGAGTCCGAGCACAGCGAGCTGAGCAACGCCGAGTACGCCGCCTCGATCTCCGCGCTCGACGGGTGGGTGCGCACCGGCCGCAAGCCGACACCCACCTCGATCGCGGCCTCCTGCGCCGGCTTCGACCGCAGCTACGGCACCGGTTGCTTCTACGAGCCGCGGTTCCGTCCCGCCCCCTACGCCTCGCGGGTCAACCCGCGCCCGGGCGGGCTGCGTTGGCCGGCCATGACCGCCGGCCAGGAGCGGAGCTGGAGCCGGATCGAGAACGTCGGGATCGCCCCCTGACCATTGCGACGGGTCGGGTCGCGGCGTCCGGTGGTACGAGTGCCACCGGACGCCGCGAGGCAGCGCCGACACCGGCCCGCTCGGTATCGTGTGCGTCGATGGCTCCGGGAGCACGCCGAGGATGGGATCGCCTGTCGTGACTGAGTTCTGGCCGCCGCCCGCGAAGCGACCCACGGTGACGTACGCCAACTGCACGGTCTCCGCACCGACGGGCTTTCGACCGCTGCACCTCGACCTGCATCTCCCACCCGGAGCGGGTCCCTTCCCGGTGGTGTTGTGGGTGCACGGCGGCGGCTGGCAGGAGGGCAGCCGCGTGGGGTTGCCCGATTCCGTCGCGCCGTTCGGCTTCCACGAACGGCTGCTCGCTCGTGGCTACGCGGTCGCCGACGTGGACTACCGGCTCTCCCTCGAGGCGCAGTACCCGGCCCAGCTGGTCGATGTGCAGTCGGCGATCCGGTGGTTGCGCCACCACCGGCGCCAGTTGCGGCTGGACCCGGGCAGGTTCGCCGTGCTGGGTGAGTCGGCCGGAGGTCACCTGGCCGCGATGGCCGGACTGGTCGGCGAGGGTGACACGGCGATCCAGGCGGTGGTGAACTGGTACGGCGTGATCGACCTGGTCACCCCTCCCGGTGACCCGTATCCGTTCACCCCGCCGGCGCTGCTGCTCGGTGGGCCACCCGCCGAGCGGCGTGACCTCGCCGCCTGGGCGAGTCCGCTGCACCGCGTGCACGCGGGGGCGCCGCCGTTTCTCAACATGCACGGCACGAACGATCAGCTGGTCCCGTTCGAGCAGAGCGAACGGCTGGCCGAGGCGTTACGCGCCCAGGGCGTGCGCTGCGATCTGCACCCGGTGCCCGGCGCCGAACACTGCTTCGTCGGCTGCTCGGACATCGGTGGCCTCATCGAGGCGAGCGCCGATTTCCTGGACGACGTGTTCAAGGGGCACTGAACGAAGTCAGGCGTCGACGTGCCGCACCGGCTCGGCGAGCCGGGTCAGCGCGGCGTCGATCATCCGGGTGAGCCGGCGTGGGTCCCGCTCGGCCTTGACGACGACCTGTAGGCCCTGGAGCAGGGTCATCAGCATGGTCGCCTCGGTGGCGACGTCCGTGTCGGCGGGGATCTCACCGTGCCGCGCGGCGGCTTCCAGGCCCTGCCGGAACCCGTCCTCCACCAGCGCCAGGATCTCCTGGACGATCCGCCCGGCGGCTTCGTCCCGGGGCAGCCGTTCGCCGACCGTGTTGACCGCGATGCACCCGCGCGGCACGGACTCGTCGGCGGCGGCGTCGAGGTAGTCGATCAGGACCTTGCGGATGCGGGGCAGGACCGGGCCGCCCGCGAGCAGCGTCGGCGCCAGCTGGCGGGTGTGGGTGTCCCGGTAGTGCTCGAGTGCCCGCAGGAAGAGGGTGTGCTTGTCGGTGAAGGTGCGGTAGAGGCTGCCGGGATGCAACCCGAGGTGTCCGGTGAGGGCGCTCATCGAGGTCGCTTCGTACCCGTTTGTCCAGAAGTACTGCATCGCGCGTTCGAGGACGTCGGCCTCGACGAAGCCCCGTGGTCTGGACATGAGCGCCAGGATAGCTCTTATTTGAACGCGCGTACACATTGCGCTACGGTGGGCGACGCATTGAGAACGCGCATTCACATTCTGGGGGAAGCAGATGCTCGTCGGGTTCGAAGAGGGCTACGCCGAGGTCAACGGCGTCAGGCTGCACTACGTCTCGGGCGGAACCGGCGAGCCCCTGCTCCTGCTGCCCGGCTGGCCGCTGACCTGGTGGGAGTTCCACAAGGTCATGCCGCTGCTGGCCGAGCGGTACCGGGTGATCGCCGTCGACCTGCGCGGCATGGGCGACTCCGGCAAGCCGGAGACCGGGTACGACAAAAAGACCATGGCGCGCGACGTGGCGGAGCTGGTCCGCAAGCTCGGCTACGAAAGCGTCAACATCGCCGGTACGGACATCGGCGCGATGGTCGCCTTCAGCTTCGCCGCCAACCACCCCGACCTCACGCGGAAGCTCGCGATGATCGAGGTGCCGCACCCGGACACGTTCTTCTACCAGTTCACCGTGCTGCCCCAGGCCGGGCAGCCCCACCTGTGGTGGTTCGCCTTCAACCAGGTCAAGGAGCTGCCGGAGCGTCTGCTCGCCGGCCGGGCCCGGCTGCTCATCGACTGGTGCGTCGACCAGATGGCCCGAGACCGGGACGCCATCGACGAGCACAGCCGGACGGTCTACGCCACGGCGTACGACCAGCCCGGCGCGATCCGCGCCGCCAACGGCTGGTACCAGGCGTTTCCGCAGGACATCGAGGACATGCAGACGTACGGCGCCCTCTCCGTGCCGGTCCTCGCCCTCGGCAGCCTCTACTACCAGGCCATGCCGTTGGCGCTGGCGGGCAAGGCGACGGACATCCGGTTCCTGGAGATTCCCGACGCCGGTCACTATCTCGCCGAGGAGCGCCCCGACGACCTCGTCCGGGCGCTCACCGAGTTCCTCGGCTAGGCGGATCCGCGGTTGGTTGCCGGGCAACAGGGTGTCCGGCAACCAACCGGTCGGACCTATCGCTGCACGAGCCGGAACGACTGGGCGGCGGTGCCGTTGCAGGCGTACTGGACCAGTTGGACGCTGTCGGCGGTGGACCCGCCGGGCACGTCGAGGCACTTGCCGCTGTGCCGGTTGACGAGCCGGTAGTAGCCGTCGGCCTCCGGCACCGCCTGCCACTGCTGGTTGTTGCCGCCGCTGTAGGTCCAGAGCTGGATCGGGGCGTTGTCGGCGGTGGACACGTTCGTCACGTCGAGCACGCGACTGCTGTTGTTGCGGTTGTTCACCCGCAGGTAGCCGCCGCTGGTGGGCTGGAACTGGTACTGCTGGGCGAAGGACGCGTTGCAGGTGTACTGCTGGATCGCCGTGCCGTTGGCGGTGCCCGCCGCGCGGGCGTCGACGCACTTGCCGCTGACCTTGCTGGTCAGGCTGTACCAGGCGGTCGGGGAGATCGGGTCGGTGGGCGGGGGAGTGCTGCCACCGCCGCCGAGCCAGCGCAGACCGTCGATGAGGAACCGGTTCTGCACCTCGCTGGCGAAGGTGGACGACAGCGGCACGTCCCGGGCGTAGTCCATCGCGTTGTGGCCGAAGTTCGTGTACAGCATCTTGTAGTTGGTGTTCGTCCAGATGATCGGGTAGTAGCCGCCGTACCAGGTCTGGTTCGGGTCGGTGCCGAGCGGGAAGCTGCTGGGGTCGACCGAGGCCAGGACGTCGATGGCCGGGTTGGTGCGCAGGTCGCGGCTCCAGCTGTACCACTCGCTCACCGACGAGGTGAAGGTGGCGGGCAGCCGGGAGGTGGACGGGTGGCTGCCGTTCTCGACCCGCAGCACGGCGGTCGTCGGCCCCCAGGTGTTGGTCTGGAACGCGCCGCTGCCGAGGAACTGGTTGTGGTACCAGTCCCAGCCGCCCGGGTTGTCGGTGTACGCGGAGACGTGGAAGCCGAGCCACGCCCCGCCGCCGCGCATGTACTGCTCGAACGCCGGGCGTTGGGCGGCCGGCGGCAGGTCGTCGAGGAAGATCACCACCTGGTACTGGGCCAGGTTGGCGGTGTTCAGCCGGCTCCAGTCGTTGGTGGCGGTGTACGAGAAGTTGTTCTGCGCGGCGATCTGCGGGAACCACTGGTTGGCTTCCCGGACGAAGCTGATGTGGGCCGGGTCCCAGGTGCCGTTGTAGAAGGCGATGACGTTGAAGTCCGGGGCCGCGGCTCGGGCCGCGCCGTGGGCGGGCGGGGCGAAGACGGTCACCAGCGCCAGGCAGAGCGCGAGGAGCTGGGCCGACCTTCGAATCACGGTGCGGCGGGTACGGGCGATCATGGCGCGTCCTCTCGGTTGTCGTCGCGCTGGCCGGGGCGCCGGGACGCGGCGCATCGATCGATGACAGGCTATGTCCGAATAATTCTCAGGTCAATCTCGGACGTGAACGAATCGGGCAGCTTGCGACCTGCCGACCGGGGCGTACCGGTGGCGGGCGAGCGCCCTGCCGCAACGCTGCTGTCGGAAACGCGACCCGCACGCCGGATCCGCCCGACGGTGTCGACATCATCGTGGGCACGTGCCGCCCCCGCTGCGAGGAGATCGATGCCCGCGACCGTGTTGGGAGTCGTGATCTTCGTCGCCCTGCTGCTGCCCGGATACCTCTACGAACGGCGCCGCGAGCGGGACATCCCGCAACGGACGAGGTCACCGCTTCGCGAGACCATGTCCGTCCTCTTCGTCGGCGTGGCCGCCGACGGCTTCGCCGGTCTGATCCTGGCCTCGGTCTGGTCGACCCTGCCCGTGCGGGCGCCGGACCTCGCGGCGTTGCTGCGTACGCCGAGGGAGTACGTGATCGCGAAGCCGTGGCTCGTCACCGAGTGGGCTGTGGGAGGAATGGCGCTGGCCTGCCTCTGGGCCTACTTCGTGGCGGCGCGTCCATGGCACCGCTGGCTGCGCCCGAACACCCGCCTCGGCAACCTGCGGCGGAACGCCGATCCACAGCAGTCCTCCTGGTGGTTGCTGCTGCGGGAGCACTCGGATCTTCCGAAGTACGTGGGCTGCTACCTCGACGACGGCTCGTACGTCGCCGGGCGGCTGCACAGCTTCAGCCGCGTCTCCGACGAGATCGCCGACCGGGATCTGTCGCTGCGGCACGATCCGGACCACCCCCTGGTCTACCGCCCGAAGGGCGCCCAGCAGACGTATCCGTTGACGAACATCGGCGCGGTCGCGATCAGCGCTCGACGGATCGTCCTGCTGACGGTCACGTACCGGACGGCACCGGAGCCGGCGACCCCCGAGAGCGTGAACCTGCCCGCCCAACCGACCCCCACCCGAGAGGAGTAGTCGTGGAACCCGACGCTCGTGGAACTCCCGGCTTCAACGACGACCCGGACGCGGGCTTCGCCGACTTCTCCGACTTCGATTTCGACGACTTCCGCGGCGGACAACAGCTCGTCGACCCCGAGGTGCCCCCACCGACCGCCACCGAGCTGCCCGAACCGGTTCCGCCGCCGGTGGACGAGTAGGCGGGATGCGCTCGGCCGGTCTGCTGATCCGGTGGACGCCGATGCTCCTCCTGGCCTGGGCGACCTGGCGGGCCGCCGGTTGGCTGCCCGCGATCCCGGTGGTCGCCAGCGTCGTGATCGGTCAGCGGCGGCCCACGAAGGCGTCGGCGCAACGCTTCGAACTCTTCCTCGCCGCGGGGCTGCTGGGCGTGGCTCACCTGCTCGACGCTCCCTGGTGGGCGCTCGTCGCCGCCTTCGGGTACACCGTCGTGCTGATCGGGGCCGCCGGCGTCGGGAGCGACCGGCTGCTCGTCTCGGCGCTGGTGGCGTTCGACAACCTGCGGTACGCGGAGGCGATCGACGCGGGGGCGCACGCCGCGCAGGACGGTGAGCGACGCCGTCGGTACGTGGACGCGGCGATGGGCTGGATGGTCTGCGCCCGCGCCCAGGTGCTGCTCGGCAGACCGCAGGACGCGACGGAATCCGTGACGCGAGGCCTGGAGCTGCTGCGCAGGACCCGGGCACCCGAGGCGGACGTGGTCGGCGTCCAGCTGCACTTCATCGAGGGAGAGCTCTGCGCGACCCGTAGCGATCTGACCGGCAGCACTCGGGCGTACCGCACGGCCATCGAGGCGGCGACCCGGTTGCGCCAGCGGGTCGGCGGCTTCGGCATGAACCTGACGAAGGAAACTGATCACTACCGCGACCAGGCCGTGCTCGGGTTGGCGTGGCTGGACATGCTGCGGGGACACCTCGCCGAGGCCGCCGCCGGCTGTGACTCCGTCCTCGAGGCCGCCGGGCAGCGGCAGGACCTGTCGGTCTTCATCGCGGCCGCCGCCACCCGAGCCGGTCTGCACCACACCGTCGGCGAGCGGGACGACGCCCGGCACTGCGTCGACGCGGTGATGACGCTCGCCGGGGACGAGCGGTACCGCGAGGTCATCCTCACCACCACGCATGTGGCGTACCTCGTCAAGGTTCTGGCCCTGACCGTCTTCGAGGTGGCCAAGATCCGCGCGGCGGACGGGGACCTCGACCTCCTGGTGGAGGAGCTGACGACGCTCCGGGAGATGGGGGAGGCGGCACACGCGCTGAGCGTCGTGCAGGCGGTCTCCACGTTGCTCGCCGATGTCGCGCTCACCCGCGGACGTCAGCGAAGCGTTTCGGCAGCTCTCGATCGCCGGTGGCCAACCGTTCACCGACCCGCTGGCGGACCTCCAGATGCGGCAGGTGGAGGCGGCGGCTCTCTGCGCGGACGGTCAGCTCGACCGGGCCGGTGCCGCCGCCGACGCGATGGTCGCTCTGCTGGCGAACATCGGGACGCCCGAGGTCGCCGCCGACGTGTACGGGCTCGCCGCCGATGTCGCGGCCCGAAGCGGCCACGTGACGGTCGCGGTGGCCCGGGTCCGGGCCGCGGTGCGGGACCTGCACCTGCTCAGTGGTCACGTCGGCCGGCTGGCTCAGCGACGAGGACTGCTCGCCACCAAGCGGAGCAGCTTCGCCGGCCTCATGGAGACGCTCACGGCCAGCGCGGCAGCAAGTCAGGCGGGGCTCGCGGGGATCGAGGTCGCCGAGGCCCAGCGCGAGGACACGTTGGTGGGCGTGCTCTCCGCGACGAAGACCGCGATGCCGCCGCAGCTGCGGGAGGTGGCCGACCGGGCCGACGAGGTGCGGCACACCCTGGCCCACATCGCAGACCCCGCGCACGCCGGACAGCTCGGCGAGATCGACGTCCTGACCGGCAGGCTCAAGGACGAACAGGCGACGCTGACGAGCCGGCTCACCGACCTCATCGGCGGCACCTTCGCCGAGCTGTACGTGCCGACCCCCATCGCCGGCACCGATCTCCTCGACCGCTGCGGGCAGGACGGCCTGCTGTCCCTCACGGTCACCGACAGCGGCACCGCCGACTACGCCGGACACCTGGTCTTCCGGGTGCCGGGTGAGGCTCCGAAGATCCAGGAGTTCCAGCTGGTCGGCGCCGCGGCGACCGTGCTCGACCAGCTTCGCAGCGGGGCGGCCACCCGCAGCGCGGACGCCGCGAGAGCCTTCGGGGAACTCTGGGAGTCGACCCGACACGAGATCGCCAAGACCTTGCTGCCCGAGCAGCTCCGGGATTGGATCCGGTCCACACCGGTGGGTGCACCGGATCGGCACCGGTTGGTCATCTGCGCCGACGGACCGCTGCGCGCGATGCCCTTCCCCGCCCTCCCGCTCGCCGACGGCGTCGCCGTGATCTCCAACGCCACCGTCAACCGGCTTCCCCTGCTCCGCTTGATCGGAAACCCGCCGGCCGAGGCTCCTACGCGGCCCGCGCTGCTGGGTTACTTCCATCCGCGGCTGGCCGGGGCGCAGCGGGAACGGCAACTGCTGACGAGGATGCACGAGTCCGGCGAGGTCGACCTGACCGTCGCGGGCAGCCGGGACGAGCTGCTCGACGAGCTGGCCACCGGCCGCCATGATGTGTTGATCCTCGCCACCCACGGCCGAGGACACGGCCTGGAGTTCGAGTTCCAGCTCCACGGCGAGCGCGGTATCTCGTCCGCACGCCTGCTCACCGCCCGGGTACCGCGGACCGTCCTGGCTCCGGCCTGCTACTCCGGCGCCGACGCGGGCAGCGACGCCACCGGGATGATCGCGGCGTGTCTGGCGGCCGGCGCCACCACCGTCCTCTCCGGGCTGTGGCGTCTACCGGACGGGCCGACGGGGCGGCTGATGAGTCACATCTACCGGCGCCTGCCTAGCGGAGCCGCCCTACGGGACATCGCCGCCGCCGCACCGCTCGCCGTCGGCGTCGATCCGACCCGGGTCAACCCACTCGCCTGGGCGGGGCTCATGGTGACCGACACGACGACGGGTGTCGCCTCCGCCGGGGTTGCCCGCATCCCGTCGGGGGAGTAGGCAGAGGGTCCACGTGCGTCGATCCCCGGAGGCCACATGAGACCACGACTCCTCTTCACCGCGACCATCGCCCTGGCCACAATGGCTGCCGGAGCGGCCGTTCCCGCCCAGGCGGCGAAGCCGGCCGAGCCACCGAAGGAGCCGGTGGCCGTCGGCTACGGCGGCGCGGTCTCCACGGTCGACGAGACGGCGACCGCCGTCGGGCTGGACGTGCTGCGCCGCGGCGGCAACGCGGTCGACGCGGCGGTCGCGGCCGCGGCGACGCTCGGCGTGACCGAACCGTTCTCCGCGGGTGTCGGCGGCGGCGGCTTCTTCGTCTACTACGACGCCAAGAGCAGACGGGTGCACACCATCGACGGCCGCGAGGCGGCGCCGGCCTCGATGACCGCCACCAGCTTCACCAACCCGGCCACCGGGCAGCCGTACGCGTTCGACGAGGCCCGGATCAGCGGCCTCTCGGTCGGCGTGCCCGGCACGCTGCTCACCTGGCGGGATGCGCTGGCCCGCTGGGGCAGCCGGTCGCTGGCGCAGCTGCTCACTCCCGCCGCACGGGTGGCCGAGAAGGGCTTCACCGTCGACGAGACCTTCGCCAGCCAGATCGCGGCGAACCGCAACGCGTTCGGCCAGTTCAGCTCCACCAGCGCGCTCTACCTGCCCGGCGGCCAGCCGCCGGCGGTCGGCAGCACCTTCCGCAACCGGGACCTCGCCGACACGTACCGGCTGATCGCCGAGCGCGGCACCGACGTGTTCTACCGGGGCGAGGTCGGGCGCGACCTGGCCGCCACGGTGCAGCACCCGCCGCTCTCGGCGCGGCCGCTCGGGGCGTGGCCGTACCCGATCCGCCCGGCCGGGATGACCACCGCCGACCTCGCCGGCTACCGCACGCGCTTCCCCGCGCCGACCCGGTCGGAGTACCGCGGTCTCGAGGTGTACGGCATGTCCACCCCCTCCAGCGGCGGCGTCGCGGTGGGGGAGGCGCTCAACATCCTCGAGCGCTACGACCTGCGGTCGATGTCGGTGGCCCAGGCGATGCACCACTACCTGGAGGCCAGCGCGCTCGCCTTCGCCGACCGTAACCGTTACGTGGGCGACCACACCCCATCGGGCGTCCTGCGCGAGCTGCTCCGGGACGGGTACGCCAAGGAACGGGCCTGCCTGATCGACGCCGCGGCGGCGCTGCCCAAACCGGTCGCGCCCGGCGTTCCCGACGGCGCCTACGGCGGCTGCTCGGCCGCGCCGGCCGCCGACACCCGCGACGACCGCAAGAGCACCACGAACCTCACCGTGGCCGACCGGTGGGGCAACGTCGTCGAGTACACGCTGACGATCGAGGCGACCGGCGGCAACGGCATGGTCGTACCGGGCCGAGGCTTCCTGCTCAACAACGAGCTCACCGACTTCAACTTCGCGCCGACCCAGGGCAGCGCGCCGGACCCGAACCTGCCGGCGCCGGGCAAGCGGCCGCGCAGCTCGATGGCGCCCACCATCGTGCTGGCCGACGGGCGGCCGTTCCTCGCCGTCGGCACTCCCGGCGGCGCGACGATCATCACCACCGTCCTGCAGATGCTGGTCAACCGGATCGACCTCGGTATGAGCCTGCCGCAGGCGCTGGCCGCGCCGCGGGCGTCGCAGCGCAACGGCGCCAGCACCCAGGCCGAGCCGGCCTTCATCACCGCCTACGCCGACGATCTGCCGCCGGGGCATGTCCTCGCCTCCACCGCGGAGCTCGGCGCCGCGACCGGGATCGAGCTTCTGCGCAACGGTCGGATGGTCGCCGCGGCCGAGCCGGTCCGTCGTGGTGGCGGCGCCGCGGCGGTCGTCGGGAGGTGGCCGCAGCACTGACCCGGGGGGCCGCGGCGACGGTGTCTGCCGTCGCCGCGCCCTCGCGGCCCGCTGTCGTCCGGCTGCGGCGGGTCACGCGTGGTGCCTGCTCTTGGCAGCGACTGGCTTTCACATTAGGGTCAGTGCAATGGCACACCCTACTGCGAGCGCTGCCGACCCCGCAGCGGCGCATGTAGGGCCCGTGCCCCCAGGTCGGCGCGGTGCCGCACGAGGCGCAAGCCGCCTCGTCGAGGGCCGTCCACGGTCGACCGGCACCGCGGAAGAGAGAAGCCGATGACCGTCACCGCGACCTACACCCTCCCCGGCATGCGCGTCCGGGACCACGTCAGCGACGCTCCGCTGGACTGGTCCGATCCGGCGCGCGGCACCATCCAGATCTTCGCCCGGGAGATCGTCGACCCGGTACGTGACGGCGAGGACCTGCCGTGCCTGGTCTACCTGCAGGGCGGGCCCGGCGGAAAGGGCCCCCGCCCGCTCACCCGGTCCGGGTGGCTCGACCGGGCGCTGCGCGAGCACCGCGTCGTCCTCGTCGACCAGCGCGGCACCGGCCGCAGCACCCGCATCGACGGCCGCCGGATGAGCGCGTTCACCAGCGCCGAGCAGGCGGCCGCCTACCTCGCCTGCTTCCGGGCCGACTCGATCGTGGCCGACCACGAGCACCTGCGGAAGACCGTCTTCGGCGGCCGGCGCTGGTCCACCCTCGGGCAGTCGTACGGCGGCTTCCTCACCCTGACCTACCTGTCGAACGCCCCCGAAGGCCTGCACGCCTGCTACGTCACCGGTGGCCTGCCCGGTCTCGACCCGTCGGCGGCCGAGGTCTACCGGCGCACCTACCCCCGCGTCGAGGGCAAGAACCGGCAGTTCTTCCAGCGCTATCCGCACCAGGTCGCGCAGGTCGCCCGGATCGCCGACCGGCTGGCCGCAGGGGACGTCCGGCTGCCCGACGGCGACCTGCTCACCGTCCGCCGGTTCCAGACGCTCGGCCTGGACCTCGGCATGAAGCCCGGCAACGAGCGGCTGCACTGGCTGCTCGACGAGGCGTTCTCCGCTGACGAGCTGTCGACCACGTTCCTGCACGAGGTGCTGGCCCGCACGTCGTACAGCGACAACCCGCTCTTCGCGGCCCTGCACGAGAGCATCTACGCGCACGGGAACACCGCCACCGGCTGGGCGGCCCAGGCCGAACACGACAGGCATCCGCAGTTCGCCCAGGACGCCAGGCCCCTGCTCTTCACCGGCGAGATGATCTACCCCTGGATGTTCGAGGAGATCGCCGAGCTGCGCCCGTTCCGCGCCGCCGTCGAGCTGCTCGCCACCCGGTCACAGTGGCCGCCGCTCTACGACCCGGACCGGCTGGCCGCCAACGAGATCCCGGTCGCCGCCGCGGTCTACCACGACGACATGTACGTCGACGCCGGCCTGCAACTCGACACCGCGTCCCGCGTCGGCAACATCCGGACCTGGGTCACCAACGAGTACGAGCACGATGGCGTCCGCGAGGACGAGCGGGTCTTCGCCCGGCTGACCCAGCTGGTCCGCGAGAGCGGCGGAGGCATTCCCGACCAGCGCGACGCCGCGACCGCCCCCCACGACATCCGGCAGGAAGGAGCCTCCGATGCGCACCGGTAGACCGCCGAAGCTCGCCGAGATCCCGGCGTTCACGCAGTACCTGGCGACGGGATGGGACGTACCCGACCGGACCCCGCCGGTCGTCGCGGGCGCCGCCGAGGCCGCCGCCGCCCACCGGGCCCGGCTCGCCGAGGCGCTGCCCGGCCGGACCATCGTGCTGAGCGCGGGGGAGGCGCCCGTACGCAGCAACGACACGGCGTACGACTTCCGTCCGGACAGCGACTTCTACTGGACCACCGGCTGCGCGGTGGAGAACGCCACGGTGGTGCTCCGTGACGGCCACCCCACCCTCTACCTACCGCCGCCCGCCTACCCCGGCGACCCCCGCTTCTTCTCCGACGCCCGCTACGGGGAGCTGTGGGTGGGCGCGGCGCCCGGCCTCGACGACTGGGCGCGGGCGCTGGGCGTCGAGGTCCGGCCGCTCCAGGAGCTCACCGAGGACGTGACCCGCGACGACGAGGTCGCCCGCACCCTCGCCGAGCTGCGCATGTACAAGGACGAGTGGGAGATCGGCCAGCTCCGCGCGGCGGTGGACCGCACCGTCGAGGGCTTCGCCGCGGTCGTCCGCGAATTCCCCACCGCGATCGCGGGGCCGGGGGAGCGGTGGCTGCAGGGCACCTTCGACCGGTACGCCCGGGCGTACGGCAACGGACCCGGCTACGCCACCATCGTCGGCAGCGGGCCGCACGCGCCCACCCTGCACTGGGTACGCGCCGACGGCCCGGTACTGCCGGACGAGCTGCTCCTGCTCGACATGGGCGTCGAGGTGAACAGCTACTACACCGCCGACGTCACCCGCACCTTCCCCGCCTCCGGACGGTTCTCGTCCGCCCAGCGGCAGGTGCACGACCTCGTCGAACGTGCCCACCGGGCCGGGCTGGCCGCGGTGGGCACCGGTCGCCGCTTCACCGAGTTCCACCACGCGGCGATGGAGGTGATCGCCCACGGGCTGGCCGACTGGGGACTGCTGCCGGTCTCCGTCGACGAGGCGCTCTCCGACACCGGGCAGCACCACCGGCGCTACCTGGTCTGCGGCATCGGCCACCACCTCGGGCTGGACGTGCACGACTGCACCCGGGCCGCCAAGGAGGCGTACCAGGACGCGGCGATGGCGCCCGGCATGGTGCTCACCGTCGAACCCGGTCTCTACTTCCACGCGCACGACACGACGGTGCCGCCGGAGCTGCGCGGCATCGGCGTGCGGATCGAGGACGACATCCTGGTCACCCCGGACGGCTCCGAGGTGCTGTCCCGCGCGCTTCCGCTCGACGCCGACGGCCTGGAGAAGTGGATGACCGCCGCCCAGACCGCGTGACACCCCACCATCGACGCGTTCCCCCTACGACGCTGAGGAGAAACAGCATGACCACCCCCACCAAGCCGTGGCGCGGCGTACACGTCGCGACGGCGCTGCCCCTGCACGACGACCTCTCCGTCGACTACGACGCCTACGCCGAGCACGTCCGGTTCCTCGCCGCCGGCGGCTGCGACGGTGTGACCCCCAACGGCTCGCTCGGCGAGTACCAGACGCTGACCCCGCAGGAGCGGGAACGGGTCGTCGAGACGGCCGTCCAGGCCGCGCCGGCCGGATTCGGCGTCATGCCGGGCGTCGCCGCCTACGGCTCGATCGAGGCCCGGCGCTGGGCCGAGCAGGCCGCCACCGCCGGCGCCACCTCCGTGCTGCTGCTGCCCCCGAACGCGTACCGCGCCGACCATCGGGCGGTCGTCGAGCACTACCGGGAGGTCGCCCGCGCCGGCCTGCCGGTCGTCGCCTACAACAACCCGATCGACACCAAGGTGGACCTGACCCCCGCGCTGCTCGCCGAGCTGTTCCACGAGGGCCTGATCGTCGGCGTGAAGGAGTTCACCGGCGACGTCCGGCGGGCGTACGAGATCGCCGAGCTCGCCCCCGGCCTGGACCTCCTGGTCGGCGCCGACGACGTGCTGCTCGAGCTGGGGGTCGCCGGCGCGGTCGGCTGGATCGCCGGCTACCCGAACGCCATCCCGGAGAGCACCGTGGAGCTCTACCGGCTGGTCACCTCGGACGACCCCGCCGACATCGCCAAGGCGGTGCCGATCTACCGGGACCTGCACCCGCTGCTGCGCTGGGACTCGAAGACCGAGTTCGTCCAGTCGATCAAGCTGTCGATGGACCTGGCCGGCCGCAAGGGCGGCGCCTGCCGGCCGCCGCGGCTGGCGCTGCCGGCCGAGGTGGCCGCCCGGATCACCGCCGACACCGAGGCCGTTCTCGCCAAGGGCTACAAGTGAGGTCCCGGCGCACCTTCCACGCGGTCGACTCGCACACCGAGGGCATGCCCACCCGGGTCGTCGTCGGTGGCATGGGCACGATCCCGGGCGCGACGATGGCCGAGCGTCGGCTGTGGTTCATGGAGAACAGCGACGACATCCGCACCCTGCTGATGTACGAACCCCGTGGCCACGCCGCGATGAGCGGCGCGATCCTGCAACCGCCGACCCGACCCGACGCCGACTACGGTGTGCTCTTCATCGAGGTCTCCGGCCTGCTGCCGATGTGCGGGCACGGCACCATCGGCGTGGCGACGGTGCTGGTCGAGACCGGGATGGTGCCCGTCGTCGAGCCGGTCACCACGATCCGGCTCGACACCCCGGCCGGGCTGGTCGTCGCGTCCGTGGCGGTACGCAACGGTGCGGCGGAGTCGGTCACCATCCAGAACGTCCCGTCGTTCGCGTACGCGCTGGACCGCAAGGTCGAGGTCCCGGGCTTCGGCACCGTCGAGTACGACATGGCCTTCGGCGGGAACTTCTACGCGATCGTCGACCTGGCGGCGCTGGGCCTGCCCTTCGACCGTTCCCGCGGCGACGACCTGCTCGCCGCAGGCCTGGCGATCATGGAGGCGGTCAACGAGCACGACCGGCCGGTGCATCCCGAGCGCGACGACATCAACGGCTGCCACCACGTCTACCTCAAGGCCCCCGGCTCGACCGCGCAGCTGTCGCGGCACGCCATGGCCATCCACCCCGGCTGGTTCGACAGGTCGCCCTGCGGCACCGGCACCAGCGCCCGGATGGCGCAGCTGCACGCGCGGGGCGAGCTGGCCGTCGGCGACGACTTCGTCAACGAGTCGTTCATCGGCACCCGGTTCACCGGGCGGCTGCTCGGCGACACCACTGTCGGGTCGCTGCCCGCGGTGCTGCCGTCGATCACCGGCCGGGCCTGGATCACCGCGACGTCGCAGCTGCACCTCGACCCCACCGACCCGTTCCCGGCGGGGTTCCTGCTGTGAGCCCGACGCCCGTGCCGGACCTGCCGGACATCGGCCCCAGGGAGAATCTCCGCGACCGGATCGGGAAGGCGCTCCGGGCGGCGATCATCTCCGGCAAGCTGGAGCCCGGCGTCGTCTACTCGGCTCCGGCACTGGGCGCGCAGCTCGGCGTCTCACCCACCCCGGTACGTGAGGCCATGCTCGACCTGGTGAAGGCGGGCCTGGTCGTCACGCACGCGAACAAGGGGTTCCGGGTCACCGAGATGTCCGAGCAGGACCTCGACGACCTCGCCGCGGTCCGGCTGCTCATCGAGCCGCCGACCGTGCGCGACGTCGTACCGGTGATCCCGAAGGAGGACTTCGGTGACCTGCGCGCCCTCGCGCAGGCCATCGTCGACGCGGTGGAGTGCGGCGACCTGGTCGGCTACATCGAGGCCGACCACGTCTTCCACCTGACCCTGCTCGGCTACAGCGGGAACCGCTTCCTGGTCGACGTCGTCTCCGACCTGCGGTCCCGGACCCGGCTGCTCGGCCTGACCCCGCTGCTCGAGAGCGGACGGCTGGGCCGCTCCGCCGCGGAGCACCACGAGCTGCTGGACCTCGTCGAAGCCCGCGACCCGTCCGGCGCCGAACTGCTGATGCGCCGCCACATCGGCCACGTACGGGGCCTCTGGGCCGGCGGTGTCGAGGAGACGCCGTGAGCGTGGACCTCGTGGTCGTCGGGGCGGGCGTGGTCGGTGCGGCCAGCGCGTACTTCGCCACGCTGGCCGGGCTGCGGGTGGTCGTCGTCGAGCGCGGTGCGATCGCCGGCGGCACCTCCAGCGCCGGCGAGGGCAACGTGCTGGTCTCCGACAAGGAGGCCGGCCCCGAACTCGACCTGGCCCTCTACTCGCAGCGGATCTGGCGCGAGGACCTCGCCGAACACGGCGACCTCTGGGAGTTCGAGTCCAAGGGCGGGCTCGTCGTCGCGGCCTCGGAGCAGGGCGTCGCATCCCTGCGCGCCCTCGCCGTGCACCAGCGCCGCGCCGGGGTCGAGGTCCGCGACGTCACCCGGTCCGAGCTGCCCGACTACGAACCCCACCTCGCCCCGCAGCTCGCCGGGGGCGCCTTCTACCCGCAGGACGCGCAGGTCCAGCCGATGCTGGTCGCCGCCCACCTGCTGCGGCTGGCGCGGGCCGGCGGCGCGCAGGTGCGTACCCGGACCGAGGTGACCGGGTTCCTGCGCGCCGGCGACCGGGTGACCGGGGTGCGGACCTCATCGGGCGACATCACCGCCGGCGCGGTGCTCAACGCCGCCGGCACCTGGGCCGGCGGCATCGCCGACCTCGCCGGGGTGCACGTGCCCGTACTGCCCCGGCGCGGGTTCATCCTGGTCACCCAGCCGCTGCCGGCCCGGACGATCCGGCACAAGGTCTACGCCGCCGAGTACGTCGGTGACGTGGCCAGCTCCGACGCGGCGCTGCAGACCTCTCCCGTGGTCGAGGGCACCGCCGGCGGCACCGTCCTCATCGGCGCGTCCCGGGAACGCGTCGGATTCGACCGGAGCATCTCCGTCACCGCCATCGGCACGCTCGCCGCGAAGGCGATAGCGCTCTTCCCGATGCTCCGGGAGGTCCGGGCCATCCGCACCTACCTCGGCTTCCGCCCGTACTGCCCGGATCATCTTCCGGTCATCGGTCCGGACCCCCGCGCGCCCGGCCTCTGGCACGCCTGCGGTCACGAGGGCGCCGGCATCGGCCTCTCCGCCGGAACCGGGAAGCTGATCAGCCAGGCCCTCGTGGGGCAGCGGACGGACCTGGACCTCACGCCGTTCGCCCCGGACCGCTTTCCGCCGGCCGAGGAGGCACCCCGATGACCCACCAGCTGAGCTTCCGCGGCGTCACCGTCGCGGCCGAGCCCGGCCAGAGCGTCGCCGCCGCCCTGATCGCCGCCGGCATCACGGACTGGCGCACCACCGGCAAGGGCGGCCGGCCGCGCGGATTGTTCTGCGGCATCGGTGTCTGCTTCGACTGCCTGATCACCGTCGACGGGATTCCCGACCAGCGCGCCTGCCTCGTCGCCGCCGCCGACGGCATGCGACTCGGCGACGCCGAACCGGGCGCGGACGTCGAGCCGGGCGCGGACTTCGAGGAGGCCGGTCGGACGGGAGGCGAGGATGTCGCACGTGCATGACGTGGCAGTGGTGGGCGCCGGCCCGGCCGGACTCGCCGCGGCGGTCGAAGCCGCCGAAGCGGGACTCGGCGTCCTGCTGATCGACACCGCCGGGCAGCCCGGCGGGCAGTACTGGCGGCACTACGACCGGACCCACGCCCGCCCCGAGGACCGGATCGGCCACCACGACTGGCCGGTCTTCACCCGGCTGCGCACCCGTCTGGACGAGCTGGCGGCGGAAGGCCGGATCCGGTACCTCCCCGGACACCAGGTGTGGCTCATCACCCGCGACGCCGAGGGCGCGTTCACTCTCCGGGTCACGGCCGCCACGTCCACGTCGGCCACCGCGGGTCGACGCTCCGGCGACGCGGACCCGACGACGCTCGCCGCGCACGCGCTGATCCTCTGCCCCGGCGGGTACGACCGGCAACTGCCCGTACCCGGTTGGGACCTGCCCGGCGTACTCACGGCGGGAGGTGCGCAGGCTCTGCTCAAGGGACACCGCACCCCGGCCGGACAGCGGGCGGTCGTCGCCGGCACCGGCCCGTTCCTGCTGCCCGTGGCGACCGGCCTGGCGCGGGCGGGGGTGCGCGTCGCGGCCGTCATCGAGGCCAACGCGACAGTGGGCTGGCTGCGCTCCCCGGCCGGCGCCGTCTCCGCGCCGGGCAAGGGCGTGGAGGCCCTGCGCTACGCCGCGTCGATGCTCCGGCACCGCATCCCGTACCGGACGAGGACCGTGATCCGTGAGGTGCTCGGGGACGGCCGGGTCGAGGCGGTCCGGGTCGCCCGGGTGGACGGCGACGGCCGCCCGACCGGACCGGACGAGGAGATCGCCGTCGACCTCGTGGCGCTCGGCTGGGGCTTCACGCCCTCGCTCGAACTGCCGCTCATGCTCGGCGCCGAGACGGCGCAGGACACCGACGGCTCCCTCGTGGTGGCCGTCGACGACTCCCAGCGCAGCAGCGTCGAGGGGCTCTACGTCGCCGGTGAGGCCACCGGGGTGGGCGGCGCGACGCTGGCCGTGCAGGAGGGGCGGCTCAGCGCGCTCGCCGTCGCCGCGGACCGGGGCCATCCGGCCGACCCGGCCCGGGCGAGACGGCTGCGCGCCGCCGTGCGGCGGGCACGCCGCTTCGCCGCCGCCATGCACCGGACCTACCCGCTGCCCCGCGCCTGGCCGGACTGGCTCACGGAGACGACCCTCGTCTGCCGCTGCGAGGAGGTCCCCTACGCTGACCTGCGCCGGGCCCACCACGATCTCGGCGCGGAGGACGCGCGCACGCTGAAGATGCTGGCGCGACCGGGAATGGGCTGGTGCCAGGGGCGGGTCTGCGGCCTCGCCACCGCCGGTATCGCCGCCTGGCTGGGCGGACGCGAGACCGGTCTGGACGACCTGCGTCCACTCGCCACCCGCAGCCTCGCCGTGCCGGTGCCCCTGGGCGAGCTCGCCGCACTGGCCGAGGAGACGACGCCCGCAGAGGCGCTGGATGAAGGAGGACGAAACGGTGACTGACGTGCTGAGCCGCGACCCGCGTACCGGCCGGTCGCGGGAACGCGTAGCGACCGAGTCGACGCCCCAGGAGGTGGACCGGGCGGTACGCGCCGCCGCGGCCGCCGGAGCCGCGCTGCGGGACCCGGTTCGGCGCGCGGACCTGCTCCGTACGGCCGCCGCGCTGCTCGAGAAGGGCGGCGAGGAGATCGTCGCGACCGCCGACGCGGAGTCGGCCCTCGGCCGGGTGCGGCTCACCGGTGAACTCGCCCGCACCTGCTACCAGCTCCGCGCGTTCGCGGACGTGGTGGAGACCGGCGCGTACCTGGACGTGATCATCGACCACGCCGACCCGTCGGCGGCGCCCGCGCCCCGTCCCGACCTGCGGCGTTACAAGGTGCCGCTCGGGGTGGTCGCGGTCTTCGCGGCGAGCAACTTCCCGCTGGCCTTCAGCGTGCCCGGCGGCGACACCGCGAGCGCCCTGGCCGCGGGCTGCCCGGTGGTGGTGAAGGCCCACCCGGACCATCCCGCCACCTCCGTCCTCTGTGGCCGGATCCTGCGGGCGGCGGCGGCCGAGGTCGGGCTGCCCGAGGACGTAGTCGCCGTGGTGCACGGCTTCGACGCCGGCCCGGAGCTCGTCCGCCATACGCTGACGGCGGCGGTGGGGTTCACCGGCTCGGTGCGGGGCGGCCGCGCGCTCTTCGACATCGCCTCCTCCCGGCCTCGGCCGATCCCGTTCCACGGTGAGCTGGGCAGCCTCAACCCGGTGGTGGTCACCGAGCGGGCGGCCGAGACCCGGGCGGAGGAGGTCGGAGCGGGGCTCGCGGCCTCGTACACCCTGGGCATGGGCCAGTTCTGCGTGAAGCCGGGTCTCGTGCTGCTCCCCGAGGGGGCGGCGGGCGACGCCGTCGCCGAGGCGGTGGTGTCGGCGGCGGTCCCGTCCGGCCCGCTGCTCGACCCGCGCATGCGGGAGGCGTTCCTCGCCGGGGTTCGTGCCCGCGCGGGGCTGCCGGGGGTGTCGGAGCCGCTCGCGGCGGGCGAGGCCGGCGACGACGACACTCCGCTGGCCGTACGCCCGGGGGTGCTCTCCGTCGGGGCGTCGCGGCTGGCCGACGGTGGGCCGTACGAGCAGCTGCTGGAGGAGTGCTTCGGGCCGGTCACCGTGCTGGTCCGCTACGGCTCGACGGCCGAGCGGGACGCGCTGCTCAACGCCTTGCCGGGCAACCTGACGGCGACCGTTCAGCTGGGCGTCGACGAGCGGGACGGCGCGGCGGCGGAGCTGGTCGCCGGGTTGGGTGAGATCGCGGGGCGGGTCGTGGTGGACGGCTGGCCGACCGGGGTGACCGTCGCTCCCGCGATGCAGCACGGTGGGCCGTACCCGGCCGCCACGACCGGTTCGACCTCGGTGGGGAGCACCGCGATCGAGCGGTGGCTGCGCCCGGTCTGCTTCCAGAACGTGCCGGAGTCGTTGCTCCCGCCGGAGCTGCGGGAGGCGAACCCGCTGCGCCTGCCCCGCCTGGTCGACGGCGTTCCGACGACCTGATCGCCCTCCTCGTCCGCGGTCGGTGTCGGGGCGCCGACCGCGGACGGTGGGTGACGTCGTCGTGACCACAGCGCTGCATTCGGCAACGCTGACGCTCGATAGTCGACACCGTTACGAGACCGTGACGGGTGTATTTCGAGAACAAGTGTTGACGCCCTCTTTGTGAGCGCTAACACTACGGCAGTGTCACCCGCGTTTCCGGCGAGTCCGGAGAGGAGAGACTGCTTGTGAGTAAACGATTTCTAGCCGTTCTCGGTGCGACGGTGTTGGCGTTGGGCCTCATGGCCTGCGGCGGTGAAGGAGCCGGAGGTGGCGGCGACACCAGCGGCAACAAGCCGGCCGATCTGACCATCGGCGTCGCCATGCCGACCCAGACGTCGGAGCGGTGGATCGCCGACGGCAACTCGGTCAAGGAGAAGCTGGAGGCCAAGGGTTACAAGGTCGATCTCCAGTACGCGGGAGACGACATCCCCACCCAGTCCCAGCAGGTCGACCAGATGATCACCCAGGGCGCCGACGTCCTGGTCATCGCGGCGATCGACGGCACCGCCCTCAGCAGCCAACTGCAGGCGGCCGCGGACGCGAAGATCCCGGTCATCGCCTACGACCGGCTGATCCGCGACAGCCCGAACGTGAACTTCTACGTCAGCTTCGACAACTACAAGGTCGGCGTCGCCCAGGCCACCGCGCTGCTCGTCGGTCTCGGCCTGCAGAACAAGGACGGCTCGAAGGGCACCGCGAAGGGGCCGTTCGACATCGAGCTCTTCGCCGGCTCGCTCGACGACAACAACGCCCACTTCTTCTTCGACGGCGCGATGGACACGCTCAAGCCGTTCATCGACGACAAGTCGCTCCGGGTGAAGTCGGGCCAGACCACCATCGAGCAGGTGGCGATCCTGCGGTGGCAGCAGGAGACCGCGCAGCGGCGCATGGAGGACCTGCTCACGTCGAGCTACAACGACGGCACCCGGGTCCAGGGCGTGCTGTCGCCGTACGACGGCCTGTCCCGGGGCATCATCACCGCCCTGCAGAACGCCGGCTACGGCGCCAAGGGCGTCAAGATGCCCGTGGTGACCGGCCAGGACGCGGAGATCGCCTCGGTCAAGCTCATCAACGACGGCGTGCAGAACTCGACGATCTTCAAGGACACCCGGCTGCTGGCCGAGCAGGCCGTGGTCGCGGCCGAGGCGTTCCTTCAGGAGAAGGAGCCGCAGGCCAACGACACCAAGACGTACGACAACGGCGTCAAGGTCGTTCCGTCGAACCTCCTGCCGGTCCAGACCGTCTACAAGGACGACATCAAGCCCGTCCTGGTCGACTCCGGCTACTGGACGGCCGAAGAGGTCGCCAGCGGTCAGGCCAAGGGCTGACACGTCCGTCGGGCCCGGCGCCGGCCGCACCGCGCCGGGCCCGACGGGATCCCTGAACCCTCGTCCCTCTCGCCTGCGGTCCGTCGTGGCGGCAGGTACCGGAGCGCGGCCTATGTCGCGGCCCCCGATCGACAGGGTTCGTTCACGACAGGTACGACCAGGACGGTGACCATGTCCGACAACATCCTCGAGATGCGTCACATCACGAAGACCTTCCCCGGGGTGAAGGCCCTCCAGGACGTCTCGCTCGCCGTGCGGCGCGGGGAGATCCACGCCATCTGCGGGGAGAACGGCGCGGGGAAGTCCACCCTGATGAAGGTGCTCTCCGGCGTCCATCCCACCGGCTCGTACGACGGTGAGATCGTCTTCGACGGCAAGCCGGTGCACTTCCGCGGCATCAACGACAGCGAGGCCAACGGCATCGTCATCATCCACCAGGAGCTCGCCCTGGTGCCCTACCTGTCGGTCGCGGAGAACATCTTCCTCGGCAACGAACGCCGCGGCGCCGGCGGCCTGATCGACTGGAACCGGACCAACGCCGACGCGGCGGAGCTGCTGGCCTCCGTCGGGCTGCGGGAGAACCCGGTCACCCCGATCATCCAGCTCGGCGTCGGCAAGCAGCAGCTGGTGGAGATCGCCAAGGCGCTGTCGAAGCAGGTACGGCTGCTCATCCTCGACGAGCCGACCGCCGCGCTCAACGACATCGACTCCGCGCACCTGCTGGAGCTGCTCCGGCGGCTGCGCAGCGAGGGCGTCACCTGCATCATGATCTCCCACAAGCTCAACGAGATCACCGCGATCGCCGACTCCACGACGGTGATCCGCGACGGGCGGACCGTCGAGACGCTCGACATGAGCTCGGGCGAGGCGACCCAGGACCGCATCATCCGCGGCATGGTGGGCCGCGACCTCTCCAGCTTCTACCCGGATCGGGTCTCGGAACCGGGGGAGGAGGTCCTGCGCATCGAGGACTGGACCGTCCGGCACTCGACGCAGGACCGGCTGGTGGTCGACGGCGCCAACCTGAACGTCCGCGCGGGAGAGGTCGTCGGCATCGCCGGCCTCATGGGCGCCGGCCGCACCGAACTCGCGATGAGCGTCTTCGGCCGCTCGTACGGCCGTGGCGTCACCGGCCGGCTCCTCGTCCGCGGCAAGCAGGTACGTGCCCGCAGCGTCGCTGAGGCCATCGAGAACGGAATCGCGTACGCCACCGAGGATCGCAAGCGCTTCGGGCTCAACCTCATCGACGACGTGCGGCGCAACATCTCCGCCGCCGCGCTCGGCAAGCTCGCCCGGCTCGGCTGGGTCAACGGCAACGAGGAGATCAAAGTCGCCGAGGACGGCCGGCGCGACATGAACATCAAGGCGCCGAGCGTCATGTCGGTGGTCGGCAAGCTCTCCGGCGGCAACCAACAGAAGGTCGTCCTGTCGAAGTGGCTCTTCACCGACCCGGACGTCCTCATCCTCGACGAGCCCACCCGCGGCATCGACGTCGGGGCGAAGTTCGAGATCTACACCATCATCAACCGGCTGGTCGCCGACGGCCGGGCCGTCATCCTCATCTCCAGCGAGCTGCCCGAGCTGCTCGGGATGTGCGACCGGATCTACACCCTCGCGGCCGGCCGGATCACCGGTGAGGTGCCGGTCGGCGAGGCCACCCAGGAGAACTTGATGGAGCTCATGACGAAGGACAGGGAAGTCGCCCGATGACCACCACCAAACCGTCGGCGACCCCGCAGCGCCCCTCGTCCGACGACACCCCCGCCGCCGCGCTGCACACCGGCACCAGCGATCCGCGGACGCTGATCCTGGGCAACCTGCGCCAGAGCGGCATCTACGTCGCCCTCGTCGTGATCGTCGCCCTCTTCGCGGTCCTCACCGACGGCGTCTCGCTGAGCCCCGGCAACATCACCAACATCGTGCTGCAGTACTCGTACATCCTGGTGCTCGCGATCGGCATGGTCATCGTGATCATCGGCGGTCACATCGACCTGTCGGTGGGGTCGGTGGTCGCGCTCACCGGCGCGGTCTCCGCCGTACTCGTCATCCGGCAGGGACAGCCGTGGTGGATCGGCGTCCTGGCCGCGCTGGCCGTCGGTATCGCGGTCGGCGCCTGGCACGGGTTCTGGGTGGCCTACGCGGGGATCCCGGCGTTCATCGTGACCCTGGCCGGCATGCTCCTGTTCCGGGGGCTCACCCTGCGGGTGCTCGACAACATCTCGCTCTCGCCGTTCCCGGCCGAGTACCAGCGCGTCGCGGCCGGCTTCCTCAACGGACTCATCGGCGGGCAGGGCTACGACGCCTTCACCCTGCTCATCGGCGCGGTGGCGGTGGCCGGCTACGCGGTCAGCGTCTTCCGGACCCGGCTCGCGCGCATCCGCTACCAGCAGCCCGTCGAGTCGTTCCCGCTCTTCGTGGCCCGCGTGCTGCTGGTCGGCGCGGTCATCATGTACTTCGCCTGGCAGCTGGCCCACGCCCGAGGACTCCCGATCGTGCTGATCATCCTCGCTGTGCTCGTGCTCGTCTACGGGCTGGTCACCCGACGTACCGTCTTCGGTCGGCGGGTCTACGCGATCGGTGGCAACCTCTCGGCCGCGACGTTGTCGGGGGTGAAGGTCCGCACCGTCAACTTCTGGATGTTCGTCAACATGGGCTTCCTCGCGGCGGTGGCGGGGGTCATCTACTCCTCCCGCTCCAACGGCGCCCAGCCGGCGGCCGGGAACATGTTCGAACTCGACGCGATCGCGGCGGCGTTCATCGGCGGCGCGGCGGTCACGGGCGGCGTGGGCACCGTCGTCGGCGCGATGGTCGGCGGCCTGATCATGGCCGTGATGAGCAACGGAATGCAGCTGATGGGCGTCGACCAGTCGACGCAGTCGGTGGTGAAGGGGCTCGTCCTGCTCGTCGCCGTCGCCTTCGACGTGTACAACAAGCGCCGGGCCGGACAGGCCCGCTGACCGACGATCCACGCCGGGCGACCCCCGGTGATCGACTCGACGTCTCGCGCGGGCGATCCGTCGCGGAAAGCGGCCCGCGCCGACGTCAGGGAATCCGAGAGTCGATCACCGAGGTCGGCCGGTGTGGATCTCGTAAGTCCACTCCGGAGGGAGCGATGTTAGCGATAACATCGCTCCCTCCGCGTTAGCCGGACGCCTTCCCGGCACCCGCAGCCGGCGGCCCCGCGATCGACACCGCGCCGGCCGCCGCGTCGCAGCCGCCCGGTGGCACGGCGACGAGCGTACGGCGAACCGGCCTCCGGCGCTGTCGGCACCGCCGGGTCATCCCGGCGACTCGCGCCCCCGTGCCGCGGAAGCCCCCTCGCACCTGGTCGATCCCGGGTCCTCGCCGGCGCGAGTACCGTGCGTTAACCCGTAGGCCCGGAACCCGAAACTGCTGGTAGGAGCACGGTTCACGCGATCCTCGAAGTCGACCGGACGGTGGAGCGTCACATCGTCGACAGAGCCGATTCGGTTGCGGCGCCAAGAGATCATCATGGCTGCGTCCGCTGTGGTGTCCCGCGGAGTACGTCGATCGAGGAGTGGGTGTCGTGAGTTCGAGCCTGGTGCTGGTCGTCATCGTGGCGTTGGTGGTGCTGCTGGTGGTCGTCGTGCTCGTCGCGACGGTGCGCGGTTACAACCGCCTGGTCCGCCTGCGAACGCAGGTGCAGGCCTCCTGGGCGCAGGTCGACGTGCAGCTCAAACGTCGGCATTCCCTGATCCCCAACCTGGTGGAGACGGTGCGGGGCTATGCCGCCCACGAACGGGAGACCCTCGACTCGGTGACCGCCGCCCGGGCCGCGGCCGCCGGCGCCCCCGGCGGCGCACCGGACCGGCTGGCCGCCGAGGCCGCCCTGACCCAGGCGCTGGGTCGACTGATCGCGATCACCGAGGCGTACCCGCAGCTGCGGGCCAGCGAGAACTTCACCGACCTGCAGCGGGAACTCGCCGGCACCGAAGACAAGATCGCCTACGCGCGGCAGTTCTACAACAGCGCCGTCCAGTCGCTGAACACCGCGGTGCAGACCGTGCCCACCAGCATCATTGCCGGGGTCGGCGGTTTCCGCGCCGAGCCGTACCTCGATGCCGTCGGCGAGGAGCGCGCCGACGTCTCCGTGCGCTTCTGAGCCCGCCCGATGACCGCCTACGACCTCGCCGTCGAACTCGGCCTGCCGGTGGCCTGCCTCGCGGCCTGGGCCGCCGCCTACTGCCTCGCCCGGCTGTCGAACAGCCCGGCCGGCGTCCCGGCAGCCGCCGCCGCGATGGAGCTACCCGGGCAGGAGCCGCCCGCGGTGGTCAGCCTCCTGGCCAACCAGTGGCGGGTCACCGTGGACGCCGCCGAGTCCACTCTGCTCGACCTCGCCGCGCGCGGATACGTCGAGCTGCGGCAGGCCGACGCCGACCCGCAGCACACGACGGTCCACCTGACCGGTCGGTCGCCCGAGCACCTCACCCGCTACGAGCGCCTGGTCCACGACCGGGTCACCGAGCGCGCGGTCGACGGCGTGGTCCCGCTTACCGCGTTGAGCTTCGCCGACGCGGGGCGCGCCGCCTCCTGGTCGAAGCGGATGCGACGGTACGTGATCGCCGACGCCCGACGACTCGGGCTCTCCCGCCGACGGTTCTCGAAGGTTCTGGTCACCGTGCTCGGAGTGTTCGGCGTGGTGGCCGCCGCGGGGGTCGCCGCCGGCGTCTGGCACCTCGTCCGTCGCACCGGCGACGACCAGTTCGGCAGCGTCGCCGCGTTCGTCGTCACGGCGGCGGTGCTCGTCGGCGTCGCCGGCCGGGACCTCGGCGAACGGGACACCCCGGCCGGGCGGGAGGCCGCCACCCGGTGGCTCGGGTTGCGCGCCTGGCTCGCCGGCCACGAGTCGTTCGCCGAGCTGCCTCCCGCCGCGGTGGCGGTCTGGGACCGGTACCTCTCCTACGGCGCAGCCCTCGGCGTCACCCGGGTCGCCTCGCGGGTGATCCATCTCGGCGTGGCCGACCGCACTCGGCTCTGGTCGTCGTACGGCGGCGGCTGGCGCCAGGTGCCGGTCACCTACCCGGCGGGCATGCCCCGCTACGGTCAGGCCCTGGGCTGGATCGTCTTCCGGGCGGTCCTCGCCGGCATGATCGGCTGGACCCTCACGAGGATCGTCGGCGTGGCGCTGCTCGACTCGGCCTCCGGCTCCGCCGCGTCGGTGGGCCCCGGGGCGCGGTGGACGTCGATCGACCCCGTCACGCTCGGCGTCATCACGCTCGGCCTGCTGCTGCTCGGCTACGCCGCCTACCTCGTCGTCCGGGTGGTGATCGATCTGGTCGCACCCGCCGACGTCAGCGGTGAGGTGCTCTGGCACCAGGTCTGGCAGGTGCACTCCTCCGACAGTGACAGCAGCTCCACCCCGGTCAACCACTACCTCGTCGTTGACGACGGCCACGCCGACCAGCTGCGCGCCTGGGTCCTGCCGCAGGAGATCGCGGGCGAATGCCGGCTCGGCGACGTCGTCACCGTACGCGTCCGCCCCTGGACCCGCCGCGTCATCCGGGTCGCCGTGCAGCGGCCGGCACCCGAGATCGCCGAGCCGCGCGACGACGCGGACGGCGAGGAGACCGGGTCCGCCGGGGCGGCCCCGGGTGGTCTCCATCCGGAGCGCCTGCTCAGCGCGGCGGAGGTCGGCGCCGCGCTCGGGATGCGGGTGTCGCTCGTCCGTCCCGAATCCGCCGCCGAGGCGCGGTGGGGCGCCCGGTTCGTCGACGGCCGGGGCTCGACCGTGCTCGTCGTCAACGTCGTGGCGGGCGGCAGGATGGCGCGGGCCGCGCTGCTGCTGAGCCGCAGCGTCGGCCAGGCGCTGCCCGGCGTCGGCGACGAGGCCTATGCCGCACGGGATCGGGTCGTTGGTCGGCGCGGCGACGTGGTCCTGCTCGTCCTGCACCCGCAGGAGGCGCCGGGCGGCGGCGCGGCGCTCGCCGGCCTGCTGGCGACCGCGCTGTCGCGTCTCCCGGCGGACGTGGCCGCTCCTCGGCCTTAGGGTCTGTTTCATAAGACCGTGCCCGGCTGCGCCGGCCCCAGGCGACGACCGGCGGCGTTGGAGGTTCGTCCGGATACGACACCGGTATCCGCGCGAACCTCCGCCTTGCCGGATCGCCGCCTGGGCCTCGGCTCGCTCGGGCGAGCCTTATGAAACAGACCCTAGTGGCGGACCCGGTGACCGCCGGCTCTGGACCGGCGTCATCGCGACGCGGCCGGCCCCGCTCGGGCCGGCCGCGTCCCTCGTCCGCGATCAGTCGACGACCGGCGGAGCGGTCTTCGCCACCTTCGCCAACTCGGCCGCCGCGCCGGCGTACGGGTTGTAGGTGTACGTCCGGGACAGCCC
This sequence comes from Micromonospora musae, assembly GCF_003626545.1. Classification (NCBI taxonomy): domain Bacteria; kingdom Bacillati; phylum Actinomycetota; class Actinomycetes; order Micromonosporales; family Micromonosporaceae; genus Micromonospora; species Micromonospora musae. The sequence continues at coordinate 412,152 of NZ_RAZS01000003.1, forward strand.
GGCCGGGATGGTGAAGTACTCGACGGACAACTTCGCCGGGTCGCTGGCCAGCTCACCGCGGGCGGGCAGGTCGTTGCCGTCGTCCCAGCCCCACGGCGCGTTCGCCGAGTTCGCCGAGCAGCTCCAGGTGCCGGAGCCGCAGTCACCGGAGGTGTCACCGGCGAACGTGCCGAGCCCGGCGAAGAGGGTCGAGTCGGCCCGCTGCGCCCAGAGCCCGTCGGCGGCGAAGATGTCGATCAGCTTGTACCGCACGTCACGGTCGTTGCCGTCGCTCGGCGTCTCGGCGACGGTGGACGGGTAGTAGACCAGGCCGTCGCCGTTGATCGTGTACTGCGGGTACGCCTTCAGGCCGTGGCCCTGCGCCTCCTGCGCCGTCACCGGGTGCTGGAAGGAGTCGTGCGGCGACGCCTGGAACTGGAGCGTGCCGTCGACGGTCTCCCGGCCGCCGCTCCACGTGCTGCCCGTCGGCGTGTACGAGTAGAAGTCGCTGTGCGCGACGGTGACCGCGCCACGCAGGGCGCCGTAGGTGGAGCCGTCCCGCTCGACCGCGAGCAGTACACCCTCGCCGTCGTTCTCGTGCTCGGTCTCGAAGAACGGGTGGTCCGTCCAGTCCCGAGGGTGGAAGAAGAGGTACGTGAGGTACCAGTGGGTGCTGGTCTCCACCACCGAGTAGTACGCGTGCGCGGCGAGCGAGGTGCCGGCCTGGCCCGTCCGGTCCCAGTTGTTGCGACCGTTCAGGTCGCCGTCGAAGTCGACCTTGGCGATGTAGTCGGACTGACCGCCCAGCGCGTGGGCCCCGGTGGCGTCGACGTCCTGGTAGTGGATGGGGGCCCAGCGTAGGGCGAGCTCGGCCCGGCTGACGGCGGCGCTCGCCGGTGCGGGCGCTGCGAGCTGCGCCGCCGCCAGTGTCGCGGCGGCGCCCGCCGCCGTCAACGCCCGTACCATCCTGGACCGTCGACCTCTGCTGATCCTGTCGCGCATGTTCCGCTCCCGCGTCCGAACGAATAGATCACCGTGGATTATTCTGGGATCGGAGGCTGGACGGGTGTCCGCCGAGCGAAGATCAGATAGAGGAATCTCGACGGCTGAACGTTCCGCTACTCGCAAACCGTGCCGTCGCCGTCGCGGTCCTGGTACCAGTGGTACTCCGGATCCACCCCACGACGGTAGGGACCATAACCGGCCGCCTTCGCCTTGGCGCAGGTGGAGAAGCGCGGGTCGGTGTCATCCCCGTCGCCGTTGTCACCGCCACCCGGGCCACCTCCGGCCGGCTCCCCGTCGTCGCCTCGGGCGCCCTCCGACTCGCAGGCAACGCCGTCGCCGTCGCGGTCGAGACCGGCGCGATAGCCCGGCTCTCCCGCCAGCAGCGGATCCCTGCCCGCGGCGCGCACGGCGTCGCAGTTGCGGTAGTGGACGGCGGTCGGCGCGGCCTTGCTCGGCGCCACCTTCGACGGCGACGGCTTCGCCGACGTGGCGGCCGTGGCGGGCGAGGTCGACGGCTCGGAGGGTGTCGGTGCGGCTGCGGCCGCGGCCCGGGCCGGTTCCGTGCCGGAGCCGGCGGTAGCGCTCGAGTCGGGTTCGGGTGAGTCTCCGGCGATGAACCCGCCCAGCGCACCGCCGCAGCAGAGCAGCAAGATGACCATCACGCTGATCAGAAAGGACTGCACGGCGGTCGACTGCCGCTTCCACCACGAGGGCGTGGCAGCGGCGGCGTGGTTCGCGGTGGGGTCGGACGGTGGTGGGTATGGTGCCTCGCCGCGCCGAGGGTCAGGAGGAGGATGATCAGTCACGACGGGCAGCATGGGTGATCCTGGCCAGGACACGTGTCCGGTACGAGACAGGCGCCCGAGAGGCTGACCGCTCGGACGAAGCGCCTGATCCGGACGACGACGCGAGCCGTCCTGTCGGATCCCTTCGGTAGCCTCACGGAGCAGTCCGATGGTCAGCGAACGGGGGTACGCGGTGCTCGACGTCTCCGACAGACTCGTCGACGAACTCCTGCCACCGGTCGCCGCCGCGATGCGGGCGCTCGGGGGCCTGATCCCGTCGGGCCCCGCGGCGCGGCTCGGGCGGTTGGGCACACCTGACGAGGCGCGACAGGAGAGGCGATCCACCCTCGGGCGCGCTGGCCACGGCCGGGTGGCGGTCCGATCGTTGCAAGCCCCCGTTGCCGCGCAGCGCAAATCGGCCGCGCCGGTCGGGCTGCGCCGCCTGGGCACGTTGAACCCTCAGGAGCTGCCCCGAGTGGCCCAGCGCCCCGACCCGACGCCGGCGGAACCAGCGACGACGGCCGCGCTACGCGGCCTGGGGCCGCTGCTCCCCGAACGACTGCTCGGCGCGCTGGAGCTGACCGTGGCGAGCGCGGACACACCCGACCTGCCGGGCCTCGCGACGTACCTGCCGCCGCCACCCGCCGGCGGTCGCTTCGGGTTCGCCTCGACCGGCCAGGAGAGTGAGCCACTGACCGCGGCGCTGCTGGTGGAGGGGCTGCGACCCGGCCTCGCCGACCTGGTGCTCGCGCTGACCCGGCGGCTCGCGGCGCACCCGTCCGTCGCCCCGCTTCTGGCGAGAATGCCAGACGCCGGTGACGAGCCCGCCATCGCGGCGCAGCACGGCAGGACGCACCTGGCTCTCGCCGTGGCGGTGGCGCACACCGTCGTCGGCCCGGCGCAGGTGCCGCCCGTCGTCGACCGGGCCGCGGCCGTCGTGGGCATCGGGATCGGTGCGGCGGCCGTCGTGCTGCGGGAGACGCCGATGCCGCCCACGTACGCCCCGGCGCTGCTGGAGAAGGTCCGAGCCGAGTACCTGCTGCCCCGGCAGTCGTACGGCACGGTTCCGGTGTCGGGCCACCGGTTCGCGTTGGTCGAGGGCGCGTTCCCCGACGCCGCCGACCTCCCCGACAACGCGCTGGTCACCGTGGTCGACGGCGGCGCCGTGATCCGGACCGGCCGGGCCGATGGCGCGGTGCGGGTCCACCTCACGGTGCTGGCCGAGGCGCCGCCCGAGGTGGCGGCCGGTTGGGAGGAGGTCGTCGAGGTCAGCTGGCGCGCGGCCGAAGGGCTCGCGTCGGTGCTCGGCCCCGACGGCACGAGCGAGCCGCAGCTACGCGCCCAGACCCCGCCCTGGCCCGGCGACTACCGCCTACGGGTGCACGCGCGCGGCCGCGCCGCGACCGAGGACCCGGACGCGGAGACGTACGAGCTGATGGTCTGGGCGGCCCCCGCCGCCGCGGAGGTCGTCCATCGGCGCGCCGACCGGCCGGGAGACCGCGTGCCGGGCGAGACCGCGCCGGTGCGCGCGCCCGGGCCGGAGCAGGCGTACCGGTGGATCCGCCGCAGCTCCCTGTCGGAGGCGGCGACGGTCACCGTGACGACCGGCGCCACCGTCGAGGAGGTGCTGAACGCCTTCGGCGCCGACCCGAAGCGGCCGGAGCCGATCCCTTCGATCGAGGAGGACCTGTTCGCCGGGGACGCGAACTTCCCCTGGGTCACGGTGCTCGACGCCGGGCCGGCGATCCTGGCCGTCGAGTTCAACGGCTTCCGCGGCTCGCAGGGGTCGGTCCTGCGGCGGGCCTCCGCAGGCGGTCGGTCGGCGAGCATGTTCTGGAACGCCCACGCGCTCACCCGGCTCTCCTTCGCGGAGCACGGGCGACTGCTCGCCGCGTTCGAGCCCGGGACGGTCGGTGACCTCGACCCGAAGGTCGCCGCCGAGCCGGCGATCGCGGCGGCGCTCGCCGGGCTCGACCTCGACGACCACGTCGACCGCAGACAGAAGGGTCTGGTCGCGGTGGAGCGGTTCACCGGACACGGCATCAGGGCGGCCGACCTCGACCGCATCACGGCGGCCGGGATCGGCTACCGGATCGTCCCCTAGCTCTGAGGCTGCCCGAGGTCGCCGACACCTCGGCGGATTGCAGACGGAGGAGGCCATGGCCCTGCGGTTCGAGCATCGGGGCACCGAGATCGACGTGAACCTCGTCGACCGCGTGTGGCGCACCCGCTCCGACGCGGAGGAGACGATGACGTCCACAGCACGCACCTGCTGGCATCTGATCCTCTCGCGGGCGCAGGGACGCCTCCTCGCCGGCCTACGCGGACCGGAGACGAGGGCGAGCACGGCACCGGTCCCGCCGGGCACCGAGTTCCTCGGGATCCGGTTCGCGTTCGGCGCGGTTCTTCGGCCGCATCCCGCCGCCGCGATCGTCGACGGGTACGTGCCGTTCCCGGTGACCGAATCAGGCAGGATCGTCATCGGCGGCGAGAGCTGGGAAGCGCCGACGTTCGACAACGTCGAGCACTTCGTCCGGCGGCTGCAGGACGCGGCTCTGCTGGTGCGATCGCCGCTCGGGAATGAGGGGCAGGTCGCCGCGCATCCCGAAGCCAACCCGACCGAGCGAACCCTGCCACGCCGCTACCGAGCGGTCACCGGGCTGTCGCAGACCGCCGTGCGGCAGATCGACCGCGCGAACGCCGCAGCCACGATGCTGCGCGACGGCCTCGACTGGCGTGGAGTCGTCGAGACGTTGGGGTACTTCGACCAGGCCCACCTCGGGCACGCGCTGCGTCGCTACGTCGGGCGCACCGCACGCGAGCTGCGGGCGGGCCACCTCGCCCCGATGTCGTTCCTGTACAAGACGCACCCCGGGCCCGGCAGCTAACGTCCGTCTGCCGGCCGACCCCGGCCGGCTCTCCGCGACCCGAGTTCAGAGGACACCATGCTGCTCAGCGTCAACATCTTCGTGAGTCTCGACGGCGTCGTGCAAGGACCGGGCGCGCCCGGCGAGGACCGCTCCGGCGGCTTCGACCGCGGCGGGTGGCTCGTACCGTACGCCTCGACGCACACCAACGAGGTCGTCGAGAGCTGGTTCCGCGCGGCCGACGCGTTCCTCTTCGGCCGAACCAGCTACGGCCTGCTCGGCGGGTACTGGCCGAAGGTCACCGAACCCGACAACCTGATCTCCACCAAGCTCAACACGCTGCCGAAGTATGTCGTCAGCTCCACGCTGACCGACGACGAAGCCGACTGGAGCCCGACGACGGTCCTGCGCGGTGACCCGGCCGACGAGGTACGCCGCCTCAAGCAGCTTCCCGGCAGGGAACTCCAGGTGCACGGGAGCTGGAAGCTCGTGCAGACGCTGCATCAGGCGGGGCTCGTCGACGTCTACCGGCTGCTCCAGTACCCGGTCGTCGTCGGCACGAGCAAGCGCCTCTTCCCGGACGGATCGACGCCCACGACGTTCGCGACCGTCGAGGAGAGCACACGGGTACTGCCCGGCGGCGTCGTCTCGCTGACCCTCGACCCCAGGAGCTTCGGCGCGATCTCCGCGGGCGCGTACACGGTGGACGAGGGGCGCTCGACGACGGTCCTCGACTGACGTCGGCCTCCGCCCGGTTTCGAGACCTGAACTCCGGCCCGGGCCTGTGTCGACGTCGGCCACGGCCACTCGCCGACGTCGACACCCGCCCTGGCTCGTGGTCAGAAGTCGTCGACGTTCACCGTCACGCGGTGCTCGCTCGACCTCCAGTTCGGCACGGTGATCAGGTCGAGCCCGCCGCCGCGCGGGTCGACGGCGATCGAGACGAGGCCGAGGTGCGCCGGCGCGGCCGGGATGAAGACGTCCATGCCGGTCATGAAGGTCTGGCTGAAGAACTCCGGCAGGGGAGCGGTCAGGTCGGTGACCCGGTCACTGCCGTCGTCGAAGGCGAAGATGCCGATCGTCCGCTTGGCGCGCGGCGAGTTCGCGGCGTTCAGCACCTCACGGCCGTTGATCCACAGCTTGTCGCCGGCGTCGCCCTGGTCGCCCCACCACTCCTTCTGCCGCTGGATGGTCAGCGCCGTGTGCCGGTCGCTGGTGTCGATCAGCGCGCTGAGCCCCTCGCCGGGCCGGCTGGTGAGCAGCCGCACGAACGCGTCGGAGCGCAGGAACGGCTGGAAGTAGAAGTGGTGCGTCGCCGCGCCCGTACGCACGATCGCGAACTCGTACCGCGCGGTGGCGAGCACCGGGATCGGACCGAACGAGCCGTCGCCGGTCAGCGGCAGCCGGTGTGCGGGGCGGTTGGTGAGCCGACGACCGGTCAGGGCGCTGACCGGGTAGATCTCCAGGGTCGCGCCGGTGACGCCGACGTTGCTCGGAAAGAGCACGGCGCGGCCGGAGACCCGAGCGGTGCCGAGCAGCTGCGGAACGATCCGGGTGGTACGCGGCTCCCGACCTCGGAAGAACCGGAAGATCTCGCGGAACGACTCCGCCGAGGAGACCGTCTGGGTGTGGGACTGGTCCGGGAGGTACACGTTGGTCGCACCGGCGATCGTTCTGGCCGGGTCGCCCTCACCCCAGATCGCGAGGGTGGGCACTCCGCCCGGCGGAGACGTCGCGGTGCGCCCGTCCAGGTTGACGTAGTGCGCGACCCGGTCGGCGCGCGCCGGCGAGCTGCTGAGGTACCCCTGCAGAACGAAGGTGCCGAGGGAGTGCGCGAGCAGGTCCACCTTGTCCGCGCCGCTGGCGGCGAGCAGGCGGCTGATCCGCGCGTCCAGCTCCGCGTAGATCTGCGGCAGGATCGCGGCGACGTTCGGTGAGTCGTACTCCTGCGCCTCGATGAGGTCGATCGAGTAGCCGTTGCTGGCCAGCCGCTTGGTCTGGGTCTGGAACTGCGACGCCGATCCGGCGCTGCCGTGCACGAAGACCACGGGACGGTACGAAGCCCCGGCGGCTGCCCCGGCGGCGGGTGGGCTGGTGGTGACGGTGAGCCCGGCCGCGACCGCGATCCCGGTGAGCAGGGCGAGCATCCGTCGGCGGAGAGTGTGCATCGATCCTCCATCGAGCGACGAGGTTTTTGCACTGCAAGCGCAAGTATCGTGCCAGACGGCGGCGGACCCGCCAACCCTTTCGTCAGGCGCGGTCGATGGCGGAGGATGACGGGGCAGGCGAGGCCGCGACGCCGTCCCGACAGGCGACAGCAGCCGGCCGTGAACCCTTCGGAGAGGACCAGCGCACGTGACCAGCCTCAACTCGCCCATCCCGCGCTTCCACCTGGCCATGCCCGTCGACGACCTCGACGCCGCCCGTCACTTCTACGGGAAGATCATCGGATGTGAGCAGGGGCGCAGCTCCGAAAGCTGGATCGACTGGAACCTGCGCGGCCGCCAGTTCGTGACCCACCTCGCCCCCCGGCGTACGACGGCGGCGCACAACGAGGTCGACGGCCACGACGTGCCCATCCCGCACTTCGGCCTGCTGCTGAGCATCCCCGAATTCCACGACCTCGCCGAGCGGCTACGTGCCGCCGGTACGTCCTTCGTCATCGAGCCCTACCTGCGCTTCGCCGGACGCCCCGGCGAGCAGTGGACGATGTTCCTCCACGACCCCGCCGGCAACGCGCTGGAGTTCAAGGCGTTCGCCGACGACTCCCAGGTGTTCGCCTCCTGAACCGCCGCCCACCGAACGCCACGGCCCGGACCGGCCGGTGCCGCGGTCCGTCTCAGCGGGGAGTCAGGACCAGGCTGACCGTCCGGTTGCGGGCCTCCCGCTCGAAGGGCCGCTCCGACTGCTCCGCGGACCTCATCGCGAACGCCGTCAACGGCAGCCCGCTCGCCGCGGCGAGTTCCCGCGCGGCGTCCTCGGCCCGGCTCAACGCCGTTCCGGAACCGCCGCTCGTCCGCCCACCCGGAACCGGCACGCTGTGCCCGACGACGGTGATCGACGCGTCGAGCCCGTCCAGCCGACGGCCGACCCTCTCGAGCAGCGCGGCCCCGTCGGCGGTCAGCCGAGTGTCCTCGATGAACAGGCCCTCCCGGAAGTAGACCTCGACGGCGCCCGGCCCGCGCTTCACGATGACCCCGGGCATGGTGAGCCGCCGGCTGATCACGTCGAGCCGAGCGGTCAGCCGCTCGGCGGCGGTGGAGCGCTCGGCCTCCACCTGCGCCAACCGGCGGGCCAGCTCCTCGGCGCGCCGCCGCTCCTCGTCGGCCGCGTCGGACGGCGACGCGGTGGCGGCAGCGGGTGCGGTCGCCACCGGCCGGGGCGGGTCGTCGCCGGCCACGGCGACGGCCGCGCCGGCGACGGCGGCCACGGCCAGCACCCCGCCCGCCACCGCCACCCGCGTGGGTTGGGCGACCGGCCGGGGCCGGAGCTGCCCGGCCGTGATCCCGGCGAGGACCCGCCGCCCCTCGGCGGCGCCGGCATGCTCCGGGTCGCCGGCCTGCACCCGCGCCCAGTACTCGTCGGCGTCGCGCCAGCGGCCCTGCTGCGCGCGGATCCGGGCGAGCAGGTCGAAGACCGCCACGTCCTCGGTCTCCAACCCGGCGAGCACCTCGGCGGCGGCGTCCAGTTCGCCACGGCGGGCCGCCGCCGCGGCCCGGCTCACCGCCAGGTCGGTGTCGATGGCCGGCCCGCTCATCGGAGGGTCAATCCAATGATCTTGTTCTGCTCGCCGTCCGGGAGCAGCCGGACCAGTCGGCTGTTGACCGCGTCGAGGGCCCGCTCGTCGTTGGCGGCCAGCGCCTCCCGACCCTCCTGCACCAGCCTCGCCGCCTCGCCGGCCGGCTGCATCCGGTGCTGCTGCTCACCGAGCCAGTAGAAGACCTGCACCGACCAGCCGGGCTGGCGGCGCTGCAGGTCGATGAGGTAGCCGGTCACCCGGTCGATCTCCGCCCGGATCCGCGCCGAGCTGCCGCTGGCGATGGCGTCCTCCGCGCGCCGCTCCAACTCGGCGTGCTCCTGACGGTCGGCCTGCTGCCCCGCCCGGGCGGCCAGGTCGGCCGCCTCGGCGAGCAGCTCACGCAGCTCCTGGACCATCGCGGGCCGGTCGGCGGCCTCCTCGATGTCGTCCAGCTGCGCCTGCACCTCACGCAACCGGTCCTCAGCGGTCGCCGCAGCGCCGGTGTCCACGGCGGCGGCGCGCACCTGCTCCCGCGCGGTGGTCAGCGTGCCCTCCGCCGAGAGCTGGTCGAGTCGGTCGCGCACCTCCGGGGTCTGGGCGGCGTGCGACTGGCGCAGGGTGTCCACCCGGCCCTCGACCTCGCCGAGGGTCTTCACGAGGTCGTCCGCCTTCGGCGCGCGTACGTCGTCGAGGTTGATCTCCGCGTCGAACTGGGTCTGGATGAGCGGCACGTCCGCCACGACGGTGATGAGGTTGGAGGCGTCCACCTCGAAGGTGACCTCGACCTCGGTGCCGGCCGGCAGGTCGATCCGCAGGTCCACCGGGCGGATCTCCAGCATGCCGACCTGCCGGTTGCGGTCGGCGCGGTTGCGCTCGCCCTGGACGACGGGGATGCGGACCAGGGCCTCGCCGTCCGACCGCCGCAGCGCGGCCGCGGTGCGGAACACCTCCCGCGCCCGCGCCGGCAGGGTCGCCCCCTTGCGCAGCAGCGGCGCGAAGGCCCGGTCGGCCAGCTGGATGCCGAGCGAGTGGGTGAGGCGGGCGCCGCCGAACTCCACCTCCCGGTGGGTGATCGTCAACGAGTCGGGGACCACCTTCCGCGGCACACCGGCCCGGTCGGTGAGCTCGATGCGGAAATGGGACACCTTGTGCTCGTCGATGTCGACCTCGGCCATGAATGCGCCTGCGGCGTTCACCGCGATCCGGCCGCTGCGGAACGGGGGCTGGCCGCCCGGATTGCTGAGGACGACACCGAAGCCCGTGAAGTCCACCTCCGAGGAGGCGTGCAACCGCCCGGCGACCGTCGGGGTCGTCGTGGTCACGCTCGGCTCGTAGGCGAGTTCGAGCCCGAACTCGTCCGCCGCCGGCTGGAACGACGGCGGGTCGGGGTGCCGGACCGTACTGGCGAAGATCGCGGCTCCGCGGGCGACCACGGTCGTCGGGTCGAGGCTGGTGTCCAGCGTGATGCCGAGGCCGTCCCGAGGATCGGCCAGCCGCTCACGGAGGCCGGGGGAGAGGGTCACACCACCCACGAGCAGCAGCTTGTCGATGTCGTCCGGGCGCAGCCCGCCGTCGGCCAGCGCCTGCCGGCAGAGGTTGACGGCCCGCGCGTAGAACGGCTCGGCGATGCGGTCGAGCTCGCCGCGCCGCAGCGTGTACTCGAACGTCTCGGTCTCGCCGTCGCCCACCGTCAGCTCGACCATCAGCTCGACCGCGTCCCGGCGCGAGAGCTGGATCTTGCCGTCCTCGGCGGCACCCTTCAGCTTGGCGAAGTTACCCCGCCACGCCGGGTTGTCCCGGCGGAAGTCGGTCAGCCCGAGGGCCTCCGCGGCCGCCGGTGCGAGGACCCGCTCGACAACCGCCCAGTCGATCAGCTTGCCGCCCAGGTAGGGGTCGCCGGCATGGTTGAGCACCCGCAGGTCGCCGTCGCGCTTGCTCACCACCGCGGCGTCGAAGGTCCCGCCGCCGAAATCGAAGACCATCCAGTAGGCCCGATCGTCGGCGTCGTGGAAGCCGTACGCGAACGCGGCAGCGGTGGGCTCCTGCACCAGCGGGCACGCGGCGCTGAACCCCGCCAGGGTGGCCGCCTCCAGGGTCGCCTTGTTCTGGTTCAGCGAGAAGGCCGCCGGCACGGTGATCACCGCGGCGTCCGGCGGGCTGCCGGCGTGGTGCGCCGCGTCGGCCCGCAGCGACTTCAGCACCTCCGCGGAGAGCTGCGGCGGAGTGAGCCGCAACCCGCCCTTGACGAAGTCCTTGCCGGCGTCGGCCAGCCCCATCTCGAGCTTGAACTCCGAGGTCGCGTTGTCGGGGTCGCTCTCCACCCGCTCGCGCGCCTTCCGGCCGACGTGCACCGTGCCGGGCTTCGGAATCCACACCGCCGACGGCGTGATGTCCCAGCCGTCGTTGTTCTTGATGACCGCGACGGCGCCATCCTCTTCGACCATCGCGATCGCGCTGTTGGTGGTGCCGAGGTCTATGCCGAAGTCGATGGTGTCACGCATTGTCGTTCCCTCCGTCGGGGGATTGGCTGGGGGTACCGACGATCACCTGTCCCATCTGGACCAGGCGGCCGTGCAGGTAGACCGAGGGCCGCACCGTCTCGAGGACGGTCTCGGCGGTGAGGGCCGGGTTCTCCTGATAGACGAGCACCTCGAGCGCCCGGCCGGGGTTGAAGGCGTCACCGTCGTGATCCTGAAGGACCAGTCCCGCGTCGGCCAGCGCCTCCGAGCAGGTGCGCAGGTATCGCGCGGCCTGACGGTCGCGGGGGCTGGGGCGTTCACCCGGCGGGGTCAGCTTGCGCTCCGCCCGCCACAGGTTCGTCGCGGCCGTCGCGAGCGCCGCCTCGTCGGGCTGCGCGGGCGTGACCGCCACCGGCTCGTCGGGCGCGGCCTGCGCCACCGGATCCGGTGGCTGCGTCGGCGTGGCCGCCTGCGCCTGGGCCAGCAGCGCCTCGATCTGGCGGCACTGCTGCTCCGTCCAGACCGGCGCGGAGATCCGGAACGCCGGATGGTGCCGACGCTGACGCAGCTCCTCGCGCAGCCGAACCAACCGGGTCACAACGTCACCCCCCGGCGCCACAGGGTCAGCATGGGCAGGTAACGCGCCCGGAGATCCGGTGACAAGTTCACCGCCTCCTCCATCAGGTCAGCGGCGCGATCGAGTTGCCCCGCGCGCCGGGACAGTTCCAGGGCCTCCTCGGCCAGTAGCCGGGCCCGTGCGCTCGGCGGAGGCGGCTCCACGACGCCGCCGTCCGGCTTCCCGGCCCGGTCGACGCGCTGCCGCCGCTTGCGCAGCTCGTCGGCGAGAACGCCCGCCGACGCGAGCCGATCACCCGTCGTCACCTCCAGCGTCGCCAGCACGATTCGGTCGAGCTCGGCGTCCACCCCCGGGTTGTAGCGGCTCGGCGGCAGCGGCCCGCGCGCGAACCGGCTCGGCGAGTACGAGGAGAGCGGGCCACCGTCGTCGTACGGCAGGCGGTTGGTGAGCAACAGGTAGGCGATCGTGCCGACGGACCAGACGTCGCTGGCCCGGGAGTACCCCTCCCGGCGCAGCACCTCCGGCGCCATGAAGGCGAACGTCCCCTGGGCGCTGGCGAGCATCGTGAACGGGTCGGCCCGCTTGGCGAGGCCGAAGTCGCTGACGCGCAGCCGCATGCCGCTGCCGTCGTACCCCACGAGGATGTTCGCCGGTGTGAGATCCCGGTGCAGGATCGGCGGGTCCTGCTCGTGCGCGGCGGTCAGGCCCGCGGCGATCTGCTCGACGACCTCGACGACGAGCTCGACGGGGGCGGTGGGGGAGTGCGCGCGGGCCAGCCGCTCCAAGCTGCCCCCGGCGACGTACTCCATCGTGAAGAAGCCACGGACGCCCCGTGCCGTGCGCACCGTCCCGGCGTCGAAGACGCGGACGATGTTCGGGTGGCCGAGCGTGGAGAGCAGCCGCGCCTCCTCCAGCAACGTGCGGGTCTCCTCCAGCGACGCGACCCGCTTGAAGACCTTCATCGCCTGCCAGCCCAGGTACTCGTGCCGTACCCGGTGCACCTCGGCGAACGCTCCCTCGCCGAGCATCCGGTCCACGACCAGCGTCTCCGTCACCCGGTCACCGTTGTCGAGCAGCGTCATCGGCCGTCTCCCGCCTCGTCGGCCGGGTGGACGTTGAGCCGGTAGCCGATGCCCGTGATGGTCTCCAAGAGGCGCGGCGCGGACGGGTCCGCCTCGATGCTGCGGCGCACCGCGCGCACCACGCCGGCCAGGTCGGCGCGGGTGTAGGAGCGGCTCGGCGGCCACTCCTCGGCCGAACCCCAGAGCGCGGTGATCAGCTCCTCGTGCCCGCACGCGACGGCGGCGCCGTTGCTGCTGCGACCGACCATGTACCGCAGTAACTGGTGGCCCTGCGGACGCAGCCCACTCACCGCAGTCACGCCGTCCGAGTCGCAGCGGTACGCCCGTGCCTCCACCCAGTCGTAGCGCAGGCTGGGGCCGCGTACGGGCACCGCCGGCGGTGGCTCGAACGGTGCGGGCTGGGTGGTGTGCGGGTCGAGCAGCGTCAGCTCCCAGTACAGCGGCTCACCCTCGGGTGACATGTCGCCGAGGACCAGCAGCGTGTCGCCGTGCCGCAGGCGGCGGCGCCCGACCAGACGTTCGGTGCGTCCGCCGAGCGTACGCAGCAGGGTGCCGTTGACGCTCGCGTTGTCGGTCACCGACCACCCGCCGTCGACCACGTCCAACGTGCAGTGCAGCCGCCCCACCCAGCGCTGCGGATCCGGTTCGAGATTCACGTCGGGAGTGTGGTCCGGCGCGGTACGGCCGACCGTGATCGGGCCGTCCGCCAGCTGCAGGCCCGTGACCCTGCCCTCGGGTGAGCGCACTCGCAGCGTCACCCCGCGGGTCGTCGTCGGTGTCGTGTTCACTGCCAGAACCACTCGCTGAAGAGCTGGTCGTCCACCCGGTGGCCCAGACAGACCACGTAGTCCGGCGGCGGGGCCCCCCGCCCGTTCCACCACGGCGGCCAGGCGGCGGTCACCGTGTACTTGTCGGACGGCTGCGAATTCGCCAGACTGCTGCATGCGGCGTCCGCCTCCGCCCGCACCTCGCTCTCGTCGGACCATGGCCCGGTCACCGGCGGATAGCCGAGGATCTGCGCCCAGTGCGGCTGGTCGCAGCGCACGACGGGCATCTTCTCGTCCCACTTGGCGAGCGGCTGCGGTGCCGCCAGGCAGGTGCCGGCCGGGGGATTGCTGAAACTGCCCTGGTGCGACGTCAACGGCAGCATCGCGGGCACTTCGACGTTTCGGGAACTCGCCGCCGTGGCCTGGCCGTTCCACCGTGTCTCGTTGCTCCGGCGCGCCGCGCAGGTGGCGTAGTTCGCCTCCGGATCCGACGCCTCCCAGTCGGACTGGCCGGGATAGATCACTTCGGGGTCGTAGGTCTGCGCGGGCAGGCTGAACTGCGCCAGCTTCTCCGCGCACAGGAACCTGGCCAGTCGAGATACCTCTTCGGTGCCCGGGTACTCCTCAGCCTCCACCGCCAGCGGCACATAGGCCACCACCTCGGCCCAGTGCTCCTGCGAGCAGTCCACGAGACTGACGGCCGCGTCGCCGTCGCGCCAGTCGCCCCCGTCGGCGACGCAGGCGACCACCGGCGGGTTGTCGCTGATGCTCCGGCCGTGGACGTCGACCCCCTGTCCGTCAGGATCGTCGAAGACCTGGTACAGCACGTAGATGACGAGCAGCAGCGCGCAGACGGCGACCGCGCCGAGGACGCGGCGCCGCCGGCCCTGTCGCTCGTACGCCGCCCGCTGGGCGGGCCGGTAGCTGAACTCGCCGGCGTTGAGCTCCGCCAGCATCCCCCGGACCACGGTGGTCATGGCCTCGTCGTCCGACTGGCTGAGGATGTTGCGCAGGAACTGCAGGGCGGCGTACCGCCCGTGAGTCCGCTGCAGCAGGTAGACCCGGGCCCGGAACTCCTGGATCGCCCGCTCCTCGCCGAGGAAACCCTCGCGGTTCTCGTCGATCCTGCGGACCGTCTCCGGGTCGGTCGCGAGCGACTCCGCCTCGTCCAGCCACGTCTGCACGTCGCCCTCGTACCGCCCGACCTTGCCCTGCTTGGCGACCGCGCAGTTGTTCAGGGCAACCGCGATCCGGTTGCGCGCGGTGGAGGTACGGCGATGCCGATCGACCGGGGCGAGCCCTTCGAGGCGGGCGAGGGCGGGAAGGGCCTCCGCGTGCACCCTCGCCACCGTGCCCTCGATGTCACCGGACTCGAGGAGCCGGTGCAGCTCACCCATGATCGTCTCGAGCTTCTCGTACTGCGGACCGGCGGCCTCCTCGATGAGCCGATCCCGGTCACGCTCCGGAACGGGCCAGTCCGCGAGGCTCTTTCGCAGCGGAGCGGGGTAATCCGCGGTGGCGGCCAGCTGCAGCAGCGGCGCAACCAGCACACCCGGCAGCTCGGCGCGCAGCGACTCCACCACCGAGGCGTCGAGCTGCCGGTCGTCGAGCCGCTCGACGCGGTGGTGCAGGTGGCGCCAGAACGTCGCCGACCGCAGGGTCTTCGTCCAGGCCGCCGCCGCCGCGGCCCACCGGTCGTCCACCCGACCATCCATGGCCAGGGCCAGGACGTCAGCCGCAGCCATGTCGAGCACCTCGGCGTGGGCCTGCACCGCGCGATCGTGTTCGGCGTGTGTCGTGGACGGGCACTCGCAGCCGTTCGGCGCGCCCCAGGTGCCGAAGACCTCGTGCACCAGGCGACGTCGAGGGTCACCGAGCAGGACGTCGAACGCTCCCCGCAGCTGCTCCGGGCTGACCGACGAACCCAACCCGTCGACGTCCGCGCCGACCTTGAGCGCCGCCGCCAGGCGCTGCTGCCGGCGGCGGGCTGTGGGTCGGTCCACGTCGACCGGCAGGCCTGTCACCCGGAAGGCGTTACGCCGGTAGAGCTCCGGCCCGGCGACCTCACGCAGACCCGTCAGCACCGCCTCATCCACGTCGGCTCCCCAGGACGACATCACGCACGGCAAAGATCGGTTTACCCGATCCGAACGTAGCCCTCTCAGTGGACCTTGACGATGCTCGGCACGCCGACGGCGCCATGAACATTAGCCACAATGGACGGCTTCGGGAGCCCCGTCCGGGCGTGTCGTGCTCCGCCATCGCCCCGCTCGGTCCAGCGCCGGGGCGATGTACCGAGTCTGCCGGGAAGGGGTCGCTCCGAGCCACGGAAAACAGTTGGAATTCAGATGGGCGTCGCCGCGTCCGCCGGCCCGCCGCCGACCGGGGAGTCGGTCGACGGCGGGCCGGCGGGGGAGCGCCGGGAGGACCAGCTACGGCGTCGCCAGCCCGAGGCCGATCGTCCTGGTCAACGTGGCCTCGTCGTCGTCGCCGTCCAACGACCAGATCATCGCTCCGGCGAGGCCGGAGCGGCGGATGTAGAGCATCTTCTGCAGGACGACCGCCGGATCGTCGTACGTCCAGAACGTCGTGCCGTCGAAGAGCCAGGCGTGCCCACCGCGAAGATCACGGTGCAGGGTGTAGCCGCTGCCCGGCAGGGTCTTGAGTCGCCGGTAATCCTCGAACCCCGCCTCGAAGGTCGCCGGCGCGGGCCCCGCCGCGGGCTGGAACAGACCGTCCCCGCCCCCGGTGACACCGGTCCAGCCCCGACCGAAGTACGGCACGCCCAGGACCAGCTTCCCGCGCGGCGCGCCCCGGGCGATCCAACCGTCGATCGCGACCTCCGCAGAGAAGTCCGGGTCGTCCGGCGCGCCTGTCGGCACGCGCAGCGCCGAGTGCTGGTTCGTCACCGGGTCCCATCCGCCGTGGAAGTCGTACCCCTGCACGGTGGCGAAGTCCAGGTAGCGGAAGATCTTGCGTCCCTCGTAACCGGCGTCCATCGTGGCGGGGTTGGCCGGCAGGAAGGCCGTCAGCTCGTGGTGCTTGCGGGTCGTCCGGCCGTAGGCGTCCAACTGCCGGCGGAACTCGGCGAGCAGCTTGGTGAAGTTCTCCCGGTCCTCCGGGCGGAGGACGTTGCCCGGCTCGCCCGGCCAGTTCGGCCACTCCCAGTCCAGGTCGATTCCATCGAAGACGCCTGCGGCCGCACCCGGTCCGCCGCTGCCCCCGTCGAGGATCGGCAGGTTGCCCTTGAGGTAGAGGTCTATGCAGGAGGCCACGAACGCCTTGCGGGAGGCGTCGGTGCGAGCGGCGTTCGAGAAGTACGTCGACCAACTCCAGCCACCCAGCGAGATCAGCACCTTCAGGCCGGGGTGGCGGGCCTTCAGCTTCGCCAACTGGCCGAAGTTGCCGTTGAGCGGTTCACCCCAGGCGTCCGCCACGCCGTCGACGCTCTCCTCGGCCGGGACGGGGCGCTGGTAGTCGGCCCACGCGTCGCCCTCACCCGGCCCGCCGTCGACGTAGCAGCGGCCGTCCTCGCTCACGTTCCCGAAGGCGTAGTTGATGTGGGTCAGGCGGCTCGCGGCCCCCGAGGATTCGAGCTTGCCGACCGTGTAGCCCCGGTCGTAGATCCCCCACTGGGTGAAGTAACCCACCCGGAGGTAACCGGAACGGTCGTGGTTCTTTCCGCCCGCGCTCGCGGCGGTCGGTGGGCCGGCGGTGATCAGCATGGTCGCCAGGGCGACGAGGGCGGTGAGACGGAATGTTCGCATGGCACTCCCATAGGATTGCGCGAAATTAGTAAAGAGCCCTTCCTGATCGATGAAGTTAAACGGATCACACTCTGCGGTCAAGCATTGACACCGAGCACTCGCCGGCGATGCCGATCAGTGGCGGCGCCAGCGGATCGGCAGCCGCTTCACCCCACGCTGGAAGTTCGACCGCAGGTAGGCGGGCTCGCCCGCGTACGAGACGCCGGCCGTACGCGCCAGCAACGCCTCCAGCAGTGCGCGGAGCTGGCACCGGGCCAGCCGCGCGCCGAGACAGAAGTGCGGTCCGTGGCCGAACGCGAGATGCGGATTCGGGTGCCGCGTCACGTCGAGCCGGTCCGGCTCGGCGAACACCCGCTCGTCGCGGTTGGCGGAGGTGAACGAGACGACCACCTTCTCGCCGGCCCGCACCGGCGTGCCGGCGATGGTGGTGTCCACGGTGGCGGTACGCCGGAACACCATCACCGGCGTCCACCAGCGCAGCAGCTCGTCGACGGCGGTGTCGAAGAGCGCCGGCTCCCGACGCAGCCGCGCCAGCTGCGCGGGATGCTCCAGCAGGGCGATCATCGCCCCCGGCAGGCCGTTGCGGACCGTCTCGTTCCCGGCCACGGCGAAGAGCCAGAACATGTTCTCGAACTCCTCCGTCGAGAGCCGCTCCTCGCCCCGCTGCGCCAGCAGGACGGACATCACGTCCCGCCCCGGAGTGCGGCGCTTCGACTCGGCCAGCAGATGCGCGTACGCGTAGAGGTCGGCCATTCCGGCTCGGCTGCGCGGATCCGGCATCCGGCCGTCGGGGCCCGGCGCCGGCCGCTGCCGCAACGCCTCGCGCGCCGCCTCGGTGCCGGTCCGCGCGTCGAACGCGGCCGACACCGCGTAGTCCGGATCCTGGAACCCGATCACCCGGTTGGACCAGTCGTAGAGCAACCAGCGGTCGGCCTCGGGCACCCCGAGCACGTCCGCGAGCGTGAGCAGCGGCAGGTCGGCGGCGAGGTCACGGGCGAAGTCGAATACCCCCTCGTCCGCGTCGCCGAGCACGCGGTCGACGAGCATCGCCGCGTTCGCGCGGATCGACGCCTCCAGCGCGGCGACCGCGCGCGGAGTGAACGAACGGGCCACCGGCCGACGCAGCCGCCCGTGCTCCGGCGGGTCCAGGTTGAGCATCATCCGCCGGACGTAACCGAGGTCCTCCGCACTGGACGGATCACGGACCTGGGTGGCGCCGAGCCAGGACGAGAAGAGCTCCGGCTGCCGGAGCACGTCGGTCACGTCGGCGTGCCGGAGCACCAGCCGGAAGCCCGGTCCACCGGGCAGCCCGAGCAGTGGCGGCTCCTCGACCCACACCACCGGGCTGGTCGCGCGCAGCGCGGCGAGCAGTTCGTGCGGAACGCCGTCGACGTAGGTGCGGGGATCGACCAGCGGAGTCGGGTCGAGCCTCACCGTCCGAGGAAGTCCTCGACCACGGTGGCCAACCGCACCGGCGCCTCGTACATCGCGTAGTGCCCGGCGTCGGGGAGCACCTCGAGCCGGGCGTTGGGGTAGTGGCGCATCCAGGTCTCGCGCATGGTGTCGGCGCCGAGCGCCGGATCCTGCGCGCCGACGACGGCGAGCGCCGGCACCGGATTGCCCTTCACCTCGTCGGTGAAGTCGGTACGCGCCCAGGCGGTGAGGTAGGCGCCGAACGCCTCGCGGTCGGAGTTCTCGACGGAGAAGCGGACCATCTCGTCGAGCCACCGGCCGGAGAGCCGGTTGCCGGTGGTGAGGTCGATGATGGCGCGCCGGTTGTCCGGGTTGGCGGCCGCCCCGTCGAAGAGCGTCCAGCTCTGCAGGTCGAACGGCACCCCGCCGGCGGGGATCGGGCTGATGCCGACGAGGCGCTCCACCCGCCCCGGCGCGTCGGCGAGCACCCGCTGGGCCGCGCTGCCGCCCATGGAGTGCCCGACCACGGAGAAGCTGCTCCAGCCCAGTGAGTCGGCCAGGTCGATTGCGTCGCGGGAGATCTCGGCGATGCTGTGGTCACCGGCTACGTCGGTGCGGTCGCCGTACCCGCGGTAGTCCAGGAACGCCCAGGTGAAGCGGTCGCCGTCGATCAGCTCCGGCAGCCAGCCCCAGCCGCGGGCGGAGCCGAACCAGCCGTGCAGGGCGAGCACCCGCCGCGGCCCATGCCCGACGGTGATGTGGTTGATCGTCATGACGACCCCTTCCGCTGCTGCGGCGCTCCGACGGGACCCGGCGCACGTGGAAGCGACCGTAGTGCCCGCGGCAACCGAGCGGAAGGGGGCGGTCGCCGGCTGTACAGATTTCCGCTGTCGATGCGCCGGTGTGGACCCGGGCGGGCGGTCGCCGAGGTCCACACCGGTCCGGCCGGGATCGACCCGCCCGGGTGGCGGCTCATCAGTCGCGCGGCGGGTGGTCCCGCCGCGCGACGGCGAGGGTCACGCCTGGTTGGCGGCCGGGATCCGGACGGGGCCGAAGCTCTCCTGGATCCAGTTCGGGTACGCCGGCTGCGGACGGCTCACCGCGTCGAGCTCGGCGAGGTCCTGCTCGGTCAGCGTCAGGTCGGCGGCGGCCAGGTTGTCGGTGAGCTGGTCCAACCGGCGGGCGCCGATGATGACGCTGGTGATCGCCCGCTGGGCGAGCACCCACGCGACCGCGGCCCGGGCCGGGCTCACCTCGTGCCGGGCCGCGACGGCGCGCAGCACGTCGACGATCTGGTGGCCCTTCTCCTCGTCGAACTGGACGAAGTCAC
This sequence comes from Micromonospora musae, assembly GCF_003626545.1. Lineage (NCBI taxonomy): Bacteria > Bacillati > Actinomycetota > Actinomycetes > Micromonosporales > Micromonosporaceae > Micromonospora > Micromonospora musae. Next base: position 431,922 of record NZ_RAZS01000003.1, read on the forward strand.
CACCGACCTGGCTGCGCCGGGAGATCTCCGCGCTGTCGGTGCTGCCCGGCTTGAACTTGCCGGAGAGGAAGCCACCGGCGAGCGGGCTCCACACCGTGAGGCTCACTCCCTCGTCCTCGGCCATCGGCACCAGGTCGCGTTCGGCGTCGCGGGAGACGAGCGAGTAGTGGATCTGGTTGGCGACGAACCGGGCCCGGTCCTGCCGCGCGGAGATGCCCAGGGCCTTGCTCACCTGCCAGGCCGCGAGGTTGGAGCTGGCGATGTAGCGGACCTTGCCCTGGCGTACCGCGTCGTCGAGGGCGGCGAGCGTCTCCTCCATCGGCGTCAGGTGGTCGTAGTTGTGGATGTGGTAGACGTCGATGTAGTCGGTCTGCAGCCGGCGCAGGCTGTCCTCCAGCGCCCGCATCACGTGCAGGCGGGTGAGGCCCTGGTCGTTGGGGCCGGGGCCGACCGGGGCGAGGAGCTTGGTGGCGAGCACGATGTCACGCCGGCGCTGCTTGATCGCCCGGCCGACCATCTCCTCGCTCTCGCCGTCGGCATAGACGTCGGCCGTGTCGATGAAGTTCACCCCGGCGTCGAGGGCCACGCCGAGCATCTTGTCGAGATCTTCCTGCCCGAGCGCGCCGATCTTGTCGAACACCGGGTGTCCGGCGCCGCCGAACGTCATCGTCCCGAGCGAGATCTCGGAGACCCAGACGCCCGTCCGCCCCAAAAGCCGATACTTCACCTATAGCTCCAATTGGTCGTATTCTGCCGCGCGGAGATGCCAGCATGCCGTGCGCCGGGCTGCGCGGACACAGTGTCGGACACGTTGTCCGGCAGAAATGCTACACGCGGTCGAAGTCGGCTTCCGAAACGGAAAAAACGCCCGATATCATGGAAACTACCCGGATCTGGCCAAACCGGAGGGCCTGCCGGCAAGGCTTACGTTTCGATCGACCGAGATGCCACCACCGCGTCACCTGCCGTTGGGTAGTTCTGTGCCGGGCAGTCGAGAGCGAGGCTCGGCCGGCAGATCCCCCACCGGGTCCACGCTGCGGCCCCCACACCCGGTCGGGGCCGCAGAGCGGCCCGCGGGGTTCCGGAGCCCGATCAGGAGCCGCAGCGCGAGTACGGTCACCCAGGCCCAGTCGACGAGGATCATCGCCCGTTGGATCAGTCCCGTCGACCGATGGTCCACCTCCCACGCGGTGCCGAAGGCGACCAGCAGGCCCAGCCCGGCAACCCCGCTGAGCAGGTCGTACGCCGCCCAGCCCCGCCCGCCGGGCCGGCCGAGCGACCGCCGGGCGAGAACGACGCAGGCGAGCGGCACCGACAGGAACACCACCAGGCCGAGATTGTCGTGCAGGACGTGGTGCCAACTTTGATCGGTGCCGCCGCCGCGCGAGGTGCCGGGCGGATAGCCCCGCATCGGGTCCATCACGAACGTGCCCGACAACAGCAGGCCGAGTCCGAACACGGCGACGGCGACCGGACCCCACGTTCCGGCGGGGCCCGGATGCAACGCACGGCGCATCCCGACGGCGAAGGCGAGCAACAGCAGTCCGGTCAGCACGAAGTTGACGATCTGGAGCCACCCGCGCTCGCCCAGGCTCAGTGCGCTCACCGGGTGGTACGTCGGGTCGTACCCGGCCCGGGTCGCACCGTCGAGCAGGAACACCAGGATGAACAGCGCGGGAGCGGCAGCCCCGCAGGCCAGCAGAGCCCGGGTCAGGCGGCGTGCTCGCACGATTCCACCAGGATCGGGGTGAGCAGGCCCGGCGCGGCAGCCTCCGCGAAGGCGACCGCGGTGGCCGCGGGAACGTCGACCGCGGCGTACCAGCCGTGCCCGGCCGCGGTGGTCGCCGCCAGGGTGGCCAGGCCGAGGCGGCGTTGCAGCACCGACTGACGCACCCGCCAGCCGATGACTGCGGGGCGGGCGACAGCCGTGGTGGAGCGGCTGAGCAGGCCCGAGCGAACCACCAGGTAGTCGCCGACGATGCCGTGCCCGAGCGACCGGTACGCGATCACGGCGGCGAGCACGGCCGGCGGGAGGAGGCCGAGGCCGGCCAGCCAGATCCGGTCGGGCAGCGCCGGCACCACCTCGCCCAGCCAGAGCAGGACGACCACGCAGGCCGTGGTCGCCAGGACCGCCCAGCCGATCCGGCGGCGCAGCGCGGCGGGCGGGTGCGGGCGCAGCGGCACCCGGAACGGGTTCTGCGCCTCGTCCAGCTCCAGCACCTCGGCGGCGACCGTACGGGCCACCCGGACCGGGCCGCGCGGCAGGATGGTGGTGGCCGGGTGCATGCTCCAGATCCGCAGGCCGGTGGAGACGACGTTCGTGTCGGCCGTTCCCATCCACCGCCAGAGCAGCGGTTCGGAGATCTCGATGCCCCGCACCCGGTGCTCGTCCCGGTTCACCTCCCGGGTGTTCAACAGGCCCTGGGTGGTGCGCAGGACGCTGCCGCTCGCCGTCCGCACCCGGGCGAGACGGAAATCCCAGTTCTCCGCGACGAACGCGACGGCCATGCCGAGCACGCCGAGCGTGCCGACCAGCAGCCCGACGATCACGGCCGACCACCACGGGCCGAGAGCCCGCCAGTCGAGCAGCCCGCCGACGAACCCGGCCGCGTCGACCCCGAACGCGCCGGCCGTCGCGTAACCGCCCCAGAGCAGGCCGGCCGCGGTGACCAAGGACCAGAACCCGAGGACGTTGTGCGGCAGCCAGGACCAGCGGATCCGGGCCAGGGTCCGGTCGCCGGCCGGCTCGTCCGCGGCGTCCGACGTGGGATCCGGATCGCGCGGCTCGTCCCCCACCGGGGCCAGCTCCGCGCCGCCGCGGATCGCCCCCGACGTACCGGTCAGCAACCTCCGGCGCAGCTCCTCGGCGGTCGCCCGCGACACCGCGTCGAGGTGCAGCGCCTCGGAGCCGGCCGCCCCCGGCTGGCCGGTGCCGACGGCGACGACCCGGACCCCGGCGAGCCGATGCCGCAACCGGGCGGTCGTGCTCACGCTGCGGATCCGGTCGATCGGCAGCGACCGCTCCTTCCGGACCAGCAGACCCGTGCGGATCTCCACCCGCTCGTCCGTCAGCCGATAGCGGGTCTTCCACCACCGCAGGCCGTCCCGGGCCGCGTCGAACACGCCCACCGCCGCCGCCACGAGCACCGGCAGCAGAACCGCCGCGCCGGGTTCATCGAGAAGGAGCAGCGTCAGCCCGGTCGGTGCCAGGGACAGCGCGGCGTAGAGCCCGTCGATCCAGATGACGCGGGGGTCGAGGCGACGCCACTGCGAGTCGACGGTCATGTCGCGTCCCCCCGGGTCCGCTGGACGATCTCCGTGAGCCGCCGGGCGGTCTCGTCAGCCACCTCCAGGTCGAGCCCGACGAGTACCACCGGACCGTGCGCGGAGGCGGTGGTCACCGTCACCGTGGCGAGCCCGAGCAGCCGCTGCACCGGCCCACGCACCGTGTCGACGGTCTGAATCCGCGAGACCGGCGCGGCCCGCCACTCGCGGACGAACCAACCCGAGACCGCGTAGACCGCCTCCGGCGTCGTCTCCCAGCGGTGCACGGCGTAACGCAGGGACGGCACGACGGCGACGTACGCGATCGCGATCGCCACCACGGCGACCAGCAGCGGCGTCGACCACGGTCGGGCCGCGTCGAGCACGGCGCGCCCGGTCGCCACCGCGGCCACCAGCGGCGCCATCGCGAGGACGGCCCGTATCGTCCACCACCAGACGGCCCGCCGGTCGACCCGGTGCCGCAGCGACCGCAACCCGATCGATCGTGCTCCTTCCGCCGGGGCCGGCGCCACCGACCGTGCCTCCACCTGCTCCGGCCGGGCCGGCGGTGGCTGCACCGGTGCCGGCTCGACCCCAGGGCTCAGGCGATTCATGGCATCTCCTCGCCGCGCTCGTCAGTGACACGAACGGAGCGAACAAGCTTCACCCGCTCCCTTATGGGTAGACGGTGCGGCGTCGGACGACGTCGCCGCAACTGCCAGCCGACCAGCCCGGCCTGGCCGCCTGGCCAGGTCCCTCAGCCTTTGGACCAGGGCCCGACGGCCGGCTCCGTTTGTACGCTGGCGGCATGGATCGGGCTCTGCGAATCGATCCGGCCGGTCGCCGGCTGTGGTCCCCGCGTACGCCGACCGGCCCGCGTCCCGAGCTCCGGCGGCGGACCGCCCGGGACTGGTTCGTCGACGCCGTCCTGTTCGGCATCGCGGTCGCCCACTGGGCCTGGACCTGGCACACCACCCCGCTGCACCACGTCGACGGCATCCCCGGATGGATGCACACCATCGATCCCTGGGTCGGTGCGGTCGCCTGCCTGAGCCTGTGGTGGCGTCGCCGGTATCCGGTGGCTCTCGGCATCGCGATGTTCGTCGTGCTGATGCTGGCCGCGACGGGTCTCGGCGCCGCGCTGGTCGTCGTGCTCACCGTCGCCGTGTACCGCAACTGGTTGCCCGCGACCCTGATCACCGGCATCCAACTGCTGCCGTCCCTGGCGTTCGGCTACGAGAACCCGCCGCCGGGCGTCACCCGGTGGGCGTACGTGACGCTGATCTGCCTGATGTACCTCGTACCGCTCGGCTGGGGGATCGCGGTGCGGGCCCGCCGGCAGCTCATCGCGAACCTGCGCCGCGAGGTCGACCGGGAACGCCGCGACCAGCAGCAACGGCTGGACGGCGCCCGCCGCGCCGAACGCGAGCGCATCGCCCGGGAGATGCACGACGTCCTCGCCCACCGCATCTCGCTGATCTCGGTGCACGCCGGAGCGTTGGCGTACCGCACGGCGCAGGCCGACGCGGGCGCGGGCGCGGCGCTGAACGCCGCCGAGGTGGGCGGCGCGATCGAGGTCATCCGGGACAACGCCCGGCAGGCGCTGACCGAGCTGGGGGACGTGCTGGCCGTGCTGCGGACCGGCGCCGAGGACGACACCGAGCCGGAGAGCGGTGATCTCCACCAGGACGGTCGCCGGCCCTCGCCTGATGAGGGCCGGGCCCAGCCGACCGGCCGCAACGCGCCGCAGCCCCGACTCGCCGACCTCGGCCGGCTGGTGAGCGAGGCGCAGGCGGCGGGGCAGCGGGTGCGGTTCGAGTTCGTCTGCGCACCCGGCGCCGCCGAGTCGTTGCAGCCCGCCTTGCAGCGCACCGTGTACCGCACCGTGCAGGAGGGACTCACCAACGCCCGCAAACACGCCGGTCAGGCCGAGGTGGCGGTGCGGGTGGAGGTCACCCCGGCCACCGGGATCGTCGCCACCGTCAGCAATCCGCTCCCACCCGAGAGCACCGCCGCCACGATCCCGGGCGCCGGCGCCGGTCTCACCGGACTCGCCGAACGGCTCGCCATCGACGGGGGCGTCATCGAACACGGGGTGACCGACGGAACATTTCGGCTGACGACTCGGCTACCGTGGCCGCTATGACCGGCGGCGTGACGATCCGGGTGCTGCTCGTCGACGACGACGCCCTGGTCCGGACCGGTCTGCGACTGATGTTCGGCGGAGCACCCGACATCCAGGTCGTCGGGGAGGCGGCCGACGGCGCGGACGTCGCCGACGCCGTGACCAGGCTGCGCCCGGACGTGGTCCTGATGGACGTACGCATGCCGGTGCTCGACGGCATCGCGGCGACCAGGGCGATCGCCGCCCGGACCGGACACCGCCCCGAGGTCATCGTGCTGACCACCTTCGACGCCGACGAGACGATCCTCGACGCGCTGCGCAACGGCGCGGCGGGCTTCCTGGTCAAGCACACCCCGCCCGAGCGGATCGTCGACGCGGTCCGCCGGGCCGCCCTCGGCGAGCCGGTCCTGTCACCGACCGCCGCCCGCACCCTGCTCCAGCACGTGGCCGGCGACGTCCGACACCCGCCGGACCCTCGCCGCCAGCAGGCCCGGGAGCGGTTCGGTCGGCTCTCCGAGCGGGAGCGGGAGGTCGCCGCGGCCGTGGCGGAGGGGCTGACCAACGCTGAGATCGCCGATCGGTTGTTCATGTCGGTCGGCACCGTCAAGGCGCACGTCTCCAGCGCCCTGACGAAACTGGACCTGGCCAACCGGATCCAGCTCGCGCTGCTCGCCCACGACGCGAGCGACGACGCGGGCCCGCAGTGGTGACCCGACGGCGACCCTGAGCGCGCCGCTGGCAGGATGCAGTGAGCAGCGCTTTCGCATCCCTGGAGGAACACGATGGCATCCTCGCCGGCCCGGATCTTCGCCGAGCTGAACGCGGTACGGCCACCGGATCAGGCACGTCCGGTCATGGGTACGGCCGTCGTGGTCGGTGGCAGCGTCGCCGGTCTGTTGGCCGCGCGGGTGTTGTCGGACTTCGCGGAGAGCGTCGTCATCATCGACCGCGACGACCTGCACGCGACCGGCGCGCGACCCGGCGTGCCGCAGGGGACCCAGCTGCACGCGCTGCTGCCCGGCGGATTCCTCCAGCTCGAACAGCTGTTCCCGGGTTTCCGCGACGAGGCCGTGCAGCGGGGCGCGATCGAGGCGCCGCCGGCGAGCAGGCGCAACTACCTCGACGGCCGCATGAAGGTCGTCGTACCCGACGACGCGGACAGCCTGGCCGGCACCCGGCCGTTCCTGGAGGGGCTGATCCGACGGCGGGTACTCCAGCTACCCAACGTCAAGACGGTGGCCGCCCGGGCCACGGGCCTCGTCTTCGACGCCGCCGCGGCCACCGGAGTCCAGGTGGACGTCGACGGCGTGCCCGGCATCGAGAACGCCGACCTCGTCGTGGACGCCATGGGACGTGCGAGCCGGCTCTCCGACTGGCTGGCGCAGGCGGGCTGGGAGCGGCCCGCCACCCGACGGATGACGGTCAACCTGAACTACGCGACGGCGATGTTCCGGCGACGCGAGGCGAACCCGGAGCCCGCTCTCGTCCTGGCCCTGCACAGCCCCCGCGTCTCCTCGGACGTGGCGGGCGCCGCGTACTTCGCCGTGGAGGGCGACCGGTGGATGGCCATGATGGCCGGCTACGGGGACAACCGCCCGGGACGCACCGCCGAGGACTTCGTCCGCCGGATGCGTGAACAGTTCCCGCCGGAGTTCGGCGCGGTCGCCGGGAACGAGCTGCTCGGCGACGTCCAGACGTACCACCACGCCGACAGCCGGCGGCGTGACTTCCGCGCGTTGACGCGCTTCCCCGCCCGGCTCGTCAGCGTCGGCGACGCCGTGGCGTCGTTCAACCCGGTGTACGGGCAGGGCATCACCGCCGCCACCCTGCACGCCGCCTGCCTGTCGACGTACCTGCGGTCGAAGCCCGACCTCAGCGAACCCGCGCGGGAGTTCTTCGCCCTGCAGGAGGTGGTGGTCGACGCCGCCTGGTCGACGTCGACCTCCGCCGATCTCGCGCTGCCGCACGTCCACGGCCCCTATCCGCGCGCCTACCGGCTCCGTAGCTGGGTCAGCGGGCAGATCGTCGCGGCAACCGTCACGGACGTGGCGGTCGCCCGGCGATTCAACAAGGTCGTCTCCATGCGGGAGCACCCGAACTCGCTGGTCACCCCGGGCGTGATCCTGGGTGCCCTGCGGGCCAACCGACGGGCTCGCTGAGCAGGTCAGCGCGGCGAGACGTACGCCAACGGCAGCGCCGTGGACTGTCCCTCCCACGATCCGGTCAGCCGGCTGCCGGGCAGGTCGAGGTGCTCCCCGACGCGCCGGAGCACCGCCAGCTCGACCGCTTCACCGACGATCCGGCTCGGGTCGCCCTCCTCCACCCGCAGGACCGGGTTGACCTCGGGTACGACGGCCGTCCGGGGACCCGCCACGGCGATCGTCATGCTCGGTGCCCGTACCTCGCGCACACCGTCCACCTCGAAGTACTCCTGCACCTGACCCGCTCCGGTCAGCACGGCCGTGGCGAGGGCCGCGGCGTAGACCGGGTCGCCGCAGGCGTCGTAGACCCAGCGTCGCCCGAGGACCGAGTGCTCACAGGTGCCGACGAGCCACTGCTGAGCCCCGTCCAGCGGCGCGCCGCGGTAGGTCAGCGGCACCTGGTGGACCGGCCCGGCTCCGGCGCGTACCAGCAGGGTCTCGATCCCGACCTCGCCCGCCGGATCGTCGAAGCGGTACGCGGCGACCCGCTCCACCTCGGCGCCCGGGTCCCCCTCGAACCAGGGGCGGTCGGGCAGCCAGGCGGCCAGGAGTTCGAGCTTCGTGGGGCGTACTTCCGCCCGGTGCAGCAATGCCATGTGCCGGATCATAGGGAGGCCCGCGCGGCGGGTGCCGCCCCGGGCAGGGCGGCGCGTGCCGCGCTCACCACTCCCGGGCGGCCTGCCGGATCGCGTCGCGGACCCGGGTCACCTCCGGGCGGAGTGTGGTGTTCGCGCGCTGGGCGATGAATCCGGTGTTGATGGGCGGGTCCTCCGGTTCGAGCAGGGCGACCAGGGCGCCCGTTGCCAGCTCGTCGGCGCAGAGGTAGCGCGGCACCACCGTGACGCCCGCGCCCGCCACCGCCGCGGCCAGCACGGCGCGCAGGTCGGGCACCACGAGGGCGGGTTGCGTGGTCAGCCGCTGGCGGAACACGTGACGCCAGTAGCGGCGCAGGATCGGCACGTCCTCCGCGTAGCTGATCAGTGGTACGCCGTCGAGGGCGGCGGCGTCGTCCGGGCCGAGGGGGCCGACACGTGCCCGCCACGCCGGCGCGCCGACCAGCACGAACTCCTCGTCCATCAGCGCGGCCGCCAGCACGGAGCGCCCGCGCGGCCGGATCGCGGAGAGCACGAGGTCGAAACGCCCGGCGCGCAGGCCGTCGAGCAGGTCGTCGGCGAGTCCCGGGGTGACCCGCAGTCGTACGCCGTCGGCGACGAGCGGCGCGAGGACCGGCAGGATCCGGATGGCCAGCATCTCGGCGGGGCCACCCAGGTGCACCGGCTCGGTGGGTGCCGCCGCGTCCCGGTCGGCCACCATGGCCAGTTCGTCCAGCGGGGCCGAGATCCGGGCGGCCAGGTCGGCGGCGACGGCGGTCGGGACGACCCCGCGGGGTAGCCGTTCGAACAGCTGGCGGTCCAGTTGCTGTTCGAGCGCACGGATCTGGCCCGTCACGGTGGGCTGCGCGAGCCCGAGACGGCGGGCGGCCTCGGTGAGGGAACCGGCCCGGTAGACGGTCAGGAAGGTGCGCAGCTGGGTGAGGTCCAGCTGCCTCGAACCATCGGAATTCTTGGGTACCACACCGGTAATCCTATTGGTTGGCTGAGCGCACACCGGCCTACCGTCGGGCCCGTGAACAGGCGCGATCACCCGCGCGCGCCGACAAGGTCTCCGGGTTCTGGGCCCGGAACGAGCAGACGGAGCGAGTTGAAGTGGCAAAGATCTTGTTCGTCATGACGGGCGCCGACCACTGGACGCTGGCCGACGGTGAAGAGCATCCCACCGGCTTCTGGGCCGAGGAGTTCGCCGCCCCGTACCGCGCGCTCACCGAGGCCGGGCACGAGGTGACCGTCGCCACGCCGGGTGGGGTGGTCCCGACCGTCGACCGGGTCAGTCTGGCGCCCGAGTTCAACGGCGGCCCGCAGGGCGCCGAGGCGGTCGCCGGGGTGCTCGACGGCGCGGGGGCCCTGCGCCGACCGGTGGCGCTGGCCGACGTCGACCCCGCCGACTACGCCGCGGTCTTCTACCCCGGCGGACACGGCCCGATGGAGGATCTCTCCGGCGACCCCCGGTCCGCCCGGGTGATCACCGAGACGCTGGACTCCGGCCGGCCCCTGGCCCTGGTCTGCCACGGCGTGGCGGCCCTGCTGGCGACCGAGGGTCCGGACGGTGTCTCGCCGCTGCGTGGCTACCGGCTCACCGGGTTCACCAGGACCGAGGAGACCCAGACCGGGTTCGCCGACCGCGCCGAGTGGCTGCTCCAGGACCGGCTGGTCGCGCTCGGCGCGCACTTCACCGAGGCCCCGGCGTGGTCGTCGCACGTCGTGACCGACCGCAACCTCCTGACCGGCCAGAACCCCGGCTCCTCCGCCGAGCTGGCCACCGCTCTGCTCGGCCGGCTCGGCCCGGCCTGACCCGTCGCACCCGAAGGACTCGGAACATGTCACTGATCTTGATCACCGGCGCCTCCGACGGGCTGGGTCGTGCCCTGGCCGAAGAGCTCGCGGCCGACGGCCGGCACCAGCTCCTGCTGCACGGACGCGACACCGACCGGCTCGCCGAGGTCGCGCGGGCCACCGGCGGCGTTGCACTGCGGGCCGACTTCGCCGCGCTCGACGAGGTGAAGCGCCTCGCCGCGGAGGTCACGCGGGAGCATGGCCGGCTGGACGTCCTCGTCAACAACGCCGGTGTCGGCTTCCACGTGGACGGCACGACCCGTCACCTCTCCCGCGACAGGTACGAACTACGCCTCGCCGTCAACTACCTCGCACCCGTGCTGCTCACCCGGGAACTACTCCCACTGCTGCACGGGAGCGCGGCGGGGCGGGTGGTGAACGTGGCCTCGATCGGCCAGCAGCCGATCGACTTCGACGATCCGCAGTTCGCCCGCGACTTCCACGAGCCGGCTGCCTACAGCCGTTCCAAGCTCGCGTTGATCTGCCACACCCTGGATCTCGCCGACGAGCTCGCCGGCAGTGGTGTCACCGCGAACAGCGTCCACCCGGCGGCGTACATGCCGACGAGCATGTCGAGGCGCTCCGGAATGGGGTTCGTCGACACCTTGGAGAAGGGGGTCTCCGCCGTGCGCCGCCTGGTCGACGGAGTTGAGCTGGCGGGGGTGACCGGCCGCTACTTCGACAGCGGGGAGGAGGCGCGCGCTGCGGCGGAGGCCTATGACCCGGCCTACCGGCGGCGGCTGCGGGCGTTGACCCACGACCTGCTGGTCAACTTCTGACCCGGCCGCCGCCGGTCGCACCGGTGGGCGGGATCTTGGACGTATCAGGCCCTTCCGGGGGCCCGATACGTCCAAGCTCCCGGGCCGGTTTGCTAATCCCGCAACTCGGTTTGCGATCGCCGCCGCGCTGACGCACCGTGGGGCGCATGAACGAGATCTCTTGGGATGTGGCGGTGATCGGCGGCGCGAGCGCGGGGCTGAGCGCCGCGCTGATGCTGGGCCGAGCCCGTCGCCGCGTAATCGTCATCGACGCCGCCGCGCCACGAAACAGATTCGCCGCGCACATGCACGGCCTCCTCGGCCACGACGGCCGGCCCCCGGCGGACCTGCTGGCCGACGGACGGCGCGAGGTCGAGTCCTACGGCGGCAGGATCATCACCGCGACGGCGACGCGGACGCGTCGAGACGGCGACGGGTTCGCCGTCGAGACCGCCGACGGTGAGGTGGTACGCGCCCGCAAACTCCTGGTGACGACCGGAGCACGCGACGAGCTTCCCGACCTCGACGGCCTGGCCGAACGCTGGGGCCGAGGCGTCGCGGTCTGCCCCTACTGCGACGGATACGAGGTTCGGGACCAGCGGATCGGCATCCTCGCCACCGGTCCGGGCAGCGAGTTCCAGGCGCAGCTGCTGCGACAGTGGTCACCATCGATCAGCTACCTGGCGGACGCCGTCGGCGGACCCGGCGGCGAGACCCGAGACGCGTTCGACGCCCGAGGCATCCACGTCGAGGAGGGCCCGGTACGGCGCGTCGTCTCCCGGAACGACCGGATCGCCGGCGTGGAGATGGCCGACGGCCGCCTCATCGAACTGGACGCGATCTTCACCATTCCGCGCCTGGTGCCCCGCGACGAGCCATTGCGACAGCTCGGGGCGGAGCGGACGGAGCACCCGTGGGGTTCGTTCGTGACCGTCGACGAGAACGGACAGACCAGCGTCGACGGCGTCTGGGCGGCCGGAAACGTGGTGAACGCGATGGCGAACGTCGCCGTCTCGATCGGCGCGGGCGCGCTCGCCGCCGGAGCGATCAACCACGCGCTGGTCCTCGACGACATCCGCCGCGCCGTCTGCGCCGTCGCGCCGGCCCCGGCCGAACCCGAGTAGCCGCGTCGCCCCGCAGCTTGTCGCCCCGAGGCGCGCCGCCACCGGAAACCCGGTGCCCACGGCCTGGAAGAGATCGCACCCAGGCTGCGTTCGCCCGGTGACCGGTCGGCGGATCCACCGCAGGGGCATCTCTGACCGAAAGGCAACGACCATGGACCTGTTCACACCAACCACCCTGGGCGTCCTGAACCTGAGGAATCGCCTGATCATGGCGCCGATGACCCGGCTGCGCGCCGACGCGGCGGGAGTGCCGACCGACCTCCAGGCCACGTACTACGCCCAGCGGGCCGGGTTCGGACTCGTCGTCACCGAGGGCACCTATCCCAGCCCCGAGTCACGCGCCTATCCACACCAGCCGGGCATCGTCACCGCACAGCAGCGCGACGGCTGGAGACACGTTGCCGACGCGGTCCACGCCAACGACGGCCGGATCGTCCTGCAACTCATGCACGCCGGACGCGTCTCCCACCCCGACGTCACCGGAACGGACCGGATCGTCGCACCCAGCGCCGTACCGCTCGGCGGGGACGGGCACACCGCTCACGGCAAACGGGCCTACCCCACGCCACACGCGCTCTCGCCGGCCGAGCTGGCGGTCGTACGCGACGAGTTCGTGGCCGCGGCCCAGCGAGCGATCGACGCCGGACTCGACGGTGTCGAGCTGCACGCCGGGAACGGGTATCTGCTGCACCAGTTCCTCGCGCCCAGCGCGAACCACCGCACCGACGAGTACGGCGGCAGCCCGCAGGCGCGGGCACGCTTCGTGGTCGAAGTCGCCGCGGCGGTGGCCCAGCAGATCGGCGGATCGCGGGTCGGCATCCGGCTCTCGCCCGCGGTCAACATCCAGGGAGCCCTGGAGACCGATCCCGCCGACCTGCGCGAGACGTACGACGCGCTGGCCGACGGGCTCGCGCCGCTCGGCCTCGCCTACCTCAGCGTCGTGCACCCCAAGCCGGCGTCGGCGCTCGTCCAGCGGCTGCGTGCCCGCGTCGGCGCGCCACTCGTCGTGAACACCGGCTTCTCCACCACCAGCACCCGGGAACGGGCGGCGGCGACGGTCGCCGCCGACGTCGCCGAGGCGGTGGTCGTCGGCCGGCCGGCGATCGCGAACCCCGATCTCGTCGAGCGCTGGCGCAACGACCTGCCCGAGACCGAGCCGGACCCGTCGACGTTCTACGGCGGAGTGGCCGCCGGCTACACCGACTACCCGCCCTGCCGGGCGGTGGTGCCGGGCTGAGGTCGGGGGCGGCGCCGGGCCCGGTGGCCGTGGCCAGTCAGGGCCCGCCCGGTCTTGCGGCGGACACGGGGATCACGGGTGGATCGGGCGGGTCGACCATTCGGCGGCGAGTTCCCGTGGATCGCCGGTCCGGAACTCGGGTGGCTCGTGCAGCAGGAAGTCCCGGTGGCTGATGTTCCAGGCGTACGCGCCGGCCATGCCGAAGAACAGCACGTCGCCGACGCCGATCACGCCCGCCGAGGTGGACCGGGACAGCACGTCCTTCGGCGTGCAGAGCTGCCCGACGACGGTGACCGGACCACCGTCGGTGCGAGGGCCGGTCGCACCGCGCCGGCGGTGCACGGTGAACGGTTGCGGGTGTCCCTTCGCCGCCGGGGTACGCAGGTGGTGCGTTCCGCCCGCCACGACCACGAACCAAACGCCTTCCGACCGCTTCACGTCGATCACCTCGGTCAGGTACGCCCCGCAGTAGGCGGTCAACGACCGGCCCGGCTCGATCCGCAGCCGCACCCGCGGATGGGCGTCGAGGAGACCGGCCAGCGTCCGCCCGTACCCGGCCCAGTCGAACCGGCTGCTCGGGCGCAGATAGTCCACCGCCATGCCGCCGCCGACGTCGACCTCCGTCGCGCCGAGCTCGGTCACCGACCAGCGGAGCACGTCGGCGGCGACCGCGCCGGCGAGTGGGGCGTCGAGCCCGCTGGCGAGGTGGGCGTGCACCCCGCGCACCTCGACGCCGGCGGGCGGCCGGCGGGCGCACTCGACCGCGTCGGCCGGATCCATGCCGAACGGGCTGGGTCGGCCGCCCATCACCAGGCTCGCGCCGGGCGCCGCGACGGGCAGGTTGACCCGCAGCAGCACCCGCGCCGGTCGTCGCGCGGCCACGGCCAGCGCGCCGAGCCGTCGCAGCTCGGCCGGCGACTCGACGTGGATGCGGTGCACCCCGGCCGCGAGAGCGGCGGTGAGGTCCTCGTCCGTCTTGCCCGGCCCCGCGTACGCCGCCGCCCGCCGCTCGGGCAGCACCTCGGCCAGCCTGCGCAGCTCACCACGGCTGGCGGTCTCAAACCCGTCGACGAGCGGCGCCAGGGTACGCAACACGTCCGGCTCCGGGTTCGCCTTGACCGCGTAGAGCAGCTCGACCCGGTGCGGCAACGCGTCCCGCAGCGACCGGACGTGCGCCGCCAGCGCGTCGAGGTCGTGGACGTAGACCGGTCGGGTCATCGTGCCCCGCCGAACGGGTTCGGCACCGGAACGAACGGGGCGGCCCGGTCGGCGTCGCGCCGCCACCGGACGAGCAGGTTCGCCTTCGCGGTCAACGGTTCTCCCCGCAGCAACCCGCGTAGCTCCGGTGGATCGCCGAGATCGGCGGCGACGGCCGCGACGACGGCCCGCACCTCCCGCCACAGCTGGGGCTCGACCCCGGCCAGCCCGTCGGCGAGCGCGCCGCAGATCCCCGCCAGGTGGTTGACGAAGAGGCAGTAGACGACCCGTCGGCGGGCGGCCTGCGGGCCGTAGCCGACCTGCGGCGGAACGCCGTCCGGCCAGACCGTCCACCGTTCGGTGTCCAGCTTCACGCCCTCCAGGTCCCGCAGCAGCATCCGCACCGGGCGGCGGCCCTGGTCGAGCAGCACGACGACGTTCTGCAGGTGCGCCTCGTGCACCACGCCGTGCGCGAGCCACGAGCGCAGCACCGCCGGGACGAGCAGCCGGACGTACGCCCGCCACCAGGCCACCGGCTCGGGCGGGGTCAGCGGTGCGGCGGCGAGCGCGGCCGCCAGCACGGGGGTCTCCCCGGACCGCAGGTGCGGGCGCAGCCCGGTGCGCAGGATCGATCCGTACGCCTCGTCCGCGCCCGGCCCGTCGACGGTGCGGTAGGCGGGTTCGGTGAGCAGGGCGACGCCGGGCGGCAACGGTATCCGGGACAGCAGGCCGGTCAGGGCCACCGCGCCGGTGAGCTCGTACCGCGCGTTCTTGCGCAGGCAGTTGGTGATGCGCACGTGCAGGCTGGTCTTGACGAACAGGTCGGCGGCGGGGGAGTAGAGGGTGCGTACGCTCGCCGTGGGTCGCACCGGAACGCCGGCCGCGCCGAGCCGGCGCAGCGGGGCGGGCGGAGGGACCAGGCTCAGCTGCCACGGGTGTACGGGCAGCACCCGGTGCCCGGCCGGCGGTCGGGGCGGATCGAGGGCCGCCAGGAGCGGGTCGACGGGGCCGGCGTCGGCGACCAGCTCGTCCGGAACCGCGAGCCAGTGCAGCTGGAACGCGGTGCGCAGCTCCGGCGCGTAGCACCGCCAGGTCTCCGGGTCGCCGCTGCGCCACTTCGGGGCGGGATGGTGCGGGTGGCCGAAGACCAGCGACTGTTCGGAGTCCACGTAGCTGTCGACGGCGGCTTCACCGGTCGGGGTCGGGTCCTGCGCCGGCCGCTCGGCCAGCAGCCGTGCCACCGCGTCCCGGCTGGCCCGCACCTGATCGAGGAACTCCTCGTTGACCTGGCCGGTGCGCGCGGTCAGTTCCGCCGCGACGAGATCGGCCAACTGGATCGGGTCCAGGTCCTCCCACCGCTGCTCACCGACCTGCCGCTGCACCGGACCCGCGTACCGGTGGGCGCCGAGCGGCGAGCGGCGCGTGACGGCGCAGCGCAGCGTCACGTCGAGGTGCCGCAGCCGCAGCCGCGCCTCGCCGTCTGTCGCGGTCGCGTCGCCGTGGGGCAGCGCGAGCTCGCGCAGGAGGCAGCCGAAGACGGCGTGCGCGGCGGCGAGGTCGGCCCGCCGGTCGGTGTCGAGGTGCCGCCGGGAGCACAGTCGGGTGCCCGTCATCGCGTCTCCCGCAGGTAGTTCGGCCCGGTCCGCCGGTAGTACTTGTTGACGTCGGCACAGCCGAGGCGCTGCTTGGGCAGGAGGGTGCCGGCGGTGACCATCGCCTTGACCGGGAGCCGGGCGGCCCGCAACACCCGCTCGGTGAACATCCGCGACGTGGTCGCGTCGCCCCACCGGTCCCGGGCCGCGGCCAGCCGGGACGTCAACGCCTGCGCCGGCGTAGGGACCCGTACCCCCCGGGCGGCGAGCGCGATCAGCGGCGCGGCCGCGGCCAGGTGGAGCGTGATGGTGATGAACACGTCGGCGAGCTCCTGTGGATCACGTGCCCACATCCGTTCGTCGCGCAGCGACAGCCGGTCGGGACCGCGGTGGCGGGGGTCCAGCCGCGCCCCGTCGTTGTCCTTGTAGAGCAGACCGACCGTCCCGTCGCCGCGCAGCAGGAGGTGGATGTTCTGCGGGTGCGCCTCGAGGGCCACCCCGTACCGTAGCCACAGGCAGACGTGCCAGTCGAGCAGCAGGTCCAGATAGGACGCGAGCAGCGCCTCGGGGTCACCCGGGCTGACCCGTTCGAGCACGGTGCCCGCGACGGGGTCCGGGGCGGCGAGCGCCGCGACCGGGACCACCCGCACGTCGGCCAGGTCGCGGGGGAAGCGGCGCAGCAGGAAGCTGCGCCGGTCGTCGTCGCCGACCCGCCCGTAGGTCCCCTCGTCGGCGTGCCGGATCCGGCCGGCGAAGGCCGGTTCGGCGGCGGCGGTCCGGTCGAGCAGACCAGCGATCGCGGCGCCGTCGGCGAGGGTGTCCGGGTGCAGCATCCGGCGGTTGCGCGCGCCGAGGGTCGCCGTCGGCAGCGGCAGCTTCAGATGCGTGTACGGATCGTCCGCGAGCGCCACGGTCCGCATGGAGAGGGTGGGCCGCACATGCACGGGCGGCGGGTCGACCAGTGGCAGTGCGTTGCGGGCGGCGGTGAGCGGATGGACCGGCACCAGGATCGTCTCCGGGTGCGGGGAGCGCGGCCACCAGGCAGGAAGCTCACCGGTGAGCCGCAGCGCCGCCGCCGGGGTGGGACTCCAGCGCAGCGCGAAGCGGTGCGCGTGTTCGGGCGCGTAGCGGCGCAGCTCGTCGTCGCCGAGCCCGTGCCGGCAGCGGTCGGTGGGGTAGATCGGATGCCCGGCGTACGCGGCGAGCACGTCGTCGAGCATCGCCGCCGGCATCCCCGTGGGCGCGGCGGCCAGCTCGGCGGCGATCGAGGCGAACACCCGGGGCCGGGCGCGGGCGGCGAGCCGGCGTGCCCGCAGGTCCGCCCGGCACTCGTCGGTGAAGACCGCCCAGCCCGCCTCGGCCTCCGCGTCTTCCTGCGGCGCCAACAAGGTGAGCAGCCCGTCCACGGTGTCCACACGGTACCCGTCGCCGCTGGCGGGCTCGACGTGCAGCACGGGAGCGGCGCTGCGGAGAAGCTGTTGGAAGCCGTCCGCGCGGACCGGGATCCGGAGCAGCCCGTCGCGGTGCGGAGCCTCCCACCACTGCCCGCCCCGCGGCCTGCCGTTGCTGGTCAGGCCGAGATGGTCCTCGCGCAGCAGCGCGTCGAGCACCCGGGAGAAGACCTCCCGCTCGCTGTCGTCGGTCATCCGTCGATCGTCCACCGTAGATCGCGTCGGAAGGCGGTCAGCGCGGCCCGGACCGCGTCCCGGTCAGGGCCGATGCCGTGCAGCACCGCGAGGTAGTCGCGGTTGGTGCCGGTGCGTTCGGCGACACCGCCGACCTCGCGCAGCGGCCGGCAGCCGAGCCGGACACCGTCGTGGACGGTGTCGATGCGGCCGGGGGCGGCGGCGAGCCGTCCCGACCGGTCGGCGCAGACGTACTCGACGCGGGCGTACCTGTCGACGGCGGCCGGGTCCGGCAGGGTGAGGGCGCTCAGGGGCTCACCGAGGTGCAGCCGGATGACGTGTTCGAACAAGGGCACGCCGAGCAGCTCGGCGAGGATCAGGTCCATCCGGTCGCCGATCAGACGGTAGTTCACCTCGATCAGCCGTACCCGGCCGTCCTGCACGACGTACTCGGTGTGGCAGGCGCCGAAGCCGACGCCGAGCGCGTCGAGCCGGGTGCGGAGCTGCGCGTGGTCGGTGTCCGGCGGGGGCGACCAGTCGAGGCTCAGCTCGGTGAAGGTCGGCGGCGGGCCGAGGCCGGTACGCCATCCGCCGAGGAGCGCCCGCCCGGTCGCGTCGCCGAGGGTGTCGTAGGTGCGCAGCTCCCCGTCGAGGTACTCCTCGACGACCAACGCGACCTCCGGCCGCCGGCTGCGGATCTCCGCGATCCGGGCGGTCAGCTCGTCGCGCTCCGCCACCAGGTAGACGTCCTCGCTGGCGACCCCGTCGCGGGGCTTCACCACCGCAGGGAACAGGTCGTCGGGTGTCGCGGGCAGCGCGCCCGGGTCGACGGGCACGGTGCGTACCACGTCGAGCCCCCGGTCGGCGATCACCTGGCGGGCGGCGGCCTTGTCCTTGCAGATCCGGGCGGATCGGGGATCCTTGCCGGGCAGTCCGAGCGTGCCCGCGGCAATCGCGGTCGCCTCCTGGAGGTGGTCGCTGTTGGAGAGCAGGGCTAGCGCTCGGGTGGCTGCGGCGGCCACGGCCGCCGGGTCGCGGACCGCGCACCGCGCGACCGGCACCCCGGCGGGCCACTGGTCGGGACGGTCGGTCAGCACGGTGACCGGCAGCCCGAGCCGGGCGGCGGCGGGCAGGAACCCGTCCAGGACCGCGTCGGTGGGGTTCAACGCGGTGAGGTACAGCGGCATCCGGCCTCCGTCGATGCAACGAGTCGAGAACGTCTTCGCCTAGCGCGCCGGCCCGGCTGTGCGGGGCCGCGCGTCGAGGGCCGCACCGGTCTCGCGCTCCGGCCGGTGCTCTCGGCCGTCCGGCGGGGAGTGCCGGCGTTCGGCGCGGTGCAGCAGCCCCGCGGCGACCAGGCCGCCCACCAGGACGGCGACGGCCCCCACGCTCTGGCCGGTCTTCAGCGCGGCGCCGAAGGCGGCGACGACGGTCTCCCGGTGCGGCCCGTCGGCGGCGGCGAGGGCGGCCGGGAACGAGCCGGCGCCGGCCAGCGCGGCCGGCAGCAAGGCGGTGAACCGTGCGTTGAGCACGGCGCCGAGCACGGCGATGCCGAGGCTGCTGCCGACCTCCGTCATGGTGCCGTCGACGCCGGCGCCGGCGCCGGCCTTCTCCGCCGGGATGGCGCTCATCACCGCCTCTACGATCGCCGGGTTCGCCACGGCGCAACCCGTGCCCATCACGAGCAGACCGCAGAGCAGCGTCCCGTAGCCGTCGGGCGGGCCGTGGGTGACGAGGGCGAGGCCGCCCGCGAGCAGCGCCATGCCGAGCGCGATGGCGGCCGGACGGCCGAGCCGGCGGATCCACGCCGTGGCGACACCACTGACGTTGAGCACCACGATGGAGAGTGCGAACGGCGCCATCCGCAGACCCGCCTCCCAGGCGGGGTAGCCGCGGACGAACTGCAGGTGCTGGGTGAGCAGGAAGAGCGCGCCGGTCGCGCCGAAGGTGATGAGCACGACGCCGCAGACCGCGCCGACGAAGCGCTGGTCCCGGAAGAAGTGCATGTCCAGCATGGGTGCGCTGCCCCGGCGTTCCCAGCCGACGAAGACCCCGAGCAGGAGCACTCCGCCGACGGCCGCACCGACCACCTCGGTCGAGGCCCAGCCCCGCTCGGGTCCGGCGATGATCGACCAGACGACCGCGGTGAGCCCGGCGATCGAGAGCGACGCCCCGACCAGGTCGGGGCGTCCGCCGGCCCGGTCGCGGGACGCGGGTACGAGGGCCCGCGCGGCGACCAGGCAGACCAGCACGACCGGCAGGTTCATCAGGAAGATGGCGTTCCACGGCAGGTGGGCCAGGACGGCCCCGCCGATCGGCGGTCCGGCGGCGAAGCCCAATGCGCTGGTGGCCGCCCAGATGCCGATCGCGCGGGGCCGTTCGGCCGCGTCGAAGACCTGCATCGCCACGGCGAGGGTGGCGGTGACCAGCAGGGCGCCGCCGATACCCATCCCGGCCCGGGCCGCGATCAGCTGCTCGCTGCTGCGGGCGAGCCCGGCGGCGAGTGAGCCGAGCCCGAACAGGAGGAGCCCGGCGAGCAGCATTCGCCGGCGTCCGTACCGGTCGGCGGCGCTGCCGGCGGTGAGCAGCAGCCCGGAGAGGACCAGGGCGTACGCGTTGATGATCCACTGAATGTCGGCGGTGCTCGCCCGCAGTTCGGCGGTGAGGACCGGCACCGCCACGGTCAGCACGGTGTTGTCCAGCACCACGACGAGTTGGGCGAGACAGAGCACGGCGAGGACCAGCCAGCGGCCGGCCGGCCGCGTGACCGGTTCCGGGCCGGCGGTTCGGGCAACGCTCACGCGGCGGCCGTCGCGGCACCGGCCGGTCCGTGCACGTGTCGCGCTCGTCCGGGCCGGTGGTGGGCGCGGCGGGCGTCGGGGGCCTCCGTCACGTGGCTCTCCAGTAGCCGAGCGAGGTGAGTTGCCGTCGGTCGACGCCGAGGGTGCGCCGGATGTGCCGGCTGATGCTGCGGGTGCTGGCCGCCTCGCAGGCCACCCAGTAGTGGGCGGTGTCGCTGCCGGAGAGCGCGGCGCAGACGGTCTCCACCAGGTGCTGACCGCCGTCCCGGCGCGGCACCCAGGTCACGTCGTGGTGCGGACGGGCCCGAGGCGTGAGCGCCTGCTCGCCCTCGTGGGCGTACTCCAGCCAGATCGTCGCCGGGATGTCGGCGGCCGTGTCGAGCAGGCTGTTCACCGCCGGCAGGGAGGCGGCATCCCCGACCAGGTAGAGATGCTCCGGCGCGGGGTCCGGGAGTTCGAAGGCGCTGCCCTGCACGGTCGCGTCGATGGTGTCGCCGATCTTCGCGGTGGTCGCCCACCGGGCGGCGCAGCCGTCGTGCAGCGCGAACTCGAGACCGAACCGGCCGGTCGTGGGGTCCGGGTCGACCAGTGTGTACGCGCGCTGGTGCGCGCGGCCGCCGTCGTCGAACCAGAGGCGGATCCACATGGTGGGGTGCACGCCGCAGGTCTCCAGCAGCCCACCGTCGTCGACGATCAGTCGCTGGTAGTGCCCGTGGACGGACTCGGTGGCGCGCACGGTAAGCCGAAAGTCCCGGCCGCCCATGGCCCGGAGCACCACAGCTTCCCAGTTACGTTTCACGCGCCCTCCAGTTAAGGTCAGCCTTAGTTAGGTCAGGCTAACCTAATGCCGCGCCGGACGGAACGCCGGCCCACACCTCGGCACCCGCGACGACGACCCGGGTCTCGCCCTCGCGGACCACCCGAGCCGGCGTCGACCGCCCGCTCAGCCGATCCACCTCACCTCACCCAAGGACAGGGCACCATGACCTACCAGGAGAAGATCCCCGACCTCGGCGAGCTGTCGCTCGTGACCGTGAACCCGCACGCGCACGCGGACCTGCTGCACGCCTGGGTCAGCCGACCCCGCAACTCGTTCTGGGGAATGGGCACGCACAGCGTCGAGCAGGTACGCGAGATCTACGAGTTCATCGACGGCCTGCCGACCCATCACGCGTACCTGATCACGATCGACGATGAGCCGGTCGGGCTGTTCCAGACCTACCAACCCGACGCGGACCCGGTCGGCGAGCGGTACGACGTCCAGCCCGGCGACATCGGGATGCACCTGCTGCTCAGCCCCGCCCGGCGCTACCTGCGGGGCCTCACCACCGCGATCGGTCCCGCCCTCGCCCGGTTCCTGTTCGCGGATCCGACCGCCCGGCGGATCGTCGTCGAACCCGACGTACGCAACCACCGGGCCCTGCACCGGCTGGAGATCGAAGGGTTCGTCCTCGGCCCCGAGATCGACCTGCCGGAGAAGCGCGCCCAGCTCGCCTTCCTCGACCGCGCTCGCTTCGAGGCGACGCAACGCGCGCATGCCGGATGACGCACGGGACGTGGTGCACACCCCGCCGGTCGTGCACCACGTCCGCGCGGTCACCGCTGCACCGCAGATGGCTCGGCCGGGCAGCGTTGCTTTCTGAGTCATCAGCCGATCGGATGGCCGAAGGTGATGATCGGCTATTTCCATGTGCGACGGACACCCCGCGATCCTTAGAAAGGAGGCATGACCAACGAGGTGACCGTTCCCCTGCTGCCGTGCGCATCCATCGACGACATCGAAACCTTCTACGGAGTTCTCGGTTTCCGCACCACGTACAAGCAACGCAAGCCCAACGCGTGTGTGGCGGTGCAGCGGGAAGACCTGTATCTGCAATTCTTCGAGATCGCCGGATTCGACCCGGAGCAGTCGTATGGCTCCTGTCTCGTAATCACCGCGGACATCGAGGGACTACATCGGGCCTTCGCAGCCGGCATGCGCGCCGCGTACGGCAAGGTGCTGGTGTCCGGAACGCCGCGGATGACCCGGCCCAGGGCGCGGAAGAACGCCGACGGGTTGGGCGGATTCAGCGTCATCGACCCGGGCGGCAACTGGATCCGCGTCTTCCGGGACGCCGCCACCGCGCCCATGCCGGCCGCCACGCCTGCCGGGCGGCTGGCCAAGGCCGTGGCGAACGCGGTCGTGCAGGCCGATTCCAGGGGAAGCGTCGGACAGGCCGTTCGGATCCTCGACAGCGCGTTGGCCCGCCCACAAGCCGACGACGACCCGGTCGAGCAGGTGGAGATCCTGGTCTACCGCGCCGAACTGGCGATGGTGCTGCACGATCCGAAGACGGCGGCCGAGATGCTGGCCCGCGCCCACTCCGTCACGCTCACGGAAGACGAATCCGAAAGGGCGGCATCCGCGTTCGACAACGCCGCCGAACTCGCCGCAGCACTAAGGTGACTCACCGTACGAACGCCTCCCTCAGCTCGGCAGATCCGCGCACTGCCGTGCGGCAGCGCCCGGAGGACCGGACCGGCCAGCCCCGGCATGGGGACTGGGAGGTGCGGCGTGCCTTCCGGGCCGGGGGCGTCCGCCCCCGACTCGGCGAGGTGAGCTGACCGCTCAGGAAGGCCGGCCGCCGCTGCTGGCGCGGACCACGAGGGTCGGCTCCACGGGGGACGGGCGTGCGTCCCCCACCGAGCCGTTCAGCAGGTCCAGCAGCGCGGCCACGCACCTGCGCCCCACCTCGTCGAAGTCCTGACGCACGGTGGTCAGGGGTGGGGTGAAGTACTCGGCCTCGGGGATGTCGTCGAAGCCGACCACGCTGACGTCCTCCGGCACCCGTACCCTGCGCTGGTGCAGGGCGCGGAGCAGGCCGAGCGCCTGGTGGTCGTTGGCGCAGAAGACCGCGCTGACGTCCCGTCGCTCGGCGAGCGACTGGCCGATCTCATAGCCCGCCCGCGGGCTCCAGTCGCCGGTGATGACCGGGGGAACCCGTCGTCCGGCGGTCTCCAGGGCCAACCGCCACCCCTCCAGGCGGTCGCGGGCCTCCAGCCAGTCCCGGGGACCGGCGATGTGCACGACCGTCTCGTGCCCGAGGGCGAGGAGGTGCTCGACGGCCAGGCGGGCGCCGGCCACCTGATCGACCGAGACGCTCGGAAGCTCGCCGTCGACGCCCGGCTCGACCAGCACGGCCGGTACGCCGGTGGGCAGGCCGTGCACGGCCACGGCGGCGCTGACCATCGGAGCGATGAGTACCACCCCGGCCACCGACTGCTCGCTGAGGGCGTCGATCGCGGCGGCCACGCCGGAGCGGTCCAACCGTTCCAGGGTGACGATGTTGATCCCGTAGCCGGCCGCGCGGGCGGCGCGCTCGATGCCGAGCAGGGTGGCGGCAGGACCGTAGAGGATGGTGTCGAAGCTGATCACGCCGATGACCTTCGACCGCCGGGCCGCCAGCCCCCGGGCGAGCGCGTTGGGCCGGTAGTTGAGCTGGTGCACGGCGCGCAGCACCCGCTCGCGGGTCTCCTGACGGACGCTCGGGTGGTTGTTCAGGACCCGGGACACGGTCTGGTGCGAGACGCCGGCGAGCCGTGCGACATCGCTCATGACCGCGGCACGAGCGGCCGGCTGGTGTTGCATCGTCATGTCCCCCTCATGGTCATCGTAGCCCCGCCCCCGTCGACGGAATCGGCCTCCTGCCAGGGGCGGAACCGCCGGTGCGCCCCCGTGACGGGGGCGCACCGACTGTCGATCGACGGCAGCGGATCCGCTCAGAAACCCTTGGCCAGCCGGTAGTAGGCCTGGTTCCAGCGGATCTCGTTCGCCAGCTGTCGAGGGGTCGTCCCCGCGTCGATGACGAGGAGTTCGGTGCCGGTCATCTCAGCGAGGTCGTGCAGCTCCTCGGTACCGACGGCCTGGGAGAGGACCGTGTGGTGCGGCGCGCCGGCGGTGAGCCACGCCTCCGCCGAGGTGGCGAGATCCGGACGGGGCCGCCACACCGCACGGGCGACCGGCAGCTTCGGCAGCGGCTGCGTGGGGGCCACGACGTCGATCTCGTTGGCGACCAGTCGGAACCGGTCGCCCATGTCGGCCAGCCCCAGCACGACACCCGGACCCGGCTGGGCGTCGAAGACCAGCCGCACCGGGTCCTCGCGTCCGCCGATGCCCAGCGGGTGGATCTCCACGTTCGGCGTGCCGGCGGCGATGCTCGGGCAGACCTCGAGCATGTGCGCGCCGAGCACGACCTCCTGCCCGGGGGTGAGGTCGTAGGTGTAGTCCTCCATGAACGAGGTGCCGGCTGCCGCGCCCGCGGACATGGCCTTGAGCGTGTGCACGAGCACCGAGGTCTTCCAGTCACCCTCGCCGCCGAACCCGTAGCCGTCGGCCATCAGCCGCTGCACCGCGATGCCGGGCAACTGACGCAGCCCGCCGAGGTCCTCGAAGTTCGTGGTGAAGGCCCCGAAGCCGCCGTCGGTGAGGAACTGCCGCATTCCGGCCTCGATGCGGGCCGCGTAGCGGAGCGAGTCGTGCCGGTCGCCGCCGGGCCGCAGTACGGCGTCGAGACGGTAGCTGTCCTCGTACTCCTTCACCAGCTCGTCGATCCGGGCGTCGGCGACCGCGTCGACGGCGGCGACCAGGTCGTTCACCCCGTACGTGTTGACCGAGACCCCGAAGCGCAGCTCCGCCTCGACCTTGTCGCCCTCCGTGACCGCCACGTCGCGCATGTTGTCGCCGAAGCGGGCCAGCCGCAGCGACCGCATGGCGGTGTACCCGACGGCGGCCCGGGTCCACGCCGCGATCCGCGAGACGACCTGCGGGTTGCTGACGTGCCCGGCGACCGTCTTGCGGGCGACCCCGAGCCGGGTCTGCACGAACCCGAACTCACGGTCGCCGTGGGCGGCCTGGTTCAGGTTCATGAAGTCCATGTCGATCTCGGACCAGGGCAGCGCCACGTTCGCCTGGGTGTGCAGGTGCAGCAGGGGCGTGCGCAGGGCGTCCAGACCGGAGATCCACATCTTCGCCGGCGAGAAGGTGTGCATCCAGGCGATCACCCCGACGGCGCCCTGGACGGCCGCGTCGCGGCAGACGGCCAGGATCTCCGCGCTGGAGGTCAGTACGGGCTTCCAGACCACCCGGGCCGGGATGGCCGGGTCGGCGTCGAGCTGCGCGGCGATCTGCTGGGACTGGGCGGCCACCTGCTGCAGCGTCTCCGGGCCGTAGAGCCCCTGGCTGCCGGTGAGGAACCAGACCTCGGGGGCCGGTGATGGGCGAGTCATGCGGTTTGCCTTCCGATCAGCGAGTGGAGAACGACTTCTTGCGGAAGCCGAGGAGCCGTTGGAGCACGATGAACGCGAACAGCAACCCGCCGATCACGATCTTGGTCCACCAGGAGTTCAGGGTGCCGTCGAAGGTGATCAGCGTCTGGATCACGCCGAGTACCAGCACACCGAGCATGGTGCCCAGGACGTAGCCGGCGCCGCCGGTGAGCAGGGTGCCGCCGATGACCACGGCGGCGATCGCGTCCAGCTCCATGCCGACGGCGATCAGCGGAGCGCCGGAGAGGGTGTAGAACGACAGCAGGATGCCGCCGATGGCCGAGCAGAGGCCGCTGATGGTGTAGACGGCGATCCGGGTACGACCCACCGGCAGGCCCATCAGCAGCGCCGACTGCGGGTTGCCGCCGATCGCGTACACGTTGCGGCCCAACCGGGTGTACGCCAGCGTGTACGCGGCCACCGCGACCACCACGACCGTGATCAGAACGCCGACGGTCAGGAAGTTGTCGCCGATCCGAATGCGTTCCTGGGCCGCGCTGGTCCAGAACCCGTCGGTGATCGGGATCGACGACGAGCTGATCCAGGTGCAGAGGCCGCGGGCGAAGAACATCCCGGCCAGCGTGACGATGAAGGGCTGGATCTCGAAGAAGTGGATGATGCAGCCCATCACGAAGCCGAGCGTCGGTCCGATCAGCAGCGCGATCAGCAGGACGAGCGCGGGCGGCAGGCCGTCGCGCAGCAGCGCGGCCGACACCATCGCGGTCATCGCCACCACCGAGCCGACCGACAGGTCGATGCCGCCGGTCAGGATCACGAAGGTCATGCCGACCGCGACGACGAGCAGGAACCCGTTGTCGATGAAGACGTTGAAGACGACCTGGATGTTGGAGAAGGCCTGGTACTGCGAGACGCCGATGCCGTACATGACCAGCAGCAGGGCGAGGCTGACCAGTACCGGCAGCTGCCGGCGTGGCAGCCGCCACCGGGTCGTCCGGTTCAGTCGTTCGGCCAGTTGGCTGGTGCTCATGCCGCCACCTGCTCCTTCCGCTGCTCGCCGGTCGGGGCCGCCGGCCCCGCTGTCATGGCCCGCCGGCGCCGGAACTTGGCGCGGAAGGCGGGTGCCTGGACGAGGCAGACCGCGATCACCACCATCGCCTTGAACAGCAGGGCGGTCTGCGGGTCGATGTTCATGGCGTAGACGGAGGTGGTGAGGGTCTGGATGAGCAGCGCGCCGACGACCGTGCCGCCGAGGTAGAACCGGCCGCCGGCCAGCGAGGTGCCGCCGATGACGACGGCGAGGATCGCGTCGAGCTCGACCCAGAGGCCAGCCGCGTTGCCGTCGGCGCTGGACACGTTCGCGGTCATCATGAAACCCGCCACCGCGGCGCACGCGGCACTCACCACGTAGGCGAGGAGCTTGATCCGCCGTGCGCGGATCCCCGCCAGCCGGCTGGCCTCCGCGTTCCCGCCGACCGCCTCGACGATCATCCCGAGGGCGGTGCGGCGGGTCAGCACGGCCACGAGCAACGTCACCGCCAGGGCGAGGACGATCGCGAACGGCAGGGTCAGCACGTGCCCGACCCCGATCATCCGGTACGGGTCGCTGTTGATGGTGATGATCTGCCCCGAGGTGATCAGCTGCGCCAGGCCCCGCCCCGCCACCATCAGGATCAGCGTGGCGATGATCGGTTGGATGCCGATCACGGCGACGAGTGTGCCGTTCCAGAGGCCGAGGAGCAGGGATACGCCGAAGGCCATGGCCAGCGCGACCAGCACGCTGCCGAGGCTGTTCTGGTCCGGCTGCTGGCTGATGTGCAGGCAGGCCACCGCGCCGCTGACGGCGACGACGGAGCCGACGGAGAGGTCGATCCCGCCGGTGGCGATCACGAGTGTCATGCCCAGCGCGACCAGGATGAGCGGCGCGCTGAGCCGCACGATGTCGACGAGGCTGCCGTAGAGGTGTCCGTTCTTCATCTCGACGGCCAGGAAGCTCGGCCGGTAGATCGCGTTCGCCGCCAGCAGCAGGATGAGAACCACGACCGGCCAGAAGAGCCGGTGGCCGGTGACGGCGGGCAGGCGCGTTCGCCAGCTGCTCATGCTCGTACCTCCTTGCGCGCCATGCCGTCCGGCGGTGTCGACGCGGCCGGCGCCACCGCGCGTGCGCTGCGTTCACTCATGCCTCGTCCCGTCCTTCTGCTCCGCTCCGCCGGCGATGACGCGCATGACGCGATCGGCGTCGAGGTCGTCGTCGTTGGCGAGCTCGGTGACCAGCTGTCGGTCCCGCATCACGGCGACCTTGTGACTGAGCCGCAGCACCTCGTCTAGCTCGGCGGAGATGAACAGCACCGCCATCCCGCCGTCGGAGAGCTGCACCACCAGGCGTTGGATCTCCGCCTTCGCGCCGACGTCGATGCCCCGCGTCGGCTCGTCGAGGATCAGCAGGCGCGGCTCCGTGATCAGCCATCGGGCGAGCACGACCTTCTGCTGGTTGCCCCCGGAGAGGTTGCGTACCGGCATCTCCGGATCGTTCGGGCGGATGCTGAGCGCGTCGATGTAGCGCCGGACCAGCTCGTCCTGCCGCCGGCGAGGCACCGGCCGCAGCCAGCCGCGAGCGGCCTGCAGCGCCAGGATGATGTTCTCCCGCACCGACAGCTCACCGACCAGGCCCTCGGTACGTCGGTTCTCCGAGCAGAACGCGATGTCGTGCTCGATGGCCGCGACCGGACCCCGGATGGTGACGGGGCGTCCGTCCACCGCCAGCTGACCGCGGTCGGCGCGGTCGGCGCCGAAGAAGAGGCGGGCGGCCTCGGTACGTCCCGAGCCGAGCAGCCCGGCCATCCCGACCACCTCGCCGCGGTGGATGGTCAGGCTGAACGGCTCGACCGACCCGGACTTGCCGAGGTCGGTCGCCTCGACCACGGGGGTGCCCGCCTCGACGGCGGCCAGGTCCCGCCCGGCCGCCTCGTCGAGGCGCTCCAACGCGTCGAGCTCCTTGCCGATCATCTTCTCGACGAGGGCGAGCTGGGGCAGCTCCGCGGTCGGGTACTCGCCGACGAGACGCCCGTTGCGCAGCACCGTGATCCGGTCGGCGATTTCGTAGACCTGGTCGAGGAAGTGCGTGACGAAGACGATGGCGATGCCCTCGTCTCGCAGCTGGCGCATGATGCGCATCAGCTGCTTGACCTCGTCGGCGTCCAGGCTGGAGGTGGGCTCGTCGAGGATCAGCACGCGGGCCTGCACGTCGACGGCCCGGGCGATCGCCACCATCTGCTGCACGGCGAGCGACTGACTTCCGAGCAGTTCGCCGACGTCGAGGTCCAGGTTGAGGCGGGCGAGCACCGCCGACGCGCGGCGGCGCATGTCGCGCCAGCGCACCGCGCCGAGCCGCCGTGGCTGACGCCCGATGAAGATGTTCTCCGCCACCGACAGGTTCGGGCAGAGGTTCACCTCCTGGTAGACGGTGCTCACGCCGGCCTCGGTGGCCTGCATCGGGCCGGAGAAGGCGACCGGCTCGCCGTCGAGGGTGATGCTGCCGGCATCGTGGCCGTACACACCGGTCAGCACCTTGATCAGGGTGGACTTGCCGGCGCCGTTCTCGCCCATCAGGGCGTGCACCTCGCCGGGGAAGAGGCGCAGGTCGACGCCGTCGAGAGCCCGCACCCCGGGGAAGAACTTGCTGATCGCGGTCATCGTCAGGACCGGATTCGGATCCGACATCCCACCAGACCTTTCGTGATTGTCGTCGGGTGCGCGGCCGTCGGGGCCGCGCGGCGCTCCCGCAGCGGGGGTGCGGGGAGGAGGAGTGGCCGGGCCGGCGGTGCTGTCGACACCGCCGGCCCGCTCCCTCGCGTCGGGCGACCGCTCGCCGCGAGGCACGACACTGCCCGAGGGCTCCGGCCCGTCAGTACTTACGGGTGGGCAGGGCCTCCTTGGCCGTCTGCTGGGTGAAGGTGGTCTCCTCGGTCTCGATGCGCGCGGGGACCTCCTCGCCGGCGTGCACCTTCTTGGCGAGGTCCATCAGCTGCGGGCCGAGCAGCGGGCTGCACTCCGCGATGAAGTTGAACTTGCCGTCGGCCAGCGCCTGCATGCCGTCCTTGACCGCGTCGATCGTGATGATCTTGATGTCCTTGCCGGGCACCTTGCCGGCGGCGGTGATCGCTTCGAGCGCGCCCAGGCCCATGTCGTCGTTGTGCGCGAAGAGCACGTCGATCTTCGGGTTGGCCTTGAGGAACTGCTCCATGACGGCCTTGCCGCCGGCCCGGGTGAAGTCGCCGCTCTGCGAGGCGATGATCTTCAGGTTGGGGTTGGCGGCGATCGCCTCCGCGAAGCCCTTCTTCCGGTCGTTGGCCGGCGCCGAGCCGGTGGTGCCCTGCAGCTCCACGATGTTCACCGGACCGGTCGCGGACTTCGTCTCCTCGATCAGCCACTCCGCGGAGAGCCGACCTTCCTTAACGAAGTCCGAGCCGAGGAAGGTCTTGTAGAGCGTCTTGTCGGCCGAGTCGACGGCCCGGTCGGTCAGGATGACCGGGATCTGCGCGTCCTTGGCCTCCTTGAGCACGGTGTCCCAGCCCGACTCCACCACCGGCGAGAAGGCGATCACGTCGACCTTCTGCTGGATGAAGTTGCGGATCGCCCGGATCTGGTTCTCCTGCTTCTGCTGGGCGTCGTCGAACTTCAGCTCGATCCCAGCCTCGGTCGCGGCCTCCTTGACGGAGGTGGTGTTCGCGGTACGCCAGCCGCTCTCCGCGCCGACCTGCGAGAACCCGAGGACGATCTTGTCGTCGCCGGCCGTGCCACCGGCGTTGTCACCGGTGTCGCTGTTGGCGCACGCGGTCAGCCCGGTCGCGAGCAGCCCGGCGGCCAGGATGGCGCCGAAGCCGCGGCGGGTGAGGGTGTTGCCCGTGATTCGCATGTGCGGACTCCTTGTTGGGGGTGAGATGGGCCTTCCTTGCGGTGCCTGCCCGGCGGCGCGCCGCCGGGCAGGCGATCGTGGTACGGCACAGAGGTGCGTTCGACCAGCCGACGCCTGGGGGAGCGAGCCGGCCGGGGTACCGGTGGCGCTACCGGCGGGGCGACGGGACGGTGGGCTGCCCGTAGACGTTCTGGTAGCGCGCGTACAGCGAGTCGACGGCCTCGGCGGCGATCGGCAGCGGCTCGCCGAGCGTCCGCGCCAGGTGGGCGGTGCGGGCGACGTCCTCGCACATCACCGCCGCCTTCACCGCGGCCTTCGCGTTCGGGCCGATGGTGAAGACGCCGTGGTTGCGCATCAGCACCGCCGGCGAGCGGTGCCCGGAGAGGGTCGCCACGATGCCCTTGCCGATGTCGTCGCCGCCGATGAGGGCGAACGGTCCGACCGGGATCTCACCGCCGAACTCGTCGGCCTGCGCGGTGAGATAGCAGGGGATCGACTCGCCGCAGGCGGCCCAGGCCGTCGCGTAGCCGCTGTGGGTGTGCACGACCCCGCCGACGTCGGGCATCGCCCGGTAGACGTAGGCGTGCGCGTCGGTGTCGCTCGACGGCGACAGGTCGCCCTCCACCACCGTCCCGTCGAGGTCGCAGACGACCATGTTGTCGGGCCGGAGGTCGTCGTACGACACCCCACTCGGTTTGATCACCATCAGGTCGTGACCCGGTACCCGCGCCGACACGTTGCCGGAGGTCCAGGCGACGAGGTTGTTTCGGACCAGCTCGGCGTGCAGGGCGGCGACCGTCTCGCGCAGCCGCGCCACCGCATCGTCCCGGCTGAGCTGCTCGCTCATGCCATCACCTCCAGGGGGAGCGCCACTTCGCCGGCCGGCGCGGGTACGGCCGCCGACCGGGCGGCGTTACGGATGGAGCGCAGGCGCAGTAGCACGTCGTCGCCGCCCCTGCCGAAGTGGTCGTGCAGCCGCCGGTACTCGGCGTACAGCGCGTCGTAGGCGCGCACCCGCTCCGGGTCCGGCAGGTACGCGTCGCGGGTGACCCGGCCCATCGCGGCGGCGGCCGTCGGCACGTCGGCGTGGACTCCGGCGGCGACCGCGGCGTGGATCGCCGAACCCAACGCGGGCCCCTGCGCCGAGCCGATGATGCTCAGCGGCCGGTTGGTGACGTCGGCGTAGATCTGCATCAGCAGCCGGTTGCCGGTCAGTCCGCCCGCGACGACCAGCTCGTCCACCGGCACACCCGCGTCGGCGAACGCCTCGATGATCATGCGGGTGCCGTACGCGGTGGACTCCAGCAGCGCCCGGTAGATGTCCGGTGGGCGGGTGGCCAGGGTGAGTCCCACGATCACCCCGCTCAGGTCGTGGTTGACCAGCAGCGACCGGTTGCCGTTCCACCAGTCCAGCGCCACCAGCCCGTGTGCGCCCACGGGTTGCTCGGCGGCCTGCTCGGTCAGCGTCTCGTGGGAGGCGTAGCCGTCGGGGGCGGCGTGCTCGACGTACCAGCCGAAGATGTCGCCCACCCCGCTCTGGCCGGCCTCGTAGCCCCATTGGCCCGCGCTGATGCCGCCGTCGACCACACCGCACATGCCGGCCACCTCGGCCAGTTCGGTGCCGTTGACCACGTGACAGGTGGAGGTGCCCATGATGGCGACCAGCCGGCCGGGCTCGAGCGCCTGCGCGGCCGCGGCGGTGACGTGGGCGTCCACATTGCCGACCGCCACGGCGATGCCGGCCGGCAACCCGGTCCACGCCGCGGCCTCCGCGGTCAGCCCGCCGGCCCGCTCGCCGAGCGCGACCAGCGGACCGTCGATCTTCTCGACGAAGCCGGCGAAGTCCGGGTTCAGCGCGGCGAGGTAGTCCCGGGACGGATACTGCCCGTCCTGACGGATGCCCTTGTAGCCGGCCGTGCACACGTTGCGGGTCTCGGCGCCGCACAGCTGCCAGACGATCCAGTCGGCGGCCTCGATCCACCGCTCCGCGCGGGTGTAGATCTCGGGATCCTCCTCGAGCAGCTGCAGGGCCTTCGCGTACTGCCACTCGGCGGAGATCTTGCCGCCGTAGCGACCGATCCACGGTTCGCCCCGTTCGTGCGCGAGGGCGTTGATCCGGTCGGCCTGCTGCTGGGCGGCGTGGTGCTTCCAGAGCTTGACGTAGGCGTGCGGGCGGGTGCGCAGGTCGGGCAGCTCGCACAGCGGGGTGCCGTCGGCCCGGGTGGGCAGCACGGTGCAGGCGGTGAAGTCGATTCCGATGCCGACGACCTGCTCGGCGTCGACGCCGCTGGCCGCGAGCGCCGCGGGCACGGCCTGCCGCAGCACCTCGCGGTAGTCGTCCGGGTCCTGCAGTCCCCAGTCGGCCGGCAGCGGTTGCCCGTCGGCGGCCAGCGCCGAGTCCATCACCCCGCTGCGGTAGGCGTGCACCGCAGTGCCCAACTCGGCGCCGTCACGGACGCGTACCACCAGGGCCCGCCCGGACAACGTTCCGAAGTCGACGCCGATGACGAACCGGTCGTCCGGCTCCGCCGAAACGTTCATGACATCCTCCGCTCGCATCCTGGCCATAGTGTTAGCGCTCACATAAACATCCGTCAAGGCCTCGCCGGAAACATGCGGGTAACGGTCTGGCCCACACCCGTGACCGACCACGATGACCTGTCGCATGGGCACGCTCGCGGTGCGGACGGCCCCGCGCCCGCGGCCGAGTCGGCCCAGCTCCGGTCGCCGCACTCCCGGGGGTAACTCCTGTTAGCGCTCACAGCCGCGCCGCCCCGAGCCGGGGCGGCGCGACAGTGGCCACGGGGCGCGCGACGGCGGCCCGGTCGTCGACCGGACCGCCGCCCGCGCGTGGAGCCGTCGTGCCGTCAGCTACACCTGCTCCGGCCTACGGTTCGAGCTCCCGGCTCGCCCGGGCCGCGCCCGAGACCACCCGAGCCAGCTCCACCGGAGTGAAGACGCCCGCCCGGCGGAACGACTCGGCGAGGAGCGTCACGGTCGTCACGAAGTGACCGTGGTTGGCGAAGGGCGCCCGGTCCCACACCAGGTCGAGGAAGGTCGGGCCGTCGGTGCCGGGCGAGGTGATCCCCTCCACGGGCACGTTGTAGTTGGGCAGGCCCTCGTTGCGCTTGCGGTTCGGCACCTCCGTGTCGACGTCCCCGAAGACGATCGTCGGCTCGACCCGACGGAAGTACGACGAGACCGGTTGGGTGTCGCTGATGTAGTACGGACGCAGGGTGAGATCGTGAGTGGTGAAGAGCGGGTCTCCCGCCGCCGTGGTGCTCGCGTGCGTGATGGCCGAGCGCCCGTAGTCGCCGTCCCGCTTGAGCTGGCTGTAGAGGGAGAGCTCGCGGTAGGCCCCGTTCCCGGGGTTGCCGAGGATCTGGAGCAGGACCGGCCCCCAGAAGATCGACTGGGTGTCGGGACGGTCGATCGCCCGCTCGATCCGGATGCTGAACGGCATCCGGATGTCGATCGTGTCGCCGCGCCGCCAGGTACGGCTCAACGTCAGGTAACGTCCGGGCTTGGCGTCGACCTTCTGCGCCTTGCCGTTGATCGAGACGAAGAAGCCCTTCTCCACCCAGCCCGGTACCCGCAGCTTGATGTCGAGCCGACCGCTGCCGTTCACGGTCAGGCGGGTGCGATCCTCCCGCGGGTAGTTCGTCTCCTGGACGACGGTGAAGCCCTTCTCCGCCCAGGTCAGCGTCGAGGCCGCGTAGAGGTTGACCCAGAGCGTCTTACCGTCGTCGGACTTGAAGTAGATCGTCTCCTGGTACTTGGTGTGGTTCTCCAGGCCGGTGCCGCCGCAGCAGGTTCCGGTGTTGCCGTAGCTGCGGTTCGCGCCCGGCGTCAGCGGCTGGAAGTAGGTGACCTGCGGGTTGCTGACGCTCGTGCTGTCGGCGCGGGAGCCGGTGATCATGTTGAGCAGACCACGCTCGTAGTAGTCCATGTACGCGGGGTCGTGCTCGTGCAGGAACAGGTTCCGGGCGAGCTTGATGAGGTTGTACGTGGTGCAGGTCTCCGCGCCGCCCTGCGCCATCGCGTTCGCGATGTTGCCCCGGTTCTGGAACATCTCGATGTTGTTGTTCGAACCGGGGTAGTTGCCGCCCGTGCCGCCGTGGGCGAACATGCGGTGCGGCACGACCATCCCGAAGAAGTTCTTCGCCGCCTGGAAGTACTCCCGGTCACCGGTGTGCTCGAAGACCCGCATGTACCCGATGAACTGCGGGACGTGGGTGTTGGCGTGCAGCCGGTCCGGACGACGCCGGCCGGGCCGGGTCTCCGGCGTCACCACGAGGATGTCGCGGTTCTGCACGCAGGCGTCGAAGAGCGACTCGCGGTTGTCGAAGCACTTGGCGGTCTCCAGGTGCTTCGCCTCCCCGGTGAGCGCGTAGACCTCGGGGAAGATCTCGTTCGCACCGCCGGACTCGCCGGCGATGTAGAGGTCCCACATGTAGTTCAGGTTGTCCCTGGTGATGGGGCCGGTGTAGTCGGGGTGGTTCTTGTCCCCGACGGTCAGCGCGAGATGGGCCCAGTTGGCCATCTTCACCACCACGTCGAGCGCCTTCTGGTTGTCCGTGTGGTAGTAGGCGTCGAGCAGGCCACGCATGATCTTGTGCTGCGTGTACCAGGGGGCCCAGGTGTTGGTGTCCTTGTTGCCGCCGTAGACCGCCCACCTGGGCGGGCCGAGGCGGAGCACCGCGTCCTCCGGGATGGCGCCCACGTAGCCGGGGTGGGTCGGGATCCACAGCTCGGTCTCGCTCTGGTTCGCCACGACACCCGCGTCCCGGCCGTTGGGGGAGGCGTCCTTGAGGGTGGAGCCGCCCTCCTCGTCGAAGCGGTACCAGGCGATCGTGCCGCCGCCGGTGCTGCCCGCCGCCGAGTCCAGCAGGGACTGCACCTCCGGCTGGCTCAGCGCCCGGTCGAAGATGTGGAACTCGTCGATGGTCGCGTCCAGGAACGCGTCGCCGTACTGGGACCGACCGATCCACCTGTTGCCGGGGTTGCCGAGGTGGGACGGGTTGAGGGTCATGTTCGAGTTCGTGCCGGCCGCCCGGCCGTTCACGTAGAGCGTGCCGGTGTTCTGCGTCAGCGTGACGGCCAGGTGCACCCACTCGTTCGTCGGCAACGCCACGTCGCCGTTGATCTGCTGCTCTCCGCCGGAGCCGCTCGTCGTGATGGCGAACCGCGGCACGTTGCCGGTGACGCCCGCGCGGGCGGTCAGGAACATGTTGACCGTGGTGTTCTGGCCGAAGTCCCAGACCCGGCTCCAGTTCTGGGCGGACGCGAGGTTCACCCAGGTGGCGATCGTGAAGTCGCTGAGCTGGCTGATCGCCTCCTGGGGGAGGGTCACGTGCTGCGCCGCGCTGGGTCCGTTCAGCCGGAGCCCGCTGCCGAACTTGCCCGGCGTACGGCCGATCTGCGGCTCCTCGGGATCGCCGCCGCCCGGGCCGCCGCCGCTGCCCATCCGGGCCGTGATGGCGTCCTGGCAGGCGGCGATCTCGTCGACCATCCAGTCGAGCTTGGTCTTGAAGATCGGCTCGCCCTGGTCGGCGTACGCCTGCGCCAGGCCGGTCATGAAGTGCCCGGCCCAGTGGCCGCTGAGCAGCCCGCCGTCCTCCCAGCCGCCGGGCACCGCGACGCCCGCGGGGTTCGGGCGGCCGGCCTGGTTGTTGAAGAGCACCAGGAAGCGCCGCTCGTCGTACTGCCGGAGGTAGTTCTTCGTGCGGTCGCGCTTCTCCTGGAGCAGGCCGTTGCCCAGCTTCACGTCGCGCAGCTGGAAGGGCCGGACCGGGGCGGTGCCGCCGGGGCCGGGGTCGGGCGCGGCCGGGCGGAGTACCTCCGCGCCGGCCG
Organism: Micromonospora musae; assembly: GCF_003626545.1. Lineage (NCBI taxonomy): Bacteria > Bacillati > Actinomycetota > Actinomycetes > Micromonosporales > Micromonosporaceae > Micromonospora > Micromonospora musae. Next base: position 468,326 of record NZ_RAZS01000003.1, read on the forward strand.
CCGGTGCGGTCTCCGGTGCCGCGGCGGCCGCCGTCGGGACCGCGCTGACGCCGGCCACCGCGGCCGCGCCGACCGCCGATGCCTGGAGTAGCTGACGTCGATTGACGGAGAGCTTGTCGGGTTGGGCCACTGAGGATCGTCCTTCCGCGTTCGGTGGCTGGGCAGACCGTCTGGGCAGCGATCTGCGCGGTGTCTGGATCTGCGGAACCGGTTAATCTCTGCGCGCGTTCGTGCCGGCGGCCGCCGGCCGGGGAACGAATCGGTTTCGGTCAGCGCCACGGCGATCGCCCGCAGTGACACCGGCGCGAGCGGCGGGATCGGCACGAGGTCCGTGGCCGGTAGCGGACACCCCGCTGCGCGTCTGTTGCGGGCGACCAGCGGCCGCCCGTCGGTTGAGTTCTCTGGTGCACCGTCAGCCCATCGGGGCTCCTCCATCCGGGGCGTTGGCGAGATCCGTGGAAGCCGGCGTCGCGGGTGGCCTCGTCCGCGGCGGCGCGCTGCCGCAGACGAGACCACCGTTGCCAGGGAGTGTGAACGTTCACTTACGCGACCGTCAATCCCTGAACGCAAGTAAGTTCGATGTTTGACACGGTCCAGAAACGTATCTATGTTAACGCTCAACTGGCCGGATGCGGGCGGCCCGAAGGTGGTGTCCACACCGCTCCGGCCGACCGGCAGGGCGCGACGCCCGCGCGGGCGGCGCGGCCGCGAACACCGGATGGATGCTCGGATCGAGGAGGCAGCGTGGCCGCCGGTTTCGACGTGTCGCAGCTGTGGGATCCGGAGGTCCGCCGAGACCCGCACCGCTTCTACGACCGGGTACGCGACGCCGGACGCCCGATCCTCCAGATCGACCCGGCCGGCAACCGCCTCTGGGTCGTGGCCGGACACGCGGACGTGCTGGCGGGCCTGCGCCACCCGGCGATCGGGCACGAGGTGCACCGGCACTGCCCCGTCGCGCACCAACCCGACCGGCACCAGGCCGACGAGGTGGCCACGATCGAGGCCCGACAGCTGATCAGCCTGGACCCGCCGGACCACACCCGGCTACGAGGGCTGGTCAGCGCCGGCTTCACGGCACGCGCGGTGACGCGGCTGGAGCCCTGGATCAACACCCTGGCCGATCGGCTCGTCGAGGACGCGCTGCGGCGCGGCCGGATCGACGGGGTGGCGGACCTCGCGGACCCGGTGCCGGTGAACGTCATCGCCGAGCTGGTCGGCGTCCCGGAGCCGGACCGGTGGCAGTTCCGCGCCTGGTCCGCCGCGATCGTCTCGGCCAGCCCCGACGGTCCGAGGGCCACCGTCGAGTTCGCCGCCTACCTCGACGAACTCGCGGCGCGGCGACGCGCCGACCCGACCGACGACCTGATCTCCGAGCTGGTGGCGATCGAGGAGCAGGCGGACCGCCTCGACCGGGACGAGCTCGTGGCCCTCGTCCAGCTCCTGCTCATCGCCGGGCAGGAGACGACCGTCGACCTGATCGTGAACGGCATCCGGCTCCTGCTCACCCACCCGCCACAGTGGCAGGCCCTGCGAGACGACCCGGCGCTGGCGGAGCTGGTGGTCGAGGAGACCCTCAGGTTCCGGGGGCCGGTCGAGATCGTGCCGCCCCGCTTCGCCTTCCGCGACGTCGAACTGGGCGGGGGAGTGATACCGGCCTTCGACCGGGTGGGACTCTCGCTGTGGGGCGCCAACCGCGACCCGGCGGTCTTCGAACGCCCGCACGAGTTCGACATCCACCGGCCGGACGTCCGCAAACACATCGCGTTCGGGTACGGCATCCACTTCTGCCTCGGCGCCCACCTGGCGCGGCTGGAGAGCCGGATCATGTTCGAGCGGATCGCCCAGCGGCTGCCCGACCTGCGACTCGCCGTGGATCCCCGCGACGTCGACGCGTTCCGCCTGCACCGCAACGAACTGCCGCTGCTGGTCTGAGCCGTACGGGCGGGCGCGGCCCGGTCAGCCTCGGGGCCGTCCGGAGCTGTCCCGCCGGACCAACTCGGGTGCGAGCAGCATGTGCTCCGGCAGCTGACCGGTCGAGTCGATCTTGCGCAGCAGCATGTTGATGCTCCGGCGGCCCAGCTCGGCGAAGTCCTGACGGACGGTGGTCAGCGGCGGCAGGAAGTACTCCGAGTCGGGCATGCCGTCGAAGCCGACCACGCTGACGTCCTCGGGCACCCGCCGCCCCGCCTCGTGCAGCGCCCGCAGCACACCCAACGCGATCTGGTCGTTGGCGCAGAAGATCGCGGTCACGCTCGGATCGGCGGCGAGCTGCCGGCCCTGTTCGTACCCCGATCGGGCGCTCCACTCCTGCGGCCGCACCGGTGGCACGACCGCGCCCGCGGCGTAGAGGGTGTCGCGCCAACCGTCGAGCCGCTCCACCGCCTCCGGCCAGTCGACCGGACCGGCGACGTGATGCACCGTGGCGTGGCCGAGGTCCAGCAGGTGGCGGGTGGCCAACGCCGCGCCGACCCGATTGTCGACCCGGACCGTGGGCACGCCGTCGTCGTCCGCGCCACCGCCCACACCGACGCACGCCAGCACCGGCGACACCTGCACGAGCGCGTGGGTGACGGCCTGCTTCGGCGCGATCGCGATGATGCCCTCCACCGACTGCTGGGCCAGCCGGTCGACGGCGTCGAGCACCGACTGCCGGTCCAGGCTGCGCACCGTGGCCACGCTGACGAAGTATCCGGCGGCGCGGGCGGCGTCCTCGATCGCGTAGAGCATCGACGCCGGACCGAACAGGGTGCTCTCGAAGCCGACGATGCCGAGCGCCCCGGAGCGTCGGGTGACCAGCGTGCGCGCGGCCAGGTTACGCCGGTAGTTGAGCGCCTCCATGGCCTGGACGACGCGGTCCCTGGTCTCCTGCCGGACGTTCGGATGGTTGTTCAGCACCCGGGAGACGGTCTGGTGCGACACCCCGGCGAGCCGCGCGACGTCCCGCATGACAGTGGCGCGGGGCCGACCCACACTGCTGGTCCCCGCCTGACTCGGTGAGCCTCCCCGTGGCACCTGGTCCCACCTTCTGCTCGATGACACCGATCACTCTAACGCTGCGTGGTGGGCGCCTCGTCGGCGTGCCGCCCAGTAGCGACGGCGAGTCGGGCCGGGGCCGTGACGCGCCGCGACGCCGCCGACCGTCTCACGACTGCGCCCCGGGTGAGTCCCCCGCCGGCGGGCGTCGTTGGACCGGCGGCGTCTTGGCTGAGCCCGGTGTGCGTCCGTCTTCGGCGGGCGTCGTTGGACCGGCGGCGTCATGGCTGAGCCCGGTGTGCGTCCGTCTTCGGCGGCCGTCGTTGGACCGGCGGTGCCGCGGGGCCGGTGGACTCGCGGACGACCAGGCGACAGGCCTGCCGGAGGACGCCACGCGACGGCGTGCCGTCGAGCGCGGAGAAGAGGTGCATGACCGCGCTCGCCCCGAGCTGCTCCAGGTTGACGTCGACGGTGGTCAGCGGCGGCCGGGAGTCGGTGGCGAAGTCCTCCCAGTTGTCGTAGCCGACGATGGCGACGTCCTCGGGAATGCGACGGCCGAGATCGAGCAGGGTCTGCGCGACACCTGTCGCGATCTGGTCGTTGCCGCAGAAGACGGCGTCGATGTCGGGGTCGGCGGTGAGCAGCAGGTGGGCGGCGTGTCGGCCCCATCGTTGTGACCACTCGCCGTACAACGGCTCCCGTCCGGCCAGCGGCAGCCCGTGCTCGGCCAGGACGGCGCGCAGTCCGGTCACCCGGTCGCGGGCGGCCCGGTAGCTGTGCGGCCCGGTGACGTGCGCGATCCGGCGTCTACCCAGCGCGACGAGGTGCTCGGCGGCGAGTCGGGCGCCACCCTCGTCGTCGGCCAGCAGGGAGACGTCGTCCGGGTCGGTGGACTCGCCGTAGACGTAGACGACGGGAACCGGGATGTCGCGGGTCAGCGACGGCCGGACGTCGTTGCTGTCGCCCACCAGGATGAACCCGTCCACCCGGCGGGCGAGCAGCGTACGGATGTAGTGCTGGCGGCGGATGGCGTCGCCGCGAGCGTCGCAGAGCAGCACCGACATCTGCTCGTTGCCGAGGGCGTTCTCCGCGCCCAGCAGGATCGGCATGGAGAAGCGCCCCCCGAGCTCGTCGGTGAGCAGGCCGATGGTGCGGGTGCGGCCGGAGATCAGCCCCCGGGCGAGGGCGTTCGGCTGGAAGGACAGCTCGCTCGCCGCCCTGAGCACGCGTTCCCGCGTCGCCGGCGCGACCTCACCGCGGTCGTTGAGCGCCTTCGAGGCGGTGGCGACGGAGACGCCGGCTCGACGCGCGACGTCGCTCAACGTCACCGCCTGCGTGCGATGCCTTGCCATCGAAACCCTTTCGACGTGCTGTTTCGGAACTAACCCGGAGCTTAACGATCCACAGTACGCCTTCCAGGTGGCTTGGTTGCTACCCGACAGGCCACTGGTCGAAAAGGTTTTCGTGCCGCAGGGTAGGTGGTCTTCCCGCCCGCCCCACGGGCTGAGGGTGTGTGGTTCGACGCCCCGATCCGGTGACAGGGCGCAATGGCCCGATGCGACGCCGACCGAACGCAGGAGCCGATCGAGGGCAGGATCAGCGCGGCGGACGGTCCGGGCGCCGGGCCGGTCGGCGAGGATGATCCGAGGTCACCACAGGGCCGGCATCGTCCGGATGGTCGCGAGCACCGAGTTCTCCTCGAAGTCGAGGTGCTCGAGCAGGTGGCTCCCCAGGCCGTCGAGCGCCGCGACGAGTTCGGCCCGGACGGCGGCATCGTCGTCGACGCCGCCCCCGCCGAGCTCGCCGGCCAGCGACTCGACCCGGCTGAGCAGCTCGGCGACCCTGCGATGGTCGGACTCCAACCGGTCCACGGCGGGGCCCAGCTCCGGATCGGCGCGCCGGAGCGCGGGGAAGAGCATCGCGCTCTCCAGCGAGTGGTGGTGATGAACGAACTCGCAGAAGTGCAGGCAGTTGACCTTCAACTGGAAGAGCGGCCCGCGAGTCCGCAGGTCGGCGATGGCGGCGCGGACCCGCTCGCCGCTCACCCCCTCCGCGACCGCCCGGCTCAGGCCCTGCACCGTCTCGAGGTCGCGGCGGATCAGGTCGTGGACCCACAGCAGGTCGCGAGCCAACTGGAGTCCCTGCGGGGTGGGGCGGGTCACGCGGGGAAAGCTAGCAAACAATTGGCACACCACGAACGACTCGGACGGTGCTCCGCGTCACCCGGCCGATTCGTCCTCGGCCCGCATCCCGTGCAGGTCGTAGCTGTGCGCGCCGGCCGCCAGCCGGGCCCGCAGCCCGGACTCCCGTTCGATCCGGGCGGTCGCCGCAGCGGCCACGTCGGCCACCCGGTCCCGCGCCACGACCACACCACCGTCGGCGTCGAGCACCACGACGTCGCCGGGGCCGAGGGTCGTGCCGCCGACCCGTACCGGAACGTCGAGCGAGCCCCTTACGCGCTTGGTGTTATCGCACCGAGGACGTCGACTTCGGGCACCACCTTGCGGACCACTGCCGCTCGCTCGGCCGTCGCCACGTAGTGGGACTTGAGGACGAAACCGGCGAGACCGACCTCGGCGCACCGGTACGCCAGGTCGAGGTCGTCGATCCGGCGCGCCATCACGTCGGGGGCCACGTGCACGTGCGTGTCGTACGCGCCAGCGACCAGGGCGCGGGCGCGTGCCGACGGGGTGGGGTGATCAGACATCCGGTTCCTTCGAGGGTTCGCCACCGGCGCCGGCGGGGGAGGGGCGGATGGCGCCGGGCGGACCGAACCGGTCAGGCCGGGTGGTCGGGATCGATTCCGCGGGGCCGAGGAGCCGACGCACTGCAGCAAGGATTCCCGCCCCGATATCCATTGTCCACGATGCCCAGGTCGACGGAAATCGTTGCGCCATAAGGGATCTGAGCCGCCCTGCGGATCGACTCGGTGGCAGCCGCGCTCCGCATCATCTACGATCCTCAATCAATCGGAGCGCCGTGAAGCGGCTCCCTCCGGAATCCGCCGGCGCGGAGAGCCCGCGTCCCGTCGACGCGTCGAAGCTGGAGGCTCCACATGACCATGCGCATTCGCGCGCTGGCGGCGGCCCTGCTGGCCACGGCGCTCGTCGCGACCGGCTGCAGCGACTCCGACGGCGGCAGCGGCGACCCGGCGGGCGGAGAGAGCGACAAGGTCTCCTACATCACCGCCTTCGGCGCCGTGGGCCGGGACGCCTTCGCCTGGGTGGCGAAGGAGAAGGGCTACTTCGCCGAGGTCGGCGTCGAGGTCGATATCAAGGAGGGCGCCGGCAACCAGCAGAATCTCACCGCGCTCAAGGCCGGTCAGGTCCAGTTCGCGGCGCTCGACTTCACCGGCGCGGTGATCCAGGCCGGCAGGGGCGAGTTCACCGATTGGCGGGCGGTCGCCGCCGTGCACCAGCAGACCCTGATCTCGGTGATGACCACCACGGACACCGGCATCACCACCCCGAAGGACCTGCGGGGCAAGACGATGGCCACCGGCGCCGGCTCGGTGACCGAGCTGCTTTTTCCGGCGTACGCCCAACTGGCCGGAGTCGACCCGAAGACGGTGAAGATCGAGGGGGTGCAGGCCACCGCGCTCAACGGGCTGATGGCGAGCCGGAAGGTCGACGCGCTCGGCACCTTTCTGCTCAGTCGCGGCGCACTCGAGACGGCCTCCCGGAAGGAGGTCGTCGTCCTGCCGTACAGCGATTACCTGAAGGACCTCTTCGGCAACGCCGTCATCACCACCCCGTCGCTCATCGCGAAGGACCCCGACCTGGTGCGGCGGTTCACCACCGCGTTGCTCAAGGGGCTCGCGTACAGCATCGAGCACCCGGACGAGGCGGCGACGATCCTCAACAAGGTGAAGCCGACCTACACGGTGGCGGCGGGCCGGAGCGAGATCGAGGCGATGACTCCGCACGTCCGACCCGCCGACGGCGCCCCGATCGGATTCCTGGACGAGACCCGGGTGAGCCGCACCATCGAGGTTCTCCAGAACGCCGGTCTGATCCGGCCGGGGCTCACCCCGTCGCACGTGGTCGACTCCAGCTTCGTGATGAAGCCCTGACGATTCGGCGGAGTCGACGTGACCGACAACCTGCCGCCACCGCGGCGATGGCGAAGCGTCGGCCTGCCCGCCCTGGGCGCCGTCCTGGCGATAGCCCTCTGGTGGCTGGTGACCTGGGCCTTCGACATCGATCCCTTCTTCCTGCCCGCGCCCCCGGACGTGGTCGACGCGTTCATCCGGCTCCCCGGTTACCTCGCCGAGCAGGCCTGGGTGACCCTGCTGGAGACGCTCATCGGTTTCGGCATCGCCGCGGCCGGTGGATTGCTCCTCGCCGTCCTGCTCGCCGCCTCGCGGACGGTCGAGCGGATGGCTCTCCCCTTCATCGCCGGGATCAACGCCGTGCCGAAGGTGGCCCTCGCACCCCTGCTGCTGGTCTGGATCGGCTTCGGGTACGAGACCAAGGTCGTGATGGTCGTCCTGCTCTGCTTCTTCCCGATCCTGGTCTCGACCATGGCCGGGCTGACCTCGACCCCCAGCGACCTCGGCGAACTCGCCCGCTCCCTCTCCGCCTCCTGGTGGCAGACCTTCCTGAAGGTTCGCCTTCCATGGGCCCTGCCGCAGCTCTTCGTCGGGCTGAAGGTGGCGAGCTCACTGGCGATCATCGGCGCGATCATCGGCGAGGTGATCAACCCTGAGGCCGGGCTCGGCTCGGTGATCGCCAGCTCCGGGCAGTCCGCCGACACCCCCCTCGCCTTCGCCGCGCTGACCCTGCTCGCCATCATGGGCACCACCCTCTTCTACCTGATGGTCGGCCTTGAGCGGCTTCTCGCGCCCTGGGCGAAGGCCATCTCGTCCTGATCCGCCCCCCTCCGACAGTCCCGTCCCTGTGGCGGCGCCGGCCCGGACCGCCGAGCGGCGATCCCGGGATCGGGTGGGCGGGCCCCGGCACCGGGCGGGCCACGCGGCAGGACAAAGATGGGAGCATGACCGACTCCGCTTCCGCACTTCCCCGGCGCGTCGTCGTCACCGGCGCCACCGGCAAGCTCGGGCGTGCCGTGGTGGCGCGGCTGCGCGACGTGGGCCTCGACGTGCTCGCCCTCGACCGCGCCGCCGGCCGGGACCCGCGCGACGTCGACGGCGAGTTCCTCCTCGCCGACCTGACCGACTACGGGCAGGTGCTGGAGGCTCTGCTCGGCGGTGTCGACGAACACGCCGGCCGCGTCGACGCGGTCGTGCACCTCGCCGCGATCCCGGCCCCCGGGCTGCTGCCCAACGCGACGACCTTTGCGAACAACTCGGCCGCCACGTACAACGTCTTCACCGCCGCCCGCGCGGCGGGCATCAAGCGAGTGGTGTACGCCTCCAGCGAGACGGTGCTCGGCCTGCCGTTCGACACCCCGCCGCCGTACGCGCCCGTCGACGAGGAGTACGCGCCGCGCCCCGAGTCCACGTACTCGCTGAACAAGGCGCTCGAGGAGGAGATGGCCCGGCACTTCTGCCGCTGGGACCCCGAGCTGACCCTTCTGGGCCTGCGCTTCTCCAACGTCATGGACGTCGAGGACTACGCCCGGTTCCCGTCCTTCGACGCCGACCCGCAGCTGCGCCGGTGGAACCTCTGGGGCTACATCGACGCGCGCGACGGCGCCCAGGCCGTCGAGCGGGCACTGGCGTACGACCGGCCCGGGGCCGAGGTGTTCGTCATCGCCAACGCCGACACCGTCATGAGCAGGTCCAGCGCCGACCTCATGAGCGAGGTGTACCCGCAGGTCGAGATCCGCAAGGAACTCGGCGAGCACGAGACGCTGCTCAGCATCGACAAGGCGCGCCGGATGCTCGGCTACGAGCCCCGGCACACGTGGCGCGACCACGTGAGCTGACGGCTGCGCGGGCGGGAGTCGCACGCGGCCGGTGAGAGGACGCCGGACTCGGGATGAGGGCCGGCGTCCTCCACCTGGGTGTCACACCCCGGGTACCGGGTGGGTCAGAGGTTGGTCTGGTTCGGGCACCACACGCCGGAGCCGTAGTCGTTCAGCAGGTCGTCGCGGATCCAGCCGCCGGCCTTCGTCTGAACGTTGACGACGTAGGTCCAGGTGTCGACGCCGTTGATGTCGAGGGCGTAGCAGTGGTAGTCGAGCGACTGGCTGGCGTACGAGATGCCGCTGATCGCGCAGCGGGTGCTGGATCCCACCCGCATGTTGGCGGCCTCGAGGGTGTGGTGGCCACCGCTGGTGTCGAGGTCGGGCGGGGCTGCCCTTCCGCAGCTCCAGTGGGCTGAGGCGGGTGAGGGGGCGGCGATCGCGCCGGCGGCGACGAGTGCGATCGATGCCGCGGCGACGGTCAGGGGACGGCGGATTCTGCCCACTGCCTCTCCTTCGAGGTAGCTCGGGTGACTCGGTTCCTTCCAGCCAAGTGCACATCGATGAACTGATAGTTATCGATGTATTACGATGCGGCAGCAAGTCACTGTCAGGAAGCGGACCGTGACGACTGGTGGACCGGGCGCCGACCCGAGTTCACACCGCGGGCAACCCCACGTAGTTCTCCGCAAGGCTCGCGGCGTAGGCAGGGGAAGAGACGGCGTAGCGCAGCGTCGCCGCCTGCAGCTTCGTCTCGTACGGGTCGTCCTTCTCCAGCCGGTGCAGCATCGAGGTCATCCACCAGGAGAAGTGCTGCGCCCGCCAGACCCGGCGCAGCGCGGTGGTCGAGTAGTTCTCCAGCAGGTCGGTTCGCTGCTGGCCGTACCACGCGGCGAAGGCGTCGCCGAGCAGCGCCACGTCGGCGAGCGCGAGGTTCATGCCTTTCGCCCCGGTCGGCGGGACGATGTGGACGGCGTCCCCGGCCAGGAAGAGCCGCTGCCACTGCATCGGCTCGACCACGAAGCTGCGCATCGGGGTGATGGACTTTTCGAGGACGGGTCCCTCGTTGAGCGACCAGCCCGCCACGGTCTCCAGCCGCGTACGCAGCTCCGCCCAGATCCGCTCGTCCGGCCACGCGGCGATCTCCTCGTCCGGGTCGACCTGGAGATAGAGACGGGAGATCTCGGGCGACCGGAGGCTGTAGAGGGCAAAGCCCCGCTCGTGGTTGGCGTAGACGAGCTCCTCCACCGCCGGGGGAGCGGCGGCGAGCACGCCCAGCCAGGCGAACGGGTACGTCCGCTCGTAGGTCCGGAGCACGCCGTCCGGGACGGCGCCGCGGCTGACGCCGTGGAATCCGTCGCAGCCGGCCACGAAGTCGCAGTGCAGCTCCTCGGCCTGTCCGTCGCGGCGGAAGTGGATGACCGGTGAGTCCGAGTCGAGGCCGTCGAGGCGTACGGCGTCGGCCTCGAAGAGGAGCGAGCCGCCGGCGGCGAGCCGGGCGGCGATCAGGTCCTTGACCACCTCCTGCTGCCCGTAGACGGTGATCGCCCGCCCGGTCAGCTCGGTCATCGGTACCCGGTGCGACTCCCCGTCGAAGCGCAGCTCGATGCCCTCGTGCCGCATCCCCTCCCGCAGGAGCCGGTCGGCGAGACCGGTGCGGTGGAGCAGGTCGACCGAGCCCTGCTCCAGCACTCCGGCGCGGACCCGATGCTCGACGTACTCCCGGCTGCGGCACTCCAGCACCACCGACTCGATGCCGTGCAGGTGCAGCAGGTGCGACAGCATGAGTCCCGCCGGGCCCGCTCCCACGATGCCGACCTGGGTACGCATCCTCGCCTCCTCCTCGTTCGTTCCGTTCCTGGTCATGTCACCCGTAGGGCTCACACCTGGCGATCGCGTCCTGCGCCGAGGACGGCCACCGCCATTGCCGCCACCGCGACGCAAAGGGTGGTGAGCGGAAAAGTCCACCCGCCGGAGCCGTCGTGCAGCACGCCGACGAGCACCGGCCCGGTGGCCCCCAGCAGATAACCGACGGACTGAACCGTGCCCGACAGGTCGCGTGCCGACTCCGGAGTACGGGCCCGCAGCACGAGCAGCGTCAGCGCCAGGCCGATCCCGGCGCCCTGGGCGAGCCCGCCGATCGTGGCCCAGACCAGGTACCACGAGGGCGCCGCGAGCAGCCCGAGCAGGCAGGCAGCCCAGGTGAGGCAGACCAGCAGACCGAGCCCGCGCTGGTCGCCGCGCCGGGCCGCGAGCGTTGGCGTGAGCACCGCCGTCGCGATGCCGAGCAGGTTGAACAGGGCGAGCGCCCACCCGGCGTCGGCAGCGGAGACACCTCCGTCGCGTAACAGCGTGGGCAACCAGGCGAGCATCGCGTAGTAGGTCAGCGACTGCATCCCCATGAACGCCGCGAGCGCCCAGGTGACCGGAGAGCGCAGCACCGCCGCGCCACCCAACCGAACGGGCGGCGCGACGTGCCTGCGGCGCAGCTGCGGCAGCCAGACGACCGCCGCGACCGCCGCCGGCGCGCCGACCACGAGCAGGGCGCCCCGCCAACCCAGGCCGGTGTGCGCCAGCGGGGCGGTGACGGCGGCCGCGAGGGCCGCGCCTCCGGTCAGCGCGGCGGTGGTCAGCGCGGTCACCGCACCCTGCCGCTGCGGGAAGTCCTGCTTGACGGCGCTGGGGACCAGCACGTTCCCGACCGTGATGCCGGCCCCGATGAGCACGGTGCCGGCGAGCAGCCACCAGATTCCGGGTGCCGCCCGAACCAGACTCCCGGCGAGGATGACGAGCATCGCCATCAGCAGCGACCGCTGCACGCCGATCCGGCGTCCGAGTAGCGCGGCGAACGGGGAGATCAGCCCGAAGCAGAGCACCGGCAGCGTCGTGAGCAGCCCGGCCGTGCCGCTGCCGAGGCCGAGCTCGAGCCGGACGTCCGGCAGCAGCGGAGCGAGCCCGGCGATCGCGGCCCGCAGGTTGAGCGCCAGCAGCACGACGCCGAGCAGGGTGAGCGGCCCGGCCGGCGGACCCGCTGGGCGGGCCCCGGCCGGGTGTTCGCCCACACTCGACTGGCTGCGCGTCATCGTCGGGCGCTCGCCCCGGCCAACACGATCATGCTCCGTCCTCCGACGTCAGAACGGGTAGCGGGTGATCTCGCCCTGCACAGTCAGCCACTGCGTCTCGGTGAACGCTTCGATGTTCGCCGCCGCCCCGCCGAACCGGGAGCCGGTGCCGGACGCCCTGACGCCGCCGAACGGCGCCACCGCCTCGTCGCTCACCGTCTGGTCGTTGATGTGCACGATGCCGCTGGGGATCCGTTCGGCCAGCGCCATCGCCTTCATCACGTCGCGGCTGAGGATGCCGAGCGACAGCCCGTACTCGGTCTGCCCGGCCAGCGCCGCGACCTCGTCCAGGTCGGAGAAGGCGATCACCGGCGCGACCGGGCCGAAGACCTCCTGGGCGTACGCCGGTGAGTCGGGGGCGACGTCGGCGAGCACGGTGGGGCGGTAGAAGAGGTCCTCGTACGTGCCGCCCGCAGCGAGGCGCGCGCCCCCGTCCACGCTCGCCCGGACCAGCGAGTGGATCTTGTCGCGTTGCCGTTCGTCGATGACCGGCCCGAGCGCCACCTGTTCCTTGGCCGGGTCACCGACCGGCAGGTGATCCGCCTTCTCGGCCAACTGCTCGACGTACTTCTCGGCCAGGCTCTCGTGCACCAGGTGCCGCCCGGTGGTCATGCAGATCTGTCCCTGATGCAGGAACGACCCCCAGGCCCCCGCCGAGACGGCCAGGCCCAGGTCGGCGTCGTCGAGCACGATCAGCGCCGAGTTGCCGCCCAGCTCCAGGTGTGCCCGCTTCAGGTGACGGGCGACCACCGCACCGACCCGGCGCCCGGCGGCGGTCGAACCGGTGAAACTCACCACCCGCACGTGCGGGTCCGCCACCAGCGCCTCACCCGCGTCGACCTCGCCGGGCAGGACGTGCAGCAACCCCTCGGGCAGGCCCGCCTCCTCGAAGATCCGGCCGATCGAGACGCCTCCGGAGACGGCGGTGCGGGCATCCGGCTTGAGCACCACGGCATTGCCCAGGGCCAGCGCCGGGGCGACGGAACGGATCGCCAGGACGAGGGGGAAGTTGAACGGCGCGATGACGCCGACCACGCCGACCGGCAACCGGCGCGCCAGGCTCAGCCGCGGCTGTGCGCTCGGGATGATCTCGCCCAGTGGTTGCGACGCGAGCGCGGCCGCCTCGTAGCACTCCTGCGCGGCGGTGTCGGTCTCGACGCCGGCCTTCGGCGGAATGGATCCCGCCTCGCGCACGAGCCAGTCGCCGATCGCGGCGGCGTGCTGTGTGAACAACTGCCCGGCCCGGCGCAGCACGGCGGCACGCTCCAGGTAGCTGGTCGCGGCCCAGCCGCGCTGCGCCTCGGCGGCCCGCGCGCAGGCGCGCGCCACGTCGTCGGCGTTCGCCACGCCGATCCGGCCGATCTCCTCCCGACTGGCGGGGGAGCGGACGGCCCTGCTGCCGCCGGTCGCCTCCACCCAGCCGTCGCTGTAGAGCATGCCCTGCCACGTCGCCGTGTCCAGCAGTGTCATGGCGGTCCTCTCGGAGTTGGCGCGGGGCCGCGCCGAAGGGGTCAGGGTTCGAAGCCTTGTTCGGTGCGGACCGGCACGTCGAGCAGGAGCGGCTCGGTCCGGCCGGCGAGGGTGGGGACGACCTCGTCGAGGATCGCGACGAGGTCCGGATGGTCGGTCACCCTTCGGGCGGGGCAGCCCAGGGCGCTTGCCAGGCCGTGCACCGACACGTCCTCGAAGGCGGGCCACGGGGCCTTGCCGCCGACCCGGTCGGCGAGCCGGTCCATCACCGCGTACCGGCCGTTGGAGAGCACCACGAAGAGCGCCCCGCAGCCGTACCGCGCGGCGCTCCACAGCCCCTGGATGCCGTAGAGCGACGACCCGTCGCCGAGCACGGCGACGACGGGCCGGGTCGGGTCACCCAGGCGCAGGCCCGCCGCGGCCGGCAGCCCGAAGCCCAGGCCGCCCATGGCCGCGCTCACGAACCCGCGCGGCTGCCGGGCGGGCAGCAGCCGGTGCAGCTCCGGCCGGGTCGACGGGGTCTCCTCGACCAGCACGACGTCGCGGGGGAGCCGCTCGGCGAGCGCGGCGAACACGTGTCGGGCCCGCATCGGCTCGCCGGCAGCGGGCGGTTCGACCCGCTCGGGGCGTACCGCCGCCACCGCCTCGCCCGCCGGCCGGGGGGTGATCCGGTCGGCGACAGCGGCGCAGAGGGTCGCCGGATCGGCGAGTACGGCGAGGTCCGCCCGGCTGTGGTGCAGCTCGTCCGGGTCGGCGGAGACCACCGCGACGGTGAGGGCGTCCGGCGTCAGTGGGCCCGGCTCGTACGGGTACTGCCGGAACGCGCCGGTGCCGACGACGAGCGCCACGTCGTGCCCGGCGAGCACGGAGCGCAGCCGTGACCGGCCGGCGGGCAGGTGCCCCGCGAAGTGCGGATGGTCCTGGGGGAAGCCGGCCCGGGCGCCGAACGCCTCCTGCCAGACCGGCGCGCCGAGCCGCTCCACCAGCGACACCAGCGCGTCCCAGGTACGGTCCTCGTCGGCTCCGGCGCCGACCACCACCACCGGATTCGCGGCGTCGTCGAGCAGGCTCGTCACCTCGTCGACGGCCGGTCCGGGCGCCCACCCGGCGCGCCGGACGGTCCTCGGCGCGGCGAGCCCGAGCGCCGGGTCGATCAGCGCCGACCAGTCGTCCATCGGCACCACGACGATCGCCGGGCCACGATGCTGGACCGCCTCGTGCCAGGCCCGCCGCACCGCCGCCGGCACGTCCTGCGCCAGGACCGGCTGGTTCACCCAGACCGGGTACGGCCCGGCGAGCCCGTCGAGGTGGCCGGCGAGGAACGGCTCCAGCGCCAGGTGGCGACGGTCCTGCTGACCCACCACGACGACCAGCGGCGCCCGGTTGACCCGGGCGGTGGCGAGGGCGCCGACGGCGTTGCCGAGCCCGGCGGTGGTGTGCAGGTTGACGAAGGCCGGCCGGCCGGTCGCGATCGCGTGGCCGGTGGCCATGCCGACCACCGAGCCCTCGTGCAGGGCGAGGACGAACTCCAGGTCGTCCGGCAGGTCGGCGAGGAAGGCCACCTCGGTGGAGCCCGGGTTGGCGAAGATGCGGTGCATCCCGCACTGTCGCAGGACGTCGAGGGTGGCCTCGCGGACGCTGGTCATTCGACCACCGACGCCCCGCTGTGCTTCTTCGCCCGCTGGATCTGCGCGAAGACGTGCCCGCGCAGCTCGGTGAAGCGGGCCGACGAGCGCGTGGTGAGCTGGTCCCGCTGCGCCGGCAGGTCGACGGCGACGTCGTCGAGCACCACCGTCGGCGACGAGGAGAGCACCAGCACCCGCTGGCCCAGGTAGACCGCCTCGTCGATGTCGTGCGTGACGAAGAGCGTGGTGACGCCGAGTCGCTGCCAGAGCGACCGGACGAGGTCCTCCAGATCCGCCCGGGTCTGCGCGTCGACGGCGGCGAACGGCTCGTCCATCAACAGGATGTGCGGCTCGTAGGCGATGGCCCGCGCGATGGCGACCCGCTGCTGCATGCCGCCGGAAAGCTGCCACGGGTACGCGCCGTGCACGTCGCCGAGGCCGACGGCGTCCAGCGCCTGACCGACCAGCTCCGCCCGGCGCGCCTTCGGCAGCTTCTTCTGCTTGAGCGGCAGCTCCACGTTCTTCCGGACCGTCATCCAGGGGAAGAGGCTGCGACCGTACTCCTGGAACACCACCGCCATGCCCGGCGGCGGACCGTCGACCGACTCACCTTCGAGGACCACCTCGCCGGAGGTCGGCGCCAGCAGACCGGCGATGCACTTGAGCAGTGTGGTCTTGCCGGCGCCGGAGGGGCCGACCACGCAGACGAGGTCGCCCCGGGCGACGGCGAAGGTCAGGTCGCGTACGGCCTCCACCGAGCGGCCGCGTCCCTCGTACACCTTGCGCACGGCGCGAACGTCGAGCAGCACCTCGGTCCGCGGGCCGGCCTCGGTCTGGGTCTGGCTCATGGCACTCATCGACTCCCACCTCGCTGCGCCTGGCGCAGACCGAAATACCAGTTGAGGACGCGCCGCTCGAACAGCCGCATGAGCGTGGCGAGCAGGAACCCGAGCAGGCCGAGCAGCAGGATGCCGGTCCACATCTCGGTGACGGCGAAGGTGCGCTGGAACTGGATGATGCTGAACCCGAGCCCGTTGCTCGCGGCGAACATCTCACTGATGACCATGAGGATGATCCCGATGGAGAGGCCCTGCCGCATGCCGGTGACGATCTGCGGGCTCGCCGACCGGACGACCAGGTGCCACAGCCGGGCCGGACCACGTACGCCGTAGCACCGCGCGGTCTCCACGAGCACCTCGTCGACGGCGCGTACGCCCTCGACGGTGTTCAGCAGGATCGGCCAGAGGCAACCGGAGAGGATCACCAGCACCTTCATGGTGTCGCCGATCCCGGCGAAGAGCATCAGCACCGGCACCAGCACCGGCGGTGGGATCGCCCGCAGGAACTCCAGCACCGGCTCGCAGAACGCCCGCAGCCGCCGGGACGACCCGATGGCCACGCCGAGGGAGACGCCGAGCAGCACGGCCAGCAGGAAGCCGCCGGAGAGGCGCAAAAGGCTCGGCAGGACGTCGGCGCTCAGCCGGTCGGAGCGCAGCCAGACGTCGTCGAGGTCGGCGAGGATCTCCGACAGCGGTGGCAGGTAGTAGCTCTCGCTGTCCGCGGTGAGGATCCACCAGAGGGCGAGCAGCGCGACGGGCAGCGCGAGGGCCGCCACGACCGTACGGGTGACGCGGACGGCGAGTCTCATGCCGCCACCTCCCGCCGCAGCGATGGGTGCCAGGAGAGCAGCCACTTCTCCAACCGTCGGGCCAGCACGTTGACCGCGACGCCGAGCAGCCCGGTCACGACGACGAGCGCGTACATCCGGGCGACGGCGCCGCCGGACTGCGCCACGCCGATCTCGTTGCCCAGACCGGGCGCGCCGATGACGAGTTCGGCGGTGATGGCGAGGATCAGGGCGACGGCCGCGGCGAGACGGACTCCGGTGAGGAGGTACGGCAGGGCGGTCGGCCAGGTGACGTGCCGGATTCGGGCCCAGCGCCCCAGCCCGAAGGTGCGGGCGGTCTCCGCGGCGACGGGGTCGACGTCCTGCACGCCGTAGAGCACCTGGACCAGGACCTGCCAGAACGACGCGTACACCACCAGCAGCAGCACGGACCGCAGGTCGGTGCCGAAGACCAGGACCGCGAGCGGGATGAGCGCGACCGACGGGATGGGCCGGAGGAACTCGATGGTCGAGGCGGTGACCTCGCGCAGCACGGGGACCGTGCCGACGACGAACCCGACGGCGATCCCGAGGACGACCGCGATGAGCAGACCGGTGGACCAACCGCGGACGGTGTCGCCGAGAGCCGTCCAGAATCCGGCCTCGCCGACGAGCTCCACGAGGGCCGCGCCGATGCGGCTGGCCGGCGGCAGGTAGTCGGGGGAGACGAGACCGAGGCGCGGCACCGCTTCCAGCGACGCGAGGAAGGCGGCGAAGCCGAGGACGCCCAGCAGGGCGTTCGCCCCGGTCAGCCGACCGGCCCCGCCGGCCCGGGAACTGCGGACCGGCGCGGCGCGGGTGGGCGCCGACGTCACGGAAGCAGCTCCGCCACGTCGACCTTCTCGGTGACCAGGCCGTCGGTGAGCATCAGGTCGGCGAGCGTCTGGACGGACTCCCGGTTGATCTGTCCCGACCAGGCCGGGAGGGTCATCTTCTCGGCGACCGCGGGGTCGATCTTCGTGTACGTCAGCAGCACCTTGCGCGCCTCGTCCGGGTGCTCCTGGGCGTACGTCAGGGACTTCTCGATCGCGGCGGTGAAGCGCTCGGTGAGGTCCGCCTTCTGCTGGATGGTCCGCTCGGTGGTGAAGTAGGCGGCGATCGTCAGGTTCGGCGCGGCGTCGACGAAGTTGGACGCGACGACCCGGGCGCCCTGGTCCTGAGCCACGGTGAAGAACGGCTCGACGATCCAGGCGGCGTCGACGCGCTTCGCGGAGACGGCGGCCGGCATGTCCGGGAACGGCAGCTCGACGAACTTGACCGACGACGGGTCACCGCCGGCCTTGCGGATCGAGGCGCGGACGGTCGTGTCGCCGATGTTCTTGAGGTTGTTGACGGCGACGGTCTTGCCGGCGAGTTGAGCCGCGGTCGTGATGGGGCTCTCCTTCGGCACCACGATCCCGCCGAAGTCCTTGCCCTGCTGGCCCGTCGAGGAGTTGCCCTCCGCGATCGCCTTGAGCGGCAGCTTCTGCGAGCGGGCGACGATGAGTGACACCACGTTGCCGAAGGCGAAGTCGAACTCCCCGCTGACGACGCCCGGCACCGCGGCGGCCCCGCCGGTGGTGTTGACCACCTCGACCTCGATCCGCTGCTCGGCGAAGAAACCCTTCTCGATGCCGAGGTGCAGGGGTGCCACGTCCACGATCGGGATGGCCCCGACCTTGACCTTGGTGGTGCCCCCGGCCTGTCCGCCGGCCTCGCCGGCGTCGTCGGAGGAGCCGCAGCCGGCGGTGGTCGCGAGCAGTGCCGCGACGGTGATGGCGCTGATGACAAGACGGCGCATGCAGGTACTCCCGCGTCCGGCGGTCCACCGGGGACCGAGGGGTGGTGGGCCTCCGTTTTCGGGGAGACCCCCGAGGGGATGTTCGCTAGCCGAACGGCTGTTCTCATTTAGAACGTTGGCACGTGACCTGGCTCACGTCAACGGGTCGCGGAAACATTTCTACGTACGAGCCGGACGGCCCCGGTCGCACGAGGACGGTCGTCGTTGACGGAAGCCGTCGGCGGGCATTACGTTCGATATAAGTACGGCAGTCCGCATAGCGAACAGCCGACGGTTTCCGGACCCGCGGGAGGCGGTGAGGCCAATGGCGAAGCTCGTTGCGCTCTCCGACGGCGTGGCGGACCTGGTCCACGACGGCGACGTGGTGGCCCTGGAAGGATTCACACACCTCATCCCGTTCGCCGCCGGACACGAGATCATCCGTCAGGGACGGCGCGACCTGACCCTGGTACGGATGACCCCGGACGTCATCTACGACCAACTCATCGGCGCCGGCTGCGCCCGTCGCCTGATCTTCTCCTGGGGCGGAAATCCCGGCGTCGGATCGCTGCACCGCTTCCGGGACGCGGTGCAGAACTCCTGGCCCGGACCGCTCGAACTGGAGGAGCACAGCCACGCCGGCATGGCGAACCGCTACGTGGCCGGAGCGTCCGGACTGCCGTTCGCCGTCCTGCGTGGCTACACCGGCACCGATCTGCCCCGGCACACCGCCAACATCCGGACCATCACCTGCCCGTTCACCGCGGAGACCCTCACCGCGGTTCCCGCACTGCGCCCCGACGTGACAGTCGTGCACGCGCAGCGCGCCGACCGCGCCGGCAACGTGCAGATGTGGGGCATCACCGGAGTCCAGAAGGAAGCCGTGCTCGCCGCGCGCCGGTCACTGGTGACCGTCGAGGAGATCGTCGACGAGCTCGACCCCGTACCCGGGCAGGTCGTCCTGCCCGGCTGGGCGGTCACCGCGGTGGCCGAGGCGCCCGGCGGCTCCCACCCCTCCTACGCCCAGGGCTACTCCGTCCGCGACAACGCCTTCTACGTCGGCTGGGACGCGATCAGCCGGGACCGCGACGCCTTCCGCGACTGGATCGAGCGGCACGTGCTGAAGGTCGAGGTGCAGGCGTGAACGCGGATTACACCGCCGACGAGATGATGACCGTCGCGGCCGCCCGGCAGCTGCGCGACGGCACGGCCTGCTTCGTCGGGATCGGACTGCCCAGCACCGCCGCGAACCTCGCCCGCGCCACCCACGCCCCGAACCTCGTCCTCATCTACGAATCCGGCTGCCTCGGCGCGAAACCGGACCGGTTGCCGCTCTCCATCGGCGACGGCATCCTCGCCGACACCGCCGACGCCGTGGTCTCCGTGCCCGAGGTGTTCAACTACTGGCTGCAACCCGGACGGATCGACGTCGGGTTCCTCGGCGCGGCGCAGCTCGACCGGTACGGCAACATCAACACCACGGTCATCGGCGGCGACTACGACGACCCGTCGGTCCGGCTGCCCGGCGCCGGCGGCGCCCCGGAGATCGCCGCCTCCTGCGGTGAGGTCGTCGTCATCGTCCGGCAGAACCTGCGGACCTTCGTCGAGCGCGTCGACTTCGTCACCTCCGTCGGGTACGGCGCGGGCCCCGGCGACCGCGAGCGGCTCGGGCTGCGCGGCGGGGGCCCGCGCGTCGTCATCACCGACCTCGGCGTACTCGAACCCGATCCGGTCAGCTGCGAGCTGACCCTGACCCGGCTGCACCCCGGCGTGACCACGGACCAGGCGCGGGCGGCCACCGGTTGGGACCTCGCCGTCGCCGAGCGGTTGACCACCGGCGACCCGCCGACCCGTTACGAACTCACCAGGATGCGGGCCCTGACGGCGACCACGCGGGAGAACGGAAGAGGAGGAACATGACCCAGGAGACCGTCGACCAGACCGCCAGCGGCCTGGTCCTGCCGCAGTACCGGCGCGACGACGCCGACGCGCACCCGCCCCTGCTCAGCCCCGGCTACAAGTCGACGCTCCAACGCGCGCCGCAACGGCCGCTGACCTACCTGCCCCAGCGGCTGACCGAGGTCACCGGCCCGCTGCTCGGCGAGGGGCGCCTCGGCGAACTCGACCACGACCTCACCTGCCAGCACGACGGCGAGCCGCAGGGCCAGCGGATCATCGTGCACGGCCGGATCCTCGACGGCGACGGTCGTCCGGTGCCGCACACGCTCGTCGAGATCTGGCAGACGAACGCCGCCGGGCGCTACCGCCACGCGGTGGACAACTGGTCGGCGCCGCTCGACCCCCACTTCGAAGGGGTGGGGCGGGCCCTCACCGACGACCGGGGCCGCTACCGCTTCGTCACCGTGCAACCCGGCGCGTACCCGTGGCGCAACCACGACAACGCCTGGCGGCCGGCCCACATCCACTTCTCCCTCTTCGGCCGGGCGTTCACCCAACGACTGGTGACCCAGATGTACTTCCCGGGCGACCCGCTCTTCTTCCAGGACCCGATCTTCAACTCGGTCCGTGATCCGTCGGCCCGGGACCGGATGATCGCCCGGTACGACCACGCCACCACGGTGCCCGAGTGGGCGCTGGCGTACGAGTTCGACATCGTGCTGCGCGGCCGGGAGAGCATCCCCTTCGAGGACGAGGACGACGATGAGTGAACGGCTGGGTGTCACGCCCGCGCAGACCGTCGGACCGTTCCTGCACCTCGGACTGCGCTGGCCGGACGGCCCGTACGTCGTGCCCGAGGGCACGTCGGGCGCGTTCTGGATCCGCGGTCGCGTCCTCGACGGCACCGGAGCGCCGGTGGTCGACGCGCTGGTGGAGACCTGGCAGGCCGATCCGGACGGCCGCTTCGACCACCCCGACGACCCCCGTGGCGCCCGGCAGCCGGCGATTCCCGGCTTCCGCGGCTTCGGACGCAGCGAGACCGACGCGCAGGGAGGGTACGCGCTGCTGACGGTCAAGCCGGGTCCGCTGCCCGACCCGGACGGCGGCACCGAGGCGCCGCACCTGACCCTCTCCCTCTTCGCCCGCGGACTTCTGCACCGCCTCGTGACCCGGCTCTACTTCCCGCACGAGCCGGCGAACGCCGCCGACCCGGTGCTGTCCGGTGTCGACGCCGAACGCCGCGCCACGCTCGTCGCGGCCGCCGCGCCGGACGGATTCCGGTTCGACATCCACCTGCAGGGCGAGCATGAGACCGTCTTCTTCGCCGTCTGACGGGCTGCTCGGCGGGCTCTCCGGCGTCCCGGACGTGGACGCGGAGCTCACCGACCGGTCTCTGCTGCGGGCGATGCTCGACGCGGAGGCCGCGCTCGCCCGAGCCGCCGCGGAGTACGGCGTGCTGCCCGCGTCGGCCGCCGAGGCAATCGCCGCCCACTGCCGCGCCGAGCGGTACGACCCGGTGTCACTGGGCCGGGCCGCCGATGCCACGGGCAACCCGGTGGTGCCGCTCGTACGCGAGCTGACCGCCGCCGTGCCGGAGCACGCCCGGGCGTGGGTGCACGTCGGGGCGACCAGTCAGGACATCCTGGACACCGCGCTGGTCCTGGTGACGGTGCGGGCGACCGAGCCGCTGCTGCGCCACCTCGACATCGCCGCCGACGCCGCGGCCCGACTCGCCGACACCCACCGCCGGACCGTGCTGGTCGCCCGGACACTCGGGCAGCAGGCGGCGCCCACCACGTTCGGCCTCAAGGCCGCCGGCTGGCTGGTCGGTCTGGTCGAGGCGCGGGCCAGGTTGGTCTCCGCGCGGGCGCTCCTGCCCGCGCAGCTCGGTGGCGCGGTCGGCACGTTGGCCGCGCTCGGCCCGGCCGGCCTGGCGGTGAGCGACCGGTACGCGGAGCGCCTCGGTCTCGCCACGAGCCCGTTGCCCTGGCACACCCGCCGCCAGCCCCTGATCGACCTGGCCGCCGCCCTCGGTGGCCTGCTCGCGGCGACCGGCAAGGCCGCGGTGGACGTCGGCCTGCTCGCCCAGACCGAGGTCGGCGAGGTGACCGAGGGCGGTGCCGGACGGGGTGGCTCGTCGGCGCTGCCGCAGAAGCGCAACCCGGTCGACTCGGTCCTCGTCACCGCCGCGGCGCGGCGCGGCACGGGCCTGGTGGCGACCCTCTTCGCCACCGCCGTCCAGGAGCACGAGCGGGCGGCCGGCGCCTGGCACGCCGAGTGGGAGCCGCTGCTCGACCTGCTGCACGTCGCCGGCGGCGCCGCCGCGCGGTCCGCCCGCATGCTGAGCGGGCTCCAGGTGCGTCCGGAGCGGATGCGAGCCAACCTCGACGAGACCGGCGGGCTGGTGCTGGCCGAGGCCGTCGCCGCGCGCCTGGCGCCACTGCTCGGTCGGGGCGCGGCGCACGACCTCGTCAGCCGGGCCGCGTCCCGCCCGCCGTTGCGGGCCGCGCTGCTCGCCGACCCCGAGATCCGCGCCCACCTCTCCGAGCAGGAGATCGACGAGGCCCTCGACCCGCACGGCTGGCTCGGATCGGCAGACCGGTTCGTCGAGCGGGCCCTGGCCGCCCATCGGGGGACGCGGTCGTGAGAAGCCGCCTGCACGTCACGGTGGACGGCGCGGCCGACGCACCCGTGCTGCTGCTCGGCGGCTCCCTCGGCACCACCGGCGCCATGTGGGCCCCGCAGGTGCCCGCCCTCGCCGAACGCTTCCGGGTCCTCCGGTACGACCACCTCGGCCACGGTCGCTCGGCGCTGCCGGCCGGGCCGTACACGGTGGACCTGCTCGGCCGGGAGGTGCTGCGACTCCTCGACGACCTCGACGTGCCGGTCGTCCACTACGCGGGCCTCTCCCTCGGCGGCATGGTCGGCATGTGGCTCGCCGCGCACGCGCCCGAGCGGGTGCGGCGGTTGGCGCTGCTCTGCACCTCCGCTTCGCTCGGCCCGGCGCAGGGCTGGCGGGACCGGGCCGCGAAGGTACGCGCCGGCGGTGTCGGGACGGTCGCCGACGTGGTGGTCGCCCGCTGGTTCACCCCGGCCTTCGCCGCGACCCAGCCGTCCGTGGTGGCCCGGTACCGGGTCGCGCTGAACGCGACACCCGCCGCCGGTTACGCCGCCTGCTGCGAGGCGATCGCCAGGATGGACCTCCGCGGCGACCTGCACACGATCGCCGCGCCGACGTTGGTGCTTGCGGGGGCGGACGATCCGGCCACCCCGGTGGAGCACGCCCACGCGATCGTCGAGCGGATCCCGCGGGCGCGGCTGACCGTGGTGGATCGGGCGGCACACCTGGCCAACGTCGAACAACCCGAGCAGGTGACCCGGCTGCTGCTGGAGCACTTCGACGAGGAACAGGGTGAAGCGTGAACGACCGCGAACGGCACGAGGCAGGCATGACGGTACGCCGGCAGGTGCTCGGCGACGCGCACGTCGACCGCGCGATCGCCGGCACCGACGAGTTCACCGCCGACTTCCAGGACTTCATCACCCGCTACGCGTGGGGGGAGATCTGGACCCGGCCCGGTCTCGACCGCCGCACCCGCAGCTGCGTCACCCTCGCCGTGCTCGCGACCCTGCACCACGACGAGGAGCTCGCCATGCACGTGCGGGCCGCGCTGCGTAACGGCCTCACCCCGCAGGAGGTCAGTGAGATTCTGCTCCAGGTCGGCGTCTACGCTGGCGTACCGGCGGCCAACCGGGCGTTCAAGGTGGCTCGGGAGACCCTGCGGCAGGAGGAGCAGTGACCGAGGAGACGACACGATCTCCGGAGTTCGTCCAGTCGCTGGAACGAGGGCTCGCCGTCATCCGGGCCTTCGACGCCGAACACCCGCAGCTCACCCTCAGCGACGTGGCGCGGATGACCGGGCTGACCCGGGCCGCCGCGCGCCGGTTCCTGCTCACCCTCGTCGAGCTGGGGTACGTGCACACCGACGGCCGGCTCTTCTCGTTGCGGCCCCGGATCCTCCAACTCGGCTACGCCTACCTGTCCAGCCTGAGCCTTCCCGAGGTCGCGCAGCCGCACATGGAGGCACTGGTCGCGCAGGTCCACGAATCCTGCTCGGTCTCCGTGCTCGACGGCCCCGAGGTGGTCTACGTCGCCCGCGTCCCCACGAAGCGGATCATGACGGTGGGGATCAGCGTCGGTACGAGGTTCCCCGCCTACGCCACGTCGATGGGGCGCGTGCTGCTCGCCGCACAGCCGGCCGAGTGGCTGGACGACTACCTCGCCAGGGCGGACCTGCGGCCGCTGACCCGCCGCACGGTCACCGACCCGGGGAAGCTGCGCTCCGCCCTGAAGAAGATCGCCACGCAGGGGTACGCGATCGTCGACCAGGAGCTCGAGGAGGGCCTTCGGTCCCTCGCCGCGCCGATCCGCGGTGACAACGACTCGGTGATCGCCGCGGTGAACGTCTCGGCGCACGCCAGCCGCGGCTCCTCGGAGACGATCCGCAAGGAACTGCTGCCGCCGCTGCTCGCCACCGCCGGGCGCATCGAGGAGGACCTGCGCGCCGGCCTCAACCGGTAGCGGCCGGAATTCTTCACGCCGGCGGCTGCTACGTGGTCAGGTACGCGGTCAGGGCCGTCCGGTCGTCCGGCAGCCCGTACTCCTCGACGAGCATGGCCACGTTGCCGAACTCCTGCCCGTCGATGAGCCAGGGCTCGGGGGAGCGGCTCAGCACCTCGGCGAGTCGCCGTTGCCGGGGCGTCAACCCCGCTCCCGGTGTACCCGGCGGCAGGGGCCCGTCGGGGAACGCCATCCGGAGCGCCTCGCCCAGCACGGTCAGCGACTGGTCTCCACTGACCGTGGGCAGCCGGCCGGTCAGCGCGTCGAAGGCGCGGTCCGCGTGCCGGGGACCGAGCTGCCGCAGGGCGAGACCCGCGTACCCGCTCAGGTCACCACCGAGGAACGGCACCCAGCCGCCGTCCGTCGGGTCGTCCGCGCCGGTGGGCGGGGCGGCGGCCCAGGCCAGCAGCTCCTCGACCGCCTCGGGGTCGGTCTCCGGGCCCCGCACCCGGGCACGTCCGATCGCGGCGCCGCAGCGGACCACCGGGTGTGGGGCGGCGAGCGACCGGTGGTCCGGTGCGGCGCCGAGCAGCCCGGAGGCGATGAGCAGGGTGGCGACCTCGACCGCCCCCGCGCCGGTCACCGGTGCGGTCTGAGTCGCGCGGGCCAGCGCGGGCAGGCTGCCGGCAGCCTCCTCGGGAAACCAAGCGAGCGCGTACGCCGACCCGACGCGCACCCACGGATCGGAGTCGTCCAGCAGGTCGCGCAAGAGCGGGACTCCGGCGAGCGCGGCGTCGTAGACCGCCACGTCGATGTACGCCCACAGCCGATCCCGCTCGGCCGCGTCGAGGGACTCGACGTACGCGTACTCGACGTACTCCTTGGCGGTTTCGTCCACACCGGTCCACGGTGCGGGTTTGGCGGCGAGCAGCTCCCGCCCGCCCTCGGCGGTTCGGCGGTATGCCCCGATCGGGAACCCGTCGGGCAGGACGGCCTCGTCGGGGCCGATCGCCAGCGAGGTGACCAGGGCGAGGAGCGCGGGCCGGTCCGGGGTGGCCGGGTCGGCGAGGAGTTCGAGCAGGAACGGCACCGCGTACGCGCTGGCCTGGTACCGGCTGCCCTGGTGGTACACCGTGGTGTAGAGGGTGCCGAGGGCGTCGTCGCGGGTCGCCGGGTCGGGCGAGCGCAGGGCGCGGATCAGGTCGGGCACGTCGTCGGCCGCCCCGTAGGCGTGGCCGAGTCGCCGCCACTCGATGTCGTCGAGTCCGTCGAGCATGATCCATGTTCTCCCACCGCCGCCGGTCGGGCGGCAGCGGGACGGGCCGAGCCGGGACCGATCTTCTGGACTTGCCGGTCCAATTTTGCCGAGCCACAGTGTGCTCCGGCGGACCGTTGCGGCCGCCGACGAATCTGGCGGACAAGGCGACTGGAGTACCAGACGATGCACTACTACCTGCTCGGCCGCTCCGGGCTGCGGGTCAGCCGGCTCGCGCTCGGCACGATGAACTTCGGCACCGCGGGCTTCCACGCCGCGTACGGCAAGACCGAGGCGGAGGCCGAACCGATCTTCCGGCGTTACCTGGAGGCGGGCGGCAACTTCATCGACACGGCCGACTTCTACACCGCCGGGGAGAGCGAGCGGATCCTCGGCCGGTTGATCACTTCCGCCGGTGTCCGGGACCGGCTGGTGCTGACCAGTAAGTTCACCAACAGCACCGACCCCGGGGACCCCAACGCCAGCGGCAACGGCCGCAAACACCTGATCCGCGCGCTGGAGGCGTCGCTGAGCAGGCTCGGCACCGACTACCTCGACCTCTACCTGCTGCACACCTGGGACCGGATCACCCCGGTCGAGGAGGTCGTGCGCACCTTCGACGACCTGGTACGCGCCGGCAAGATCCGCTACGCCGGGCTCTCCGACGTACCGGCCTGGTACGCCGCCCGGGCCCAGAGTTACGCCGAGGCGCACGGCCTGACCCCGATGATCAACCTGCAACTGCCGTACTCCCTGATCGCGCGCGGGATCGAGCCGGAATACCTGCCGATGGCGCAGTCCCTGGGCATGGGCCTCACGGCGTGGAGTCCGATCGCCGGCGGGCTGCTCAGCGGAAAGTACCGCCGGACGGCGGACGGCCTGGCGGGTACGGGACGACTCGACGGCGGCGACAGTGCGAACGGGCGTCCGGTCAGCGACCGTGACTGGCGGGTGATCGACGCGCTCGACGGCGTCGCCACCGAGCTGGGTCGGAGCATGGCCCAGGTGGCGATCAACTGGGTGGCCACCCAGCCCGCCGTCGGCTCCGTGATCATCGGCGCGAGCAGCCCGGAGCAGGTCGACGGCAACCTGGCCGCGCTCGACTTCGAGATCCCGGGCGAGCTGCGGGCCCGGCTCGAGGAGGCCAGCGCCGAGCCGCTGCCCGGCCACTACTCGATGTTCACGCCGCAGTACCAGTCCTGGATCGTCAACCCAGGGCTGGAGATCGGCGACAAGCCGGCCGGGTACGCGCCGCCGGTCTTCAACGGCGCCGCCCGGCCGGCCGCCTGACGGCTGTTGCGCGGCGGGGCGACCGGACGTTTCGCCCGCCCCGCCGCCGGCGCCCGTTGTGACCTACCGTTGACCTGCACATCCCCGAGGAGGCCGCATGGCGCGTTCGCTGACCAGCAAGGGCGAGGCGACCCGCGCCCGGATCGTCGCCGGCGCGGCCGCCGAGGTACGCGAGCGCGGCGTCGACGAGGTCCGCCTCGAGGACGTGATGGCCCGCACCGCCGTCAGCAAGAGCCAGCTCTTCCACTACTTCCCGGATGGCAAGGAGGAGCTGCTCTTCGCGGTGGCCGAGCACGAGGCCGACCAGGTGCTCTGCGACCAGCAACCGATGCTCGGCAACCTCACCTCCTGGGCCGCGTGGCAGGCGTGGCGGGACCGGTTGATCTCGCGCTACCAGGAGCAGGGCGACACCTGCCCGCTCAACGGCCTGCTCGGCCAGACGGGCCGCCGGGCACCGGGCGCCCGGGCCGTGATCGTGGGGCTGATGCGGCGCTGGGAGGACGCGATCGTCGTCGGCATCCGGCACATGCAGTCGACAGGTGAGATGACCGCCGAGGTGGACGCCGAACGGGCGGCGGCGGCCCTGCTGGCCGGTATCCAGGGTGGCGTGCTCCTGCTGCTCTCGACCGGGCGGATCGACCACCTCCAGGCCGCCCTCGACCTCACCATCGACGGGCTGCGGCCGCCGCGCCCTGGCTCCTGACGGGCTCGGGCGCCGCTCGGGGTCGATGCGGCCCCGCCCCGTTCCGGGGGCGCGGCGTGACGGGCCCGGGCTCAGCCGACCGGCGGTCGCGCCGAGGCGATGGCCGGCCACAGCACCGCCACCACGCGTTCAGGGAGTCGTTCCTTCGGCTCTCCGGCGTAGAAGGCGGCGAAGTAGCTGCCGAAGCACATCATGGCGATGACGCGGGTGTCGAGGTCGGCCCTGATTGCGGCACGCTCCCGTAGCTGCTTCAGCACCTCCTCGACGAGGGCGACGCGGGGTTCGACTGCATGCCGTCGCAGGATCTCGAGCAGTTCGGGCGTGCGGCGCGCCTCGCCGGCGAAGTTGCCCATCAGCACCATGGCGTCCGGGTTGAAGTAGGCCGGGTCGAGCCGGCGGACCGCCTCGACGAGCGCATTACGCGGCGTTAGCTCCGAGAGGTCGACCACGTACATCTCGCGCTGTCGGCGGAATCCGTAGTCCAGCGCGTCGACCACCAGGTCGAACTTGTTCCTCCAGCGACGGTAGAGCGTGGGTCTGGTGACCTTGGCGTCGGCGACGATGTCACCGATCGTCATCTTCGCGTAGCCGTCGCGCACCAGACGCTCGCGGGTGGCCAGGATGATCGCCTCGTCGATGGCGGCGTCCCGGGGTCGGCCGCCGGGGTGCGCGGCTTCGCCGCCGCCGGGTCCACCGTCCCGGACCGGTTCGCCCGGTGGTCGTCTTCGAGCCATGGTTCACCTCGGGACAGCGACGGTCAGCGCGGGGCGCGGGATTCGTTACAGCCAGTGACTGTAACACGGAACACCGGTCCGGCAGGCCGGCCGGACTGGGCGACCGAGGCCCGACTAGTTACAGTCATTTGCTGTAACGAAACAACCGCGAGCCCTCGACCCGCCGGCCGACCGACTCGCGATGGCAAGGGAGCCGACGTGGAACCGAGCGTTTCCGTCCTGCATTGGTTCGACTTCATCTGCCCGTTCTGCTACGTCGGGCAGCAGCGCGACGACATCCTCGAACGGCGCGGCCTGGACGTCGTGCACCTGCCGTTCCAGATCCACCCCGAGATCCCCGACGGCGGCGTCGAAGCCGGGCCGCGGAACGGACCGATGTACGCGGCCCTCGAGCGCGAAGCGGCCGCAGCCGGCCTCGCCCTGAACTGGCCCGAGCGACTGCCCAACACACGCCGGGCGCTGGCCGCCGCGGAATGGATCCGTCTCCACCAGCCGGCCGTCTCCGGCGACTTCAACAAGGCGCTGTTCGCCGCGCGCTTCGTGCACGGCGAGGAGATCGGCGACCGGGCGGTCGTCGAGCAGCACGCCGGCCGGGTCGGCGTCGACCTCGAGGCCCTCCGCGCCGCGTTGGACGACGGCACCGCGCTGGCCGCCCTCGCCGAGTCCGAGTCGCTCGGCGTCCGCCTCGGCGTACGGGCGACGCCGACCTGGCTCATCGGGGGTGAAGTGGTGTCGGGTCTCCTGCCACAAGCGGAGTTCGAACGGCTCGCCGAGAAGGCGATCAGCCGTGCGTGACGCCGGCCGGTCACCTCGACAGGTGCAGGTGCCCGCTACGGGAGAGGAGATGTCGATGGAGGTGAGCAACGCCCCCGAAGTGCGGGTGGTGCCCCCCGGCGGCGGCGAGTCCGTCGACATTCCGGGGTTCGGCGCCGTCTTCAAGCTCCACAGCCGCGACAACGGCGGTCAGGTGGCGATCGTCGAGCATCCGTTCGCCGTCGGCACGATCACCATGCCGCACCGCCACAGCCGCGAGGACGAGCACTCCATCGTGTTGGCCGGCGAGATCGGGTTCCGGTCCGACGCCGACGAGGTCGTCCTCGGCCCTGGTGGATACATCACCAAACCACGCGGTCAGATGCACGCGATGTGGAACGCGGGCACAGTGCCCGGCCGCATCATCGAGGTGATCACGCCCGGTGGTTTCGAGAACTACTTCCGGGAGCTCAGCGAGCTCTTCACCGCCGTCGAGCCGCCGGCCGGTGTGAGCATGCGCGACACCACCGAGTTCGGCGAACTCGCCGCGAAGTACGGCCTGACCTACGGCACGCCCGACTGGCTCGACGACGTCGTGGCGCGGCACGGACTGCGCCACCCGCGGGCGACGGTGGACTGACGCGTCTCACACCGGCCCGGCGTCCACCGTGGCCCAGACGGTCTTGCCGTCGGCGAAGGTGAGGAAGCCCCAGCTCGCGGCGAGCGCCTGAATGATCGGCAGGCCCCGGCCGCGCTCGCCGAGCACCCCCTCGGCAGTTGCCGCCGCCGCGAGCGGAGGATGCGCCGTCCGGTCCCGGACGCTCAGCCGCAGCACCCCGTCGACGTGGGCGACGGTGAGATCGAGGTCGCTGCCCGCGTGCTGGACCGCGTTGCTGACCAGCTCGGAGACGACCACCGACGCCTGGTCGGCGATCGCGTCGAGCCCCCAGGAGCGGCAGCAGTCGGTGACGAGGCGGCGGCCTGCAGCCGGTGAGCGCCGGTCGTTGGTCAGGTAGCGGTGCGCCCGGCCCGAGGTGGCAAGAGCCCGGGTCGCCGTGGCCGGCTGCGCGGAGAGGATGGCCTGCCGGCCCAGCAGAGCCGACAGGAGCCGCCCGGCGGGAGTGTCCGGGCCGACCGCCAGCAGCAGCTCCGGTCCGGCCCGGCGCGCCGCGGCCCAGCCGGCCAGCAGCGAGGAGACCGTCTCGAGGGCGCTCTCCGGTACCTCCGCGAAGTCGACGATCAGGCTCAGCGGGGCGTCGAGGTCGGCGTCGTCCAGCAGCGCGATCAGTCCCTGATCAGGCCGGCCCGCTCCGGGGCGGACGGTGGTCGAACCGGCGGTGAAGTCCCGCCGCACCGACCAGGCGAGCGCGACCTCGGTCATGTGCGCGACTGCGTTCGGTGCTCACTGGCCCCTGGCGAGGACGCCGTGGCGATGGAGCCGGACACCGTGCCTCCCGATCGAATTCGCGACATGCTGCGAGCGAACGATGCCCGTACGATACCTGTACCCGTGCAGGTAACCGGGGAGCGAGGGTGCGGCTCAACAGCCGCCCGCGCCAACCGCTTCCTCCGTGCAGCGTTCCCACTGCTGCCACCACTGCCGCTCGGTCGGCTCCCCGGCCGCGACGACCAACGCCTCGACCAGCTCGGCGAGGTTGGCGGCCGCGGTGGTCTGCGGGCTGTTCACCAGCTCGCGGATCTGCTCGGTGCGCCGCCGCATCACCTCACCCACGAGCTCCTTTCCGCTCGCGGTCAGACCCAGCCAGGAGACCCGCCGGTCGGCCTCGCTGTGGTGTCGGGCCACGAGGCCACGGCGTACCAGCCGGTCGCAGGTGCGGGTCGCGGTCGACGGGTGCACGTGCAGGGCCGCGGCGAGATCGACGGTCCGTAACGGCCCTTGCGACGCGAGCACCACGATCGCCCGGTACTGGGAGAGCGTGAGGTCCACGTCCAGCGAGGCGAGGCTGCGGGTGGTGATGCCGACGAGCGCCCGACTCAACGCGGCCAGGCTCTCGACCAGCCCGGTCTCGGGGCCCGTGGACGTACTCGCGGGGAGCACGGTCGACGCCATGGTGGCAATGATTGCACGGCAGCAAGAAACGGGATGACGGGGATTCGCCGGTCGGTAACACCCCGCCGGCCGACACCGTCGGGCGTTGCCGACGGGCTGCCCGGTGTGCCGCGGAGGAACCGGGGTACGAAGCCGCGTCGGCAGCGAGCAGCGGGGAGGACACCATGGCAGGCGCGGCTTCCGAGCAACCCGGCCGCGGCGACCGGACGGGCAACCCCGCCGGGCGCTTCGCGGAGGAGATCACCGAGGTCGTCCGCGAGGAGATGAACGCGGTCCGCCACCAGCTCACCCAGGCCGCCCGACCGGCCGGCGCCGGCATCGTCCTGCTGGCGGCGGCCGGCGGTTGCCTCATGCTGGGTGTCGGCGCGGCGTCGACCACCGTGCTGCGCGCGCTGGAGACGTTCCTGCCCCGTCGGCTCGCCGTGGCCGGCCTGGCCTCCGGCTACCTCACCGCGGCCGTGGTCCTGGGCCGGCTCGGACTGCAGCAGCTGAGCGCGGCCGGCGACAGCTCGGGGCGGGTGGCCGACGAGATGCGCGAGGCCGTGTCGGCGACGGCCGGTGCCGTGGTGCCCGCCGGCTCGGCGGCCGCCCGCCAGGCCCTGGGCGGCGCTCGCGGCGGCGGGGCCGACGGACGGAACGAGGCCTGAACATGGCGGACAAGCACGAACAGGCAGAGGAGATGCGCGACGACGTGCCGTCGACGATCGCCCGTTCGGACGACAAGGCGGTGCGCACCTACAAGAAGACGCTGGAGTCGGCCGAGGAGACCTACGGCGACGGCGAGCGGGCGCACCGCACGGCGTACGCGTCGCTGAAGCACACCCACGAGAAGGTGGGCGACCACTGGGAGCCCAAGGAGCGGCCCGGCCCCTCCGATCCGCAGGCCGAGCAGGGCACGCCGGCGTCGCGCGACCGCACCCGCCCCACCGCCCAGGGGGTGGACGCCAACGCGAGCCGGGACCACCTCGAGGACGTGGCCCGACGGGTGGGCGTCGAGGATCCGCAGCGCTTGGGGAAGGGCGACCTGGTCCGGGCGATCGAGAAGGCCAACGCTCGGGCCACCGCACGCGCCCGCCGGCGCTGAACACGGCCGTCCCGGCCTGCGCAGCGCCGGTCGGCACCGTGCCTCGACCGCGGGGCGGTCGGCCCCTGCGGCGGCAGCGGAGGCGGTGATCCGGAGGCCGCCGGGCCAGCGCTCCGACGTTCGTCAGTAGCCGGTCACCCGGCGTACCCTTGGCCCCCACGAATACGTGCATCCTTGCATGTTTCGGTCTCGGGGGAGGGGTGGGGAGCCGTGACGGCAAGCGCTGCCCGCTGGGCGCGGCGAGGACTGGTGGCCCTCGCCATGATCATCGTGACTCTCGTCGGCGTGACCGGCGGCACCATGCTCGGCGGCCGGGTCACCGGGGACGTCGGTCCGCTCCGAGTGGAGTTCCGGCTCAGTCCGTCGACCGACGGCGGCAGCGAGATCGCCGTCCCACCGCTGGGCTCGCTCTTCCTGGACAGCCACTCCGGACCGGCCCGGCTCACCGCCCGCCTCGACTCCCTCGACCAGAAGCGCGCCGAGGCGCTGATCCACGAACCGGGCGGGCTGGCCGCGGCCGGAGCCTCCGCGCCGAGCGACATCCGCGACGCCCTGCTCCGGCTGGGCCTGCGCACCGTCGCCGCGTCCGTGCTGGGCACCATGCTGCTCGCCGCGCTGACCTTCCGCTCCACCCGCCGGACGGCCTGGGCGGGAACCCTCGCCCTCGCCGTCACCGGCGGCGCCCTGGGCGCCGCGGCGCTCACCGTACGACCCGCCGCGGTCGCCGAGCCACGCTACGAAGGGCTCCTAGTCAACGCGCCGGCACTGGTCGGCGACGCTCGCCGGATCGCCGACGACTACACCCGGTACGCCGACCAGCTGCAACGGCTCGTCGGCAACGTCAGCAAGCTCTACGGCACCATGTCGAGCCTGCCCGTCTACGAGGCGTCCGCCGACACCACTCGGATCCTGCACGTCTCCGACCTGCACCTCAACCCGGCCGTCTGGCCGGTGATCAAGACCGTGGTCGAGCAGTTCGACATCGACCTCGTCATCGACACCGGCGACATCACCGACTGGGGCAGCGAACCGGAGACCTCCTACGTGTCGATGATCGGCCAGCTCAAGGTGCCCTACGTCTACATCCGCGGCAACCACGACTCGCCCCGTACCGCCCAGGCCGTCGCCGGGCAGCCGAACGCCGTCGTGCTGGACAACTCGATCACCAGCGTGTCGAGCGTGCGCATCGCCGGGATCGGCGACCCGCGGTTCACCCCGGACAAGCAGGAGCAGGAGGGCGGCCCGTGGGACGAGGGGCCGACGAGTCTCCCGGGCTCCGGCCAGCGGCTCGCCGACACCATCCGCGCCGCCGGCGCCCCGGTCGACATCGCCCTCGTGCACGACCCGGCCTCCGCCGACCCGCTCGCCGGGACCGCGCCGCTGATCCTCGCCGGACACACCCACCAGCGGGAGGTCCGGATGTTGCCCGGGCCCGAGGGCGAGCCCGGTAGTCGGCTCGCCGTGCAGGGCTCCACCGGCGGGGCGGGCCTGCGCGGGCTGCAGGGGGAGGAGCCCACCCCGTTGGCCATGTCCGTCCTCTACCTCGGTCCGAACCACCGCCTCGAGGCGTACGACGACATCCGGGTGGGCGGCACCGGCCTGGCTCAGGTGAGTCTGGACCGGCAGGTGATCGATCCGGACGTTCCGGCGGACGTCGCCGGGGCCGGGGCCGGGGCCGGCGGTGCGGCACCCGAGACGCCCGTGCCGGCTGCGACGACGCCCCCGCCAGCCGGTGCCCGTTCGGACTGACCGCCCGCCTCCGCAGACCGGTCCAGCGCGCACGGCGTGCTCCGTGGACGTCCATGAGCGCCCGAAAAACGTGTGGCCGGCAGCTGTGGCGTCACCGATGATGCGGGCATGGCCACCACTCGACGCGCCGACATGTTCACCGCCGACGGCAAGCCCTCCGACGACGACCCACGGGAGAACGGACCGACGTTGGGCGACGAGCGCACCACGCTGGTCGAGACTCTCCGCTTCGCGCGGCTCACGTTGGAGATGAAGTGCGAGGGTCTCGACGCGGAGGCGATGGCCCGGCGATCCGTGCCGCCGTCGACGATGTCGTTGCTGGGGTTGGTGCGGCACCTCGCCGAGGTGGAGCGGGCGACGTTCCGGGTGCTGATGGCGGGTCAGGACGTGCCGAAGTTGTACTGCTCCGACACCGACCGGGACGGTGACTTCGACGGCGCCGTCGCCGATCCGCGGGTGGTCGCCGAGGCGTGGGACGCGTGGCGGGCGGAGGTGGACTTCGCGAACCGGTTCGTGGCCGAGGCGCCCAGTCTCGACATCACCGCCGAGGACCCCCTGAACCAGCACGGCAGCGGTGGCGGGGCGACGTCGCTGCGCGAGATGCTCGTCGGAATGGTCTGGGAGTACGGTCGCCACATGGGCCACGTCGACCTGCTGCGCGAGCGGATCGACGGACGTATCGGCCAGTAGCCGAGCGGCCCTGCGCGGGGCCCGCCCGGTGGCCGGACGGGCCCCGGCGTCCGCACGTCCCGATTCACCTGCCGTCAGGCCGGTGCGGAGTGGAGGGTGTCCGCGACCGGACGCCGGGCGGTGAGCACGGCGGGGATCGCGGTGAGCACGGCGACGGCGAGCAGGACCGCGAGCGCCACGCCGAGCATCCAGGAGGCGGGCGCGTACCGGATCTCCCCCGCGGAGACGGTCAGGAACAGCCCGATGCCGGCCGGGATCCCGAGGGCGACGCCGGGTGTCGCGGGAAGGAGCTGCGCCACCGCCATGCCCACGGTGACCTCCCCGGGGGTGGCGCCGAGCGCGCGGGCGACGGCCAGG
The DNA here is from genome assembly GCF_003626545.1 of Micromonospora musae. Taxonomy (NCBI): domain Bacteria; kingdom Bacillati; phylum Actinomycetota; class Actinomycetes; order Micromonosporales; family Micromonosporaceae; genus Micromonospora; species Micromonospora musae. The sequence goes on from NZ_RAZS01000003.1 coordinate 503,958, forward strand.
GGGTGGCGGGCGTCGAGGACCGCGGTCCAGGTGCTCACGATCGCGTTGATGAGCGCGAGGAGGCAGAGCACGCCGACGACGAGGAGCATCGCCTGGAGGGTGCGGGTGTCCTGGGGGTCGGCCAGCTCCGATTCGCCGAGCTTGACCTGCCGGTCCTGTGCCAGGCCCATGAGCAGGGCGGCGAGCGCGGTCGTGGTGATCAGGGTGTTCACCATGACGAGCCGGGCGCGGCGGGGGCGGCGGGCGTTGACGCGTACCCCGAGAAGCAGAGCGGTGGGCATCCGGCGGGACAGCCAGACGCGCCACCCGCGGCGACGCGGTGGGGTGGCGGCGTCGGCCAGCGCGTCGACGGTGTCGGTGGTCGCGGCGCGCAGTACGGGCGTCAGCGTCGCCGCGGCGGCGATGGCGAGCGCGAGGGCGGTGACCGTGACCACCGTACGCAGTGCGGGTGGGTGAACGCCGGTGGAGCCGAGGAGTCCGGCGCCAGGGTTGGTCAGCGCGGGGGCGGCGAGCCAACCGGCGGCCAAACCGACGCCGGCGGCGGCGAGCCCGATCACCAGGTACTCGGCGAGATGGACGGCCGCGATCATCGCTGGTCCGGCGCCGACGGCTTTGAGTAGCCCCACCCGGCGACGTTGCTCGACGATGCGGCCGGCGACGATGCTGGCGACGCTGGCCACCGCGAGCATGGTGAGCAGCCAGCTGCCGAGGAGCAGGGCCGTGTGCGCCTTGCGGACGAGCTTGCCGTCCGCCTCGGCGATCGCCTTCCAGCTGCGGTATTCGACCCCGCCTCTGATCTTGTTGCGGAAGGAGGTGCTGGCGTGCGGGTCGGCCAGTTTGAGATTCATGGTGTAGGACAGTCGCTGGCCACCGGCGAGCGCGCCGATCTGGCTACTGTCGACCCAGACGAGACCGGAGCTCTGGATCAGGATGCTGCCCGGGAAGCGCCAGTCGGCGCGCGGGTAGACGGCTCGGGCGGCGGTGACCGCGGTCCCCACCACCTCCAGCGGGTGACCGTTGACCTCGACGGTGTCGCCGGTGTGCAGGCCGAGGGCGTTGGCGAAGGTGGGTTCGACGACCACGCCACCGGGGCGTACCCAGGTTCCGCTGGTCACGGCCGGCCGGTCGAGCGCCGCCGGGGAGGTGTCCCGCCCCTGGACGACCGTCTGCACGGTTCTGCCGTGGGCGGTCATCATCAGATAGGCCATCGGGTACGGCCCGCTCCGTGCGGTGACGCCGGGGGCGGTGGCCAGCGGCGTGAGAGCGGCCAGCGCCCCCGGGCCCGTCGTGACCGGCGTCGCCACCACGTCGGGGCCCGCGGTCGCGGCCCGGGTCCGCTCGTACGGCTCGGCGAGCGCGTTGTCCAGGGCGAGACCGAGGGTGAGCGTCGCGGTCGCGGCGCTGATCGCGAGCAGCAGCAGCACGGTCTCGGCGCGGCGCCGACGCAGGTCCCGTACCAGCAGCCGGCACACGAGCAGCAGACGTCCGCCCACCTCAGCGCCCTCCGCCGTAGATCGTGCCGGTGCCGGCGAGCCAGCTGTCGTCGGCGAACGATCCGTCCCGCATGGAGATCACCCGGTCGGCGACGGCGGCGATGCGCGCGTCGTGGGTGACCACCACCAACGTCTGCCCCGCGACCCGCAGCTCCTCGAACAACCGCAACACCTCGACGGTGGCCGCGCTGTCGAGGTTCCCGGTGGGCTCGTCGGCGAGTACGACCAGCGGCTCGTTGCTCAGCGCCCGGGCGATGGCGACCCGTTGGCGCTGCCCGCCGGACAACGCCGAGGGCAGGTGCGTCGCCCGGTCGGCGAGCCCGACGCGGTCCAGCAGCTCCAGGGCCCGCCGACGGGCCCGGCGGGGTGACTGACCGGCCAGCAACGCGGCCAACTCGACGTTCTCCACCGCGGTGAGCTCGTCCATGAGGTGGAAGGACTGGAAGACGAAGCCGACGCTGTCGCGCCGCAGCCGGGCCAGCGCGCCTTCGCTCAGGGTGTCGATCCGGCGGCCCGCCAGCCACACCTCGCCGTCGCTCGGGCGTTGCAGCCCGCCGAGCAGATGCAGCAGGCTCGACTTGCCGCAACCGCTGGGCCCCATGATCGCGACGGCCTGCCCAGCCGGCACGTCCAGGTCGACCTCGTCGACCGCGCGCACCAGCCCGCTGTCCCGTCCGTACCATTTGTTCAGTCCGCGTGCTGCCAGCACCGTCGATCCGGTCACGCCCCCGCCTTCCGTTCGGTCCGATCACGCCCGGTCCACATGCGCTCGCACGCCTCCAGCCACTCCAGGTCGGCGCGGAGCCGGAGCACGACCCCCTCCAGCAACAGCCCGGCGACCGGGTCCACCGAACGCGCCAGCGCGGCCCGCTGGGCGTCCCGCAACCGGCGCAGCACCTCGCGCCGCTGCGCGTCGACCAGCGCCACCGGATCGGCCAGCCGTGCGGCAGCGGCAGCCACCAGCTTCAGGTGGAACTCGGTGAGGTCCGGCTTCGGCCAGCTCACCTCGGTCAGCCAGGCGGTGACCCGCTGCTGCCCGGCCGGTGTCAGCGCGTAGACGCGGCGGGCCGGACGATCCGGCAGGCCGTCGGCGAGCTGCGAGGTCACCAGGCCCGCCTTCGTCAGCCGAGTCAGCGTCACGTAGATCTGCCCGTCGTTCATCGCCTCGCCGAGCGGCCCGAGCGCGCCCCGCATCCGGCTGCGCAGCTCGTACCCGTACGCCGGCTCCTTCGCCAGCATGGCCAGTACCACGTCCTGCACGCGGGCACCCCTCTGTAGATCAACAATAGATAACCGCTAGCCATGGCGCTGTCAACCTCCGGCGGCGGGGCGCGCGGGATGGCGATGGCGATCGGCGGAGGAGTTCGGCACACCGGACGTGCGGCGGAGACGGACGAATCCGCACGACACCCGCCCTGCCGGCGCTCCTTGCCGGCAGGGCGGGTGTCGAAGGTCAGGCCGTCGGGCCGGGTTACCTCAGCGGACGAAAGTGGTGCCGCACCGCGTAGCGGAAGACGGCTTCACCGAGCGCCGCGCCGTCGACGTCGGCGCTGCGGAAGTGGACGCCGCCCCAGACGCGGGCGCCGATGAGTTCGTCGAGCGCCTCGGAGAAGCTCCCGAAGTGCCGCGTCGTGCCGGAGTCCGCGCTGGAGCCGCTGAACGCCACGTCGTCCCGGCCGAAGAAGTGCCGGTACAGCGACATCCGCGCGCCGGTGCCGCAGGCGTGGCCGGACGGGTACTCGGGGAAGGGCGGCGTGACGAGCAGCGGCGTCCAGCCCGGATCCGCCGCCGTCGCGGGGTTGCCGTCGGCGTCGGCCTGCTGGATGGCGGTGACCGGCCGCCAGTAGCTCCAGTGCTCCTTCTGGCTGAAGCAGGCCACCCCTGAGTCGGCCACGACGAGGTCGGTCATCGCGAAGAAGCGGGCGGTCTGTAGGGCGTTCAGCCGCTGGGTGGTGGCGAGTTGACGCTTGATCTCCCAGTTGGCCGACCGTCGGTCGTGCCACCAGAGCGCCGCCTCGGTCTGGTCCTGGGTGCGCACCGTGCTCGACGCCGAGCCGACCTCGGCGACCTCGGCGACGTCGCGGGCGTACGCCCAGCTGGTCAGCGGCGGCGGGCCCGGCGTGCGGAACAGCGACGCGCGGGGGAGCAGGAACGGGCGCATGTGCCCAGTCCAGGCGCCCTGGGACAGGAAGAGCGGCGGCGTGGGACGCCACTGGCCCGGCTCGGTCCCGTTCGTCCACTGCTGGTCGCCGAACGCGCCGTCGTCCTGCCGCGCGGCGACCATCGCGTCCGCTGCCCGGGCCCCGACCCGGACGCCGCCGCGCTTCGACGGCCCGTCGGGGATCGCGGCGAGCGCCTCGTCGTACTGCGTCCGGAGCCGCTCCTGCTGGGCGGGGAAGAGGGCGCTGAGCACGCCGTGCGCGGCGGTGGCGACGGCGGCCTGTATCGACTCGGTGCCCCGGGCCGCGGGCGCGAGCAGGTACGGCTGGTAGGGCGTGCCCGCGATCGCGTTGACCGCGTCGTAGACGGCGCCGTTCACCATCGCGAAGCTGCGTACCTGCTCGTTCGGCTGCTGCGCCGCGACGTCCCAGATCGCCGTCTGGGCGTTGGCGTCCCAGACGACGACCGGGTTGGTCGTGCCGGTGCCGGCGGCTCCGGTCGAGGCGGTGGCCGCCGGTCCGGACGCGGTGGACGCGATCAGCGTGCCGAGCGCGACGGAGGCGGGGAGGAGGCGGGACCAGAGGCTCCGGCGCGTCGGGCGGCTCGACATGGGGCGCTCCCAGGGTCGGTGCTGCGGTCGGGTGGCCGCCGATGGTCAGACATCGACGGATGTCGACTTTAGCACCGGATTCTACTGTGGTCAGCCAGCCGTGGCTTGCTCCTTGACCGGGCCGCGGCTGATGACCGCCTGCTGGACCGACGTGTTCCGCAGCAGCCCGGCGTAGAAGACGACCGCCAGGCCGAAGTTCACCACCACCGCGTACGCCGTCTCGCCGACGTGGAAGGCACCCTCCGCCTCGACGGCGACCAGCCACGCCTCGAGGAAGGTCTTCACCGCCGACACGAGCAGCAGGACGAGTCCTTTGCGGAAGGCCGACCAGGAGGTGCGCATGAAGAGGGCGGCGACCAGCGGTAGCAGGAAGGTGACCGCCAACGACAGGACGCCGGCGAGGTTGGGAGCGAAGAGGTAGGTGGGCAGCTCGGGCAGGATGACGGAGTCCATCTTTCCTCCCTGGGGGTGGAGAGGCCGTGTAGCCGATGGTCCTCGGCCGCCGTCTCTGTGGCGTCACCACGCCGTCGCACCGTGGCGGGACGGCCCGCCGCGATCAGCGCGGCGATCGTGGCCGAAGCGGCCGGGACCGTCGGACGGGCGCTGAGTCGCGCGGCGGCGGCTCCGGCCGTTCGACCCGGGTGGGGTTGCCGCGCACCAGCTCGTCGTGGATCCGCCACCGGTCGGTGGCGACGTCGCGTCGGGCCGCCTCGTCGCCGTCCTCGAGGCGCTGCCGTAGCCGCTGCATGGCGATCCGGCGGTTCAGGCTGAACTGCCGCTCGGTGTCGACCACGACCACGGTGCCCGTCGGGCGGTGGGTGGCCCGCACGGCCGTGCTGGCCTTGTTCCGGTGCTGGCCGCCCGGCCCACCGGTACGACAGGCGACGACGTCGACGTCGTCCTCGGAGAAGCCCGTGGTCGGCCCGTCGAGCCGACAGGGGCGGGCCACCACGTACCAGTTCTTGCGCCCGGTGCCCGCCCGGTACGGGCTGGGGGCCTGCCAGCAGAGCGTGCCGGTCCACGAGGCGCCGAAGACCTCGGTGTCGACTCCGTCGATCCGGATCAACGCGGAGCGGAGGGTGTCGGGCCGCTCACCGGGCACGGTCCGGACCCGCCGGATCGTCAGGCCCTGCCGGGTGGCGTCGGCCTCGAGGCGGCGCAGCAGGTGGGTGAGCGCCCAGGCGCACTCCTGCGGGCCGCGGCCGGCGGAGAGGAGCAGGTGCACGGTCATGCGCGCCTGCGTCCACGACGGCCGTCCCGGCGGTCGGCGGTACCGGCCTCGGGCGTCTTGTAGGTGACCAGGGGAATGGTGGTGGCCACGGGAGTGGCCAGCTCGTGGTCGACGAGGTCGGCGACGACCCGCTCGATGCGCTTGTAGGCCGAGGGCGCCTCCTCGAAGAGCAGTTGCCGCTCACCGCAGACCACCACCGAACCGACCGGGGTGCGGCGCAGCTCCTCGACCGTGTGCTTGGCCCGGCCGCGACGCAGGGCGTCGGCGCGGGACATCTTGCGACCCGCGCCGTGGGCCACCGAGAAGTTGGCGGCCGGACCGGCGTGCGCGGCCACCAGGTAGGACGGGGTGCCGCGGGTCCCGGCGATCAGCACGTCGCGGCCGTCACCCGGCGCTGCTCCCTTGCGGTGCAGGTAGCGCCCGTCGCGGACCTCGACCAGGTTGTGGCACTGGTCGACGACCGGCTCGGTGGGCTCCGCGCCGAGGGCGAGGGCGACCCGCGCGGCGAGCAGCCGCCGGTTGAGCGATCCCCACCGTACGGCCTCGTCGTGCGCGGTCAGGTAGGCGGCGACGTCGGGCGCGGGGCCGGCGCCGTGGACCTCGGTGTGCGTACGCAGGATCCGCTCGCCGAGCCCACGGGAGCCGCTGTGCACGACGAGCACCAGGTCTGCGGTCTCCAGCCCGAGGCGGGCGGCGTGGCCCGGCTCGAAGACCGTGCCGATGCGGGCCAGCTCCACGAAGTGGTTGCCCCGGCCGACCGTCCCGAGCCCGTCGACGTGGCCGGCGGGAAGGTCGCCCTCGACGACGGCCCAGGCGGGGTCGTCGGCGTCCCGCTCGGGGTCCAGCGGCCGGTCGAGGTCGGGGAACCGGGCGGCGAGCTTCTCGGGCACGGCGCGCTTGAGCCGGATCGGGAACACGGCGATGCCGCAACCGATGTCGGAGCCGACCAGGAACGGATACAGCACGGTGGCAGACATGGCGGCGCCGATCGGCGCGCCCTTGCCCGGATGCAGGTCCGGCATGGCGGCGACGTGGAGCATCCCGTCGAGGGCGGCCACCTGCTGGCACTGCCGGAGGGCGTCCGACTCGATCCAGCTCTCGGCCGAGGCGAAGACGGTGACGGTGGCGGGGGTGGCGTGCGGGTGGAACTCCGAAGCGGAGGCGTGCAGAGACAAGGAGGCTCACTTTTCGCGGAGGAGAGAGGGCGGACGACAGCGCGGCGCCGGTCGATGTCACGACGCCTCGGGAAACGTGGGTGGTGTCCGTCAGAACCTCATGCGCACCACCCTCGTGGAACCCGTGGCGTCCGGCAATCGAATTTCAGCCGGCGCGGTGGACGACGCCGGGGCCGTACACCGAATCGCCGTGCACCGGACGGCGTGGTGTCACTCCGGATTCCGGGTCGCAAAGCCCGCCGTTCATCGACGTTCTCGAAAGTGCTCGCCATGACAAGGCTGAGCCGTCGCATATTCGTCCTCGGTGGACTGACCGCCGCGGGCGCCGCGCTGACGCCCCTGCAGGGTGCCCGAGCCGCAGCGCCGTACCCCTTCAAACTCGGTGTCGCCTCCGGCGACCCGGCGCCCGACAGTGTCGTGCTCTGGACCCGGCTGGCGCCGTCGCCGCTGAACGCCGACGGGCAGGGTGGCATGGCCAACGCGGACGTGACCGTCGAGTGGCAGGTGTCGACGAACGCGAGCTTCTCCTCGCTGGTCGCCTCCGGCTCCGTCGCCGCCCGCTACGCCGACGCGCACTCCGTGCACGTCATCGCCGGTGGCCTCGCGGCCGACTCCGACTACTACTACCGTTTCCGCGCGCAGGGCCACATCTCCCCGGTCGGCCGGACGCGGACCGCCCCGGCGCCGGGCACCTTCGGCCGCGACCTGGTGATGGCGTTCGCCTCCTGCGCCCACTACGAGTCGGGTTACTACACGGCCTACCGGCGGATGGCCGAGGACAATCCGGGCCTCGTCCTGCACCTCGGCGACTACATCTACGAAGGTGGCACCAACACCTCGGCGGTACGGCAGCACGTCGGCGCCGAGATCGTGTCGCTGGCGGACTACCGCCGCCGGTACGCCCTGTACAAGTCCGACCCGGACCTGCAGGCGGCGCACGCGGCGGCGCCCTGGCTGGTGGTGCCGGACGACCACGAGGTGGAGAACAACTACGCCAACATGGTTCGCGCGGACAGCAGCCCGGCGCTGACGACCGCGCAGTGGACCGCCCGGCGCACCGCGGCGTACCGGGCCTACTACGAGAACATGCCGCTGCGGCCGACCTCGGCGCCGGCCGGCAACAGCGTCCCGCTGTACCGGCGCGTCCGGTGGGGGCAGCTCGCCACCTTCCACATGCTCGACACCCGGCAGTTCCGGGACGACCAGGCGTGCGGCGACGGGTGGAAGGTCTGCTCCGACGCCGACCTGGCCACCCGGTCGCTCACCGGCGCGGCGCAGGAGACGTGGCTGCTCGACGGGCTGGCTCAGCACTACGGCACCTGGGACATCCTCGGGCAGCAGGTCTTCTTCGCCCGCCAGCTCGACGCGAACGGGGCCGCGAACATGGACGCCTGGGACGGCTACCGGGCCTCTCGCGCCCGGATCCAGACCGGCTGGCAGCAGCGTGGGGTCCGCAACCCGGTCGTCCTCACCGGCGACGTGCACAACTCCTGGGCCAACGAGCTCAAGGCCGACTACGCGAACCCCGCCTCAGCGACGATCGGCACCGAGCTGGTCTGCACCTCGATCACCTCGGGCGGTAACGGCAGCGCCACCACCACCATCCCGAACGCGGCGACCAATCCGCACCTGAAGTTCTACTCGAACCGGCGCGGCTACGTCCGCACCACGATCAGCCGCAGCCAGATCCGGGCGGACTTCCGCTCGGTGAACACGGTGACCGAGCACGGCGCGGCCGTCTCCACGGCCCGCTCGTTCGTCATCCTCGACGGCCGGCCCGGGCTGCAGGCCGGTTAGGAGAGAGAAGATGTCGATGTCACTACTGACCGCACTGCTCGTCGCGCCCGTCCTGGCGGTACCGGGCGCCGTCCCCGCCGCCGCGCCGACCGCGATGACCGCCGAGGCCGTCACCTGGACCACGGCGAACAGCGCCTCCGCCGGCGACCAGGACCTGTCGGCCGTCGCCATGAACCGCAACGGCCAGGTGGCGGTCGTCTGGGAGGACGACCGGGACAGCACCAACCCGGCGGACGACACGCACAGCGAGATCTTCCTGCGGCTGTTCCGCGACGGCGTGCCGGCGTACGAGGTGAAGCTCACCGGCGGTGGGACCAGCGGGGCCGCCTGGCGGCACATCAGCCCGGACGTCGGACTGGACGACCGAGGCAACGCGGTGGTGGTCTGGGCCGCCGACGGCGACGGCAACGGCGTCTACAACATCCAGTACCGGGTGGTGTCGCCGGCCGGGGCGGTGCTCGGCTCCGGCCAGGTCAACGCGAGCGACGCCGGGCAGCAGATCTGGCCGAAGGTGGCGGTGGACCCGGACGGCGCGCCCAACAACGCCGCCGCGGTCGGGTTCGCCGTGGTCTGGGAGGACATCCAGGGAACCGCCCCCGCCACCGTCCGGGCCGCCGGATACACCGCCGCCACCAGCAAGGCGTACGAGGTGACCGCCTCCCAGGCCACCGGGGCGCACCACCGTCCCGACGTGGCGGTCTCCGCCTCCGGCGAGGCCCTCGTGGTCTGGGACGAGGACGCCGACGCGAACGGCTTCTACAACATCGGCCTCGCCCGGCTGGCGCGATCCAACGGTTCGGTGGTGCTGTCGCGGCGGACGGCCAACGCGCAGAGCGACGGGCAGCAGCAGCGCGCCTCGGTCGCGGCGAACTTCGCCGGTGACTTCACGGTGGCGTGGGAATCCGATCACACGGGAACCGGCGGTGTCTGGGCGCGCTCGTTCGGCGCCGCCGGTGCCGCCCGGCACGCCGAGGTCCAGGTCTCCATCGGCGGCGGGGCCACCGCGCCCGGCGTCGGCATCGACGACCAGGGCAACGTCGTCGTGGGCTGGACGGTCGTCGGCGCCGACTCGGACGTGTGGGCGCGGGGTCTCAACCCGGACGGCACGAGCGGCGGCCGGCTGCCGGCCCAGGCGTTGAGCCAGACCACGACCGGTCGTCAGGACCAGATGGCCGTCGCCGCCTCGCCGTGGGGTGAGGTGACCGTCTGCTACACCGACGACAACGACGGGAACACGTTCGACCAGGTGCTCCTCGGCCTGGGTACGACCAACTCCACCTGGCAGGTCTCGGCGCAGGAGCTGCGCCGGATGAAGGCCCGAGCCGCGAACCGGGCAGGCTGACCGGTACGGATATCCCAGTGGGAGGGGCTCGGTTGACCTCGGTGCCGTGACGAGGTCACCGAGCCCGCCACGGACCGCGCGGGGCTCTTGCGGGCCGATCGGCCGCTGCCCCGGGCGGGGGAGATCCTGGTGCGGTAGCTCCGCCCGTACGAGCAGCGGCGCCGGCGGGCGTTAGAGTCTGAGCCGCGTGTGGCGTCACCCGGGCCGCTCCGGCCGGCAGGGTCGCCCGAGCAGGGGCCGGAACTCCGGCTTCCCGGCGTCGATCCTGCCCGGAAGAGAGAACCTCATGGCGTCCTTCGATGCGTCGGAACTGCGCGAAGGCTCGCGTCGGCGAGCCGCCGCACGTCCCCGGGGGCCCGCGCTGGCCCGCGTGGCGGACGTCGAGGGGCCGAACGGCCTGCGGCTGCGCCACTACCGCCCGTCCGAGCAGGCGCGGCCGCGGGTGGTGTTCGCACACGGAGGCGGCTTCGTCCTGGGTGACCTGGACACCCACGACCGGATCTGCCGGCGGCTCGCCGACGCCTGCGACGTCGAGGTGCTCGCCGTCGACTACCGGCGCGCGCCCGAACACCCGTACCCGGCGGCCGTCGACGACGTGGTGGCGGTCCTGCGCTGGGCTCGGCCGGTGGCGGTGGCCGGGGACAGCGCCGGCGGCTACCTGGCCACCATGGCCTGCCTGCGCCTGCGCGACGCGGGCGAGGAGCTTCCCGCCGGGCAGGTCCTGATGTTCCCCAACACGGACCTGACGCTCTCGCAGCCGAGCATCGTGGACGAGGGGTCCGGTCACGCGTTGGACACCGACTTCCTCGTCTGGGCGGTCGAGCAGTGGACGCCGCGGGCGGCCGACCGGGCTCCCGCCAGCCCGCTGCTGACGACGGACCTGCGTGGCATGCCGGCCACCGTCCTCGTGACCGCCGAGCACGATGCGCTGCGCGACGAGGGCAACGCCTACGCCCGCCGGCTGGCCGAGGCCGGGGTGCGGGTGCTGCACCGTCAGGAGTCCGGCCTGGAGCACAACTTCATCCAGCAGGAGGCGACCTCTCCGGCGGCCGCCGCGGCCGACGACCGGCTGTTCGCGGACGTCCGGACCCTGCTGGACGGCTGAGCGGGCGGTCCCGGCCGGACCCTGCTGAATGGCTGAGCGGGCGGTCCCGGCCGGACCGGTTCCCCGGCGGCTCGCCGCAGGGGAAGCACGCCCGCGCCGCGGAGCGCGCCTCCGGCGACGGCTGCTCTCTGCGTGACCCGCCGCCGGAGGCGGCGTTGTGCCGGTAATGTGCCGATATGCCGACGTCGGGCATCTGGTGCCCTGGGCGTTCAGCCGGTGCCGTCGCCGGCTACAGGGGGGATGGCCGTGACCGAGCGCCAGCAGCCGGGCGCGCCCGAGGCCGGACCGGCGTCGCGTCCGCTGGGGGCCAGCAGTTCGATCGCCCGTGACAGCGCCCGACTCGCGCTGGTCATCGGCGCGTTGGGCGTCGTCTTCGGCGACATCGGCACCAGCCCGATCTACGCGATGCAGACCGTGTTCAATCCGAGCGACCCGCATCCCGTGCCGGTCAGCACGGAGAACGTCTTCGGCGTGGTGTCACTGGTGTTCTGGACGGTGATGATCATCGTGACCGTCACCTACGTGCTGCTGGCGCTGCGCGCCGACAACGACGGTGAGGGCGGCATCATGGCCCTCATCACCCTGCTGCGGCGCAACGTACGCCGCGGCGGGCGAGCCGTGCCGGTGCTCGTGTTGTTCGGCATCTTCGGTGCGGCGCTCTTCTTCGGCGACAGCATGATCACCCCGGCGATCTCGGTGCTCTCCGCCGTCGAGGGGCTCAAGGTCGTCGAACCCTCACTCGAAAATCTCGTCGTCCCCATCACCGTGGTGATCATCGCGTTGCTCTTCGTCGCCCAGCGCCGGGGGAGCGCCGCGGTCGGCCGCCTCTTCGGGCCGATCATGATCGTCTGGTTCCTCATCGTCGCGGTCTGCGGGGTGCGGGGCATCACCGCGCATCCGGACATCCTCAAGGCGCTGTCGCCGACCTATGCGCTGGGGTTCCTGGCCGGCCGCTTCGAGGTCGCGTTCTTCGCCCTCGCCGCCGTCGTGCTCGCCGTCACCGGGGCCGAGGCGCTCTACGCCGACCTGGGGCACTTCGGTCGCCGATCGATCACCCGCGCCTGGCTCGTACTGGTGTTTCCCGCGTTGACGTTGAGCTACTTCGGCCAGGGCGCGTTGATCCTCAAGGATCCGAGCAACATCAGCAGCCCGTTCTTCCTGCTCGCGCCGGACTGGGGTCGACTGCCGCTGACCCTGCTCGCCACCGCCGCGACGGTCATCGCCTCCCAATCCGTGATCACCGGCGCCTTTTCGGTGGCCTCACAGGCGGCGGAGCTCGGCTACCTGCCCCGGCTGCGGATCCTGCACACCTCGGAGTCCACCATCGGCCAGGTCTACGTTCCGTGGGTCAACTGGCTGCTGATGGTCGCGGTGCTCACCCTCGTCCTCGCCTACGGCAGCTCGACCGGGCTGGCCTTCGCGTACGGCATGGCGGTCACCGCGACGATCACGATCAGCACCTTCCTGTTGTTCTACCTCGGCCGGTGGAAGTGGAAGGTGCCGCTCTGGCTGCTCGCCCTGGGCGCGATACCGCTGCTGGTGTGGGACCTGCTGCTGCTGGGCGCCAACGCGACCAAGCTGCTGCACGGCGCGTGGGTGCCGTTGCTGATCGGCCTCGCCGCCTTCACGATCATGACGACGTGGAAACGCGGACGCGAGATCGTCACCAGCGAACGACAGCAGCACGAGGGCTCGCTGCGTGACTTCGTCGAGGAGCTGCGCGCGGACGGCAAGCTCGCCCGCCGGGTGCCCGGCACGGCCATCTTCCTCAATCGGGGAAAGCAGACCGTGCCGCTCGCGATGCGCGCCAACGTGGAGCACAACCACGTACGCCACGAGCACGTGGTGATCCTCTCGATCGAGACCAAGCCGGTGCCCCGGATCGCCGCGGACCAGCGGATCGCCGTCGACGACCTCGGCTACTCCGACGACGGCATCACCCACGTGAGCGCCTACTTCGGGTACATGGAGAGCCCGGACGTGCCCGAGACGCTCCGCAGGCTCAACGCGGGTGACGTCGAGGGGCGGGTGCAGGCCGAGGAGGCCTCCTACTTCCTCTCGAAGATCGAGCTGCGCGCCGGGAGCCGGCCGACCATGCCGCGCTGGCGCAAGCGGCTCTTCATCACGACCTCGTTCATCACCGCCGACGCCGCCGAGCACTTCTGCCTGCCGCGCGATCGCACGGTCATCATGGGCTCGTACATCGAGGTGTGAACGCCGGGTCCGGCAGCGGACTTCCGCTCATCGGGAAAGCTGGTTAGGGTAGCCTAACCTTCGACCGGCGCCGCCCGACCCAGAGAGGCACCATGACCGAGACCCTGCCTATCGCGCCCTGGCGCGTCTTCACCGTCGAGGTCCGGGCCATCCACCGGCTGAGCCCCTCGTTCCTGCGGGCCACCTTCACCGGCCCCGACCTCGACCGGTTCGCCGACAACGGCTGGGACCAGCGCATCAAGCTCGCGCTGCCGCTCCCCGGCCAGCAGGGGGTACGGCTGCCGGACGGCCCCGACTGGTACGCGCAGTGGCGGGCCCTGCCCGAGGAGCAGCGCAACCCCATCCGCACCTACACCGTGCGGGCCGTCCGTCCGCACCTCGCCGAGGTCGACATCGACCTGGTTCTGCACGGCGACGGCGGCCCGGCCACCCGATGGGCCCGGCGGGCCCGGATCGGTGACGAGATCGCCCTCGTCGGCCCGGACGCCGGCTACTCCGGTGACCACGGCGGCATCGAGTTCCGGTTGCCGTCGACGGGGCAGCTGCTGCTCGCCGGGGACGAGACCGCCGCGCCGGCGATCGCCGCCATCCTGGAGCGTCTGCCGCTGGACGCGTCCGGCCGGGCGCTGATCGAGGTCCCGGAGGCCGGCGACGCGCTCCCGCTGGTGACGCCACCCGGGGTCGAGCTGACCTGGCTCCCCCGGGGCGCCGGCGAGTACGGAAGCCTCCTCGTCCCGGCCGTCGCCGCGGCGGCCGGGGACCTGATCGCCGCCCGCACCGAGCCCGCCACCGGTCCGGTCACCGACAACGACGTGGACGTGGACACCGAGATCCTCTGGGAGGTGCCCGCCGAGACCGAGACCGCCGCGTCACCGCTGCACGCGTGGCTGGCGGGGGAGGCGGGCGTCATCCGCGCGCTGCGCCGGCACCTGGTGGGGGAGCGGGGCCTCGACCGGCACGCCGTCGCGTTCATGGGTTACTGGCGGCTCGGGCGCGCCGACGTCGCCTGACACCCCGGGTGTCCCGCCGTCGCCGGCACGGGCGGGACACCCGAGGTGCCGTACTCCCCGGTCCGCGCGGACGTTCAGGCCCGTACCGCGGGCGTGTCGACGAGATGCTCGGCGACGAACCAGGCCTGTAGCTCGTTGGTGCGGATCAGATCCGACACCAGCACGTCGTTGCTGCCGTCGTCACCGCCCTCGGCGACCCGGGCCGCCGCGTCGTGCGCGTCGATCAGGATCGTCTCGTGCGCCTCCAGTAGGCGCGACAGCATCCCGGGAACCTCCTCGACACCGTTCGGCGGGCGGGGGATCCGGGTCAGCTCGGCGACGTGGCGCGGATCGCCGACCGCGACCCCACCGAGGGTCTGCACCCGCTCGGCGAGCGTGTCGATCAGCGCCAGCTGCTCGTCGGCGTGCTTGTCGAGCAGGAGATGCAACTGGTAGAACGTGTGCCCTCGCATGAGCCAGTGGTATTTCTTGTACAGCGAGTGCAGGATGCGGGTGTCGGCGAGGATCCGGTTCAACCGCTCGCACGAGTACAACCGAGCCTCGTACGCCAGAGCGACCGGCAACTGGCGGACACTGCCGAAGGCCTGAATCTCCCGGCCGTGCTGATGAAGGCGGGGTTGGCTGTCCGCGGTGTTCGGCTCTCCGGTCACGTCGTCTCCTCGCTCCTCATCGGCCTGCCCGTACGTCGCGCCGGGCCGGCCTCGGCACGGAAGCGATGGGCGATCCGCTACGCGGGGCGCCGGCGATGGACGGCTGACGCAGGGCAGACATGACGCTCCGCCCACCCTCTCCCGGTTCGCCCCGTGCCGGGGCGCCGCTTCGCCGCTGTCACTCGTCCGGGCTGCCGGTGAGCGACCAGCGACTAGAGGTCGGCGCATCCGGTCTCGTCGGGCAGCAGCGGGCGTGCGGCCACCTGCCACACCCGGCCCGCGCTGCTCCACCGCGCGTCGCCGTCGGTGGCTTCGATCGCGCGCCGGGCGGCGTCCAGCTCGGCGCCCCGCAGCACGAGGCAGGTGGAACCGGCCGACGTGCCGCCCAGCGGCTCGCCGGTCAGGGTCGGCAACGGCCAGGGCCGGGCCGGTTCGGCGGGGTCGGCGGGCGTGGCGACGATCGCGACGGCCGGTGGCTCGTACGGTGCCGGCGGACCGCCGGAATGCCGGGCGAGATCGGCCCGTAGCCGGGTGGCCGCCGCATCGTCGCGGGCCAGGGTGACGCCGCGTCGACCGCCGGGCGCGCCGACGACCACCTGCACGACGGGCCCGTCCGGGGCCGCCGTTCCCGGTTCGTCCGGGAGCGCGGCGGCCGTACGGAACAGCTCGCGCAGGTCCTCGGTCGAAACGGTGTCCACGCGCAGTTGTGGCCACCCCCCGGTGGGCCCGGACGCGTCGCTGATCAGCCGACCGTCACCGAAGAGGGAGTGGCGCGGAGCGACGGTGGCCACGCCGCCGGGCGGCAGCAGGCCGGGCAGTTCGCTCAGCCGCAGCACCAGCGTCGTTGCGCCCGTCGGTGGCTCGGGCTCGCTGCGGTCGCCGCCCGCGCAGGCCGCCACGGTCACCGTCGAGGCCAGCACGGCCGGCACAGCGAGCAGGGCCAGCAGTCGGTGCATCTGTCGCCTCCCGCGTCAGGTTACGTCGGTCGGACGTGCCGGTGTGCCCGGCGGTTCCGTGCAATTCGGGACGGATCGTTCGCGGGTCCGCGAACAGCGGTCCGGGAGCGCCGCGACGGGCGCTCCCGGACCGGTCAGGAGGTGGACGGTCAGGACCGGGTGAGGGTGTAGTTGCCGGAGCCGGCCTTGTTGACCACGACGACGCCGTACCAGCCGGAGAGGGCCGGGGTGAAGGTGATCGTCTCGGTCGCCCCGGCGCCACCGCCGGTGGCGGCGGCCGCCGCACCCGAGCGGGGACGGATCCAGGTGGCCGCGTTCGCGTCGCTGCTCATCAGGAACAGCTCGGCGTCCTGACCGACGTTGGTGGCCGCCGCCGAGATGGTGACCGGCACCCCGGCGGTGAGGTACGTGTCCCGGACGGCGACCACGTTGTTCGTACCCATCGTGATCGTGCTGCTGCCGCCGTTGAGCACGCTGGCGCCCTGGGCGAGTTCGACGCGGTAGCCACCGCCGCCGGACCAGTTGGTCACCCGCGGGTAGTAGTCACCCAGCGCCCGGCGGTTGGAGTCCACGGCGACGAAGTCGACGGTGGTGCCGCCGGCGGCGCTGCCGCTGAGGTAGACGCCCTGCGCCCGGTCGTCGTAGAGCTGCAGGTCCAGGTCACCGGAGTTGGGCTTGAGCGCGACCACCGACCAGTAGACCGACGAGGTCGAGTATCCGAAGTTGTGCGGCGGCGTTGGTGTCGGGCGGGTCAGCGGGGCGTAGCTGCCCAGCGGGTCCCGGAACTGGTAGTCGATCGTGTTCTGGTACACCGAGGCCCGTGCCCCGGAGTCGGCCACGTTGAAGCCGTCGGCGGTGCGGTGCGCCCAGAAGTTCGCGAAGGTGGTCGAGTTGTGCAGCCGCGAGGTCATCCAGATGTTCCACGGCCCCTCGCCGTACCGGTCCCAGGTCGCCTCGTTCGCGGAGTCGGTGATGTCGATCAGCGCGGCGGCGACCCGACCCTCGGTGGTGTCGCCCTCGCCCCAGCCGTTGCCCCAGCTCGCGTTCTCCAGGTTGAGGGAGGCGCCGCTGGGCCAGCGGAAGAACGGGTCGTTGTAGACGGTGGCCGGGAACCACTCCGCCCAGCCCTCGGTCCAGGCGCAGCCGGCCGAGCTGGTGCCGGTGACGCTGTGCGGGTTGCAGTTCGGCGCGGCGGGGAAGTTGTCGTTGTACAGGTCGTCCATCACCGCGTGGCCGATCTCGTGCACCACGGTGACCGGGGCGTTCGGGTCGTCGGCGGCCAGGTGCACCTGGTTGCTGCCCAGGTTGTAGTACGTGCCGTCGGTCGAGTCCGGCGCCCAGTTGATGACCACCTGGCGGCAGCTCGCGTCGTCCTGGTCCCAGCACAGGTTGTTCGGCTTCGGCACCCACAGCCACGCGTCGTTCGCGGAGTCGTACGCGTGCAGACCGCGCTGCAGCGCGCCGTCGGCGGCGGTGAGCGAACCGAGGTTCAAGGTGCTGCCGGTGGGCACGTCGTTGGTCGTCCCGGTCTGGAAGGAGAGCGGGTTGCCACCGCGCTGCACCCGCCACTGGGAGTTCGACGTGATGAAGCGGACGTAGATGTCGGCGTTCCCGCTGTCCGGGAAGCCCTCGACCTTCGAGTCGAAGCAGATGTTGTAGTTGCCGGCGCCGTCGGTCACGCCGGTGGCGAGCAGCGAGTCACCGAAGACGTCGTCGTCCCAGACCTGCACCTGCATGTTCATCTGGTTGTGCCAGGTGCCGTTCTGGTCCTGGAAGCTCCAGTTCCCGGCGACCCGGGTGTCACACGGCGCCTGCGGGGCGATCACCTTGAGCCCCTTGGCCCGCGCCTCGGCCTGTGCCTCGCCGGTCACACTCTGCGCGCCGACGCTCTTCGGCTTCTGGCCGGACGGCCGCGCCGCCCGCTCGGTCGTGGGTACCCGCTTCGTGGAGCTGTCGCCCGCGGGGACCGCGTGTCCGAGCCGGGACGCTCCCGCCTTCTCCGCGATGGTCAGGAAGACGTCGTCCTGACCGGCCTGGACGTCCCGGCCGTACGGCGCGGTCGCCCGGGCCTGGATCTGCACCTGACCCGCCTTGACCGCCCGGACCACACCGCTGAACCCGACGCTGTCGCCCGAGCGCAGCGCCTGGGTCGTCCGCGCCACGGAGATGGAGCCGGCCCGCTCGGGCTGGATGCTGCTGCGCTTCTGCACGCCCAGTTCGGCCGGCGCCTGCACCCACTCCAGCTCGGCCGGGAGGGCGACACTGATCTCGCTCGGTCCGATCTTCCCCGCGGCGCGGACGGTGACCCGCAGCGTCGCCTGCTCTCCCACCGCCGGCGTCCGGTCGAGCTTCGCCTCGACACCGAGGCAGCTCAGCTGCTCGTCCTTCGCGCTCTTGCCGGCCGACGGCCGCAGCCCGCACTCCTCGCCCTTGGCCAGTTGATAGGCCGGCGTGGTGCGAGCCTTCGCGTCCTCGCCCGGGTCCGCGGCGTACGCGGGACCAACCCCTCCCGCGAGCGTCACCAGAACAGCCGGCACGATCACGGCGAGCGCCGTTCTCGCGGGTCTGGTGGCCTTCCTACCGAACATCGATGCTCCTCCCCCCACGGGCGGACCGTATTCGGTCCGGTGGACTGGGCCGCGATTTTGGGCCCGAAGAGAGCATGGGTATTCCTGGCCGTTCGGCAAAGCGTTTGACCGGTTAGCGACAAGCAGACGAAACTAAATTGACCGAGCGACACGAACAGGGGATCCGGGCGGCCTGAAAGGCGACGCGTGTCGTCCGATCATCCAATTCAGTGAGCCATGCCGGGGCGATCGTGTCGGATGTCAAATCTCCGACGACGCATCGTCGCATCGATGGCTGCCGCATGTAGTCGCTGCTAGCGGTGCCGCAGGTGGATGTCGTGCGGCCGGATTGTCGTCGCTGGGATTCGCGCGGCGCCGATTTCGCGGCGCAACGGGATTTGTGCCGGAAAACGAATGGACCGTAGCTGCGGAAGTGAACGGAATTGACAGGAAGCCGACCTGCGGGAAACCGCGTTCGTCGTTCGGCTTCGGTCGGAGCAGATTCGGGAGGCGTGCTGGCACGGCATCCCCGACGCTGCGAGGCGACTCGTCAACCAGTGCACATGCGGCTCCATCCGTTCGGGTGGTTTGCCGAGATCCGACCGCGGCGCGGAGTCCAGAACGGTAGGACGCAGGTGATGGGGGACGAACAGCCAGGCGGCCTACTCAGGGCGCCCCGGGAACGGCAGCCGGTGGGGCTCCTTGAGCTCTTCTTCGACCTGGCGTTCGTCTTCGCCTTCACCCAGCTCTCCCGAAAGCTGATCTCGGAGCTGACCTGGACGGGGGCGTACCAGACCCTCGTGCTGCTCCTCTCGATGTGGTGGGTCTGGAGCCTTACGGCGTGGCTGACGAACCGGTTGGACCCTCGCCGCCCCACGGTCCAGGCGGTGGTCCTGGGCACCATGATCGCCAGTATCGCGATGGCAGCCGTTCTGGCCGACGCCTTCGACGGGCGCAGCGTTGTATTCGCGAGCGTTTACGCCGTACTCCAGATCGCGATGGCGCTCTTCTTCGCCGTCGCCCTGCCCCAACCGGAAAGACGCACCGGCTGGCGACTCCTGATCTGGTCCACCGGCACCGGCGTGCTCTGGATCGTGGGCAGTGTCACCGGCGATGCCGCACGCGCCGTGCTCTGGACCCTCGGCGCGGCGATCAACTACGCCGGGTTCACCCTCCGGTTTCCCACCCCACCGCTCGGGCGGATAACCGCACCCGAGTGGCCCGTCGCCGCCGAGCATATGGCGGAGCGGCACCGCCAACTCTTCATCATCGCCCTCGGCGAACTGATCCTCGTCACGGGGCTCACCTTCACCCGGACGGACTACACCGCCGATCGCACCGGCGCCTTCGCTGCCTCGGTCCTCACCACCGTGCTCCTCTGGAGGATCTACGTCTTCCGCGCCGGAGAACTGCTTGCCGAAGCCATCGACGTCGCGGCCGATCCGATACGGCTGGCCCGCCCCATGGCGCTCGCCCACCTGACAATGGTGGCCGGCGTGGTCGTCACCGCGGTCGGCGACGAACTCGTCATCACCCAACCGCTCGGTCGCAGCGACCCGGCGTGGGTCGCCGTCCTCGTCGGCGGACCCGCGCTGTTCATCGTGGGACGGGCCCTCCTGGAACACACGGTCTTCGGTCGGGTTTCGCCAGACCGACCGATCGCCCTGCTCATCCTGCTCGGGCTGGCGGCGCCGCTGCTGTTCGCCCCACCGCTGCTGGCCGCTGTCGCCGTCGCCGCGGTCCTCGCCGCCATCGTCCTCTCCGATGCGCGGGACGCGCGGAAGCACCCGCCAGCCGCACCACGGGACAGACGGCCGTAGCGGGACCCGGACCCCGCGTGACAGGCCCCCGGGTCCGGATGATCCGCCTGCAATCGCTGACCCTCGGCCATCAACGTTCAATGATTCGGCGCTAAGCTGCCTCCGTGGAGCAAGAAGACCGGATTGCCCTTTTCCTCGACTACGAGAACCTCGCCCTGGGGTTCCGTGACCACCTCGGCGGGACGGCCTTCGACTTCCGTCCCATCGCCGACGCCCTCGCCGAGCGGGGACGCGTGGTGGTACGCCGGGCGTACGCCGACTGGTCGTACTTCGACGAGGACCGGCGGATGCTCACCCGCAGCCACGTCGAACTCATCGAGATACCCCAGCGGATGGGGGCCTCCCGCAAGAACGCGGCCGACATCAAGATGGCGGTCGACGCCGTGGAGCTGGCCTTCGAGCGGGACTACATCTCGACCTTCGTGATCTGCACCGGCGACAGCGACTTCACGCCGCTGGTCCACAAGCTCCGCGAACTCAACAAGCGGGTCGTCGGCGTCGGGGTCGAGAAGTCCACCTCGGCGCTGCTGCCCCCCGCCTGCGACGAGTTCCTCTTCTACGACCGCCTCGAGGGCGTGGAGGTCCCGCCCGCCCGGTCCCGCCGTACCCGTCCCGCCGCCCCCCTGCCGAGTCAGGGGCCCCAGCAGGCCGTGCAGGAGAACGAGTCCCAGCCCGCCGTCGAGGAACCCGTACGTGACGTCGAGGCGCTCGCCGCGCTCGTGGCGCAGACGGTCGCGGGCCTGCAGGGCAGCTCCGGCGGAGAGGTGACCGCCTCCCGGCTGAAGCGGACCCTGCTGCGCAAGGATCCCACCTTCACCGAGTCCGACTACGGGTTCCGCACCTTCGGGGAGCTTCTGCGGCACCTCGCCGAGCACAACGTCGTCGAGTTGGCCGAGGGCCCCGCGAAGGGTGACCCCGAGGTGTCCCTGCCCGAGCACGGCGACCGGGAGTCGGCGTTCGGGCTGCTCCGAACCGTGGTCGCCGACGTGGCGGGCGAGGGCGGTGCGGTGGCACTCTCCGGCCTGAAGGACCAGCTCCGCCGGGCCCGGCCCGACTTCAGCGAGAAGAAGCTCGGCTACCGCAGCTTCCTGCAGTTCTGCAAGGCGGCCGCCACTGCCGGCGCCGTTCAGCTGCGGTGGAATCCCGACGCCGACGACTATCTGCTCACCCCGCAGGCGCCGTGACCGGCGCGACGCGTCCACGGGCGCCGTCGCGGCGGTGAGAGTCCACACTCGACGCCGGGGCTGAGCGGCTTCGGCGCGGCACGCCCACGGCCGGGAAAGAAGGATCGACTTCGCCCAGTCGCTGCGGCGCCGCCGACTCTGTTCACGGCTCGTTCCGGTGGGTGTCACGTCTGACGGCTGGGATGAGGGGCGCAAGGACCCCTGCCCGGAAGGCGACCCTCCACATGACGCACTCCCCGCTGCCGCGCCGCCGCTTCCTCGCCCTCGGCGGTGTCGCCGCCGGTGCGGCGATCTTCGCCGCCGACCCGGCGTCGGCGACGTCCGCCGCCTCGAACGACCGGATCACCCTGCCCGGCTACGCGTTCACCCTCGGTGTCGCGTCCGGCGACCCGACCCCCGACGGAGTCGTGCTCTGGACCCGCCTGGCGCCCGACCCGCTGGCGGGCGACGGGCTCGGCGGCATGCCTCACCGCGTTGTGAACGTGCGGTGGGAGGTGGCGGAGGACGAGCGGTTCCGCCACGTCGTGCGCCGTGGCGTGCACCGCGCGACTCCCGACTGGGCGCACTCGGTGCACGCCGAGGTGCACGGCCTGCGACCGGACCGCGTCTACTGGTACCGGTTCCGCGTCGCGGACCAGGTCAGCCCGGTGGGCCGGACCCGCACCGCGCCGCGCCCCGGCGCCGCCCTGCAGTCGTTGACGTTCGCCTACGCGAGCTGCCAGGCCTACACCGACGGTTACTTCACTGCGTACGAGCACATGGCCCGCGAGGACCTCGACCTCGTGGTGCACCTCGGCGACTACATCTACGAGGGCGGGGGAGCCGGCACCATCGGTCGCGCGCACCTCCCGGCGACGGAGACGTTCTCCCTGACGGACTACCGGATCCGGTACGCGCAGTACAAGCTCGACCCCGCGCTCCAGGCGGCGCACGCCGCCGCGCCCTGGGTGGTCGCCCCCGACGACCACGACGTCGAGAACAACTGGGCCGGTGACCATTCGCAGCCCGACACCGAGCCCGACCAGGACCCGGCCGTGTTCCGGCTCCGCCGGGCCGCCGCCTACCAGGCGTACTACGAGAACCTGCCGCTGCGCGCCGCGTCGATGCCGCGCGGCCCGGAGATGCAGGTCTACCGGCGGCTGCGCTTCGGCGACCTGCTGCAGCTCGACGTGCTCGACACCCGCCGGTTCCGCGACCAGCAGCTCACCGACCAGTCGCTGCGCTGGGACCCGAAGCGGCAGATGCTCGGCGCGAAGCAGGAGGCGTGGCTGCTGGCCGGGCTGGGGGCCTCCACCGCCCGCTGGAACGTGCTCGGCAACCAGATCTTCGCCATGGAGGCCGACCACACCGACGGCGAGCCCGAGACGTTCGGCATGGACACCTGGGACGGGTACGCCGCCGCGCGTCAGCGGCTCTTCGACGGCGTGGCCCGCCGCCACGTCGAGAACTTCATCATCATCACCGGCGACGCCCATCGGAGCGTGGCCGCCGACCTCAAGCTGGACTTCTCCGAACCGCGCTCGCGCACGATCGGCACCGAGTTCCTCGGCACGTCGATCAGCTCGGGCGGCAACGGGACCGACATGGACGCGCTCGGCGTGACGTGGCTCGCCGAGAACCCGCACATGCGATTCCACAACTCCCAGCGGGGCTATCAGGTCTGCCACCTCGGCCGCCGCGAGATGTACACGGACTACCGGGTGGTGCCCTTCGTCAACGCGCCGAACGCCCTGGTCAGCACCCGGGCCCGCGTCCACGTGCAGAGCGGGCGGCCCGGCGTGGCCCACGTCTCCGCCTAGAGCGTGTGTCAGAGTCCCTGGCCCGCCGCGGGCCGGCCAGGGACTCTGACACCCGTCCTCACCGGCGCGGTCGTCTCCGCGTCCGGCCGATCCGGCCGGACGCGGAGGGCGGCCGACCGTATTTCCTTCTCGTGCGAGTGGAACCTGAACGCCCTGGGCGGTGTCATGGGGGGTGACCGAACCGGAGGTTCCACTGGACGACGACGAGTTCGTCACGCGCGCGCAGGGCGGTGACCTGGAGGCTTACGAACTCCTGGTCGCCCGGCACACCGCGTCCGCCTACCGGACCGCGGTCCTGCTCGGCGCGGGCCCCGATGCGGAGGACGTCGTGCAGGAGGCGTTCGTGAAGGGGTACCGCAAGCTCGCCCGCTACCGGGGAGAGGCGTCCTTCCGGTCGTGGCTGCTGGCCATCGTGGCCAACGAGACCCGCAACCTGCACCGTTCCCGCACCCGCCGCGACGGCCTCCTCCTGCGGGCGGCGGCCGCCGACCCCGACTCGGAGGTCACCGGGGACAGCGCCGTGAGCGCCGTGCTCGCCGCGGAGCGCCGGGCGATGCTGGTGGAGGCGCTGCGCCGGCTGCCGGCGAAGGACCGCGAGGTGATCGTCTGCCGCTTCTTCCTCGATCTCAACGAGGAGGAGACGGTGACCACGCTCGGTTGGCCGCGCGGCACGGTGAAGTCTCGTACGTCGCGGGCGCTCGCGAAGCTACGCGCCATGCTCGACCTCCAGGAGGTTCGCCATGGATGACCTGGAGAGGGAGCTGCGCGACCTGTCGCCGTGGCTGCGTACCCCGGACGCGCCGGAGCTGACCGGTCGCGTGCGGGCCCGGATCGCCGCGCCCGCACCGTGGTGGCGGAGGTGGCGCTACTACCTCGCCCCCGTGCTCGTCGTCCTGCTCGTCGCGCTGCTGCCGCCGGGGCGGGCCGCGCTCGCGGACGCCGTGGCGGGGGTGCTGCGCTTCGCCGGCGTCGACATCGCCACGGTGCCCGGATCGCCACCGTCCGCCGACGCCCCTTCGCCGTTGCCGTCCCAGCTGTCACTCTCGCTGGCGGAGGCCCAACGTCAGGTGCGCTTTCCGTTGCGCGTACCGGCCGGGCTGGGCCCGCTCGACGAGGTGCTGGTGGCCGACCCCGACAACACGGGCGCATGCCGGGTGGCGACGCTCGTCTTCCAAGGCGGAGCGGTGCGTCTGGACACCTTCGACGGTCGGATCGACCCGGTCTACCTGAAGCGGGTCACCGAGCCGGGGACCGAGTGGGTGCGGGTCGACGGCGCGTTCGCCGTCTGGGTCGTGGGCCCGCACGACCTGACCTACGTGGACCGCACCGGCGTGACGCGGGTGCAGACCGCTCGGCTCGCCGCGTCGACCCTGATCTGGGAGGAGGCCGGGGTGACCTACCGGTTGGAGGGCGACCTGCCCAAGGCGGAGGCGATCGGGATCGCCTCCGCGCTCTGGTAGGAGCGCCAGCCGCTCGCCGTCGAAAGCGGGCTCGGCCACGGAACCGTAGGCGCGTTCCCGGTGTCTGGACAGTGGCGGGCAGTTGCCGAGCCACCGGCGGGTCGGGCGTTCGACGGGAGGGCGAGATGGGTCCGTGGAAGAGGTTCCTGCTACCGGCGTCGGTGATCCTGCTGGCCGGGTGCACCACGACGGGTGGGCCGACCAGCGCCGCCTCCCCGCCGGTGCCGACAGCCGCTGGAAGCGGCGCGGCCGGCTGCGGCTCGCGGGTCGAGACCGGGCCGCTGCCCGAGTGGGCCCGTACGGGCTTCAGCGGCGACGCCCGGATGCCGCACGTCATGGGGGAGAACGGTGACATCGTCGCGGCGCTCTTCGGCCATCCGCTGCGGGTGACTCGCGAGGACGGGTCGAGTAACAAGATCCTCTGGGTCTCGCGTGCTGCCGGCACGTCGCCCGATCCGGCGTCCTCGCCCGCCCTGGAGATCACCGCGACGCTGGATGGCACCGACACGCGGGTCTCCCGGGAGGTCGCCGGTGGTCCGGGGCCGTCGATCATCGACCTGCCGCAGGCGGGCTGCTGGCACCTCGAACTCCGCTGGTCCGGGCGGACCGACACGGTCGATCTGGTGTACGCGCCGGAGTAGGCCGGACACCGTGGACGCCCCGGTCGGCGGCCGGGGCGTCCACGAGGTGCGCCGGGCGGTTTCCAGGGCGCGACGGTCACGAGCGGGCGAAGCCGCCCTTCGGCGCGATGAGCTCCAGGTTCGTGCCGTCGGGATCGTTGAAGTACGCGACCTCGGTGCCGAGCGCCTCCACCGGGTACACCTCGCCCTCAGTGAACGTGTACGGGCGGCCGAGGAACTCGAATCCGGCGTCGCGCATGCGGTCGTAGACGGCGGAGACGTCGTCGACCTTGAAGCAGAGGTGCATGGAGCCCGGGCGGTTCGCGGCCGGCTCCGACCGGTCGCCGATCGGGTCCTGGAACTGGATCAGGTCGATGCCGAGGTTGTCCAGGTTGAAGGTGGCGTAACGCAGCTTCGTCGTCGGCAGCCCCTGGGACTGAGCGAACCCGGGGCCGTGCATGTTCTCGTCCCGGACCACCGGTTCGACGCCGAGAAGGGCCTGGTAGAACGCGACCGATCGGTCGAGATCGCTGACCGCGATCCCCACGTGGGCGGCCTCCCGCAGGCCGATGGACACCGTCGAGGGGTTTGGCGTGCTGGTCACTTCGGGATCTCCTCAGGGGTACGTTCGCACGGCCGGCAATTCGCCGCGTCTGGGGTCGTACCCAGCAGCTCCTGGCCTATACCCATGCCTCGGAACGACCCGCACATTTCCCGCCGCGTTGATCAGGTGTTCGGTCGGCGGGCATCGCTGCGCGGCGGAGGTGACTTCGTGTGATCGGTTGATTGCCATACGTGTTTTCGGGTGACATCGTGCGGCAATGAACGCCTCCGGCCCGGAACTCGCTGTCGAGCTGCGTCACCCCTTCCACACCGATGCCGACGGCGTCCTCCGCCCTCGGGGACCCGAGAAGCACCCCTACTACGCCCGGTTCGCCGCCGCCGGCCCGCCGGTGGTGCCGGTGGTCCGCCAGGTGGCCGGCGAGCCGCTCCCGGCACTGCTGATCTGCCGGTACGCCGACGTCCGGGAGGTGCTGCGCCGGCAGGACGTCTTCTCCCGCGCCGCCGCCGTACCCGACGACCAGGTCGACGTGACGGGGACGATGCTCGGCATGGACGGCCCACAGCACGCCCGGGTCCGCGGCACCGTGAAGGACGCCTTCACCGCGACCGCGGTGTCCCGGCTGAGCGCCGCCGTGCGGGCCGGCGCCGAGGCACACCTGGCCACGCTGACCGCCGGTGAACGCCCCGCCGACCTGGTCCGGGACTTCGCCGTCCCGTTCACCCTGGACGTGATCTGCGATCTGCTCGGCCTGCCCCGCGAGGACCGGATCCAGTTCCGGCGGTGGGGCGACATGTTCCTCGGATCCGGCGACCTCAGCCGCGAGGACGCCGCCCGGTCGGCCACCGAGATGGGCGGCTACCTGTGGGACCAGTTGGAGCAGCGCCGGTCCTGCCCCGCCGGCGACCTGATGAGCCGGATCGCCGCCGGCGCGGCCGACCAGCCGATGGACGTCCAGATCAAGCTGCCGATCTCGCTGGTGGTGGGGGGCTGGGAGACCGCCGCCAGCTCGATCGCCACCTTCGTGTACGTGCTGCACACCCGCCCCTACCGCGACGGCCGGACGGGCTGGGAGCACCTGATTGCGCACCCGGAGCAGGTGGACGCCGCCGTCACCGAGCTGGAGCGGCTCTACTCCACCGCCAACGGCGACGACATGCCGCGCCGGGTGCTCGCCGACGTGCGGTTGCCCAGCGGCGTGCGGCTGGCCGAGGGAGACCTCGTCATCCCGTCGCACGACGCGGCGAACCGTGATCCGGAGGTCTTCCCCGATCCGGAGCGGATGGACTTCGACCGGCACCCGAACCCGCACCTCTCCTTCGGGTACGGCCCGCACTACTGCATCGGAGCGCACCTGGGCGCGCTCGAGGTGCGCACCGCCGTGGCGTTGCTGCTGGCCGAACTTCCCCGGCTGCGGCTCGCGGTCGCGCCGGACGAGGTGCCGTGGAAGGCCGGACACGCCATCCTGGGTCCGGCCGCGCTGCCGGTGACCTGGTGAACCGGTGACCTCCCGCCGCACGTCGGCGGGCCGGCCGCGCCGGCGCGACGTCGACGCGCGCCCGAGCGTCGACCGTCAGAGGGCCAGCAGGACGGTCATCCCGACGTAGGTGGCCAGGAGCATCACTCCCTCGAACCCCAGGCGGCCCCACCCGCAGGTCTGCCGGATGAGCAGACCGCCGAGGAGCGTCGCGGTCATGAAGAGGCTGGTGGTGGTGGCGAGCAGCTCCGCGGGGCCGGCGCTGTGGTAGATCGAGCCCTCCTGGTAGGCGATGTCGCCGGCGACGAGGGTCAGCACGTCGAGGATGTTCCCGCCGAGCACGGCGGCGATGGCCAGGGTCACCGCGCCTCGGCGTACCGCGGCCACGGCGGTGACGGTCTCCGGCAGCGCGTTCACGATGCCCATCAGGACGCCGCCGACGAACCCCGAGCTGAGCCCCGTGACGTTGACGATGCTCTCGGCGGCGAGGGCGACCAACCAGCCGCCCGCGGCGACGAGCAGGCCGACGGCGGCGAAGCGGGTCCACAGCCAGCGCGGTGAGTGCCGGTTGAGCGGGTTCTCGTTGTGCGGGACGTCGGGCTGCGTCTCGGAGGTGGCGATCGCCTGCCACATGGGTGCCGCGCCGGCGCGCCGGATGAGGACCAGCCCACCGACGTACACGCCGACGATGACGGCGGACATGGGGTCGACGCCCACGACAGTCGCCTCCGGCACGTAGCTGGCCAGCAGGGCGAGGGCGAGCAGCGCGATGAGCAGGCAGCCGGAGAGCAGGTTCGACACGGAGGCGGCCGCGTGCTCCAGATTGGCGCGGCGGTGGAACGCGTCGGCGACGGCGACGGCGGTGGTCTGGGCGGCGATCCCGCCGACGGCGTTGCTGTAGCCGAGGCTGGCCTCGCCGCTGGCGGCGGTGACGATCGTCATGATGATGCCGGACAGGCCGGTGACGATGCCGAAGAAGACCACCCCGAAGAGCGCCTCGCCCCAGCCGGTGCGGTCGGCGAGCGCGTCACCCAGGCCGGCCAGGCGGATGCTGCCGGCGACCGTGATCGCCCCGGCGATGAGGAACACCGCGGCGCTGAACGGCAGCGGCCAGGGGAGGGCGGTCGGGTCCGGCACCGGCCGGTTCTTCCCCGAAGCGCGGCGATGATGCCTCGATGGTTCCGATGTCCGGCTGCGCCCGGGTTGCGGCGAGCGCTCGCGCGGTGGGCGGCGGCGACCAGCGCCGTCATCACACTGCGCCCGGCGGACAAATCATCTATTGTCAGAATTGCTCACGTTCATCCGTACGCGGTCCGCGCACCCGGACCGACGGCAGGCCCGGCCGACCGCACCGCGCCGCCGCCACCGGTGGCGCCGTCGACCGACCGCCTGCCCGACGTCACCGAAGTGGTGAGACGCGGGACCTGCTCCGCCGGGCAAAGGCCCGGGGAGCGGACCCAGTCGGATCCGGCACCGGGGCGACCGGACAGCGCGCTCGTCAGGGGCCGATTCGACCGGCGCCGCGAGCCGGAGACATGCGCGGGCGGCGGAAGCCGCCGGCCCATGAGCCGACACACGGGGGAGCGGTCATGGCCCACTCAAGTCCGCAGAGCACCAGACCGACGAAAGGCCGCTGGGGCCTCGTCGCCGCCGCGGTGCTCGTCCAGCTCGCACTCGGCGCGGTGTACGCGTGGAGCGTCTTCAACGAGCCGCTGCAGCAGCAGTTCGGCTGGAGCAAGACACAGGTGGTGCTGCCGTTCACGGTGGCGATCGGCACGATCTTCATCGGCAGCCTGATCGGCGGCCGCATCCAGGACCGGCGCGGACCGAGACCGGTCGCGCTGGGCGGCGGTGTCCTCTACGGCGTCGGGAACATCCTGGCCTCGCTCACCTCCTCCAGCGACCAGCTCTGGCTGCTCGTGGTCACCTACGGGGTGATCGGCGGAATCGGCCTCGGCGCCGTCTACATCACGCCGATCGCCATGCTCTCGAAGTGGTTCCCGGACCGGCGGGGCCTGATCACCGGCATCGCCGTCGCCGGGTTCGGCTTCGGCGCCGTGATCGTCGCCCCGGTCGCCAAGGCGCTGCTGGGCGGCACCGACGACAAGACCAGCGTGTTCCTGCCACTGGGTATCGCGTACCTCATCGCCGTCCTGCTCGGGGCGTCCACCTTCCGGAACCCGCCCCCGGGCTATCACGTGCCCGGCTTCGTCCCGAAGACCGGCGGCCGTGCGGTGGCCGGCACCCGGGTCTACACCCTCGGCGAGGCGCTCCGCACGCGGCAGTGGTACCTGCTCACCGGGATCCTGACCCTCAACGTCACCTGCGGTATCGCGCTGATCTCGCAGGCGGCCGACGCCGCGCAGACGATCACCGGGGTGACCGCCGCGACCGCCGCGACGATGGTCGGCATCCTCGGCCTCTTCAACGGCGCCGGCCGGGTGGCCTGGGCGTGGCTGTCCGACCGGATCGGCCGGATGACGGCGTTCCTCGGGATGCTGGTGCTGCAGGCGATCTGCTTCTTCATCCTGCCGCACGCGGGGGCGTTCGCGGTCTTCGCCGTCCTCGCCGCGCTGGTCTACCTCGCCTACGGCGGCGGCTTCGGCACGATGCCGGCGACGGCGGCCGACTACTTCGGCACCCCGAACGCGGGCGCCGTCTACGGCGCGATGATCATCGCGTGGAGCATCGGCGGCGTGGTCGGCCCGCTGATCCTCTCCGGGCTGTTCGAGGCGAGCGGCGAGAGCTACACGCTCCCGTTCACGGTCATCGCGATCATCGCGCTGGTGGCCCTGGTCCTGCCGCCGATCACCAAGCTGCCGACCCCGCCCAGCGGACCGCGACCGCACAGCGAGGTCACCGGCCCCTGACGGCGCGACAGGCGTCGACAGCCCGCCGGCCCGTGGCGTCCCCACGGGCCGGCGAGGCCGTCAGTAGCGCAGCGCCCGCAGGTTGGCGTAGCTGTCGCAGGCCGACGAGACGCCGTCCGGACGGGGGCTGTCGTTCTCGGTCAGGTAGTACTCGACGCCGGCCACCCCGCTGTAGGCGAAGATCCGGGCGAAGTCGATGGTCCCCTCGCCCACGTCGGCGAACGAGCCGTCGGCGGCCAGGTCCTTGACGTGGAAGAGTGAGAACCGGCCCGGGTACTGCTGGATCAGCTGCACCGGATCCACCCCGACGCTGGCCGCCCAGTACAGGTCCAGCTCCATCGCCACCAGCCGCGGGTCGGTCTCCCGGACCAGCACGTCGTAGCCGCGTACGCCGTCCTGCTCGGTGAACTCGAACCCGTGGTTGTGGTACGCCACCGTGATGCCCGCCTGCTTCAGCCGGGCGCCGACGGTGTTGAGCGTCGCCGCGACGCGGGAGTAGTCGGCGAGGCCCCACGATCCCGAACCCGAGATCCGCACGTACTTCGCGCCGAACGCGCGGGCGTCGGCGATGACGCCGTCGAGGTTGTTCTCCAGGTCGCCGAGACCGATGCCGAGGGACGGCACGGTGAGACCGGCCCCGGCCACCAGCGGCGCGAGCTGCGCGGCGGTCTTTCCGTAGAAGTTGTTCACCGCCCCGGAGGGCTCGGCGTTGCGGTAACCGCAGCCGACGAGCGCGGCCAGGGTGGTCTCCGGCGCGGTCGGCATGGTGGCGCGGACCGTGTAGAGGACCAGGCCGATCCGCCGGTCGGATACGGCGCGGGTGTGGGTTACCCACTGTCGCTTGCCGACGTCGGAGCGGGCGGCGGCCAGCAGGATGCGCAGCTGCTCCGTCGAGGAGATGACACCGTCCCGCCTGGCCGAGGCGGTGAGCCGGGTGACGGTCAGCAGGAAGGTGCCGTGGCTGGCGAAGGGCGCCTCGGCCCAGACGGCGTCCATGATCGTGCAGCCGTCACCGAGTTCACGGTTCGGCACGCCCGAATCGGCCCGATCCCGGCCGAAGAAGACCGTGCCCGCCGAGGTGTAGCCCCACGGGCAGGCGTCCGCGGTCTGTTCCTGGACGGCGGGCGTGCGCCCGCTCTGGGCGGCGGACGCCGCGGGTGGCGCGAGCGGCAGCAGCGCCGCGGCGATCGACGCGGCGAGCAGGGGCCGTACGAGTCGTGTTCGAAACGGACGGGCGGCGGTTCGGTCCATGCTCTCTCCCAGGGTGGTGGACGCGGAGTTGGACATCGGGGGCGGGCGGCGGGCCTGCCGGCGCGGTCGGGGCGGCGGGACAGCGGGAGCGCGGCGGTGCCGGGCCGGTGGTGGCGGGGCGAGGGCCCGTCCCGCCACCACCGGACACTCAGTTCACCGTGACGACGACGGTCGAGGCCATCGTCGCCCCGAGGCTGTCGGTGACGGTCAGCCGCGCGGTGTAGGTGCCGGCCCGGGCGTACGTGTGGTCGGCCGAGGCGGCGTGCACGACGGGGGTGTTGTCGCCGAAGTCCCAGACGTGGTCGACGATGGTGCGTCCGGCGGCCGGGGACGCGGAGCCGCTGAACGTCACCGGCAACGGAGCCGTTCCCGCCGTGGGCGTAGCCGTGGCCGAGAGGGTGGCGTCGGTCTGCTCGCGTACGCCGGCGCCGTTGAAACGCAGCCAGTCCAGCGCCATCAGGTCGGGGGTGCCCCCGGTCTGGTTCGGGTTGACGAAGACCAGGTGCAGGGTGGTCGTCCGGCCCGGGTCGGTCAGCTCGACCGTGGGCGAGACGAGGTTGTCCCACCCGCCGGTGCCGCCGATGGTGGCCCGGCCGAGCAGCTCACCGGTGGGGGAGTCGGCCCGGAACTCGACGTCGCCGCCGCCGCTTCCCGAGGCGACGCCGAGGGTGACCGAATCGATGCCGCGCAGGTTGACCGGGCCGAAGTTGATCCACTCCCCGGTGTCGATGTCGCCGACCCGCTTGCCGGCGCTGGCCGTGGGACGGTCGAGCACCTGGATGCCGCTCTGGCCGTCGAAGTGCTCGGCCTCCTTGCTCCTGATCTGCAGCTCCGCCTTCGTCGAGCCGACCAGCTCCGGCGCGCCCGCGGCACCACCGTCGGTGTACTGCGCGGTGAGCACCGTGTAGAGGTTCTGCCCCGGCCCGTGCCCGTCACCGCCGTTGGTCTCGGTCACGGCCACTCCGCTGCAGCCGATGTAGTTGTCCATCGGGTGGGTGTGCGAGTCGTGCCCGAGCTGGGTCTGCACGACCACCTTCGAGCAGTCGACGGCGCCGTCCTCCGGGTCGTCGACCGTCACCGTGTAGGGGATCCGGTCACCGAACTCGAAGAACGCCCCGTCCGGCACGCTGAGCGTCACCGTGGGGCGGGTGTTACCGGCGGTGATCTCCTGCACCGCCACGGCGGTCTGCCCGTTCGTGGCGGTGACGGTGAGCCGGGCGGTGAAACGACCGGGCGTGCTGTACGTGTGGCTCGCGTTCGCGGCGGTGGAGTCCGTAGTGCCGTTCCCGTCGAAGTCCCACGCGTACTCGATCGCCGTGCCGTCCGGGCCGGCGGAGCCCTCGCTGGAGAAGGCGACGGTCAGCGGCGCGGGCCCGCTGTCCTGGTCGACGGCGAGCCGGGCCACCGGGGGCCGGCTGTGCGCGACGTAGTCGATGCGGTAGATGCCGGCGCCCTCGTTGCTGCCACCCCGGCCGCTCCCGCTGCCCTCACCGAAGTCGATGACGTACAGGGAGCCGTCGGGACCGAACTCCGCGTCGAAGGGCTGGATCCACGACATGTTGCCGAGCACGCCGTTGATCGACTGCAGGTCACCCGGCCTGGTCGGGCCGAAGCGGGGGTCGCGGAAGCGCTGCGAGGTCTCGTGGATCGAGACCGTCTTGAACCACTTGCGAGTCAGCTCGTAGACGAACCACTTCTCCTCGAAGTGCTGCGGGAACTTCGTCACCCGGGGGTTGGCCGGGTCGTAGTCGTACACCGGGCCGCTCATCGGGCCGCCGCCGCCCGTGCCGAGCTCCGGGAACTCCGCCGAGGCCGAGTAGGCGTACCAGATCAGCGCCGGCTTCGCCGCCGGGAGCCGGGTCAGGCCGGTGTTGTTGGGGGAGTCGTTGACCAGGGCGGCGCAGTCGAAGACCGGCCGCGAGGTGCTGGTGGCGAAGTCGTAGTCGTTGAACGGCGTGTTGTCGCCGACGCAGTACGGCCAGCCGTAGTTCCCGGCCCGGGTGATCCGGTTGTACTCGACGGTCCCCTCGGGCCCGCGGCTCGGGTTGGCCGACCTGGCGTCCGGTCCGTAGTCGGCGACCAGCAGCGCGCCGCTGTTCGGGTCGACGGTGATGCGGAACGGGTTCCGCATGCCCATCGCGTACACCTCGGCCCGGGTGCGCGGGGTGCCCGGCTTGAACAGGTTGCCCTTCGGGATGGCGTACGTGCCGTTGGGCCGGGGCGTGATCCGCAGGATCTTGCCGCGCAGGTCGTTGGTGTTGCCGGCGGTGGCCTGCGCGTCGAACGCGCGGCGGCCGTCCCGCTCGTCGATCGGGGTGAAGCCGCCGGACTCGAAGGGGTCGGTGTTGTCGCCGATCGCCGCGTACAGGTTGCCCTGCCGGTCCATCGTCAGCGAGCCGCCCATGTGCGAGTTGGCGCGGGCCTCACCGCGCCAGGTCGGGATGGTGAGCAGCCGCTTCTCCGAGTCGAGGCTGATGCTGTCGCCGTCGACGGTGAACCGGGACAGGTTGAGCTGCTTCTCCACCTTGTCGGACCAGAGCAGGTAGAGCCAGTTGGTCCGGGCGAAGTTGCGGTCCAGCGTGAGACCGAGCAGGCCGTCGGACTGGCTGGTCTGCTCCGGGGTGTAGGCGAAGTCGATGAGCGTGGTGACGGCGAGGCTCTCCTGGTCGACGACCTTCAGGGCCCCGGTGCGCTCGATGTAGAAGACCCGGCGGTCCGGCGCGACGGCGAGCTCGAACGGGTCGGAGAGGTCCTGGTTGACCAGGGGGATCCGCTCGAAGTTGTCGGTCCGGCTCGCGCCGCAGTCACCATGGACGGCGCCGGCCGCCCAGCGGATGCCACCGAGCAGGTGCTTGAGGAAGGCCTGCTCGCCGAAGGACGAGGAGGCGTGCCCACCGGCGGTGTACCAGGAGCGGCCGCCGTCGTAGTTCTGGCACCACGAGTACGGGTGGTCGACCCCTTCGTCGAGGCCGGGAATGCCGTCGCGCACCTTGAT
Organism: Micromonospora musae; assembly: GCF_003626545.1. NCBI lineage: Bacteria > Bacillati > Actinomycetota > Actinomycetes > Micromonosporales > Micromonosporaceae > Micromonospora > Micromonospora musae. The sequence goes on from NZ_RAZS01000003.1 coordinate 538,306, forward strand.
CTGCGCGAGGGTGTGCACCTGGCCCGTCGGGTTGGTCCGCCAGTTGTACCACTCCTCGCTGCGCTCCCAGAGCTCCGGCAGATCCCTGGTGGAGGGGTGGGCATGGTCGAGCACCTTGATCCGGCCGGGGAAGGTGCCGCCGGTGGCGGAGAAGTCCGGATGGTTGTCGAAGACGGCCCCCACCAGGCCCCCGTACCAGTCCCAGTCGCGTTCGCCCGCCGACGCGGCGTGCAGGCCGACCCAGCCGCCGCCGCCGCGGACGTACCGCTGCAACGCGGCCCGCTGGTCGGCGTCGAGCAGGTCGCCGGAGTCCGGTGTGGAGCTGGTGTTGTTGAAGACCAGGGTGTCGAACCGCGCCAGGTTGGCGTCGGTGAGGGCGGCGGCGTCGTCGGTCGCCTCGACCGCGAAGCCATGTCGTGCGCCGAGCTTGCGGATGGCGGCGATGCCGGCGGGGATCGAGTCGTGGCGCTGGTCCGTGGCCTTGGAGAAGACCAGTACGCGGAACGAGGCGCCGGTGGTGGCTGCCGCGTTCGCGGTGCTGGTCACGGCGCTCGTCACCAGCAGGGTGACGGCCGTGAGCAGGGCGAGGACCAGCTGGCGTTGGCGTCTCATGCACGCGCTCCTAAACGGGACGGGAGTCGGAAAGCGCTTTCCAGCCGGTGTACAACACTAGAAGACTCATTCCGATCGGTCAATGCGCACGCAGGCCTGTCTCGGCGAGGTGCCGGACGTGCTCGAATCGCGTACGCATTGGCATCGGTCTTAGCCCCAAGGAGTCGGGGAGCCGTTGACGGAGCTGCCGGGTGTCGTTACGGTCGAGTGAATCAACTCGGGAAAGCCCTTTCCGCGACGTCAGACGGGCCGCCCGCAGGACCGCCCCCCGCTGTCGTCCGACATCGAGCAGGAGTGCCCGTGCCACAGCGAGCGGCCGACCGCAGCGCCGACCCGGTCACGGACGATCAGCCCGGGGCCGCACCGGCGGCGGCGCTCCCGACCGGCGGCTCATCGGCCGGCGACGGCTCGCGGCCCGTTGCGGGCCTCGGCACCCGGCTGGCGCGCCTGCTCGACGCGCTCTGGCGACCCGCGCTGCTGCTCGCCGCGCTCTTCGCCGGCTGGTGGTTCGTCGCCGAGCGCGAGTACATGCCGAACTACCTGGTGCCCACCCCCGGCCAGGTCTGGGAGACCATGACCGAGGACTGGTCGTTCCTGATGCGCAACACCTACGTGACCTTGTACGAGACCGTCCTCGGCTTCGTCCTCGCCGCGCTGCTCGGTCTCGGCACCGCCATCTTGATCGTCTACTCCCGCACCATGGAGAAGGCCGTCTACCCGGTCGTCCTCTTCGCACAGGTCATTCCGAAGATCGCGATCGCGCCGCTGCTCGTCGCGTGGTTCGGGGTGGGGCTCACGCCGAAGATCGTGCTGGCCGTGCTCATCGCGTTCTTCCCGGTCGTCATCTCCGGTGTGGCCGGGCTGCGCTCCACCGACCCGGAGCTGCTCGACCTCTCCGCCACGATGGGCGCCGGGCCGTGGAAGACGTTCCGCAAGATCCGGTTCCCCAATGCGTTGCCGCACCTGATGTCCGGGCTCAAGGTCGCCGTGACCCTCGCCGTCGTCGGCGCGGTCGTCGGGGAGTTCGTCGGCGGCGAGGAGGGCCTCGGCTACGTGCTGCTGGTGGCGAACGGCAACCTGGACGCCGCGCTGCTCTTCGCCGACCTGTTCCTGATGTCGCTGATCGGCATCGTGCTCTTCGCCGTCGTCGAGATCGCCGAGGCGCTGCTCATTCCGTGGCACGCCAGCCGACGCGGCGGCGTTCCGCTCGCCACGTCCTGAACCGCGTACCCACCCGCCCCCGCCGGATGCTCCAGGAGGCAACACCCATGAGACGTCTCGCAACCACGGCCGTCGCGCTCCTGCTGCTGGGATCGGTCGCCGCGTGTGGCAACGACGGCGAGCGACCGACGACCGCCGACGGCAAGAAGAAGGTGACCCTGACCCTCAACTGGGTGCCCTACGGCGAGCACGCCCCCTTCTACTACGGACTGCAGAAGGGCTACTACGACGCCGAGGGCATCGAGCTCACCATCAGCGCCGGCGGCGGCTCCGGCAAGACCATCCAGGCGGTGGCGCAGGAGCAGACCGACTTCGGGTGGGCGGACACCCCGCCGCTGCTCAAGGGGATCGCCAGCGGCATGAAGGTCAAGAGCGTCGGGGTCTTCCTGCAGAAGGGCCCCGCGTCGATCGAGTTCCTCGCCGACAAGGGCATCAAGTCGCCCGCCGACCTCAAGGGCAAGACGGTGGGCGGCACACCGGGCGACGCCATCTACGCGACCTTCCCCGCCTGGCTCAAGGCCAACGGCCTGGCCGAGTCGGACGTCAAGGTGGTCAACCTCGACGCCGCCGGCAAGATCGCCGCGCTCGCCGAGGGTCGCGTCGACGCGATCCAGGGCTTCTTCCACGACCAGGCGCCCACCATCGAGGCGCGCACCGGCAAGGACGTCGACTACCTGCTCTACGCCGACTGGGGAATGAACATGCTCGGCACCGGGCTCGTCGTGCACGAGCAGACCCTGAGCGAGGACCCGGACCTCGTCCGGGCCTTCACCCGCGCCACCCAGCGCTCCTGGGCCGAGGCCGCCAAGGACGTCCCCGGCGCCACCGACGCCATGGCGGAGCTGGCCGAGAACGAGCCCGACAAGCCGGTGCTCGTCGAGCAGCTGACGCTCGCCGTGCCGCTGCTCGACCTCGACGCCGGCGGCGCGCCCGGGGTCAACGCGGAGGCGAAGTGGAGCGAGACCATCGGCCTGATGAGCCGGTACGCGGGGCTCGAGAACGCGGGCGACCCGTCGACGTACTGGGACGGCTCCTACGGTGAGCAGGGGTGACGCCGGCATGTCCACCGCCACCCCGACGCTCATCGACGCCGCCGTCGACATCACCGACCTGACGGTCCGGTTCGAGTCCAAGCGGTCCCGGACCACCGCCGTGACGAACGTCAGCCTGCGGGCCGAGCCCGGCGAATTCGTCACCATCGTCGGCCCCTCCGGCTGCGGGAAGTCCACCCTGCTCAAGGTCGTCGCCGGGCTGGTGCCACCCACCGGCGGCGCCGTCAGCCTGCTCGGCCGGGCCGTCCGCCGCCCCCAGCAGGACATCGGCTTCGTGTTCCAGCGACCGGCCCTGCTCGAGTGGCGCAGCGTACGCAAGAACATCCTGCTCCAGGCCGAGATGCGCGGCCTGGACCGGTCGGCGGCCGCCCGCCGGGCCGACGAGCTGATCGAGCTCACCGGCCTGACCGGCTTCGAGAAGGCACTGCCGCACGAGCTCTCGGGCGGCATGCAGCAACGGGTGGCGCTCTGCCGCGCCCTGCTGCACCAGCCGCCCGTGCTGCTCATGGACGAGCCGTTCGGCGCGCTCGACGCGTTGACCCGCGAACAGCTCAACACCGAGCTGAACCGCATCTGGCGCGACACGGGCACCACCGTCCTGCTGGTCACCCACTCCATCGCCGAGGCGGTCTTCCTCGGCACCCGCGTCGAGGTGATGAGCCCCCGGCCGGGCCGGATCGTCCGCACCTTCCCGGTCGACATCCCACCGGAGCGTGACTACGCGCAGGTCATGTCGGACGAGCGGTTCGACCGCCTCGCCACGCAGATCCGCGGACTGCTCGGCGCGGGCGCCAACCACTGACCGATCCGAAAGGCGAGCCGATGACCGGTCACCGCGCCGCGCCGTCCGCACCCCTGCCCGGCGGGGTCGGCGTGTCCCGACTCTGCGTCTACGACACCGTCGCGCCCGACGGCGAGATCGGCGGCACACCGCACCTGCACCTCTGCTGCGCCGAGGCGTACGTGGTGGTGGCCGGCGCCGGGCTGGTGCAGACCCTCACCCTCGACGGGTACCGTGAGACCCCGCTGCGCCCCGGCGCGGTCGTCTGGTTCGACCCGGGCACCATCCACCGGCTCGTCAACCACGGCAACCTGCAGATCGTGGTCCTCATGCAGAACAGTGGCCTGCCGGAGGCGGGGGACGCGGTGCTGACCCTTCCACCGGAGCACCTCACCGACCCGGCCGGCTACGCGGCGGCCACCGCGCTGCCCGGCGGGGGAGCACCCGGCACCGACCTGGCCGCGGCGCACGCCCGCCGTGATCTCGCCGTACGCGGATTCCACCGACTACGCGCGGCCGCGAGCAGCGGCGACCTCGCTCCGCTGCGCGAGTTCCACTCCGCCGCCGTCCGCCTGGTGCGACCCTTCGTCGACACCTGGCGGGAGCGGTGGTTGCGGGGCGCGCTGGGCACGGCCACCGGGACCGGCCGGCAGCTCGACGCGCTGGCCCGCGGCGAGGCGCCGCACCTGGCCGACGCGGCGGTCCATGAGTTCGCCGGGCCGCACGAGCGGGGCCGACACGGCATGTGCGGGCTGCTCGACACCTACCCGGCGGGCTGACCCGCGCCGACCCGACCCGCCCGCGCCGGTCGAGCCGGTGCGCGGCGACTGTCCGACCGGGCCGCTACTGTGCCGATCATGAGCGCCACTCATGGTGAACCCCGGGCCGACTCCGCGCTGGATCCCTCCGCTGCCCGGATCCGCGAGATGGGCACGGCGGCGGTGGAGTGGGCCGCCGCCTACCACGAGTCGATCCGCGACCTGCCCATCGCGCCCCGGGTCTCCGCCGCCGAACTCAACCGGCGGCTGGCCGAGCCGCTGCCGGTCGACGGCCGAGACTTCGCCGAGCTGCTCGACGTCTTCCGCGACGTGATCGTGCCGGGCAGCCGGCACAACGGTCATCCGCGCTTCTTCGGCTACGTGTCGGCGCCGGGCACCGCGGTCGCCGCCGTCGCGGACCTGCTCGCGTCGACCTTGAACGCGAACCTGCCCGCGTGGCGCTCGGCGCCGGCCCCCACCGAGCTGGAACACGTCACGATCGGCTGGATCGGGGAGGCGCTCGGCTGTGACCCGGGCGCCGGTGGACTCTTCACCAGCGGTGGGTCGATGGCCAACCTCACGGCGCTCGCCGCCGCCCGGCACCGGCACTGCGGCGACGCGGTCGCCATCCACGGCGCGGGCGCGCACCCCGCGCCGCTACGCGTCTACGCCTCCACCGAGACCCACCACTCGGTGCACAAGGCGGCGGCGCTGCTCGGCATCGGGCGCGCCAACGTGCGGGAGATCCCGGTCGACGCCGGCTTCCGGATGGACGTCGACGCGCTCGTCGAGGCCGTCGAGCAGGACCGGGCGGCGGGCCTGGAGCCGTTCTGCGTGGTGGCGAACGCGGGCACCGTCGTCACCGGCGCCGTCGACCCGCTGCGTGAGGTCGCGGCCGTCGCCCGCCGGTACGGGCTCTGGATGCACGTCGACGCCGCCTACGGCGGATTCGCCCGGCTGGCCCCGTCGGCCCGTCCGCTCTTCGACGGCCTGGCGGAGGCCGACTCGATAGCCCTCGACCCGCACAAGTGGCTCTACCTGCCCGCCGACTGCGGCTGTCTCATCTACCGTGATCCCGAGGCCGCGCGGGCCGCCTTCCGGCTGGACGCCGACTACACCCGGGTCACCCAGACCGAGCCGGCCGAGGCCTTCGCGTTCTGGGACTACGGCCCCGACCTGTCGCGGCGGTTCCGGGCGCTCAAGGTCTGGATGCTGCTGGCCCACGCCGGGTCGCGGGCGCTCGGCGAGGCGATCGAGGGCAACCTCGACTGCGCTCGCCACCTGGGCGAACTCGTCGACGCGAGCGACGAGTTCGAGCTGCTGGCCCCGGTCGGGCTCTCCATCGTCTGCTTCCGCTACCTGCCGCGAACGATGCGGGACGAGCCACGGTCCGATGCGGACGAGCAGCGACTGGACCGCCTCAACGAGCGGATCATGGTCGCGCTGCAACAGGGCGGCAGCTCCTACCTCTCCAACGCCTCCGTCGCCGGCCGCTTCGCGCTGCGTGGCTGCGTGCTGAACTACCGGACGACCCGTCGGGACATGGAGATCCTGCTCGACGACGTCCGGCGGGCCGCGAGACAGGTGCTCGACGCCGAGGAGTGAGCCGGCCGACCACCCGTTTTGGTGCGGATTCGCCGGGCACGCTCAGTGGTCGGACAGCCATCGAGGAAGGTCTTGCGCGGACTTCGTATACAACATACGCTCCCCGAATCGCCCACGTGAGGAGCTCTCAAATGACGAACCTCCCCTTCCGCGAACCGAGCCTGCCCAGGCTCCGTCCACTCCGGGCCGCACTGGCGGCGGTCCTCGTGGCGTGCACCGTCGCGGCCTGCTCGCCGGTGTCGGAGAGTGGAGGCGACCCGGGCTCGGACGCGAACCAATCCGCCGGCCAGGACTCCTTCGGCTCACCGGCGGACCCCAACGCAGTGCGCGACGGCGGCAACCTGGTCATCGCCCTCTCGGCAGAGCCGGACGCGCTCGACCCGACCCTGTCGCGCAGCCTCTACTCCCGCTACGTCTTCCAGGCCATGTGCCAGAAGCTCTACGACGTGGACGAGAAGGCCCAGGTCGTACCCCAGCTCGCCACCGCTCTGCCCACCACCAGCAGCGACGGGAAGAGCGTGACCATCCCGCTGCGCGAGAACGTGCGCTTCGCGGACGGCACGCAGCTCGACGCCGCGGCCGTGAAGGCCACCATCGAGCGGCACCTGAGCAACGCCCGCTCGGCCCGCAAGAGCGAACTCGGCCCGATCGAGGCCGTCGACACCCCGGACGCCCACACCGTGGTCATCCGCCTGGCGCAGCCGTTCGCGCCCCTGGTCGGCGCGCTCGCCGACCGCGCCGGCATGATCATGAGCCCGAAGGCGCTGCAGAGCCTCGGCGACGACTTCGCCTCCGCGCCGGTCTGCGTCGGCCCCTTCAAGTTCGGCAAGCGGGTGCCCCAGAACTCCATCGAGGTCGTGCGGGACCCGAACTTCTACGACGCCGCGAAGGTCCACCTCGACGGCATCACGTGGCGCATCCTCAGCGACGCGAGCATCCGCGCCGCCAACCTGCGCTCCGGTGACGCCCAGGTCGCCGACAGCGTCTCCACCCAGGACGTCGCGGCGCTGCAGGGAGAGTCCTCGCTGACCGTGCTGCAGTCCCAGTCCCTCGGCTACCAGGGACTCACCTTCAACATCGGCAACGTCGACGGCCTCGGCACCGCGCCCAAGCCCATCAACCGGCCCATCGCGCAGAACGCGAAGGTCCGGCAGGCGTTCGAGCACGCGCTGGACCGGAAGGCGCTGGTACAGGCGGTCTTCAACGGCATCCACGCCGAAGCCTGCTCACCCATCTCGCCCGCGAGCCCGTTCTCGTCCCCCGAGGCGCAGAACTGCCCCGCGCACGACCCCGCCAAGGCGAAGCAGCTGCTCGCCGAGGCCGGCGTGCAGACCCCGTACCCGGTGACGATGCTCGCGTCGAACACGCCCGACACGCTGCGCCTCGCGCAGGCCCTGCAGTCGATGGTCAAGGAGGGCGGCTTCGACCTGAAGATCAACCCGGTGGAGTACTCCTCCCTCCTCGACGAGCAGGACCGCGGCAACTTCGAGCTGCTGCAGCTGGGTTGGAGCGGACGCATCGACCCGGACGCCAACATCACCAACTTCGTCGGCACCCGGGCCAGCCAGAACGTCGCCGGCTACAGCAACCCCCAGCTCGACGGCCTGCTGACCCAGGCCCGCCAGGCCAGCGACATCGAGGAGCGCAAGAAGCTGTACGGGCAGGCGGTGACGCTCCTCCAGCAGGACGACGCGCTCATCTACATGTACCGGCAGCGCAACCTCACCGCCTTCTCCAACAAGATCCAGGGACTGCAGGTCTTCCCCGACGGCGTGATCCGCGCGGCCTTCGCCGGATTCACCAAGTAGGTCGACCATGGCCCGGTATCTGATCACGCGCGCCTGGCAGTCCGCGCTGACCCTGCTCCTGTCGACCGTCGTGGTGTTCTTCGGCGTGCGCGCCCTCCCCGGCGACCCGGCGCTCGCGCTGGCCGGGGAGGACCGCTCACCCGAGGCGCTGGAGGCGATCCGGCACCACTACGGGCTGGACCAGCCGCTGCCGCTCCAGTTCGCCCAGTACGTGGGACGCATGGCCCAGGGTGACTTCGGGGAGTCGATCCGGACCGGGATACCGGTGTCCTCGATGCTCACCACCGCCCTGCCCGTGACGGCCGAACTCGCCGTCCTCGCCATCCTCATCGCCGCCGCGCTCGGTGTCGGCGCCGGGGTGCTCGCGGCCGTGCGCCGCGGGCACCCCGCGGAGTGGCTGGCCAACGGACTGGCTCTGATCGGGCTCTCGGTGCCGCACTTCTGGCTCGGACTGCTCGCGATCCTCTACCTCTCCGTGGCGACGGGGCTCTTCCCCGCCTCCGGATTCGTGCCGCTGCTGGACGACCCGGTGGACAACCTGCACCACCTCATCCTGCCCGCCGTCATCCTCGGCACCGGCCTCGCCGCCATCATCATGCGGCAGACCAGGTCGGCGATGCTGGACTCGCTCTCGTCCGACTACGTGCGTACGGCGAAGGCGAAGGGTCTGCGGCCGCGCGCCGTGATCACGCGGCACGCCCTGCGCAACAGCCTCATCGTGGTCGTGACGATCGTGGGCCTCCAGCTCGGCGGGCTCATCTCGGGCGCGGTCGTCACCGAGCAGATCTTCGGGCTTCCGGGCTTCGGCAAGATGACGATCGACGCGGTGTTCCAGCGGGACTACCCGGTGATCCAGGCCGTCGTCCTGCTCACCGCGACCGCCTACATCCTCATCAACTTCCTCGTCGACCTGCTCTACTCCGTCATCGATCCCCGAATCCGAGTGACGGGGGACCCGGCATGACCGTACTGACCGTTCCGACCGCCGACGCCGTACCGGCGGGCCTCAGCCGACGCACCCGGATCCTCCGCCGGCTGCGCCGAAACCCGCTCGCCGTCGCGAGCTTCATCGTCCTCGCGCTCGCCGCCGTCGCCGCCCTGCTCTCGCCCTGGCTCGCCCCGTACGCGGTCGAGCAGACCGATTTCGCCCGCACGTTCGCACCACCGGGAACACCCGGGCACCTGCTGGGGACCGACGACCTCGGCCGCGACGTCCTGTCCCGCATCATGCTGGGGGCGCGCGCCTCGCTCCAGGTGGCGATCCTGGCGGTGGCCACGTCACTGGTGATCGGCGTGCCCCTCGGGCTCGCCGCCGGATACTTCCGGGCGTGGGACGCGGTCATCTCGCGCTTCACCGACCTGCTCCTCGCCTTTCCGTTCCTGATCATGGCGGTGGGGTTGGCGGCGATCCGCGGCGCCAGCCTCACCAACGCGGCCGTGGCGGTCGGGATCGCGCAGATCCCGGGCGTGATCCGGGTGGTGCGCTCGGACACCCTGCGGCTCAAGTCGCTGGACTTCGTCGCCGCCGCCGTGGTGGACGGCGCCAGCGACCTGTGGGTGCTCGCCCGGCACATCCTGCCCAACGCGACGTCCGTGATCCTGGTGCAGGCCACGGTGGCGATCCCCGCCGCGATCCTCGGCGAGGCCGTGCTCTCGTTCCTCGGTCTCGGCATCCAGCCACCGGATCCCAGCCTCGGCACCATGCTCGCCACCGCCCAGCAGTTCGCCGCCCGCGCACCGTGGGCCGCCGTCCTGCCGGGTGTGGTGATCATGGGTCTGGCGCTGGCGTTCAACGTCTTCGGTGACGCCCTGCGGGACGCCCTCGACCCGAAGGGGGACCGGCGATGACCACCACCGGACAGCTCGGTGACCCACCCGCGCCGGGGGCACCGGCGCTGGAGCTGCGCGACCTGTCGGTCACCTTCCGCACCGAGGGCGGGATCGTCTCGGCGGTCGACCGGGTGAGCCTGGACCTCGCCCCAGGGGAGATCGTCGGCATGGTGGGCGAATCGGGGTGCGGAAAGAGCGTCACGGCGATGAGCATCGCCGGCCTGCTCCCCGAGAGCGCCCGGATCAGCGGCTCGATCCGGCTGCAGGGCACCGAGCTCGTCGGGGCCCGCGACTCCGTGCTGCGTCGGGTACGTGGCAAGGAGATCGCGTACATCTTCCAGGAGCCGATGAGCTCGTTGAACCCCGTGCTGACCGTGGGTCGGCAGATCACCGAGGTCCTCCAGGTCCACGAACGGATGTCCCGCCGCGCCGCCCGGGCCCGCGCCGTCGAGCTGCTGACCCTGGTCGGCATCCCGTCGCCGGCGACCCGGGTCGACAACTACCCGCACCAACTCTCCGGCGGGATGCGCCAACGCGTGATGATCGCGATGGCGGTGGCCTGCGGCCCGAAGGTGCTGGTGGCCGACGAGCCCACCACCGCGCTCGACGTCACCGTGCAGGCCGGCATCCTCCAGGTGCTGCGGGACCTGCGTGACCGGCTCGGCACGAGCATCCTCATCATCACGCACGACCTCGGGGTGATCGCCGACGTCGCGGACCGAGTCGTCGTCATGTACGCGGGCCGGGTGGTGGAGCGGGCGCAGGTCACCGACCTGTTCGCGCATCCCCACCACCGCTACACGGCGGGACTCCTGTCGGCGTCGCCGACGCCCGGTGTGCACGCCGGCACCCAACGCCTGCAGGAGATCCCCGGCCTGGTCCCCGTCCTGTCGACCCAGCCCGACGCCTGCACCTTCGCCGACCGCTGCCCCGCGGCGGACGCGCGGTGCCGCGACGCCGCACCGCCCCTCGCCGCGGTCGCCGCGGCCACGGACCACCTCGCGGCGTGCTGGCACCCCTGCCCGATACCGCGGACACAGCCGGAGGAGGCGAGCGCATGACGCCGCAACCGAACGCCCTCGAGCTGGACGACCTCGTCATGCACTTCGGCCCCGTACGCGCGGTGGACGGCGTGTCGCTGCGCATTCCGCGCGGCCGGGTCACGGCGCTGGTGGGGGAGAGCGGATCCGGGAAGTCGACGGTGGGCCGCTGTGTGGTGCGGCTCGTGGAGCCGACGGCGGGCACGGTGCGGATCGCCGGAACGGACGTCACCCACCTGACCCGGCGGCAGCTGCGCCGGCACCGCAGCGACGTGTCGATCGTCTTCCAGGATCCCGCCGGATCGCTGGACCCACGGATGCTGGTCGGCGACATCGTGGCCGAGCCGCTGCGGCTCTCCGGTCGGCGGCTGTCGGGACGAGACCGGCAGGCCCGCGTCGCCGCCGAGCTGGGCCGGGTGGGCCTGCGCGCCGAGGTGGCCCGCCGGTACCCGCACGAGCTCTCCGGCGGCCAACGCCAGCGGGTCAGCATCGCCCGGGCATTGATCTCCGAGCCGAACCTGCTCATCGCGGACGAACCCACGAGCGCGCTCGACGTCTCCGTGCAGGCGTCCGTGCTCAACCTCCTCGCCGATCTGCAGCGGGACATCGGCTTCGCCTGCCTCTTCATCACCCACGACCTCTCCGCCGTCGAGTACCTCGCGGACGACATCGCCGTCATGTACCTCGGCCAGCTCGTCGAGCAGGGCTCCCGCGAGCAGATATTCACCCGACCCGCCCACCCGTACACCCAGGCACTGCTGGCCGCCGCCCCGCTGGCCGATCCGGTGCGTCAGCGGCAGCGCCAGCCGGTGCTGCTCGGTGACGACCTGCCGTCCGCGCTGGATCCGCCCTCCGGCTGCCGCTTCCGCACCCGGTGCCCGCTAGCGTTCGACCGGTGCGCGAGCGAGACGCCCGCGCAGGTCGAGTACGGCGGCGGCATGGCCGCGTGCCACCTGGTCCAACCGGACGGCACCCGACCAGACGTCCGCGCCGCAGATTCGAGTGAGGTCCTGTCATGACGTTCACCACCAGACCCACGCTGCAGGGGACCTTCGGGATGGTCTCCTCGACGCACTGGCTCGCCAGCCAGGCGGCCATGGGAATCCTCGAACGCGGCGGCAACGCCTTCGACGCCGCGGTCACCGCCGGGTTCGTCCTGCACCTCGTGGAACCCCACCTGAACGGGCCGGGCGGCGAGGTGCCCGCCATCGTGGCGACGGCCCAGGACCCCACGCCGAAGGTGCTGTGCGGGCAGGGGCCCGCCCCGGCCGGCGCGACCATCGCGCACTTCCGGTCCCTGGGGATGGAGCTCATCCCCGGCTCCGGCCCGCTCGCCGCGGCCGTGCCCGGCGCCGTGGACGCCTGGCTCCTGCTGCTGCGTGACCACGGCACGCTCCCGCTGGCGGAGGTGCTGGACCCGGCGATCGGCTACGCCACCGCCGGCCACCCGCTCGTCGCCCGGGTCGGCGACACCGTGGCGGCCGTGCGGAAGCTCTTCGAGGAGCACTGGCCCACCTCCGCGCAGCTCTGGCTGCGGGAGGGCCGGCCGCCGGCCGCGGGCGAGCTCTTCACCAACCCGGCGTACGCCCGGACGCTGCGCGGGCTGCTCGACGCCGCCGCGGCGGCCGGCTCGGACCGGGAGGCGCAGATCGAGGCCGCGCGCCGGGCCTGGCGGGAGGGGTTCGTCGCCGAGGCCGTCGACGCCTTCAGCCGGCGACCGTTCCAGGACTCCAGCGGCGCTCCCCACGCCGGTCTGGTGACCGGGGCGGACCTGGCCGCGTACTCGGCGACCTGGGAGGAGCCGGCCACCCTCGACTGGCACGGCCACACGGTGGCGAAGACCGGTTTCTGGGGGCAGGGCCCGGTGCTGCTGCAGACCCTGTCGATCCTCGACGCGCTCGACGATCCGCAGGCGTACGACCCGTCGACCGCGGCCGGCATCCACGCCCAGGCGGAGGCGCTCAAGCTCGCCTTCGCCGACCGTGAGGCGTGGTACGGCGACGGCGGCGACGTGCCCGCGAAGACGCTCCTGTCCCGGGAGTACGCCCGGGAGCGGGCCGCCCTGATCGGGCAGCGCGCGTCGACCGAGCTGCGGCCGGGGCGTCCGGACGGGGCCGAGCCGCGGCTGTCGGCTCACGCCCGACGGGGCGCCGGGCCGCTGGTGGACGCGACCGACGCCACGACGGGTGAGCCGACGGTCAAGTCGGACGGCGTCACCCGGGGCGACACCTGCCACGTCGACGTGGTCGACCGCTGGGGCAACATGATCTCCGCGACGCCGAGCGGTGGGTGGCTGCAGAGCTCACCGACCATTCCGGAGCTCGGCTTCCCCCTCGGCAGCCGCCTCCAGATGTTCTGGCTCGAGGAGGGGCTCGCCTCCTCGCTCGCGCCGGGACGCCGTCCGCGTACCACGTTGAGCCCGACCCTCGTGTACCGCGACGGCGAGCCGGTCATGGCGTGCGGCACGCCCGGCGGGGACCAGCAGGACCAGTGGCAGCTGCTCTTCCTGCTGCGTCACCTCGCCGGCGGGGCGTCGCTGCAGGAGGCGATCGACGCGCCCGCCTGGCACACGACGAGCATTCCCGCGTCGTTCTATCCGCGCGGAACGGAGCCCGGCGTGCTGGTGGTGGAGGACCGCCTCGACGAGGAGACGCTGGCGACGCTGCGGGGGTACGGGCACGAGGTGCGGCTCTCCGACCCGTGGAGCCTGGGGCGGCTCTGCGCGGTGACCCGTGACCCGGACACCGGCGTCCTCGCGGCGGGCGCGAACCCGCGCGGCGTGCAGGGCTACGCCTGCGGGCGGTGACGCCGAGGGCAGGTGTCGAAGTCCTCGGTCGAGTCGAGGACTTCGGCACACGCCCTAGCGGGCCTGGTAGCCGCCCTCGGCGTTCTCGTGCGCCGCCACGTAGGCGGCGCCGAGGTGGGCGAGGGCGGCCAGCTCGGCCCGATCCCCGTCGCCGGACTCGATCGCGTCGACCAGCTGGATGTGCTCGGCCCACGAGTGCGGGGCCCGCTCCGCGGCACCCAGCCGGAAGACCCACTGCACATGGAGGTACAGCGCCTTGGTGATCGACGACAGCCAGGGGTTGCCGCTGATCTGGAGGATCCGCAGGTGCAGGGCGCTGTTCAACTCGGCGACCCGGCGCAGGTCGTGCCGTTCGGTCGCCTCGTGGCCCTGGTCGAGCAGCTCCCGGAGGGCGGCCACGTCCGCCGCGGTGGCCCGTTCGGCCGCCAGCCGGGCGGCCAGCGCCTCCAGGCGCTCGCGGACGGCGAACATGTCCGCGACCGTCCCGCTGCTGGGGGAGGCGACCACCGCCCCGCGTCGGGGCAGGATCACGACGAACCCCTCGGCCTCCGCGACGCGCAACGCCTCCCGGACCGGGTTGCGGGAGACGCCGAAGTCCTCGGCCAACCGGTCCTCGGTGAGCCGTTCACCGGGAAGGTAGTCGCCGTTGATGATCGCGGTCCGCAGGGCGACGAGGACCTGGTCGCGTAGCGGCAGGTGTTGAGCACCGAGCTTGCCCCGCAGGTCTCCAGTCAAGCCGACCGCCTCTCATCAACGTCACGGCGAGTGTATACGAAGAACAATCTGTGAAGGGCGGCCGACAGTGTCGAGAACAGAGCAAGACGTCAACGGCTCCCGCGTCGCCACCGCGGCGCCCGGAGACCTCCTGCGGCGACGGCACGCCCTCGTCGTCGTACTCACCTTCCTGACCGGCAGCGCCGACGCCGTCGGCTTCCTCTCCCTCGGCGGCGCGTTCTCCAGCGTCATGACCGGCAACATGGTGCTGCTGGGCCTCTCGGCCGGCCGGGGCGACGCCGAACTCGCCGTCACCTCCGGCTGCGCCATTCTGAGCTTCATCGTCGGCGTCCTCGCGGGCGCCCGCCTCGCCGGCTCGGCCCAACCGGACGACCCGGTCTGGCCACGACAGGTCAACCGGGCGCTCACCCTCGAACTACTGGTCTTCGTCGTCTTCGTCGTCGTCTGGGAGCTCAACCTCCCCGAGCACTCGGAGCGCGTCGACCTCGTGCTGCTGATGCTGTCGGCGGCGGCGCTCGGCGTGCAGAGCAGCGCCATCCAGCGGTTCGGCGTACCCGGTCTCTCCTCCACGTACCTCACCGGCACCCTGACCAGCCTGATCGGCGGTGTCGCCGCGCGCAGCCCGTGGCACATGCTGCGGCCGAAGGCGCAGGTCCTGCTGGCCCTCATGGCCGGCGCTGCCGTCGGAGCGCTCGCCGCCCTGCACCTGACCGCGTTCGCGCCGGCGCTGCTGATCGTCCCGCTCCTGCTCGTCATCGCCGTCTCCGCGCGTTTCCCGCGCTAGGGCGTGTGTCAAAGTCCCTGGCCGGTCTGCGGCGGGCCCAGACGACGACCGTCGGCGTCGGCGCTTCGTCCGGATACAACACCGGTATCCGAACGAATCCCCGCCTTGCCGGACCGCCGCCTGGACTCCGCCTCGGCTCGACCGAGGACTTCGACACATCTCCTAGTCCACCGGCGTCACCGCCAGGCGAACGCCGACGACGCTGCCCGGCCCACCGCCGCGGCCCGCGCCACCGTGCAGAACTGCTGGATCAGGGTCCGGACAGGTTCGGTCTCCCGCCCGAGGACCTTGTAGCTCAGCCCCGCGTCGTTCGGCAGCAGGCTGACCCCCGCGACGATCGGGAGGTCGTCGTCCCAGGTGGGTGGCGTCTGATCCGCGACGCGGCGGGCCCGCTCGGGCGAGGTCAGCAACAGGACGTTGCCGAAGACGTGGAAGGAGTCGAGCACCCCTCGACGGTCGACGCCGAACCGGGCCGGCTCGATCACGTACTTCTCCACGAAGAGGTTCCGTCCACCCGGGCGGGCGGCCCGGACGGCGCAGGAGAAGAGGTCGTACTGGAAGATCTCCCCATCCCGGTGGTGCTTGCGGCCGGGCAGCAGGATCTCCGCGTAGAGCACGGTCGCGGACTCCGGCAGCGTGACGGCCGTGTCCGAGACGAACCGGCTGTGCCGGTAGGGGATCGTCGGCTCCGGCAGGTACTCCAGGTAGGCGTCCTCGGCGAGGGTGATCCGCTGGAACTGGGTGGCGTAGTTCGCGTCCATCTCCTGGATCTTGTTCGCCGCCTGGGTGGTCAGGTGGGCCCGCGCGCCCTCGCCGAGCGAGACGTCGATCCGGTACCGGTCACCCTGAAGGACCCCGCCGGAGGTGGAGATGATGAACAGGCAGGCCATCTCGGGCATCGCCGCGTCCCAGTAGAGCGCGCGCTGCGCGAGCAGGGGCGCCTGACGGAACAGGTCGGTCAACACGGTCCGCTCGGCACGCCGCTCGAACGCGAGCCGGAGCAGGCCGACCTTGCCCGGCGCGCCGCCGGGTAGCTGGGCCGGCTCGTCACGGTACGGGGCCAGCTCCGGCGCGCCGTCCAGGTCGGTCACGCCGGCACCCGCCGCGCCTCCTCCTGACCACCGGCGAGCGGCTCGCCGGGAGCGGCCGGTTGCGGCAGGTCGAACAGGGCGTGGTACCGGATGAGCGAGATCAGCTCGTCGATCCCCGCGCCGGTCTTGCAGTTGGTGAAGACGAACGGTTTGCCGCCGCGCATCCGGGTGGCGTCGGCCGACATCACGTCGAGGTCGGCGTCGACGTACGGAGCCAGATCGATCTTGTTGATGACCAGGATGTCCGACTGTGAGATCCCCGGACCGTTCTTACGCGGGATCTTGTCGCCGGCCGCCACGTCGATCACGTAGATGAAGTAGTCGACCAGGGCGGGGCTGAAGGTGAGGGTCAGGTTGTCCCCACCGCTCTCGATCAGCACCAGATCGCTGTCGGGGAACCGGGCCTCCATGTCCTCCACCGCGGCGAGGTTCATGCTCGGGTCCTCGCGTACGGCCGTGTGCGGGCAGGCGCCGGTCTCCACGCCGACGATCCGCTCCTCCACCAGCACCCCGGTCAGCGCCCGCCGGACATGCTTGGCGTCCTCCGTGGTGACCACGTCGTTGGTGACCACGAGCACCCGCAGCCCGCTCTCCACCAGCCGGGGCACCACCGCTTCGATGATCGCCGTCTTGCCGCTGCCGACCGGGCCGCCGACGCCGATGCGACTGACTGTCTTCATAGCCACTCCCGAAACCGTGTTGTCAGTTCATGAACATGCGGACGTGTGCGTGGACGTGGGCCGCGGCCAGCACGTCGACCATCGGCGCGAAGGCGGCCATGTCGTCCAGATCGGCGACCGCCGCCCGCTGGTACTCCTCGGCGGCCGTCCCGTTCACCTCGTAGAGGATCGCCTGGGTGTCCAGGTGACCGATCCGCATCAGCCGGAGCGCGGCGCTGAGCAGCGTGGCCGCGACGCCGTACTGGTGAACGGCGAAGGCCTCCTCCTCGCCGAGCCCGAGGCCGGCGAAGAGCGCCCCGAGCGCGACCGGATAGGTGACCGGGACGCCGTCCGGCTCGGCGTCCCGGAACCGCTTGTCCAGCATCGAGTCGCCGGCGACCTGTCCCGCCGCCTCGGCCAGCTTCCGTCCCATCCGCAGGGTCATCGTCCGCGCCTCCTCGGAGAGCTTGCGGAGGTGGACGGCCTCGTCGGCCCGGCGTATCCGGTCCAGGTCACCGGCGACGGCGCCGCGATGCCCGTGCAGCAGCGCCACCCCGTCCCCGGTGGCCGCCACGTGGGTCACGGTCCGGACGAACTCCGCCAGCTCGGCCCGGTCGCGGACCACCCCCGCCTGCACCGCCATCTCCAGTCCGTTGGAGAACGCGAACGCGCCGACCGGGAACATCGAGTCCCCGAACTGCAGCAGCCGCAGCGCGGCCGGGATCGTCGGTACCGACCGGGCCATCAGTCGACGGGTTCGGGCAGGTGCGAATGCGGCGTCGAGTCGGCGCCGCCGAAGAGCCGGCGGGACTCGTGCGGCGCGAGGTACGCGATGACCTCGGTGCCGGGCACGAAGCTGTGCGAGATCCCGCTCAGGTCGTGCGTTCGCATCACCGAATCCATCACCTTGCGGTCGACGGTGAGTGGGACGTACATCCGGGTGCCCTTCACCACCGCCGGCCAGTGCTGGTTGCCGATGGCGTGCCCCAGCTCGACCGCCGACCGCAGACCCACCTCGACCGGCTCCTTCGCCAGCCGGGACAGGTCCACGACCATCACCTCACCCAGCTGCACCTGCGCCACGATCGCCCGGGTCGAACGCTCGTCCCAGTACAGGACATCGCCGTCGCGCAGCCGGTTCCCCCGACCCAGCGACAGCGCCACCTCGACACCGTCGCGGGTGTGCTTGCGCAGCCGGTTCTTCTGCGCCTCCCACTGATCGAGCAGCAGGCGATCCACCCCGGCGGCGTCGAGCCGGGCCGCCCAGGCCGGCTCGTCCACGTTGCCGAGTACCGATTCGACAAGCATCTCGTCGTCCTTCGCTCCGGATTGCTGGTTGGTGGGGTGGTGGTGCCGCCGAGGGGGCGGTCAGCTGAAGAAGTAGAGCTGAGCCAGGGGAAGGGTCTTGGCCGGCGGCACGGTGGCGTGCACGCCGTCGACCTTCACCGCGAAGGTCTCCGGATCCACCTCGATGTGTGGCAACACGTCGTTACGCACCATGTGGCGCTTGGTCAGCCCACGGGTCCCGCGTACCGGCAGGACCCGCCGGCGCAGGCCCAGCTTCTCCGCGACACCGGCGGCGCAACCCGCCTGCGACATGAAGGTCACGCAGCTCTCGCTCAACGCCGTGCCGTGCGCGCCGAACATCGGCCGGTAGAGCACCGGTTGCGGGGTGGGTACGGACGCGTTCGGGTCCCCCATGATCGACCAGAGGATCATGCCGTTCTTGATCACCATCTTGGGTTTGGCCCCGAAGAAGGCCGGCTCCCAGAGCACCAGGTCGGCCAGCTTGCCCGGCTCGACCGAGCCGAGCAGATGGGAGATGCCCTGGGTGATCGCGGGGTTGATGGTTATCTTCGCGATGTAGCGCAGCACCCGGAAGTTGTCGTTGCCGGCGGCGTCCTCGGGCAGGCTGCCCCGGGCCGCCTTCATCACACTGGCCAGCTGCATCACCCGGATCCAGTTCTCGCCGATCCGGCCCATCGCCTGCGAGTCGCTGGACATCATCGAGATGACGCCGAGATCGTGCAGGACGTCCTCGGCCGCGATGGTCTCCGCGCGGACCCGGCTCTCCACGAACGCCACGTCCGACGGCACCTTCGGACTGAAGTTGTGCGCCACCATGATCATGTCGAACAGCTCGGCCTGGCTGTTGACCCCGTACGGATTGGTGGGTGTGGTGGAGCTCGGCAGGCAGTTGATCTCGCCGGCCACCTTGATGATGTCCGGTGCGTGGCCGCCACCCGAGCCCTCGGTGTGGTACGTGTGGATGGTGCGGCCCTCGAACGCGGCGATGCTGTCCTCGATGTAGCCGCTCTCGTTGAGCGTGTCGGTGTGCACCGCCACCTGGATGTCGTACCGCTCCGCCGCGGTCAGCACCGACCGGATCGCCTGTGGCGTCGCGCCCCAGTCCTCGTGCAGCTTGAACCCCGCCGCTCCGGCGAGCGCCTGCTCCTCCAGGGGGCCGAGCCCCGAGCTGTTGCCCTTCGCGATCAGTCCGATGTTGATCGGGATGCCCTCGAAGGCGCGCATCATGGCGTGCAGGTTCCACGGTCCCGGGGTGCTGTTCACCCCGTTGGAGCTGTCGCTCGGGCCGGTGCCACCGCCCCAGATGGTGGTGATGCCGTTGCTCAACGCCGCGTACGCCTGCTGTGGTGCGACCAGGTGCACGTGCGTGTCGATGCCACCAGCGGTCAGGATGAGGTGCTCGCCGGAGATCGCGTCGGTGCCCGGTCCGACCACCAACTCCGGGGTGACTCCCGCCATCGTGTCCGGGTTGCCGGCCTTGCCGACGCCGGCGATCCGACCGTCCTTGATCCCCACGTCGGCCTTCACCACGCCCAGCAGCGCGTCCAGGATGGTCACGTTGGTGATGACCAGGTCGACGACGCCGTTCGCGCTGGTGAACTCGGCGCTGGCCCCCATCCCGTCGCGCAGGGTCTTCCCGCCGCCGTAGAGCGCCTCGTCGCCGAGGGTCCGCAGGTCGCGCTCGATCTCGATGTAGAGCTCCGTGTCGCCCAGCCGGATCTTGTCGCCGGTGGTCGGGCCGTACAGTCCGGCATACTCCTGCCGGGAAATCTGACTCATACTCTGCTCCCGGCCGCGATCGGCGGCCCCGTGGTCCGGTTGGGTCTACGTGGCGGTGCGATCGTCCGAGGTGGAGCGGAAGCCTCGGCTGCGGGCTCGCTGGAAGGCCTCCGGCCGGTCCGGCTGGTAGCCCGGGGTGGGTCCGGTACCGGTCCACCCGTTGACCAGGCCGTTGAATCCGTACACCCGCTGCCGGCCGGCGTACGGCACGAGCTGGACCGTCTTGCGGTCGCCCGGCTCGAAGCGGATCGAGGTGGCTGCCGGGATGTCCAGCCGCCAACCGAAGGTCGCCTCCCGATCGAACTCCAGGCTCCGGTTCGCCTCGAAGAAGTGGAAGTGCGAGCCGACCTGGATCGGCCGGTCTCCGGTGTTGCTTACCTCGATCCGGAGCGTCGGCCGGCCGGCGTTCAACTCCAGCGGCTCGTCCGCCAGGATGTAGCCGCCGATGGGCCACCGGTGCTTGGCTGTCGGCCCGGGGTGCCGGCTGAAGTCCTTCGTCATCCGCTGCCTCGCCCTCCTCTCGCTGACCCGTGCCGGTGGCTACTGGATCGGTGCGTGCACGGTGACGAGCCGACTGCCGTCGGTGAAGACCGCCTCGACCTGGACCATCGGCACCATCTCCGCGACCCCGTCCATCACGTCGCCCCGGGTGAGGACATGACTCGCGTCATGCATCACCTCCTCGACCGACTTCCCCTCCCGCGCCCCCTCCAGCGCGGTCGCGGAGACCACGGCCACCGCCTCGGGATAGTTCAGCTTGATCCCGCGGTCCTTGCGCGCCGCGGCGATCTGGGCCAGGGAGAGGATGAGCAGCTTCTCCATCTCTCTCGGCGTGAGATGCATGGTCTCGTCCCCTGACGTCGCCCGAACTCGATGAGAGGCGGACGCGTCCGGCGTCCGCAGCCCACGATAGGCGGACGGAAGCTATTTTTTGGACATACCAACTAAAGAGGGCGCAACGGGCATCCGTGCCGGCGGGTCAGGCGCCGGCCAGGCCCTGCGGGCTGTTGTAGGGGATCGCCGCGCTGGTCAACTCCTCGAGTGACCCGTCCGGCTGGACGGCGTATCCCATGAGCTTGGAGGCGTTCCCGTAGATCTGGTAGAGGTACGCCCCGTCCGGGGTCAGCCAGCTGCAACTCGGGCCGCTGCTGACCGTGCCGTTGAGTGCTCTGAAGCTGCCGTCTCCCGGGACCCTCGGACAGGCGGGATCCTGGGCCACCACCGGCTCCGGCCCGTCGACGCGGAAACTGCTGATGCCGCTGTATCCGAAGTTCGTGGCGAACGCCCACCGGTCATCGGGGGAGATCGACAACCAGCACAGCTCGGAGGGCTTGCCGGCGCTCGTGTCGATCTGCACGGGCCGGCCGATGTCGACCCGGCCGTCGCCGTCGATGGTGCCCTTCGCGATGCCGTCGCCCACCGCGTACCCGATGACGAAGGTGTCCGGCTGGTTGTGCAGGAAGACGATGAAGAACGGGGAGCCGCCGTTCGCGTCGTAGAACGACGGCCGGCCGAGGGTGGCGTCCGGCGACACGGGGAAGACGATGAGACCGTCGGGATCGGGCTCGTTCGACGCGATCGACTTCGGCTTGCCGTCGGGCCCGGGAACCCAGAGAATCGCCGACCCGTCCGGGTTCGCGGTGGGCGGCTGGTCGAACGTGGTGCCGACGAAGAGGAACCGCTGATCCGGCGTGAGTGCCGCCATGGTGGCGACCCGGTTCGGCTTGTCCGGTGTGTTCACCGTGTACCGGTCCAGCCGCAGGGTGAGTTTTCCGGCACCGTCGACCGACATCAGGCGCACGTGGTCCGGCCCGAACGAGTGCAGCACGATGAGCGTGCCGATCGACGGCGCGTACGCCAGGGACTTGGCCGTGCCGCTCCGGCCGGTGACCGGGTTTCCGGTCGGCGTGAGATCCACCAGCGTGAGCCGGCCGTCGCTGCCGACGCTGAAGCTGGAGACGGTGTTGTCGCCACCGTTCGTGGTGAAGAGGAATCGCCGATCCGGCGTGAGCAGGACGCTACCGGCGCCCTCGAACGCGTTCGGCGCGCTCTCCTGGCCACTGATCGGCTTGAAGGTGCCGGAGCCGGCGCCGCCCGTGGGGACACGCTCCACCTCGGTGATCATGCCGTCCGCGGAGCGTAGGTAGTGGATGATGGCGTTGCGCGTCTCGTTCGTCTGCATGTAGACGTGTCCGCCGTGCCGGATACCCTGCGCCGCCTCGGTCGCTCCGGCGTGTTTGTGCCCCATGTCGACGCCCCCGTGTCCCGCTCCTGTGACAACCCGGATCTCACCGATGCTCGGCAGGCGGCCGGGCCGCCGCGAAGGTGACGGCAGCGGGCGGGAGCCCGCGGCCGGCCCAATCCGAAACTACTGGAGCGAGCCGGGCCGCGCGGTCGCTAACTGGAACTCCACCGGTCGGTCGCCGAGACCGTGCGGCGGTGCTGATCAGGGCAGGGGCTGCGGCGCCTGCGGCCCCACGTACCGCGAGTCCGGCCGAATGATCTTCGAGTCCTCCGCCTGCTCCAGCACGTTCGCGCACCACCCGATGACCCGGCTGGTCGCGAAGGTCGGCGTGAACATCTCCCGGGGCAACCCGCACAGGTGCATGACGACACCCGCGTAGTACTCGACGTTGGTGTGCAGCTCCCGGCCGGGCTTGAGTTCGGCCAGCAGCGACAGCACCCGCTCCTCGACGGCCACCGCGAAGTCCACCAGTTCCCCGCCGAGGTCCCGGGCGATCCCCTTCAGCATGCGTGACCGGGGGTCCTCCGTGCGGTAGATCGGGTGCCCGAACCCCATGATCCGCTCGCCGCCGAGGATGCGGGCGCGCAGCCAGGCGTCGGCTCGATCGACGGAGCCGATGGCGTCGAGGGTGTCGAGGGCCCGGCTGGGGGCGCCACCGTGCAGGGGGCCGGAGAGCGCGCCGAGGGCGCCGCCGATGCAGGCGTAGAGGTCGGCGCCGGTGGAGGCGATCACGCGAGCCGTGAACGTCGACGCGTTGAAGCCGTGGTCCACGGTCGCGATGAGGTAACGCTCGATGGCGCGCGCCTGCGGCTCGGACGGCTCCTCACCCGTGATCATGTACAGGTAGTTGGCCGCGTGCGGCAGGTCGTCGCGGGGCGCGAGCGGCTCCAGGCCGGCCCGCAGCCGGTACAGCGCCGCGAGCAGGCTGGGGGTGAGCGCGCAGAGCGCCATGGCCTGCGCCCGGCGGTCGGCCGGCGAGGTGTCGTAGAGCGGGCGGGCGCCGGCGGTGAGCCCGGCGACCGCCAGCGCGGCACGCAACCCACCCATGGGGTCCGGCGACGAGGAGGCCGCGGCGATGCCGGGCAGCGCGGCGGCGACCGCCGGCGGTATGTGGCGCAGCGGTGCGATCTCCCGATGCAGGGCCTTCGGTTCGGTCGGCAGGGCGCCGTCGATCAGCAGCGCCCAGACGTCCTCGAGCGTGCGGCGCTCGGCGAGGTCGATCGCCGAGTACTGCCGGTAGTGGTAGAAGCCCTCGCGGCCACGGACGCGGCCGATCGTGGTGTCGGTGACGACGACGCCGGCGAGGCCCCGGGGAACTGTGGTGGTGTCAGCCATGCGGGCAGCCTCACGTTCGCCGGACAGCCTGGTCAACATTGATCCAGTCAACATGAGAGCATGGCCACATGTCCGAGGAGCAGCTGCTGACGACCGCCGAGGTGGCCCACCGGCTGCGCATCAAACCCGAGACCGTCTACGCGTACGTCAGCCGAGGGCTGCTCGCCCGGGTCAAGGTTCCCGGCGAGCGGACCAGCCGCTTCCGACTGGCCGACGTCGAACGGTTGGCCGCCCGTACCCAGGGGACGCGGCCGGAGCGGGACACCGCCGCGACGATGCGGACCGCCACCACACTGATCGCCTACGGGCGGCTGCACTACCGGGGACTCGACGCCGCGAAGCTCGCCCCGGTCACCCCCTTCGAAGAGGTCGCCCGATGGCTCTGGACGGGGCAGCGGCGGGCGGAGCGCTTCGCGGCCCCCGCCGAGACCGTCGACGGGGCGAGACGAGCCGCCGCCCACCTGCCGGCCCACGCCCGAACCTTCGACCGGCTTCCGGTGGTCGTCGCCCTCGCGGCCGCGCTCGATCCGCTCCGCTTCGACCTGGCGCCGGCCACCGTGGTCGCGATCGGGCCCGTCCTGCTGGCCACCATGGTCGACGCGCTGCCCCTTGCGGGGAGCGCGATCGCCGACGACCACAGCCTGGCGGCCCGCCTCTGGCCCCGGCTGACCCGCGAGCCGGCGACCGTGGAGGGTCTGCGGGCACTCAACGCCGCCCTCGTCCTGCTCGCCGACCACGACCTGGCCGCCTCGACCATCGCGGTACGGGTCGCGGCATCGACCCGGGCGAACCCGTACGCCGCGGTACTGGCCGGTCTGGGCGCGCTCGACGGGCCGATGCACGGCGCCGTCGGCGGCACGGTCCACCGGATGATCGAGTCCGCCGTGCGGGACGGGACGGCGGCCGCGATCGCCGAATCGCTGCGCGGCGGTGGCCTGCCCGGATTCGGGCATCCGCGCTACCCGGACGGCGACCCCCGCGCGGCCGCCCTCCTCGACCTGGTCGCGCCGCTCCCGCTGCCCGACGGGTTGCGTCGCACCGTGGACGAGCTGATCGCGACGGCGCTGCGGCGGGGCAGCCGGCCCAACATCGACTTCGCCGTGGCCGTGCTGGCACACGCGAGCGGCATGGGACCCGGCGCGGCCGAGGTGATCTTCGCCATCGCGCGTACCGCGGGCTGGGTCGCACACGTCGTCGAGGAGTACGCCCAGCCGAGCAACCGGTTCCGCTGGAGCAGCGGCTACACCGGGCCGACGCCGGAATCGGCGTGAAGTCCGACGCCGAAGCACGGAACCGGCAGCCGGCCTGCCGCCGCGGTCCGGAAGCGCGAGCCGCCGGTCGGGTCACCAGGGCCGGACGAGACACATCCCGCCGAAGCCGGGTCCGTCCATGGTGGTCAGCGCCTCGGGCACCTCGTCGAGGCCGATGGTGCGGGTGACCAGGTCGGCGGGGCGCAGCACCCCGGCCTCGACCATCCGCAGCAGCTCCGGATAGGCGTGCGCCGCCATGCCGTGACTGCCGCGCAGCTCCAGCTCGTACGCGATCACCAGCTCCATCGGCACCGCCGGACGCCCCTGCGCGGCCGGCAGGAGACCGACCTGCACGTGCCGCCCGCGCCGCCGGAGGCCCTCGATCGAGGCGACGCAGGTCGCCTGAGCGCCCAGCGCGTCCAGCGAGAGATGAGCGCCGCCGCCGGTCGCCTCGCGGACGGCCGCGGCCACCTCGCCCGGGCCGGTGAAGGCGCTCGCGTCCACGCCGACCGTGGCCCCGAAGCGGCGGGCCGACTCCAGCGCGGCGGGGGAGACGTCCACGGCCACCACCCGAGCGCCGCACGCCGCCGCGATCATCACCGCGGAGAGACCGACGCCGCCGCAGCCGTGCACGGCCACCCACTCGCCGGCGGCGACCCGCCCCTGCGCGACCACCGCCCGGAACGCGGTGGCGAAGCGGCAACCCAGCGCCGCCGCGGCCGGGTAACCCAGGTCGTCGGGGAGCCGGACCAGGTTGACGTCCGCGTGGTGCACCGCCACGTACTCGGCGAACGACCCCCAGTGCGTGAAGCCCGGCTGGGTCTGCCGCTCGCACACCTGCTGGTCACCGGCGAGGCAGGCCGGGCACTGCCCGCACGCGCAGACGAACGGCGCGGTGACCCGGTCGCCGCGCCGCCACCCGCGTACCCCCTCGCCGACGGCCGCGACGACGCCGGCGAATTCGTGGCCGGGCACGTGCGGCGCGCGGATGTCGGGGTCGTGCCCCTGCCAGCCGTGCCAGTCGCTGCGGCACAGCCCGGTCGCCTCGACCCGGATGACCACGCCCCCGGGCGGCGGCGTCGGGTCGGGAACCTCGCGGACCTCGGGCCGGGCACCGAACTCGTCGAAGATCACCGCACGCATGCGCGGATCCTCACATGCCCGGGTCGCCGTGCACACCCCGCCCCCGGTGGCCGTGGCGGCGCACTCCGTCGGCGGCGTCCTCGTCAGGGCCGATCGGACTTCGATCGGTTGCTCCGGCGTCGCCACGGGATCACCACGAGGGCGAGGGTCAGGACGAAGACCCCGCCGAGACCGAGCCCGACGGGCAGCAGCAGCGAGGTGCTCTCGGCCGCCTCCTCCTCGCGCTCACCCTTGACCGGCACCACGGGCTGGTCGTACTTCTTCTCCTCGGGTGCCACGAGGTGACCGACGGAGGCGCCGCGCGCAAGTGCGAACCCCCAGTTGAGCAGCGCCGCCGACTCGCCCAGACTGCCCAGCGGGGCGGTCTCCGCGCCGAGCAGGGTGACCGCGAGCCGCCGGCCGTCGCGTTCGGCCACCCCGACGTACGTCTGCCGGGCCAGGTCGGTGAAGCCGGTCTTGCCTCCGAGCGTGCCCGGGTAGTTGCCGAGCAGGGTGTTGTCGTGCGTGATCTCGAACGCCGGGCTGCCGGGGCGGGCCGGTATCCGCGCCACCGGGGTCGCCACGTAGCGGCGGAAGTCGTCGCGGGCGAAGGTGGCCCGCGCGATCAACGCGAGGTCGTACGCGCTGGTGTACTGGCCGGGGCCGTCGAGGCCCGAGGGCGTCACCGCGTGGGTCTGGTACGCCCGCAGCCGCCGGGCCTCCTCGTTCATCGCGTCGACGCCGCCCTGCCGGCCGGTGCTGCCGCCGCCGAGGCGGGCGAGCACGTTGGCTGCGTCGTTGCCCGAGCAGAGCAGCAGCCCCAGCCACAGGTCCTCGACCGCGTACCGGCCGCCGGCCCGTACCCCCATCAGCGAGCTCTCCGGATCGAGGTCGCGCAGGTCCGACCGCGCCACCTCCACCTCCTGGCTCGGGTCGAGCCGGGGCATCAGCGCGGCGGCCAGCAGCAGTTTCTGCACGCTGGCCGGCGTCCGGTGCTCGTGCGGCCCGCAGCCGCCCAGCACCTCGCCGGTCTTCAGGTCCGCCACGAGCCACGAGGTGGCGGTCACCGCGGGCGGCTTCGGCGCGCCGGGCGCGATCGCGAGCCCGGCCGTCGCGAGGGCCGCACCGCCGACCGCTCGCCGCGCGGGGTCAACCGGCGGCGGAGACGGGAGAGCCGGCGCCGGTGTCGGTGGCTTCACCGCCGGACAGGGCACGGGCGGTGCGGCGGTCGTCCGCGCCGGTGGCGCGATCGCGACGGCGGGCAGGGCCAGAATGGCGCCGAGCGCCACGGAGGTAACCCGAATGGTGGTCACGCTTACGTACGGTAATCGCCTGTTCGCCGGACACGGGGCGAATGGAGGAAGTAGTGCGGGCTGGCGTGGTTACTTCGCGCTCTTCTCGGCCGCGGCCGACCGGATTCGGCCGGCCGGCGGTCGCATCATGGCGCGCGCCACCTGGCTCGGCCTCATGGGTGGCTGAGTCAGCGGATGGGCGCGTTCCGGACGGATGCTGTCGAGGAACAGCTCCGCGTTGCGCCGCCACGCGCCCGGTGCGACCGTTCGGGTGACCTCGGCGACCCGGCTGTTGGACAGCGTGATGAAGATGAGGTCCTCGACGGTGAAGTCCGGGCGGACGGCCCCCTCCTCCCGAGCCCGGTCGAAGAGCTCCTCGATGCGTCGCTGGATCTGCCCACGCAGCTCCACCAGCCGGGGGGAGCCGTCGAAGCGCGTGGTCATGAGGTTGAGGTAGCCGCCGCGCTCCGCCTCCAGCGCGCACGTGGCCATGACGAACTCCGCGACCCCCGCCCATCGGTCCGGGTTTGCGAGCGCCCGTTCGACCAGCTCGAGCGCGGCGTGCAGTGGCTGGTCGAGGACCGCCTCCCAGAGTTGGACGCGGGACGGGAAGTGCCGGTAGAGCGTGCCGGGGGAGACGCCCGCGGCGGTGACGATCTTGTCGATCGGCGCGTCGAGGCCCTCGCTGGTGAAGAGCGCCTCCGCGGCGCTGATGATCCGCTCGCGGTTGCGGATGCTGTCCCGGCGTTCGGCGCGCGGACGCCGTCCCTCGTCGCGTTCGCTCGTCGTCTGCTCCACGGGGACATGGTACCCGGAATACCGGAGACAGATCTCCGTTATACCGTGTACCGGAGATTGCTCTCCGGAACAGGGAGGGTCCCTCCCCCCTGCCGTACCGCTGCCCCCTGGAGTCACGAATGTTCGTCGCCACCCTTGTTGTCAGCATCGCCTTCGCGGCCCTGCTGGCGGTGTCCGCCGCCGGAAAGCTGAAGCGCGACCCGCAACAGATGAAGACCCTGGAACGGGTCGGGGCCACGCGGCTGCGCCCGCTGCTCGCCTTCCTCGAACTCGCGGGCGCTGCGGGGCTGCTTGTCGGTCTCGCGTGGTGGCCGCTCGGCGTCGCGGCCGGCATCGGCCTGGTCCTCTACTTCGCCGGAGCAATCGCCGCGCACCTTCGCGTCGGCGACCGGGCGGTCCTCCCGCCCGCCCTGCTGCTCGTCGTCTCGCTCGCCGCCACCGCACTGCGTCTGGCCTCCGCCGTGTCCTGATCCGCAGGACCGAGGGTGGATCCTCCCGGAACTGGGGATCCACCCTCGTGTGGCGGGAGTCGATGGCGCGGGGACGCTCGGGCCTCCGAGCCGACAACGCCGCAGAGCACGTGAACCGTTCGAAACCTCCTGAGACAGCAAGCCAAAGGAACGCATCGATGACCGGAAACAGCACCGGCGGACCCCTGCCGGGACGGCTTCAGATCGAGCGGAGCGAGTTCGAAGGATGGCCGGTGCACACGGTGCGCCCCGCTACGGGCGACGCCCGCGGGCACGTCCTCTACCTGCACGGCGGCGGCTACGTCAGTCCGCTACAGCCGGCGCACTGGGATCTGATCGCCCGGCTGGCCGCCCGCACCGGACGCGCCTTCGTCGTGCCGGACTTCCCGCTCGCACCCGGGCACACGCATCACGACGTCTTCCCGACCCTCCGGCGGCTCTACGACCAGTTGAGCGACGGGACGGACCCGGACACGTTCGCGGTGATGGGTGACTCCACCGGCGCGACCATGGGTCTCGCGCTGGTCCAGTCCCTCCCGCCGGGACAGCGGCGGCCGAGGGACCTCGTCCTCATGTCGCCGTGGCTCGACGCGACACTGACCAACCCCGAGATCAGGGCGCTCGAACCCCACGATCCGATCTCCTCGACCGAGAACCTCAGCCGGTTCGCGCGGTGGTGGGCCGGCCGCGCCGACGTCGCCACGCCACTGCTGAGCCCCATCAACGGGCCGCTGGAGAACCTCGGCCGTGTCGCGATCTTCGCCGGGACCAACGACATCCTCACCCCGGACGCACGTCGCCTGGCCCAGCTCGCCGCCGAGGCGACCGGCACGGAGATGACCCTGCACGAGTACCCGGACATGATCCACGCCTTCATGCTGCTGCGCCCCGGCGCGGAGACCGACGCCGTGCTGGCCGAGATCACCCGACGTCTCGACGCTGACCCCGGCGCGGTGGAGCGCTGAGTCACCCGGGCAGCGCGGCGAGCCGGTCACGAAGCGCGTCCGCGTCCGGGTGGGTGAGCTCGTCGAGGATGGCCAGCGCCTGCTCCCAGGTCCGGCGGGCGAGGGCCGGATCACCGGCGGTCAGGTGCAGCTCGCCGAGCCGGGTCAGCGTCCTCGTCTCGTAGTAGCGGCTGCTCACCGCGCGGTAGCGGGCGAGTGCCTGCCCGTACAGCGCGACGGCCCGGTCGTGCTGACCGAGGTGGTGGTGGATGAAGCCGAGGCTGTCCAGCGCCACGGCCTCGTCGTGGGTGTTCTCGCCGGTCTCGTGGTGCAGGTCCAGCGCCTGACCGCAGTAGGCGAGCGCCTCCTCGTACCGGCCCGCCTGGGCGTGCCACCAGCCGATGTTGTTGAGGGCGTTCGCCTGGCCGGTGCGGTGACCGGTCGTCCGCCAGAGCGCCAGGGCCTGCTCGGCGTGGTGCAGGCCCAGCTCCGGCTGTCCCAGCCGCCCGTGCACCCAGACCAGTCCCATGTGGGTGTCGGCCTGATAGTTCGAGTCGCCCAGCTCGCGGAACCGGTCGAGGGCGTACTCCAGATGGGCCTGGGCGTCGTCGTCGCGGCCCAGCGCGGCGATCGCGACGGCGAGGCTGCGGTGCAGGTGCGCCCTGCCCGCCGGGTCGGTGATCCGGCTCGCCGCCGTCACCACCGTCTGCTGGGTGGCGGCCATCGTGTGCCAGAGACCGAACCGGTGGAAGAACGTGGTGAGGATGCCGGCGAGCTGCCAGGCGTGCCGGTCGAAGCCGTGCTCGGCCGCGTGGTTGATCACACCGAGCAGGACCCGCTGCTCGCTCGCGAACCACGCGACCGCCTGCGGCGGCGCGGCGAGGTCGGCCACCGCGACCCCGGGGCGGGGTGGGGAGAGCGACATCAACTGCCGGCCCGGGTAGAGCAGCCGGTTGGCGAGGTCGGCGGTGTGCAGGTAGTGGTCGAAGAGCCGGCCCTGCGCCTGCGTGCGTTCGGCGGTAGCCTCGTGCGCGGACGCCAGCTCCGCGGCGTACGCCCGCAGCAGGTCGTGGAACCCGTACCGGCCGGGACTCTGCTCGAAGAGCAGGTGCGCCCCGGTCAACGCGGCCAGCAGCGGACGGACCGCGCGGACCGGCACGCCGGCGAGGCTCGCGGCGGCCGGCGCGGCGATGTCCGGTCCCGGGTGCAGGCTGAGCAGGCGGAACAACCGTGCCGCAGGTGGGTCGAGAGCCCGGTACGACCACGAGAAGACCGCCCGGACGCCGGTGAACGTCTCGTCACCGTCGAACGCGTCCAGCCCGCCGCGCGCCGCGCGCAGCTCGCTGGCGATGGCGGCGAGCGGGAATCCGGGGTTTGCGGCCGCGCGGGCGGCCACGACGGCCAGGGCGAGCGGCAGCCGGCTGCAGTGCGAGACGATCTCGGCGACCGCGTCGGGCTCCGCGGCCACCCGGTGGCCGCCGAGCCGGTCCACCAGCAGCTTGCGTGCCTCCCCGGCGGTGAGCAGGTCGACGTGCATCGGGTGGGCACCCTCGATCACCAGGAGGCTGCTGAGCCGGTTCCGGCTGGTGATCACGACCATCGAGCCCGCCGTGCCGGGCAGCAGCGGCCGGACCTGATCGGCGTCGCGGGCATTGTCCAGCACGATCAGCATCCGCCGCTCGGCGAGCAGACTGCGGTAGAGGCTGCTCTGCGCGGCCGGCATCGCCGGGATCCGCTGCGCCGGCACCTGCAAGGCGTGCAGGAAGGCGTGCAGCACCTCCGACGGTCCGACCGAGGCCGCTTCGGCGTCGAACCCCCGCAGGTCCATGTAGAGCTGTCCGTCGGGGAACGCGCGGCGAGCCTGGTGCGCCCAACGCAACGCCAACGACGTCTTGCCGACCCCGGCCGTGCCGGTGATCGTGACGATCGTCGGATCGTGGCGTTCGTCGGATTCGTCCGGGCGCAGCGCGTCCAGCCGGGACAGGTACGCCGTACGACCGACGAACGCCGCCACCCCGGCCGGTAGCTGTGCCGGCACCACGGCCACCGGTGGCGCCGGCAGCTCCGTGACAGCGCCGGCCGCACCGGCCCCGGACGTCGTGCCCCGCCCGGCGCCGGGGATCGTGCTGGCCGCCGCACCGGCTACGGCGGAGCCGAGGCCGGGGTCGTCCCCGATGATCGCCGCCTCGAGCTCACGCAGGGACGGGCCCGGCTCCAGGCCGAGCTCCGCGACGAGCAGCCGACGGGCGTGCCGGTACGCGGCCAGGGCGTCCGCCCGCCGGCCGCTGCGGTAGAGGGCCAGCATCAGTTGACCGTGCAGACGCTCCTGCAGGGGATGGTCGACGACGAGTTCGCTGAGCTGAGACACGAGTTCGGCGTGCCGGCCGGCGGAGAGGTCGGCGTCGATCCGGTCCAGCAGCGCCGTGAGACGGGACTCCTCGATGCCGCCGCAGAGCCGCTCCCGGAGGGTGCCGGTGGTCGCGTCGGCCAGCGCCGGCCCACGCCACAGATCGAGCGCGGCGGCGAGCTGCGCGGATCGCCGCCGCGGGTCGGTGATGGCCCTCGCGCCCTCCACCATCCGCTGGAAGCGGTGCAGGTCCACCGAATCGGCCGGTACGGAGAGCCGGTAGCCTTCGCCCAGGGCAAGCAGGCGGGTCCGCCCGTCGGTATCCGCCCCGGCGGCGACGTGCACCGCCTTGCGGACCCGCGACATCAGCGCCTGCAGCGTCGCCCTGGCGGTCGCCGGAGGCGTCTGTCCCCAGAGCACGCTCACCAGCCGCTCGGCGCTGACCACCCGGTCGGGGTCGAGCAGCAGCACCGCGAGCGTCAGCCGCTCCTGACGCCGCCGGAGAGGGACCAGCTGCCCGCCGTCGGTGTACAGCTCCACCGCACCCAGCAGCCGGATTTCCATTCGGGGAATCCTAGAGGCACCGGATCCGCGCGCCGGAGCGCCGGTGGCGAGCCGGTGGCAAGGCGGTGGCAAGGACCGGATGCCAGGGTCGCCGGGATCCACAGCCGATTCCGGTAGTGCCCCGTCGTCGCGGCGGGCGGGAAGGTCTCCTCTTGTCACAGCCACCCACGCCGTACCAGCCGTACGGTGGCTCCGCCTACGAACCTCCACGGTCCGCGCCGGTCCCGCCGCCGGTTCCGCCGGCGCCACAGTTCGCGCAGCCGATCCCGCCGGCTCCGCCGGTTCCGCAAGTCGCGCCGGCAGCACCGTTCGCGCAGCCGGTCCCACCGGCAGCGCCGTTCGCGCAGCCCGCGCAGCCGGTCCCGCCCTTCGCCCAGCCGTTACCGCCGTTCCCGCCCTACGCGCACCCGGCCGCCGCGCCGCCCGCCGGCCCGGTGGGCGTTCCGCAGCCGTCACCCGCTGACACCGGTCGGCCGCGCGGCCGCAAGCGGCGCGTCTTCGGCATCCTCGCCACCATCTCCGCCGTGGTGCCCCTGGTGCTCGCCGGGGGGCTGACGTACGCGGCGATCAAGAACCACCGGATCCAGACCGGCAACGACGCGTTCGCCGCGGTCGCCTGGCACAACCTGCGCACCGAGGAGGTGTTCCCGGACTTCCTCAGAGACCCCTACCTGACGGGGGAGCAGCCGCAGGGGTGGTCCCGGCAGGGCCTCGCCGAACAGAAGGACTGCCGCGGGGTGCTCGCCGACAAGCTCACCGAAGCGGTGATCGCGCAGGGGTGCGTGAGCGTGCTGCGGGCGACGTACGTGCACGTCGGGGGAGACATGGCTGCGACCGTGGCGCTCGCCGTGGTCGGTTCTTACCAGCAGGCGACGGAGATCGCGGAGGAGCTCGGCTCCGAGCGGGTACCGATGGTCGTCCCGATGGCGGTGCCCGGCACCGCGGCCGCCGGCTGGAGCCGCAAGCTCGCGTACGCCGGTCGGGCGAGATCCGTCGGGCTCGCCACCAACTCGCCGCCGTACGTCGCCGCCATCACCGTCGGTCCCCTGGACCCCCGCCGCCAGTACGGGAAGCTCCCCGGGGACTGGGCGATCAGCGGCCGCAGCGAGCAGAAGCTCTACCAGGGCGTCGCCGACGAACTCGTCGGCGGGTACGCGCGCACCTTCGACCACCTGGCGAACGGCCGATGAGGGCGCGGGCGTTCCGGGCGGTGTCCCGCACCGCCGTCGCGCTCGGCGTCGCCGGGGCCCTGGTCGCGGTGGCCGCCCCGGTCCACGCGGCGGGCAAGGGCTGGGAGCTCGACGCCCTGTCGGTGCCGGCGGCGCACGACCTGAGCGAGGGTGACGGGATCACCGTCGCGGTGATCGACACCGGGATCCGGACGAACCACCCGGTTCTCGCCGGCCGCGCCACCGAGGGGCCCGACTTCCTGAGCGAGAACGACAAGAAGGAGTCCTGGTACGGCGGGCACGGCACGTCGATGGCCTCCAACGTCCTCGACGTCGCGCCGAAGGCGAAGGTGCTCGGCCTGCGGGCGATCCGCGACCGCGAGGACCCCGACTACCAGACCTGGGAGCAGAGCCTGGCGAACCCGAACCCGCAGTCGGCGCACGCGCTGCGCAACGCCATCCGGTACGCGGCCGACAGCGGCGCCCGGGTCATCTCGCTCTCGCTGGGTACGGAGAACGCGTTCACCCCGTACGACGAGGAGGAGGCGAAGGCCATCCAGTACGCCCTCGCCAAGGGCGTGGTGGTGATCGCGTCGGCCGGCAACGACGGCGACGGGGAGAATCTGGTCGCCTACCCGGTCGGCTATCCCGGCGTGATCGGCGTGGCCGCCAGCACCCCGTCGGGCGGGCGGGCCGACTTCTCGACGGTGCACTCCTACGTGGACGTGGCCGCTCCCGGCGTCGACATCTGGGGCGCCGACATCAAGTCGAAGGGGCGGGTCTCCGAGCAGGGCTCCTCGCAGGCGGGCGCGCTCACCGCGGGGGTCACCGCGCTGATCCTGGCCAAGTACCCGAAGCTCGCCCCCCGGCAGGTCGGCGACCTGCTCCAGCGCACCGCGTCGCATCCGCAGCGGCACGACCCGAAGACCGGCTACGGGGTCGTCGACGCGGCCAAGGCGCTGCGCGCCGCCGGAAAGGTCAAACCAGCGCCGTACGTGATGCCGGTGAACGCGAAGGGCGCCGGCGCGCACTTCGGTCCCGGTGACGACGGGACACCCCGTCGTGTCGGCCAGCCGCTCGACGTGCTCCTGCTGGTGTTCGCGGGGGTCTTCGGCCTCTTCGCGGCCGGCATGATCATCGGCGGGTTGCTGCTGCTACGCAGTGGCCGGCGCGCCCGCCGGCGTCTGGCGAGCCCGCCCGTGGCCGGAATGCCCCCACGGCAGTGGTGAACTCGCCCGGAGGCGGTGCCCCTGAACCGGCCGGTTGAGGGGCACCGCGACGGCGTCGGCCATAGGCGTGGTCGGTGCGTGCCGCCGGAGTTGCGCGCCTGCGGACCACCCGCGACGCCCCCACCGAGGACGGAGCAGCAGGTCGGATACGGTGGCAGACGTGACCGAGACAGGTGCGGGGGATCCCGCGGCGCACGTGACCTGGCACGGACACAGCACCGTGTGGATCGAGGACTCCGGCACCCACCTGCTGACCGACCCGCTGCTGCGGGACCGGCTCGCGCACCTGCGCCGCCGCCGCGGCCCCACCCCACAGCTGCCGGGCGCGCCGGACGCCGTACTCGTGTCGCACCTGCACGCCGACCACCTGGACTTCGCGTCACTGCGCCGGCTGCCAGGAGACCCCACCCTGGTGGTGCCGGCCGGCGCGACGCGGCTGGTCCGCCGGGCGCTGGGCGCCGCCGCCGACCGCTGCGTCGAGCTCGCCGTCGGTGAGACGACCACCGTCGGCCGGGTCCGGGTCACCGCGGTGCCGGCGGCCCACGACACGCGGCGCGGCCCCTGGTCCCGGCACCACGCCGCCGCCGTGGGCTACCTGCTGCAGGGCGCGGCCCGCACCTGGTTCGCCGGCGACACCGGCCTCTTCGACGAGATGGGCAAGCTGGGCCCGCTCGACCTGGCGCTCGTCCCCGTCGCCGGATGGGGGCCGACCCTCGGCCCCGGTCACCTCGATCCGGCCCGCGCGGCCGAGGCGGTACGGCGGGCGGCGGCGGCCTGGGCGGTGCCGATCCACTACGGCACGTTCTGGCCGGTGGGCTTCGACCGGGTCCGACCCGACCGGTTCCTCCCACCGGGGGAGGAGTTCGCCCGGCACGCCGGCGCCCTCTCGCCCGGTACCCGGGTGCGCGTGCTGCGTCCCGGCGAATCCTGCGCGATCACCCGCTCATGACGGCGACGCTCGGGGCGCTGGGTTGGCTGATCCTGGTGGTGCTCTTCGGCTCCCTCGTTCCGGTGGTGCCGACTGGTGCGGCGGTCAGCGGCGCGGCCGCGCTCGCCGCCCACCAGCAACCGCTGACCGTGGTCTTCGTGGTGGCCGCCGGTGCGCTCGGCGCGTACGTCGGTGATCTCGCCACCTACCTGGTGCTCCTCTGGGGCGGCGAGCGGATCGCCCGGCGCCTGCGGCTGCTGCGGGAGCCGCAGCGGTTCGACCGGCTGGCCGCCCGGGTCCGCGAGGGACGCGTCTCGCTGCTCCTGGTGTCCCGGCTGATCCCCGGTGGGCGGGTGCCGGTGCTGCTCGCCGGTGCGGTGGCGGGGTTGACCTGGCGGCGCTTCGCCGTCGCCAACGCGCCGGCGAGCCTCGCCTGGTCCGTGCTCTACGCCGCGATCGGGGTCGTCGGCCGGGCGATCTTCCCGGAGCCGTGGCAGAGCGTGGTCGCCGCGATCCTGCTCGTCGTCCTGGTCAGTCAGGGGCTCAGCTGGCTGGGCCGACGCCGGACGGCGCCGGAACCTCCGCCGGCACGGCCCTGACGGGCAGCGGCACGCCGGGCTGCTCGGGGACGATCGGCCGGTCGGCGCCGGCCGGAGGATCATCGTGCCGGGCCGGGGCGTCGTCGGCGGGGCGACGCAGTCCCAGCTGCTCCAGCCACCCGAGCAGCTGCCGGTGCACGGCGTCCGGGCCGACCAGCTCGCCCTCCTGGGACCAGCCGGCCGGGTGGACGAGCAGCGCCTCGGTCTGCCAGCCGCCCAGCCCGCCGTGGCAGCCCACCAGCTCCTCGAAGGCCGCCACCTCCTCCAGGCTGGGATCGACCGCGCTGATCACCACCAGATCGCCGACGTGCTCCATCGTCTGGTGCCGCAGCAGGTCCCGCCGGGCCCGTGCCCCGTACGGCGCCAGCGGGTCGTCGCCCTCGACGTGCCCGTCGCGCAGCCGGTGCCGGCCACGGGGACCGATCGCCAGCGGCCCGGCGGCCGAGTCGACGACGACCAGCCCGACGCCGGGGTGCGCGGCCAGCCCGTCGATCAGCTCCGGTGCGACGGCGTCGATGCGTTCGCGGGTCAGCCGCCCCGGGTGCTGGGCGAGGTAGATCATGGCGAGGTTGCCGGAGGCCACCACCACGGTCTCCGGGTCGGTGCGGGTGGCCGCCTCCTCGCGGTCCGCCGGCCCGAGGCTCACCTCCCCGTCCGGGCCGGAGCGCACGGCGGCGCGGGTCGCCGCGGCGGTGACCCCGCCGCGCCCCGCCACCTCGGTGAGCAGCGTGTTGACCCGCCCCCACTGCTCCACCCGGCCGGCCGCCTCGACGCTCGTCCCGGCGGGCCCCGGGCGGCCGTCGCCGGGCGAGGGGGCCGGCTTCGTCGCGAGCCGGGCCACCACCTGGCTGAGGGACTCGCCGTACCGCTGGCGGAAGGTGGCGCCCTGGCTCTGGCCGTGGTCGCTGAGCACGACGATGTGGTAGTTGCGGGCCGCCTCGGCGGCCAGCCGTTCCAGGATGCCGAGCGTGTGGTCGAGCGCCTCGAGCGCCGCCATCGCCTCCGGCCGGGCCGGGCCGGCGTGGTGGGCCACCTCGTCGTAGTCGACGAAGTCGCAGAAGATCACCGGCGCGCCGCGGGCCATCTGCTCGGCGATGAGCGAGACGTTCAGGTCGTTGAGCAGGCTGGCCAGGGGGCGTAGCGCCAGGTACGAGCCGCGCCGCTCACCGCGCGGCTGCACACCGCGCACCCGCTGGCGGCGGGCCTCGTGCAGCTCGCGCAGCACCTGCCCGGCGCTGAGCACGACGGCGCGGGCGAAGCCGTACGGGCTGGTCATGAACGCCGCGTAGCCCGGGGTGGAGCGCCCGGGCAGCCCGGCCCGGCTGACGGTGAGCAGGCTGGTCGTCGCGTCGCCGGAGAAGGCGGTGCTGATGCTCACCCCACCGTCGCGCAGCAGGCCGCCGCCGGTGGAGAGGCGTCGTTCGATCTCGGCGGCGTCCCGGGGCCGGCTGGTCACCACGAGACGCCCGGGCGTGCCGTCACCTGTCGCCTTCTCGTACCACCGGTAGGCCGGCACGTGCCGGACGTCTCCGTGGAGCAGCCCGGCCTGGGCCGCCGGGGTGGTGGCCGGCAGCCCGGTGTGCCAGCGGGTCATCCGGTGGCTGTGCGAGCGCAACCAGCGGCCGATCGTCGGCAGGTTGCCGGCCCGTACGGCCCACTGCACCAGGGGCGCGGCCACGCCGTCGAGCTGGATGATGAGCAGCCCGTCAGCCGCGCGCCCGTCCGTCGGCGACTCCGGGGGGCTTCGCCGCCACCAGCGCCGGGTGGGGTGCTGCCGGCGGCCCGCCGCCCGGCGTACCCGGGTCATCAGCCGCAGCGTCTCGCTGACGAAGGTGTCGTCCGTGCCGGCGTCGGCGAGCCAGTTCACGATCGCGGCCAGCGCCACGGCGACCCACGCGGCGACGAACGCGACCGCGAAACCGGCCACGTGCGCCTCGGGATCGAGCCGCAGCGCCACGTACATGACGACCGCCTGTACGCCCACGCCGATGGCGAGCGCGCCGAGCCCGCCCAGCGCGGTGGCCAGGGCGAGCAGCAGCGGGCGCAGCACCGCCCCGACGGCCGTCACGAGCGCGACCAGCCAGAGCATCGCGACCAGGCCGCTCGCGGTGACCCCGGGCAGCAGCCAGAGCGTGGTGCCGAGCACCACGAACGAGGTCGCCATGCTGCGCACCAGCGCGCGCGCCCGTGCGACGGTAGGCCGGTAGCCGCGGAGCACCCGCAGGGCTACCCGGACGGGTTCGGGCAGCCGATGGCGCTTACCGGCATCCACCTGCGGCTTCATCCTGGCCACGATGCCACATCTGAGCTATCAAGATCCTCCGGTGCGGAGTGGGTCACAACGCGTACGAGTGTCGGCCGTCCGGCGCGACCGCACACACCCGCCGTGCGTCGGCGGGCCTACAGGTTCAACGCTCGAGGTGGCCGTCCACCATCCCGAGCAGGGTGCTCGCCGCCGCGCTCACCCGCCGTCCGGTGGCCGTCGCCGCGTGCAGCGCCCACTCCAGCGACTGGTCGGTGACCGGCAGCGCCTTCACCTCGGGCCCGGGCGGCACGTTGCGTACGGGCAGGATCGCCACCCCCAGCCCGTGCCGGACGAACTCGGCGGCGACGGTGACGTCCGCCACCTCCATGGCGATGTGGCGCTCCAGGCCGGCCGCGCCGAACGCGAGGTCGTTGGTCGTCCGGTTGGCGTAGCCGACGGGGTAGTCGATGAACGACTCCTCGGCCACGTCCGCCAGCACGACGCTGTCCCGCTCGGCCAGCCGGTGCCCGGCGGGGACCACGAGCACCTGGGGCACCGGCACCAGCATCCGCGTCTCGAGGTTCGGGAAGGGCCGGGGGCTCACCCCGAGGAACGCCACGTCGATCTCACCGTCGACCAGCGACCGGGCCAGCCCGGCCGAGCCGTTCCAGGTCGCCGCCCGCAGGTGCAGCGCGACCCGCGGGTGACGGGTGTGGAAATCGCCGAAGAGGCCCGCGAAGTCGATCCCGCCGACGCCGGTCAGGCACCCGACGACCACCGTCCCGCGCAGCTCCTGGCCGACCTCGTGCACCGCGTCCCGGGCGGCCTGCGCCGCGTCGAGGGTGGCGCGCGCCTGCGGCAGCAGGGCCTCGCCGGCGTCGGTCAGCTCCACCCGCTGGGCGCTGCGCGCGAACAGCGGCGCGCCCAGCTCCCGCTCCAGCGCGGAGATCGCGGCGGAGACCGCCGACTGCACGACGTGCAGCCGCTTCGCCGCCCGGGTGAAGCTGCGCTCCGTCGCGACCGCGACGAAGTACTCCAGATGCCTGAGTTCCACGCCGCCCAGGATCACACACGCCGGCGGCCGGGCCTGCCGCCGCAGCTGGTCTTGCGCGCCGCGCCGCACCACGACCGGCCCGCCCGGCGCCCGGACTCCGGGGAGGCCGACTCGCCGGTGCCGGGGTGAACTTGACCTTGACGTACGGGTCAATGTCTACCGTCGGGTGCCATGACGGGTTCCCAGTTCGACGGCAAGACAGTGATCGTCACGGGCGGTGGCACCGGCATCGGACGGGCGACGGCCCGTGCCTTCGCCACCCAGGGCGCCCAGGTGCTCGTCGTGGGTCGCACCGCGTCCCGGCTCGCCGAGACGGCGCAGGGGCTGCCGGGGGTACGCGCACTCGTCGCCGACGTCGCCGCCCCGGGCGCCGCCGAGAAGATCGTCGGTTCGGCCCTGGAGCACTTCGGTCGGGTCGACGTGCTGGTGAACAACGCCGCCGTCGTCCGGGAGACGCCGGGTGACGATGCGAGCGGTCGGCACGCCGCCGGGCAGATGGTCGCCACGAACCTGCTCGCCCCGATGTACCTCGCCCAGGCGGCCCTGCCGCAGCTGGCCACGCAGCACGGTGTGGTGGTCAACGTGAGCACGGCCATCGGTCAGCGCGGGTGGCCGATGCCAGGCGGCGGGCTGTACGTGGCGTTGAAGGCCGCGTTGGAGACGCTCACCCGCACCTGGGCCGTCCAGTTCGCGCCGCACGGAGTCCGCGTCGCGGCGGTCGCGCCCGGCCCCATCGCCACGCCGATCGCGCAACACCAGGGTCTGGACGCCGGGCAGGCGGAGGCGCTGCGAAAGGCCCTGATCGCACACGTCCCGCTCGGGCGTATCGGTCAGCCGGAGGAGGTCGCCTTCTGGGTCACCCAGTTGGCCCGGCCGGAGGCGGCCTACACGACCGGCGTGGTCATTACCGTCGACGGTGGAGCGGTCGTCGCCTGACCGCCCGGGTAGCGTCACGCCCGTGCGGATCGGCGAACTGGCCCGGGTCAGCGGGGTGTCGACCAGGACCCTGCGGTTCTACGAGGGCCTGGAGTTGCTGCAGTCCCGGCGCGCGTCCAACGGCTACCGCGAGTACGGCCCGGAGGCGGTGGTGCGGGTGCGCAACATCCGTCATCTGCTCGCCACCGGGCTGACCCTGGACGACGTCGCGCATTTCCGCCGTTGCCTGGACGGCGACCTGCGCACCGCCGCGCCTGCGCCGGCCATGGTCGCGCTCGCCCGGCGCAGGCTCGCCGTGCTCGACGAGCGGATCCGCGTGCTCAGCGCGGCCCGGGACAATCTCGCGCGCGGTCTGCGGGACGCGGTTGGCGACAGCGCTCCGTCGTGCTGATCACGACCGGTCCCCGCCGGGTTTGACCCTCGAGCCGGTCGAGCCCGCACGATCTCGATCACCGAGCGAGGTGAGGGAGTGGGCGATGGATCTCGACAATCCGGTGTTGCGGCTCTGCCAGGACGGCATGCGCGCCGAGGCCGAGGGGCGTCCGGCGGACGCGCGTACGCTCTTCCGGCGGGCGTGGGACGGGAGCGGCGACGACTACGAGGCCTGCGTGGCGGCGCACTACCTGGCCCGCCAGCAGGACGACCCCGAGGAGATCCTGCGCTGGAACCGGGAGGCGCTCGCCCGCGCCGACAAGGTCGGTGACGAGCGGGTGGCCGCCTTCTACCCGTCGCTGCACGTCGGCGTGGCGCTCGCGTACGAGCGGCTCGGTGATCCCGACCGCGCGCGGGAGGCATTCGCACGGGCCCGCGAACACCTGCCCGTCCTGCCGTCCGGCGAGTACGGCGACCTGCTGCGCGCCGTCGTAACCGAGGGCCTCGCCCGGCTGGGCGGGCCGCAGCGGTGAGCGCGGTGCGACGTGGGCCGCCACCGGAAGCCCGGCGACGGCCCACGGCGTACGGATCAGTTCAGGTTGTCGGCGTGGGTCAGGGTCTCCCAGGCGACGAAGAGGTTGTTGGTGCCGGCGGGGCGCTGCTGCAGCGTGAGGGTCTGGGTGTTGGTCATCGCGTTGCCCAGGCGGTTGGCCAGGGCGTTGTAGCCCACCTCGGTGATCGGGCCGAGCCCGCGGGTGAGGCTGCCGTCGCAGAGCCAGGACGGCGGCGCCTCGCCGAGCTGGTAGCGCGAGTGGAAGCCGAGGGCGTGCCGGAGCCGCTCACCGACCTGCGGGTAGAGGTCCTGGCCCTGGATCCGGGAGGTCTCCGCGACGTGCGAGATCGCCGAGATGCCGTACCCGGTGTGGGTGAAGTCGCGGCAGGTCTCCTGGGCGAGGCCGGCCACGAAGGTGGACTGGTCGTGCCAGTAGCCGATGATCTCGGCGGGGGTGTCCAGGCCGCTGCCCGGGACGGTGTACGGCAGCGGGCCGTCGCTGGGCAGGTAGATGAAGGCGCGGGTCCGGTTGAGGAACCGGGTGACCGCCGCGTTGTAGGCGGACCGGTCCTCCAGGAAGACCGAGATGCCGACCGCGGCCTCCATCATGGTCAGCTCCCAGTTTCCGTTGCTGCCGGAGCCGTTGCGGACCACCGGCAGGTAGACGTTGCGCAGCATGGTGGAGAAGCGGTTCACGTTGGGCCAGCTGCTGTACGTGTACCTGATGATCTCCGCGGCGCGCGGCCAGACCGAGCCGGCCCAGCCGGTCTGCAGCGGGGCGTTGCTGCCGGTGTGTGAGGTGATCGTCGCCGACCAGGCGTCCATGATCTGGATGGCCTTCTGCGCGTACCGGCTGTCGCCGGTGATGTACCAGGCGAGCGCGTCGGTGTATGCGGCGATCGCGTCCTCGCGCTCGTCGGTGCAGCCGTTGTTCGGGTTCGAGTAGGAGCCGCACTCGACGACCGGGCGCGGTGCCGGGGTACGGGAGAGCGAGGCGTAGCGGCTGCTCATCATCTGGTTGAACGCCGAGGTCCAGGGCTGCGCGCCGGCCTGTACCCGGCCCCGGACGAAGTCGAGTTGCCCGCGACTGACCATGACGCCCGGGTGGGTGAAGTCCCCGGAGGGGGGCGGGGTCGTGCCGCCGCCGGGCAGCGTCCAGCTCTGGTTCGCGGCGCCGGTGCAGGTCCAGATCTGCACCGGTGTGCCGTCGGCGGAGCTGGGCCCGGTCGCGTCCGCGCACTTGCCCGAGCCGGCGTTGACCAGCTGCGTGCCGTTGGCGGACCAGAGCTGCGCACCGGTGCCGTTGCAGTCGTAGATCTGCACCTTGGTGCCGTTGGCGGTGCCCGCGGCGACGTCGAGGCACTTGCCGAGCGCCCGGATGGTGCCGTCGTCCGCGACGGTCCACTGTTGCGCGGCGCTGCCGTTGCAGCTCCAGAGCTGCACCTGGGTGCCGTTGGCGGAGGCGGCGCCGGCCACGTCGAGGCACTTGCCGCCGTATCCGGTGATGGAACCGACGGTGGCCGCGGAGGCCGCTGGTGTGCCGACCGTCAGGCCCGCCGGCACCGCGAGCGTCACCGCGGCGAGCGCGGCGGCCAACCGGGTGCGGAGCCGACGGGGTGGAGCCTCGGCTGATCGTCGCGCCATGTCATGATCCTTCCCACCGCGATGCGGCACATCCGGGGCAAATCCGCCGTTGGCCGGCGCGCTGGAAACCGGATGGTGGCGTGGGGATTGACCGGCCCGGTCGGTGGCAGGCGCGCGGCCGGAACGGCCGATCGAACTGTTAACTGTGTTAATCATTACATGTGAACTTATCGATATCAATGCCGTTGTCCGGCATGCCGGGCGTCGATGGCGTCCTGCGGGGTTACGACGAGGTGCGCCCGCTGCCACCTGCGGAAGCACTCACCGCCGCTCGCGGCGAGGGTGGCTGCGTCCCCAGCGGTCTTCGCGGGGAGTGATGCGCGCACCCCGTACGTGAAGCTGCCTGAAACAGGCAGCGTCAGCCGCCACCGACCCGTGGTCGCCGGTGGTCGGTCAGCCGGAGGCCGACGCCGCGTACCGCGTCGATGGTGACCCCGGTGCCCAGCTCGCCGAGCTTGCGCCGCAGTCGCTTGACCAGTGACTGCACGTCCGCTCGCCGCTCCAGCCCCTCGTCGCGCCAGACCGACCGGTGCAGCTCGGCGTAGCTCCACACCCGGACCGGCTCGGCTTTGAGGCAGGTCAGCAGATCGTGCTCAAGCCGGGTGAGGGCGACCTCCCGGTCGCCGTAGCGCGCGGTGGACCGGGCCGAGTCGATGAGCAACGCGTCGTCGGCCGGATCGGGCGGATCGGC
Source organism: Micromonospora musae (assembly GCF_003626545.1). Lineage (NCBI taxonomy): Bacteria > Bacillati > Actinomycetota > Actinomycetes > Micromonosporales > Micromonosporaceae > Micromonospora > Micromonospora musae. The sequence goes on from NZ_RAZS01000003.1 coordinate 581,962, forward strand.
CGGCGCCGGGCCGGGCAGTTGACCCGGGATCGCGATCAACCGACGCAGTTCGTCGACATCGGCCACCAGCAGCAGTGGTGCGATGCCGTCGAGGCGCTCGGCGAGCCGCAGCCGCTCGGCAGGCGACGGCGCCACCGCGATGACCAGCGGATAAAGCTCCTCGGCCGGATCAGGCCCGTCCGGCACAGCACTCTCGTCGACCTCGGCCACCGCACCCATCCGGGGACTGGCGGGCAGTCTCTGCCCACATCGATCTTGATCGTGACAATTATCGGCAGGCATCAAACCCTGGTCAGCAAGCTCTTAGTGACAACTTGCTCACCGCATGTGCTTGATCGTCCGTTCATCTCGATCATAGTGTCCAACCGGGCAACCGGCGTGACCCGCGCGGTGCATGGGGGGGCTTGGAGGGGATCGTCCGAACCGGTATCCAACGGGAGACGATCGCCTGCACCTTCACCATGGCCCATTCAACCCCCTGGGTCGTCCTGAAGGAGGCAGCACCGAATGTTTAGACGTCCACATTGGACGAGCGTCGCCAGATCCCTGGTGAGTGCGGGCGCGGCGACGGTTCTCGTCGCGACCGCCCTCGCCGCCACGGGATCGGGCGCCCAGGCCGCATCAGGCGGCTTCGGCGCCGGCGCGCCCTCCCCGGCGGACAAGATCCGTCCGGAACTCTCGAAGCAGCTCGAGGGCAAGGCCGAGAGCGACTTCTGGATCCGTTTCAAGAACCGGGCGGACCTGAGCCAGGCCAGCAAGAACAAGGACTGGAACAAGCGGGGCGCCGAGGTGGTGGCCGCGCTCAAGAAGACCGCCGAGGAGAGCCAGTCCAAGGTCAAGGCCGAGCTCAACAGCACGGGCGCGAAGTACCAGACCTTCTGGGCCACCAACGCGATCCGGGTCAGCGGCGGCTCGCTCGGGCTGGCGCAGAAGATGGCCGCGCACTCCGAGGTCGAAGCCCTCTACGCTCCGGTCGCCTACGAGATCCCCAAGACCACCAAGGGCGACAGCGAGAAGGCTGTCAACGCCATCGAGTGGGGCATCGCCAACATCAACGCCGACGACGTCTGGTCCCAGTACGGCGTCACCGGTGAGGGCATCACCATCGCCAACATCGACACCGGCGTCCAGTTCGACCACCCGGCGCTGGTGGGCTCCTACCGGGGCAACAACGGCGACGGCACCTTCGACCACAACTACAACTGGTTCGACGCGGCCGGCACCTGCGGCGCCGCCCCCTGCGACGGCGACGGCCACGGCAGCCACACCATGGGCACGATGGCCGGCTCCGACGGCGGGGCGAACCAGATCGGTGTCGCCCCCGGCGTCAAGTGGATCGCGGCCAACGGCTGCTGCCCCAGCGACGCCGCGCTGGTCAACTCCGGCCAGTGGATGCTCGAGCCGACCGACCTGAACGGCGAGAACGGCGACATCACCAAGCGGCCGAACATCGTCAACAACTCCTGGGGCACGATCCTTCCGTCGAACGACCCGTTCATGGAGGACGTGACGCTGGCCTGGACGGCGTCGGGCATCTTCGGCGTCTTCTCCAACGGCAACAGCGGCCCCAGCTGTCAGAGCAGCGGCTCCCCGGGCAGCCTGGAGAGCAACTACTCGGCCGGCGCGTACGACATCAACAACAACATCGCCGGCTTCTCGGCGCGTGGTCCGGGGCAGAACGGCGGGATCAAGCCGAACATCTCGGCTCCCGGCGTGAACGTCCGGTCCAGCGTGCCGGGCAACGGCTACGCGAGCATCAGCGGCACCTCGATGGCGGCCCCGCACCTCGCGGGCGCGATCGCGCTGCTCTGGTCGGCGGCGCCCGGGCTGGTCGGTGAGGTCGACGCGACCCGCGGACTGCTCGACAACACCGCCGTCGACACCAACGACGCGCAGTGCGGTGGCACCGCGGACGACAACAACGTCTGGGGTGAGGGCCGTCTCGACGCGCTCGCGCTGCTCGGCAACGCGCCGATCGGCGACACCGGCACCGTCACCGGCACCGTCACCGACGCCGGCAGCGGTGCTCCGCTCGCGGGCGCCTCGGTCGTCCTGAGCGGCCCGGCCGACCGGCAGCTCACCACCGGCGCGGACGGGAAGTTCTCGTCGCTGCTCCCGGTCGGTGACTACCAGGCCGTCGTCTCGGCGTTCGGCTACGGCCAGAAGACGGTCCCGGCGACGATCACCCCGAACGCGACCACCACGCTCAACGTCGCGCTCGACGCCGTGCCCAGCGTCAACATCAGCGGTACCGTCACCGACGGCTCGGGCCACGGCTGGCCGCTCTACGCCAAGGTGACGGTCGTGGGTCCGTCGGGTCTCTCCGACTACACCGCGCCCGCCAACGGCCGCTACAGCCTCAAGGTCCCGGCCGGGTCGACCTACAGCCTGAAGGTCGAGTCGGTGTACCCGGGCTACGAGACGGTGACGAAGGAGGTCGTCGTCGCCGCGCGCAACGTCACCGCCAACGTCGCCGTGCCGGCGAAGTCGGACGCGTGCGAGACCGCGCCCGGCTACACCTACGGCTCCGACGGTGAGTTCGAGACCTTCACCGGCACGGGCACACCGAGCGGCTGGGAGGTCGTGGACCACCTGGGCAACGGCCAGGTCTGGTCCTTCGCCGACGAGGCCAACCGGGGCAACCTGAGCGGTGGCACCGGCGGCTTCGCCATCGTCGACAGCGACCGCTTCGGCGGCGGCGGGCAGCAGGACACCTCCCTGGTCAGCCCGGTCGTCGACCTGAGCGACGTGGCCGCTCCGGTCATCCGGTTCAACCAGGACTTCAACTGGCTCGGGCCGGAGACCGCCGACGTCGACCTCAGCGTCGACGGCGGCACGACCTGGACGAACGTGCTCAAGCAGAAGGAGGACGTCTCCGGGCCGCGGGTGACCGAGGTCGCGATCCCGCAGGCCGCGGGTCAGTCGCAGGTCCGCGTGCGGTTCCACTACTACGACGCCTCGTACGAGTGGTGGTGGCAGGTCGACAACGTGCTGATCGGCAGCGAGGTCACCTGCGAGCCGGTCGACGGCGCGCTGGTCTTCGGCCACGTGCGTGACAAGAACACCAGCGGCTACGTCAACGGCGCCACGGTCACCAGCGTCGACAAGCCGGCGGAGAAGGCCACCACGGTGGCGACTCCGGACGACACCGGTCTCGAGGACGGCTTCTACTGGATGTTCTCCTCGCTGACCGGCACCCACAAGTTCACCGCGACGGCCGGCAACTACGTCAGCCAGAGCAAGAACGTCGACGTCCAGGCCGACTGGGCGACCGCCGCGAACTTCCAGCTCAAGGCCGGTCAGCTCGCCGTCACCCCGGGCACGCTGAGCGCTGACGTCCAGATGCCCAGCGGCAAGGCCAGCAAGACGTTCACCGTGACCAACACCGGCGAGGCGCCGGTGGAGGTCGGGTTCGGTGAGCGTGACGCCGGCTTCGAGCTGCTCAAGGCCGACGGGTCGCGGGTGAGCCAGCAGCAGGTGCTCGGCGCCGAGGGTGCGCCCGAGCAGCGGCTGAAGGTGGCGACCTCGTTCGCCGCCGCCGCCTCCGGCAAGTCGTCGACGGCGGCCACCTCGGCCGGCCCCCAGGCCGACCCGTGGACGAACCTGCCCGCCTACCCGGCCAACATCATGGACAACCGGGTGGTGAACCTCGACGGCAAGGTCTACTCGATCGGTGGTGGTGACGGCTCCGCGTCCACCACGAAGAACTACGCGTACGACCCGATCGCGCAGGCCTGGTCGGCGATCGCCGACCTTCCCGAGGCGCGCAACGCCATGACGGTGGGCGTCCTCGACGGGAAGATCATCGCGACCGGCGGCTGGGCGGCTGCCGGCCCGTCCGGCACCACCTGGGCGTACGACCCGGGCGCCGACGCCTGGGCCCAGCTGGCCGACAACCCGGCGCCGCGTGCCGGGGCCGCTCAGGCCATCGTCGACGGCAAGCTCTACGCCATCGGCGGCTGCACGACCTCGGCCTGCACGCCGATGTCGAGCAGCGTCGTCCGGTACGACCCGGGCGGCGACAGCTGGGAGACCCTGCCCGAGTACCCGAAGTCGGTGGCGTTCGCCTCCTGCGGCGGGATCGACGGCGTGATCTACTGCACCGGCGGCAACGACGGTGCCAGCGCCTACAAGACCAGCTACGCCTTCGACCCGGGCGCCAACACCTGGAGCCCGATCGCTGACGCGCCGGCCGACCAGTGGGCCAGCTCGTTCGCCGTCGCCAACGGCAAGCTGCTGGTCGTCGGTGGTGTCCAGGGCGGCGCCGTCACCAACGCCGGTTTCGCCTACGACCCGAGCACCGAGTCGTGGTCGAACCTGCCGAACGCCAACGCTCCGCGGTACCGCGGTGGTGCGGCGTGCGGCTTCTACAAGGTCGGTGGCTCCTCCGGTGGCTTCACCTCCACCCGGGAGAGCGAGGTGCTCCCCGGCTTCGAGGAGTGCGCCGTCGGCGGCGCCGACGTCAGCTGGCTGACGATCGACAAGTCCGAGGTCACCCTGGCGCCGGGCGAGAAGGTGACGGTCACCGTCGGAATGACGGCGAACGTCGACCAGCCGGGCACCTACACCGGTCAGGTCACCATCAAGGAGAACACCCCGTACACGGTGGCTCCGGTGACCGTGGCGATGAACGCGAAGGCCCCGAAGACCTGGGGCAAGCTGATGGGTACGGTCACCGGGAACAGCTGCCAGGGCGGCGGTTCTCCGCTGAACGGCGTGACTGTCCAGGTCGACTCGTGGGCGAGCTCGCTCACCCTCTCCACGAACGCCGAGGGTAAGTACGCCTACTGGCTCGACAAGCGGAACAACCCGCTGACCATGATCGTCGCGAAGGACGGCTGGAAGCCCCAGACCCGTGCTACGAAGATCAACCCCACCACCCCCACGGTGGAGGACTTCGCACTGTCTCCCACCAAGTGCTGACGCCTGAGCGCTGACGCACGACGTCCGGCCCGCCTGGTTCACCAGGCGGGCCGGACCCTTCTTCGTCGGGCGACGCGGCCGTACGGGGGCCGCCGTGGATCGGCGTGGGCCGACGGCTCGGTTCTCAGCTGTCGCCGCGTCCCTCCGGCCCCAGGGCCGAAGCCACCGCGCCCGCCACCCACCGGGCAGGCTGCGCCCGCCGACCCCGACGACCCCGCCGACCCCGCCCGCGCCCGCCGCGCCCGCCGACCCACCGGGCCCGCCGATCCCGCCGGATCCGGCGGGATCGGCCGGTCGGGTCAGGCGGACGCGAGCCGGAAGCCCACCCCGCGGACGGAGTCGATCGTCGCCGAGGCGTCCAGGGTGGCGAGCTTGCGTCGTATCCTGCGCACCACCGAATGCATGTCGGAGCCGCGCCCGAGGTGCTTGTTGCCCCAGACCTTCAGATGCAGCCGCTCGTAGGTCCAGACCCGTCCGGGCGCGCCCATCAGGCAGAGCAGCAGGTCGTGCTCCAGCCGCGTCAGCTCGATCTCGCGATCCAGCCAACGGGCCACCCGTCGATCCGAGTCGATGACCAGGGCCGGCGTCGCCGGCGACGCCACCGTCGCGGGTGCGACGTCTACTGTCATGGTTTGCATCGTTTCAACGGTCGTCTCGGCGGTCGGCGTCTCGGCCGCGCCGAGAAACTCCCTCGCCTGATCGACGCTCGAGACGATCAGGAACGCCTCGGTGCCGCCGAGTAGTTGTGCGAGTTGCCGACGCGCGGCCGGCGAGGAAGCAATACCTATGACCATGGATGCAACCGGGATCCCCCGCATTTCCGCACCTCTTCCGGTTCCCCACTGATACCCGGATGGTTTCTGTTTGACGCAGATCAATCTGCGCAGTGACCCTAGCCGGGCTTTATCTCGGTTCGGTTAAGAATATTTGCACGTCGGCATCCATAAATTGATGGTCAGGGCCCGCGAACTCGGCATTGTCATGTTCATGACACGGTGACCGGGTTTTGACAGGAACCCTTTTCCCTTTATGGCCTGGTTCCGTCTGGTCTGGGGGCGTCGGGTAGGGCTACCTGCCAGTACGTCAGCTTCACGCCATCGCCTGAAGGCCGAATTTCCAGGATCGGGCGCATTCGCATTCTCCACCCTGGCGTCGGCCATCGACTCAGCCGCCGGCTTAATAATCGGTTGAACTCGGACGAAGGTCAGCGTCCTCCAGTTCGCGGGGATCCGCACCGGCCCGGCGCGTCTCCATTTCTGGGGTCCCTGGATAGGGCCGGTGATTGATTGAGGTATTGACGCTGTCGAACTGATCGCCGCGGGTATGTTCGTCGCGCTCGACGGTGTCGTGGAGGCGCCCGACCAGTGGCACTTCCCCTACTACAACGACGAGATGGGTGCGGCCGTCGGCACCACGCTCGCCGGCGCGGACACCATGCTCCTCGGCCGCAAGACGTACGACAGCTTCGCGGGCGCCTGGCCGCAGCGCGAGGCGGCCGGCGGAGAGGACGCCGACTTCGCCAAGACTCGCGGTGACCTCCGCAAGGTCGTGGTGTCGAACCGGCGACTCGACTTCGCCTGGCGCAACTCGGAGCAGCTCGCCGGTGGACTCGTCGAGGCGGTCACCGCGTTGAAGTAGCCGCCCGGGAGCGGGCACATCGGCATGAGCGGCTCGGTCTCCGTCGTCCGTCCGATCCTCGCCGCCGGCCTCCTGAACGAACAGCACCTGCTGGCAACCCGATCGCCGTACGCAAGGGGATGCGGCTCTTCGACGAGGGCGAACCCTCGATCCCGCTCGCGCTGCTCACGTCGCAGGCCTTCAGCACCGGAGTGCTGAACCTCGTCCACGCGCCGTCCGCCCCGGCCGCGCCGGCCGGCTACGAAGAGGCCAAGCGTCAGCTGGCCCGGGCAGGGCAGGGCTCCGCCCACTGACGACGGCGCGCGGAGCCCGTACCCCTGCCCGGTTCAGCTGCGCGCCGGCGACCAGCCGTCGGCGACGATCCGCCCGGCGTCGCCGCCCTCACCGTGCAGCAGCGGCCCGTCCCGGTCCACCGCGACGATCCGGTCGACGTAGACGCCTCGGCCCTGGCTCGAGACGTCGGTGCTGCTGCTCCAGCGAAGGTGGGTGGCGCGCTCGGGTAGCTCGGCCGTCACCTGCCACCACACCCGGCCGCCGTAGCCGGTAACGGTGCCGTCGCTGCTCCAACGTCTCCCGCCCTGGCTGAACAGCAGCCGCAGCGGATTCCAGGTGGCGCCGCCGTCGGTGGAGACCTCCACCCGTGCGCTGTCGAAGCGCGGCTCGGTGTCGTACCAGAACGAGAAACTCGCCGTGCCGCCGCGCGCCGGCCGGCGCAGCGGCGCGGTCAGCGTGACGGTCGCGGCGTCCCGTGGATCCGCGCGCCACGCCTCGCGGGAACGGGGCCGCACCGGCATCGCCTCCGCGAGGTCCCGCGCGACGGCGCGCCGGGCCACGTTGTTGCTGCCCCAGCCGCGGTCGGGGTGCACCCGGTTGCTCAGCAGGATCACGAAGGAGTGGGAGAGCGGATCCACCACCAGCGATGTGCCGGTGAAGCCGGTGTGCCCGAACGTGACGGGGGAGGAGAGGCCCATCATGTACCAGTGCTTGTTCAGCTCGAAGCCGAGCCCGCGGTCGCTCTCGGGATAGGCCGTCTCGAGCCCGGCGTTGTAGTTGACCAGCATGGTGCGGACCGTCTCCGGTCGTAGGATCCGCCGGCCCCGGTACTCGCCGCCGTTGAGCAGCGCCTGGCAGAGCACCGCCAGGTCCGCCGCGGTCGAGAAGACCCCGGCGTGGCCGGCCACCCCGCCGAGCGACCAGGCGTTCTCGTCGTGCACCTCACCCCAGACCATGCCGCGTCCGGCGTACGGCTGGTACTCGGTCGCCGCGATCCGGGTGCGCAGTCGCGGCGCCGGGTTGTAGCCCGTGTCGGTCATGCCCAGCGGTGCGGTGACACCGTCGCGGACCAGGTCGGCCAGGGGTCGGCCGGTGACCCGTTCGGCCAGCACGCCCAGCGCGATCAGCCCGAGGTCGGAGTAGACGTACCGGCTGCCGGGGGTCGCGCCCGCGGCGAGGGGCGTGGCGAGGGCGGCGGCGAGCCGCTCGGCCGGCGTCGGGTAGCTGCTCCACAGCGGCACGAACGCGGGCAGTCCGGAGGTGTGGGTGAGCAGCATCCGGACGGTCACCTCGGCCTTGCCGCCGGCCGCGAACTCGGGGACGTAGCGGGCGACCGGGGCGTCCAGCACGACCCGTCCCCGTTCCACCTGCCGCATCACCACGATCGTGGTGAAGAGCTTCGACACCGACGCCAGGTCGAAGATCGTGTCCTCGCGCATCGGGATCTGCTGGTCGGCGGGGAGCTCCACGCCGGGCAGGTCCGGCGGCGCGCCCACCGCGCCGTACCGGACCGCGGTGCCCACCGCCGCGTGCTGCACGATCACGCCGTCCTTCGCCGCCAGCACGACGGCGCCGGCGTAGGCGGGATGCCCCGGATGATCCGGCGTCGGTTCCAGGTACGCGGCGAGGTCGGCGGGGATCCGCGCCACCTGCTCGGGCAGCAGCCCGACCTCGCGCGCGCCGCCGCGGCGCAGCCGGTCCTGCCGGAACCGGATGTCAGCCGGTGTCACGGTCGGCGGCTCCGAGCCGACCGGTGGCCGGACGAGGGCGGAGCCACCGTCGGGTCCGACCATCGCTGCGTCGGCGGTGCTCGGCGCGGCGATGGCGGCGTGCGACGGCAGGGCCGCCGCCACGACGGCCGCGGTCAGCCCGAGCGTGACCGCCCGCAGCCGGGCGGCTCGCGATCTGCTGTGCGACATGGCCCCTCCTACCAGCTCAGCCCGTGGCCGTACGGGTGCAGGACGCTCGACCCGTCGGCCGTCGGGATCGTGACGGGCAGCCGTCCGCGTGGGGACAGCTCGCCGTGCAGCGCGCGGACCAGCGCGTCCATCGCCGCCCGGGTGTACGAGTACGTGGCCAGGTAGGTGTCGACGCCCGGCAGGTACGCCACGTCGTACGGGTCCCGGACGGCCACCACGATCACCGGTCTGCCCGTCGCGAGCAGCGCCGCGACGAGTCGCTGCTGACTGCCCCGCGGATCGGTGACCGTGGTGTCCCACGCCTTGTTCACCAGCACGACGGTGAGGTCGTGCCCGGCCGCCTCGGCTGCCGTCGCGGCGATCACCGCGTCCGACGGCAGGGTCGCGGGCCGTGCGGTGGCCCGGGCTCCGCGAGCGGCGAACCCGGCGGCGACGGTCTCGATCGGCGCGAACGCGGCGGTGTTCCAGCCGGTGACCAGCACCGACCGGTCGGCTCGACGCAGCGGCAGCAGCCCCGCGTCGTTGCGCACCGCCGTGAGGCTCGGGTCGGTGACGCGGGCGACGGCGGCGAGGTGCGCGGGCGCGCCGACGGTGCGTACCGCCTTCTCCACGTCGACCAGGGGGGAGTGCGCGAGTCCCTGCCGGTACTTCAGGGTGAGGATGCGGCGGACCGACTCGTCGACGCGCCGCTCGGTGAGTTCGCCGGTGGCGACCGCGCTCAGCACCGCGTCCCGGGCCAGCCGCAGGTCCGGCGGCATGAGCAGCTGGTCCGCACCGGCCTTGAGCGCGAGCACCGGGACCCGCTCGTCGCCGTAGCGTTCCCGGACGGCCGCCATGTTGAGCGCGTCGGTGACGACGACGCCGCGGAAGCCGAGCTCGCCCCGGAGTACGCCGGTGAGGATGCGCGGCGAGAGCGTGGCCGGGTCACCGGAGGGGTCGAGCGCGGGGACCACGATGTGCGCCGTCATGATCGACTCGACGCCCTCCCGGATCGCTCGCCGGAACGGCGGCGCGTCGATCCGATCCCACTCCGCACGGGTGTGATTGATCACGGGCAGGCCGGTGTGGCTGTCGGTGGCGGTGTCGCCGTGGCCGGGGAAGTGCTTCGCGACCGCGGTCACCCCGGCGTCGTCCTGGAATCCGGTGACCTGCGCCCCGGTGAGCTCGGCCACCAGCCCGGCGTCGGAGCCGAAGGAGCGGACGCCGATCACCGGGTTCGCCGGGTTGACGTTGACGTCGGCGATCGGCGCGTACGGCTGGCGGATGCCGACCGCGCGCAGCTCCCGCCCGGTGATCTCGGCTGCGGTGCGCGCGGCCTGTGGCGACCGGGTCGCGCCCAGGGCCATCGCGCCGGGGAACTGCGCGGCGGGCGCGGGCATTCGCAGCACCACGCCCTGCTCCTGGTCGGTGGAGATGAGCAACGGCACCCGGCCCTTGCGCCCGTCGCCGAGCGCCGCCCGTTGCAGGCCGTTGGAGAGCGTGGCGATCTGGCGCGGACTGTCCAGGTTGTGCGACCAGGAGAAGTAGCAGACGCCGCCCAGGTCGAACCTCTCGACCACCTCGGCCGGGGTCTCGACCCCGAAGGCGGCGAGGTTGGCGGCCCGGTCGGCGGCGCTGGGCTCGACGGCGTCGCCGCCGTAGACGTAGGTGGCGAAGAGTTGGCCGACCTTCTGCTCGAGGCTCATGTGCCGCAGCGTCGAGGTGACCCAGCCGTGCTCCCCGGCGGGCGCCGACGCCGGTGGGGCGGCGGCGAGACCGGGCAGCGGGGCGGCGGTGGCACCCAGGACGGCGACCACGACGGAAGCGATGGCGAGACGGGTCTTCATCGACGACGACCTCTCAGTCCGGATGGCCGAAACTTAGCTACACGTCGATGAATCGTCAAGAAGGTTTGCTACATGCGGGGACGGCGTGCGGACCCCTCGCGGATCACCGCCGGTACCACTAGAGTCGACGGCAGCAATTCCCGTGGATCGATTCCTGCCACCCGCCACGGCGAGGAGCGCACCATGCAGCTGCCCGAAGGTGTCGAGGTCACCGGCCCCTGGCACGACCGCTACGACCAGATCCTCACCCCGCCCGCGCTCGCCTTCCTGGCCGAGCTGCACCGGGCGTTCGACCCCCGCCGTCGCGAGCTGCTCGCCGTACGCGCCGCACGCGTCGCCGCCCTGGCCGACGGTGGGCTGCTGGGCTTCCTGCCCGAGACCCGCGAGGTCCGCGACGGCGACTGGCGGGTCGCCCCGCCCGCGCCCGGCCTCGTCGACCGCCGGGTGGAGATCACCGGGCCCACCGATCCGAAGATGACCATCAACGCCCTGAACTCGGGTGCGAAGGTGTGGCTCGCCGACCTGGAGGACGCGAACACACCACTGTGGGAGAACGTGATCGGTGGCCAGCTCAACCTGCGCGACGCGATCGACGGCACACTCACCCACACCGGTCCGGACGGCCGGCGCTACGCCCTGCACGACGGCGAGTTGGCCACCATCGTGGTCCGGCCGCGCGGCTGGCACCTGAGCGAGAAGCACCTCCTCGTCGACGACGAACGCAGCTCGGCCAGCCTCGTCGACTTCGGCCTCTACCTCTTCCACTGCGCGCGTCGGCAACTCGACCGGGGCAGCGGGCCCTACTTCTACCTGCCCAAGATGGAGAGCCACCTGGAGGCGCGGCTCTGGAACGACGTCTTCCTGCTCGCCCAGGAACGGCTCGACCTGCCCCGCGGCACCATCCGAGCCACCGTGCTCATCGAGACCTACCCGGCGGCGTTCGAGATGGACGAGATCCTCTACGAACTGCGCGAACACTCCGCGGGCCTCAACGCCGGCCGCTGGGACTTCATGTTCAGCGTCATCAAGACCTTCCGCACCCGGGGCCGGGACTTCCTGCTGCCCGACCGCAACGCGGTGACGATGACGGCCCCGTTCATGCGCGCCTACACCGAACTGCTGGTGCGTACCTGTCACCGGCGCGGCGCGCACGCCGTCGGGGGCATGGCCGCGTTCATTCCGAGCCGCCGCGACCCGCAGGTCAACGAGACGGCGCTGGCGAAGGTACGCGAGGACAAGACCCGCGAGGCGGGCGACGGGTTCGACGGCTCCTGGGTGGCCCACCCCGACCTCGTGCCGATCTGCCGTGAGGTCTTCGACGCCGTACTGGGCGACCGGCCGAACCAGCGCGACCGCACCCGCGAGGACGTCCAGGTCAGCGCCGCCCAACTCCTCGACGTGGCCGGCACCCCCGGTCGGCAGACCGAGGCGGGGCTGCGCAACGCGATAAGCGTCGGCGTGCAGTACCTCGCGAGCTGGCTGCGCGGCACCGGCGCGGTGGCCATCTTCCACCTCATGGAGGACGCCGCCACCGCCGAGATCTCCCGCTCCCAGGTCTGGCAGTGGCTGCACAACGGCATCACCCTCGACGACACCGGCGAGAAGGTCGACCGCGAGCTGATCGACCGGCTCGCCGACGAGGAGCTGGCGAAACTCCCCGGCGACCCGGCCGACTGGGCGGCGGCCCGGGACCTGTTCCTGGAGGTCGCCGTGGCCGACGACTTCACGGACTTCCTCACTCTGCCCGCGTACGAGCGAATGCCCTGACCCCTGCGGCCGTGACGGGAGTTCGGCGATGACCACGACGGACATCAGCACCCTCGCCACGGCGCTACGACCCGTGCTCGGCGACGCCCAGGTCATCAGCGATCGGCAGGAGCTGCGCACCTACGAGTGCGACGGGCTCGCCCAGTACCGGGTGGTCCCCGCCCTCGTGGCGCTGCCGCGCACCGCCGCCGAGTGCGCGGCGACGGTCCGCGCCTGCGTCGACGCCGGCGTGCCGTTCGTGGCCCGCGGCTCGGGCACCGGCCTCTCCGGCGGGGCGTTGCCGCACGCCGAGGGGGTGCTCATCGTCACCTCCCAGATGCGCGCGATCCGGGCCGTTCGGGCGGAGGACGAGCGGGCCGTCGTCGAACCCGGCGTCATCAACCTCCACGTCAGCCGGGCCGCGGCGCCGTTCGGCTACTACTACGCACCGGACCCGTCGAGCCAGCAGGTCTGCTCGATCGGCGGCAACGTGGCGGAGAACTCCGGCGGGGCGCACTGCCTGAAGTACGGCTTCACCACCAACCACGTCACCGGCCTGGAGGTGGTCACCCCCGACGGCGACCTGGTCCGGCTCGGCGGCCCGGCTCCCGACGCGCCCGGCTACGACCTGCTCGGCGCCTTCGTCGGCTCGGAGGGAACGCTCGGCATCACCACCGAGGTCACCGTGCGGCTCACCCGCTCGCCGGAGTCGGTGCGTACGTTGCTGGCCGGCTTCGCCGGCACCGACCAGGCCGGCGCGGCGACCTCGGCGATCATCGCGGCCGGCGTGCTGCCGGCGGCCATCGAGATGATGGACGCGCTCGCCATCGAGGCCGCCGAGGCGGCGGTACGCTGCGGCTACCCGGCCGGTGCCGGCGCCGTGCTGATCGTCGAGCTGGACGGCCCGGCCGCCGAGGTCGACGCGCACTTCACCGACGTGGAGCGGCTCTGCCGCGAGCACGGCGCGGGGGAGATCCGGGTCGCGGCCGACGACGCCGAACGGGCTCTCATCTGGAAGGGCCGCAAGTCCGCCTTCGCGGCGGTCGGCCGGATCAGCCCGGACTACATCGTCCAGGACGGGGTCATTCCGCGTACCGCGCTGCCCGAGGTGCTGCGCCGCATCGCGGAGATCTCCGCGCAGCGCGGCGTCCGGGTCGCGAACGTCTTCCACGCGGGCGACGGCAACCTGCACCCGCTGGTCCTCTTCGACGACGCCGTGCCGGGCCAGGCCGAGCAGGCCGAGGAGGTCTCCGGCGCGATCCTCGACATCTGCATCGCGCACGGCGGCTCCATCACCGGCGAGCACGGCGTCGGCATGGACAAGGTCGGCCACATGCCGCGCATGTACAGCGCGGACGACCTCGACACGATGCAGCTGCTGCGCTGCGCCTTCGACCCGCGTGGCCTCGCCAACCCGGGCAAGGTCTTTCCCACCCCCCGGCTCTGCGGCGAGGTGCCCGGCCGGCGCAGGGGCGCCCACCCGCTGCAGGAGGCCGGTCTCGCGGAGGTGTTCTGATGCCCGACGACGTCCTCGCCGACCTCGCGGCGGCGACCGACGGTGACGCGGTGCGTCCCGCCGGGGACGGTGACGCAGTGGCCGGCGTCGCGCCCCGGTACGTCGCGGCCCCCGGCTCCACCGAGGAGGCGGCCGCGCTGCTGCGGGTGGCCGCCGCCCGGAACCTGGCCGTGGTCGTGCGCGGCGCCGGCACCAAACAGGACTGGGGCGGCCCACCGCGCCGCCTGGACCTGCTGCTGCACACCCGCCGGCTCACCGGCGTCGTGGAACACGCGGCCGGGGACCTCATCGTCGTCGTCCGGGCCGGCACCCCGGTGGCGGAACTCCAGGCGAAGCTGGCCCCCGCCGGCCAGCAACTCGCCCTCGACACGCCGCTGCCGCCCGGCGCGGCGGCAACCGTCGGCGGCGTGGTCGCCACGAACACCAGCGGACCCCGCCGGATGCGCTACGGCACGGTCCGCGACCTGCTGATCGGGATCACCGTGGTGCGGCCGGACGGGGTGCTGGCCCGCGCCGGCGGCAAGGTGGTGAAGAACGTGGCCGGCTACGACCTCGGCAAGCTCTTCACCGGGGCGTACGGGACGCTCGGCCTGGTCACCGAGTGCGCCTTCCGGCTGCACCCGCTGCCGACCGCGCGGGCCTTCCTGAGCTGCCGGAGCAGCGACGCCGCCGAAGCCGGCAGCCGCGTCGCCGCCGTCCTCGCGTCGCAGTTGGCGCCGAGCGCCCTGGAGGTGGACGCGGCGCCCGGCGGCGGCACCGAGACGGCCGTTCTGCTCGAAGGCACGGCCCGGGGTGTCCGGGAGCGGGCCACCGCCGCCCGGGCGCTGCTCGGCGGGGCCACCGTCACCGAGCAGCCGCCCCCGTGGTGGTCGTCCTACCCGTGGCGATCCGGAGACGTCGGTCTGAAGCTCACCGCCGCACTCTCCGGCGTTCCACGGCTGCTCGCGGCCGCCGCCGACGCGGCCCGCCGGCACCGGGTGCCGCTGACCGTCCGCGGCTCGGCCGGCACCGGCGTGCTCTACGGCGCGCTGCCCGCCGGCACCGCGCCCGAGGCGGTGGCGGCGATCGTCACCGAGCTGCGGGCCGAAACGGCGGCGGTCGGCGGGCACGTCGTGGTGCTGACCGCGCCGCTCGCCGTGGGGGAGCGGGTCGACCTGTGGGGACCCGTCGAGGGGCTCGACCTGATGCGCCGGGTCAAGGCGCAGTTCGATCCGGAGGCCCGCTTCGCGCCCGGACGCTTCGTGGGAGGGATCTGACGATGAGCGACGTTCCCGCCCAGCGTGGCCTACCGCACGGCGTGCCCCGCGACGTGTTGGGGCCGGTCGCCCCCGCACCGGGCGAGGCGGCCTTCGACGACGACCACCCACCCCGGCGGGACCTGGTCGACGACTGCGTGCACTGCGGCTTCTGCCTGCCCACCTGCCCCACCTACGTGCTGTGGGGGGAGGAGATGGACTCCCCGCGCGGACGCATCCACCTGATGAAGCAGGGACTCGACGGCGAGCCGCTGACCCCGTCCATGGTCGCCCACGTCGACCGCTGTCTCGGCTGCATGGCCTGCGTCACCGCCTGTCCGTCCGGGGTGCGCTACGACCGGCTCATCGAGGACACCCGCCAGCAGGTGGAGCGGCGGCACCGCCGGCCCCGCCGCGAACGGGTGCTGCGCGCCGCCGTCTTCGCGCTCTTCCCCTACCCGCGGCGGCTGCGCCTGCTGCGTGGCCCGCTGCGGGCGTACCAGGCCAGCGGCCTGCGCCGGCTCGTCGGCCGCACCGGCCTGCTGCCGCGCCTGGCCCCGCAGCTCGCCGCCCTGGACTCGCTGGCCCCCCGGATCGGAGCGGCCGGCCGCCTGCCGGAGCGGATCGCCGCGCGGGGACCGCGCCGGGCCACGGTCGGCATGCTCACCGGCTGCGTGCAGCACACCTTCTTCCCGGAGGTGAACGCCGCCACCGCCCGGGTGCTCGCCGCCGAGGGGTGCGACGTGCTGATCCTCCCCGAGCGGCAGGGCTGCTGCGGCGCACTCAGCGTCCACAACGGCCGGCGCGCCGAGGCGCAGCGCTTCGCCCGGGCGCTGGTCGACGCCTTCGACTCCGCCGGAATCGACTACTTCGTGGTCAACGCGGCGGGCTGCGGCTCCGCCTTGAAGGAGTACGGCGAGCTGCTCGCCGACGACCCGGCGTACGCCGAGCGGGCCGCATCGTTCGCCGGTGCGGTGCGTGACCTCTGCGAGCTGCTCGTGGAGCTGGGATCGGTGGCCCCGCGCCACCCGCTGCCGGTGACGGTGGCCTACCACGATGCCTGCCACCTGGCGCACGCGCAGGGCGTGCGGGCGCAGCCGCGCGAACTACTGCGCGCCGTGCCGCGGCTCGCGCTGCGCGAGATCGCCGATCCGGAGATCTGCTGCGGGTCGGCCGGGGTGTGGAACGTGCTCAATCCGGAGCCGGCCGGGCAGCTGGGCGAACGCAAGGCCCACGACGTGCTCGCCACCGGCGCGGAGCTGCTCGTCACCGCGAATCCCGGCTGCCTCATGCAGATCGCCGCCGCGGTGCGGCGGCAGGGCGGTGACCTCGCCGTGGCGCACACCGCCCAGGTCCTGGACGCCTCGATCCGCGCCCGCCCGGTCGATGATCTGTTGCGGTGAACGGGTCCCTCGCTCATCGCGGAAGCGCTGAGCGAGGGACCCTTCTCCAGACTCCGACCGGTCCGCCGATCAGAAGGTGACGAGCGGATCTCCGAGGAAGTCGGCGATGAAGTTGACGAAGAAGAACCCGAAGAAGATCACATTAATGATCAACAATACGTAATGCCAGATCCGGGGACGTGCGGCGCGCGGCAGCCGGCGGTTCAGGTAGATCAGCATGAACGGGAAGATCAGCGCCCCGAGATTCGACATGTTCGCCGACCACTGCACCAGGCTGACCGGCAGCGCCAGGTGCAGGACGACCGCGATGATCACCAGCAGCAGGAGCATGAACGGGTAGTAGAACCGGCGTGGATCGCCCTCGATCAGGCGTCGCAGCCGGGGGCTGGTGGCGTGGGCGGCGTCCGTGGTCACCCGCACCATGCCCTCGAAGATCCCGAGCTGCGTGCTGAACAGGATCAGCACGCCGATCACCAGCATGAAGTAGAACATGCCCCGGCCGTACTCCGGCTCGAGCGCGCTCGCCACGAACGTCGGCACGGTCGCCGTGGTGGGCGCCTCACCGGAGAGCTGCACCGCCTGGGCCATCAGGATGGTGGGCAGCAGCATGCCGAGCATGGCGCCGACGAAGAAGATGCCCCACATGTCGGTGAGCAGCAGCCGGTACCACCGCTTCCAGCGGGCGGCGTTCGCCGGGTCGTCGGGGAAGGTGACGCCGCTGGCGAGCAGCTGCCGCCCGTCACCGCGCAGCCCCGAGATGTAGCCGGTGTGGTAGCCCATGCCGTAGCCCTTGTCCCGGTAGTGGCCCATCACGTACCAGTTCAGACCCGAGGCCAGGGCGGTGAAACCGGCGAGCCCGCCCAGCTGCGTCGCCGTGATGCCCTCCGGCGGAGCCGCGGGGGTGAAGAACCCGCGGATGCCCTCCCACCACAGGCTGCCGGGCACCACGAGTAGCGCGATGAAGAGCAGCGCCACCAGGATGGTCCCCACCATCACCCAGTTGGCCAGCTCCAGGGTGCGGCTGATCCGCCGGGCCGCCGCGGTCATCAGGAAGACCACCACGAGCAGGGCGATCGCCCACAGTCGGGGCTCCTCGGCCCCGGCCGGCGGTATCTCGCCGTGCACCAGCGCGTAGAGACCCTGACCGGCGGACGCGGCCCAACCGCCCGCGATGAACGCGAAGATGACCAGGAACACCCCCACCGGCACCCAGAGCAGGTAGCCGGGCGGGACCCGCCCCCAGCCGACGACCGGCGCCTCACCCGTGGCCATCACGTACCGGGACGATTCGACGTTGTAGAACGTCTGGAGGACGGCGGAGATGAGGATGACCCAGCCGACGCCGACGAAACCGAACTGCCCCACCGCCTGCGGGCCGAGCAGCCATTCGCCGCTGCCGATCGAGATTCCGAGCGCGATCAGGCTCGGGCCCAGCGCGTACTTGAACAACTGGGGAAGACCGAGCTTG
Source organism: Micromonospora musae (assembly GCF_003626545.1). Taxonomy (NCBI): domain Bacteria; kingdom Bacillati; phylum Actinomycetota; class Actinomycetes; order Micromonosporales; family Micromonosporaceae; genus Micromonospora; species Micromonospora musae. The sequence continues at coordinate 599,909 of NZ_RAZS01000003.1, forward strand.
CGTACGCCGAAAACCTGCTCCGGCTCGGGAAGATCGGCGATGGCGAGCGGTGGACGACTCTTTCCCAACGGATAGCTGCGGACGTCCGGGGCCTCAGTCACTTCGGTCATGAAGAACCTCCTTTGGGAAGGGCCCCCCTGACCGTCAATCGTCATGCCTCATTAATGCGTTGGCAATAACCTTTCGACCGCGGCAGCGCGGATCAACGGTCGACAGTGCCGGCCGGCGCCATCACCCGCAGCGCGTTCGCGGCCAACCCGATCCGGATCGGCGTACGGCCGAGCAGCTCACCGTCGACCTCGACCGCCGCGGGCCGATCGGTCTCCAGCCACAGCTCCCCGACGGCGAGGAACGGCTCGTCGTGCAGGGTGCGACGGTGCCCGGTCGTGGCGTTGCGCACGGTGTCCCGCAGCAGCCCACTTCGACTCTCGCCGCCCACCGGGTACGCCACCAGCAGCCGATCGTCGGCGTCCGCGTCCGCGGTGATCGGCCGTCCCGCGTGGAACCCGCCGTTGGCCACGTACAGCTGGCGGGTGACGTATGTGCGCTCGCCCCCGGCCGCCCGGATGGTGGCCCGCAGCGGCCGATGCCGGGTGAGCAGGGCCAGGGCGGTGAGCGGATACGCGACCCGACCGGTGAGTCGCTTCAGCCGCGGTGGCGTGGTGAGCATGATGTCGGCGGAGAGTCCGACGCCGACGTGGTTGGTGAACGGGGTGCCGTCGGCGATACCGAGGTCGACGTCGACCACCGTCCCGCCGACGAGCACGTCGACGGCCTGGTCGAGCCGGAGCGGGATGCCCAACGTCCGGGCGAAGTTGTTGGTGGTGCCCAGCGGCAACAACCCGAGCGCGATGTCGCGGTGCGCGAGCAGACGCGCCGCGGCGCTGAGGGTGCCGTCGCCGCCACCGGCGATGAGCAGGTCCGGTTCGAGCTCCGCGACCTCGGCGAGAGTCGACTCGAGCCGGCCGACCTGCTCCACCGGGTGGTTGGCGAGCAGGTGGAAACCGGCCGCCGCGAGCAGGCCGCAGGCCCGTTCGTACTGGTGGCGGCCTCGACGGGAGTGGGCGTTGACGACGAGCGCCGCCCGACGGTCGCGCCGGATGGCCTCGCCCAGCTCGCTCTTGGTCCGCATCAGGCCCCGAGAATATCCGCAGTGGACCGTCGTCGTCGCCGAAAGCACGGGCATCGGCCGGCGGCGGGACGGGGTCGTGGGTCAGCGCGAACGGGCTCCTGAACCGCCCCTATCATGACCCGATGCGCCGCCCGCTCGTCTTCGATCTCTTCCACACGCTGCTCGATGGCGCCGACGACGAGCGCGATCGGATGATCGGCGAGATGGCCGTCGCGATCGAGGTGCCGCCGCTCGCCCTCGTCGCCGCGTACCACGCCAGCTGGCGGGAGCGGTTGGTCGGCTGGGGTGTCGAGGAGACGATCCGGGTCCTCGCCCGACGACTCGGCCACGACCCGACCGATGCGCAGGTGTCGCGGGCGGCGACCCTCCGTCGGTCGTTCGCGCGCCGCACTCTCGACACGGCCACGGACGCCACGCTCACCGTGCTCGACAGGCTGCGCGCCGAGGGTCACCGGCTGGCTCTGCTCAGCAACGCCACCGCCGAGAGCGCGGCGGCCTGGCCGCGGAGCCGGTTGGCGTCGCGCTTCGACGTCGTGGTCTTCTCCTGCGAGGTCGGGCTCGCCAAACCCGATCCCGAAATCTACCGGCGCACCGCCGCCCGGCTCGGCGTAGAGCCCGCGGCGTGCGTCTTCGTCGGCGACGGGGCGGACGGCGAACTGGACGGTGCGGAGGCGGCGGGCATGACGGCGCTGCGGACCACCGAGCACAAGGACACCGACCCGAGTTGGAACGGCCCCGTCATCGGCGGCCTCGGTGACCTGCCCGCCCTGCTGGGCGGGGCGGGCGGGGGCCGGGCCGCCGGAGAACCGGTGGGCAGCGGGGGCCACTGACCGCCGCGAGCCGGCCGGCGCCGCCCGCGTGCTCGGGCGGCGCGCCACAGTTGCCGGTCAGCGCCGTCGCCAACCCCATCGGCGTCGCTCGCCGTCGGCCGCCTCCGGCTGTCGCAACTGCACCATGTCGGCCGCCACCCGCAGCTTCGCGACGATCTCCACCCCGGCCGGGCCGAGAAGGTTCGCCAGCTCCGTACCCAACTGCAGCACCGTCCGGGCTCGATCGAAGTCGCCGATGAGCGCCAGGCACTGCGCGTAGACCGCGTACGTGTTCGCCAGCTCCCACATGCTCAGGGGGCGGCTCGGGTCGGCGAGAGCCTGGCGCAGCTCGGCGGCCCGGGACGCGGCGAGCGCCGCCTCCCGCGCGTCGTCGCCGGTCGGATCGCCGGTGAGGGCGCGGTGCACCAGCGCGTTCGCGTGATTGTGGTAGGCGGTGCCCATCGCCTCGCGGGTCTTCGGTCCCGCTCCGGGCGGTGGGCCGGCCGTGTGCAGTCCCACCTCCAGCGCCCGACCGATCAGGGCGAGGCGGGTCGCGGACTGGCCGGCGGCGAAGGCGCTCTCTCCGAGATCCAGCAGGGCGACGATCATCTCCGCGAGGGCCTCATCCCGGCGCGGGCCGGTCGCACTCGGCTCCTCTCGCCGCACCGCGTCGTGGACCTCGGCGAAGGCGACGACGGCCTCCTGGCCGAGCGTCGTGCTCGCGGTCAGGTCTCCCCGGGCGGCGGCCAGCATGCCGCGTCGCCACAGCGCCCGGGCCAGCTGCTGCTGGTCGCGGCGGTTCACCGGCCCGGAGCTCCGCAGCGCGGCCCGGTAGGCGTCGATCACCTCGCCCCACACCCGATCCGCCTCGGCCCAGGTGTGCTGCTGCTGCGACAGGGTCCGCGCCCGTTCGAACAACGCGGTCAGCTCGTCCGGCTGCATGGCCCGCACCGCCTTCGCCGTGGCACCCGCGGCCCGGCGCCGCGAATGATCAGCGTCGATTCTAGGTCCGCGCGTGCGTCTGGCGGCGACCCGACGCGTCGCCAATTCACCACCAACGGCGGGTCGCGCGCGGCGGGCGCAGCCTCGGCGTTCCCGCCATCACCGCAGGTCACCGCCCGTACGCTGCCGGGGGAGGTGTGCGAAATGGCGCAGACGCAGCGGGTGGCCGTACTCGGACTGGGCGGAATGGGCCGGCTGATGGCCACCCGGATCCTCCACGCCGGCCTGCCCACCACCGTCTGGAACCGTAGCCCGGAGCCGGCCCGGGCCCTCGGCGGGCAGGGGGCGCAGGTCGCCGACACTCCGCCGGAGGCGGTCCGGGACGCGGACATCGTGGTCACGATGGTCACCGACACGGACGCGGTGCTCTCGATCGCCACCGACCGGGGCATGCTCGCGGCGCTGCCGGACGGCGCGATCTGGGCGCAGATGAGCACCATCGGGGTGGCGGGCACCGAACGGATCGCCGCCCTGGTGGCCGAGGAACGTCCCGGGGTCGTCCTGCTGGACGCCCCGGTGTCCGGCAGCCGGGGCCCGGCCGAGCAGGGGAAGCTGGCCGTGTTCGCCTCCGGCCCCGAGGAGGTCCGGGACCGGGTCGCCCCGGTCTTCGACGCGGTGGGGCAGCGTACCGTCTGGCTCGGGCCGGTCGGCGCGGGTTCGCGGATGAAGCTGGTGACCAACCTGCTGCTCGCCTTCGTCAACGAGGGCATCGCCGAGTCGCTCGCGCTCGGCCGGGCGTTCGGGCTGGACCGGGCGGTGTTGATCGACGCGCTCCGCGGTAATCCCGTCGTCGCCCCGTGGGCGAGCGAGAAGCTGGAGCGGATCGGCCGCGACGACTACTCGCCGCAGTACCCGCTCCGGCTGGCGCTCAAGGACGTGCGGCTCGCGTTGGCCGACGTCGACGACGTGGCGCGGCTGACCGTGGCCGAGCGCCTGGCCGCCTGGTGGCAGCAGGTGGTGGAGCAGGGTCTCGGCGACGAGGACCTCACGGTGGTCACCCGCGCGATCGAGCGCTGAACCGGCGCCGCCGACCCGGGTGCCGCCCCGCTTGGTCGAGGTATTCGAACTGATTTCAGGCGGTAGGTCAGATCCGTAGGGTTAAGGTGATTTTGCGCAGGTTCGAAGCGGCCCGTTGTCCCTGGCCCTAACCGCAGCACCCGCGGCGCGGGCCACCGCAGACCGTGAAGTGCGGTGGACGAGCGTCGCAGCACGACCCACGCCGACGGCCACCCCGTCGGCCGGTGCGCCAGACGGTGTCGCCGCGGAGTCGCGTGCCCGGACGGAGAGATGATGTCCCTGCTTGACGATGTCAACGAGCCCGCAGACCTCGACCGGCTCACCGGCGACCAGCTCCGGCTGCTCGCCACCGAGATCCGGGCGTTCCTCGTGGACGCGGTCTGCCGGCGGGGCGGTCACCTCGGACCCAACCTCGGCGTGGTCGAGCTGACCCTGGCCCTGCACCGGGTCTTCCGCTCCCCGCGCGACCGGATCATCTTCGACACCGGACACCAGTCCTACGTCCACAAGCTGGTCACCGGCCGGCGGGACCGCTTCACCGGACTGCGTGGTCGCGGCGGCCTCTCCGGCTACCCCCGGCGCGCCGAATCCCCGCACGACCTGGTGGAGAACTCACACGCCTCGACCGCCCTCTCGTACGCCGAGGGGCTGGCCCGCGCGTACGCCCTCGACCGCACCGAACGGGCCGTGGTGGCCGTCATCGGCGACGGCGCCCTCACCGGCGGACTCGCCTGGGAGGCGCTGAACAACCTCGCCACGTCGCCGGGCCGGGTGGTGGTCGTACTCAACGACAACGGCCGCTCGTACGCCCCGACCGTCGGCGGTCTCGCCGACCACCTCGGCGGACGACACGGCGGCGAGGCCGGACCGGGCCTGTTCGAGTCGCTCGGCCTCAGCTACCTCGGCCCGATCGACGGCCACGACGTGCACCAGGTCGAAGCCGCCCTGCAGAAGGCCCGCGCCGCCGACCAGTCGGTCGTGGTCCACTGCGTCACCCGCAAGGGGTACGGGCACCGACCCAGCGAGACCGACGAAGCCGATCGCCTGCACTCCGTCGGAGTGATCGACCCGCTCACCGGCCGACCGGCGAGCATGCCGGGCCGCACCTGGACCGACGCCCTCTCCGACGAACTCGTCGCCATCGGCGCGAGCGACCCCGACGTGGTCGCCGTCTCCGCGGCGATGCTCGGCCCCACCGGGCTGGCCGCCTTCGGCGAGCGCTACCCCGACCGGACCGTCGACGTCGGAATCGCCGAGCAGCACGCCGTCACCTCGGCGGCCGGGCTCGCCTTCGGCGGCAAGCACCCCGTCGTGGCGATCTACGCCACCTTCCTCAACCGCGCCGTCGACCAGGTCCTGCTCGACGTGGCCCTGCACCGGCTGCCGGTCACCCTGGTGCTCGACCGGGCGGGCATCACCGGCCCGGACGGCCCCAGCCACCACGGCATGTGGGACCTCGCGCTGCTCGGCGCCGTGCCCGGGCTGCGGGTCGCCGCACCCCGGGACGAGACGACGCTGCGCGAGGAGCTGCGGGAGGCCGTCGCCCACCAGGACGGACCCACCCTGCTGCGCTTCCCGAAGGCCCGTGTCGACGACGAGATCCCCGCCCTCTACCGCAGCGGCGGAGTGGACGTGCTGCGCACCGCGACCGCCGCGCCCGTCCTGCTGGTCGCCGTCGGAGCGATGGCCGCGTCCACCCTGCGCGCCGCCGACCTGCTCGCCGAGGCGGGCGTCGAGTGCACGGTGGTGGACCCCCGCTGGGTCCGCCCGGTGAACCCGGCCTTGACTGCCCTCGCCGACGAGCACGCGCTGGTCGTCACCGTCGAGGACGGAATCCGGGACGGCGGCATCGGCAGCAGCGTCGCGCTGGCCCTCGCCGACGCGGGGGTCGGCGCCCCGGTACGGGCCCTCGGCCTGCCGACGTCCTTCATCCCCCACGGCGAGCGCGCCGGTCTGCTCGCCGAGCACGGCCTCGACCCGTCCGGCATCTGCGCCGCCGTCCTGCACCAGATCTCGACCCTGCCCGCCGGCCTCGACCCGCGGGACCGGTCGCAGTCGTCGCTGACCGCACTGCACGGATGACCCGCCACCGCCGGACCCCCGCCCGAGAGAGAGGAGACCAGGGATGAGCCAGCAGGTCGTCGTGCCCGCCGTGCACCGGCTCGCCCAGGCCCGGGCGGAGGAGAACTTCCCGGTCGCGCTGCGGGTGCTGCCGGACCGGTACCGCCGCCACCTGCTGGCCGTCTACGGGTACGCCCGCCACGTCGACGACCTCGGCGACGAGCCGCAGGCGCCGGGGGTGGACCCGACCACCGAACTGGACCGGATCGAGGCCGAGCTGCGCGCCCTGGACACCGGCCGGGCGGTGCACCACCCGGTGGTACGCGCCCTCGCGCCCACCATCACCGGATGCCGGCTGCCCGTCGACGTGTTGATCCGGCTCATCGAGGCGAACCGGGTCGACCAGCGGGTCACCCGGTACGCCACCTTCGCGCAGCTCGTCGAGTACTGCACGCTCTCCGCGAACCCGGTGGGGGAGCTGGTGCTGCACGTGTTCGGGCAGGCCGGGCGGGCGCAACGCGAACTCTCCGACCGGGTCTGCACCGCCCTGCAGATCGTCGAGCACCTTCAGGACGTCGCCGAGGACCACCGGCGCGGCCGCGTGTACCTGCCGGGGGAGGACATGGAGCGCTTCGGTGTGACCGAGGAGGACCTCAGCCGTCCGGCCGCGACCCGGCCGCTCCGCGAGCTGATCGCCTTCGAGGCGGAGCGGGCCCGCGCCTGGCTCGACGCCGGCGCCCCACTCGTGTCCGCGCTGCACGGCTGGGCCCGCCTCGCCGTCGGCGGGTACCTGGCCGGCGGCCGGGCCACCCTCGACGCGCTCGCGGCGGCCGACCACGACCCGCTGCGCGACGCGGTCCGCCCGGACCGGCGGCGGGTGCTGCGCCGCTGGCTGGCCGCCACCGTACGGAGCGCCGGATGACCGCGACGACCAGCGCCGTCGAGGACGCCTACCGTCGCTGCGAGGAGATCACCCGCAGCCAGGCGGCCAACTTCGCGTACGGCATCCGGCTGCTGCCCCCGGTGAAGCGCCGGGCGCTCTCCGCCATCTACGCCGCCGCCCGGCGCATCGACGACCTCGGCGACGGTGACCTGCCCCGGGACGAGAAGCTCTACCAGCTGGCGGAGACCCGCGCCGCGCTGCGCCGGCTCCCCACCGACCGCGGCGGAGACCCGGTGCTCACCGCGCTCGGGCACGCCGCGACCCGCATGCCGATCCCCCTCGCCGCCTTCGACGAGCTGATCGACGGATGCGTGGCGGACGTCGTCGGCCGCCGGTACGACACCTTCGACGGTCTGGTCTGGTACTGCCGCTGCGTGGCCGGCTCGATCGGCCGGCTGTCGCTCGGCGTCTTCGGCGCCGCCCAGCCGGAGCCGGCGGCCCGACTGGCCGACGCGCTCGGCGTCGCCCTGCAGCTGACCAACATCCTGCGCGACCTGGTGGAGGACCGCGCCCACGGGCGGATCTACCTGCCTGCCGAGGACCTGCGCCGGTTCGGCTGCACGCTGGAGCTGGGCGGCACCGGGTTCACCGACCCGCCGGAGCGACTGGCGGAGCTGGTCCGCTTCGAGGCGGCCCGCGCCGCCCGCTGGTACGACGACGGGCTGCGGCTCCTGCCGCTGCTCGACCGGCGCAGCGCCGCCTGCACCGCGGCCATGGCCGGCATCTACCGTCGCCTGCTCGCCCGGATCGCCGCCGACCCGCTCGCGGTCACCCGTACCCGGGTGTCGCTGCCCGGTCGGGAGAAGGCGTGGGTGGCCGCGCGCGCACTCGTCGGGCGCACCGGATGACCGGGCAGCTCGGGACGCCGCCGGAGAGCGGCGGGGTGTGCGTCGTCGGCGGTGGGCTGGCCGGAATCACCGCGGCGATCCGCCTCGCCGACCTCGGCCTGCCGGTGACCCTGCTGGAGAGCCGCGCCGAACTCGGCGGTGCCACCTACTCGTTCCGCCGCGAGGGGCTGACCGTCGATACCGGCCAGCATGTCTTCCTGCGCTGCTACCACGCCTACCGGGATCTGCTGGAACGGCTCGGCACCACCGCCGGCACCCAGCTGCAGCGCCGGTTCGAGGTGCCGGTGCTGCTGCCGGGACACGCGCCGCACGTGCTGTCCCGGCGCAACCTGCCCGCGCCCGCGCACCTGCTGCCCGCCCTGGCCGGCTACCGGCTGCTCAGCCCCGCCGAACGGCTCGCCGCCGTACGGGCCTGCGCCGCGCTGCGCCACGTCGATCCGGACTCGCCGGGCACCGACCGGCACAGCTTCGGTGACTGGCTCGCCGCCCACGGCCAGACACCACGGCTGGTGCGCCGGCTCTGGGACCTGATCACCGTGGCCGCCCTCAACCTGCCCAGCACGCAGGCGTCGCTGGCGCTCGCCGCCCGGGTCTTCCGCACCGGCCTGCTGGAGACCGCCGACGCCGGTGACATCGGCCGCCCCCTGGTTCCCCTGACCGAGCTGCACTCCGTCGCCGCCCGGCGGGTCCTGGACGGGCTCGGCGCCCGGGTACGCCTACGTTCCCGGGTGCGGTGGATCCACCCGGAGCCGGCCGGGTTCCGGCTCGGCGTGGACGGCGGTGAGCTCGCCGCCGACGGCGTCGTGCTCGCCGTGCCGCACCACATCGCCGCCGCGTTGGTCCCACCGGCCGCCGCCCCGGCCGCCGCCGAGTGGAACCGTCTCGGTGCCGCGCCCATCGTCAACGTGCACCTGCGCTACGCGCACCGGGTGACCCGGCTGACCATGGCCGCCGCAGTGGAGTCGCCGGCACAGTGGATCTTCGACCGGTCGAGCCCGGACGCCGGCGACGAGCAGCACCTCGTGGTCTCACTCTCGGCCGCCGACGCCGAGATCGACCGCCCCTCCGCCGAGCTGGTGGCCGCCCAACGCGAGGCGCTCGCCGAACTCCTCCCCGCCGCGCGGCGCACCCCGGTACGCGACGCGTTCGTCACCCGGGAACCGCGAGCCACCTTCCGGCAGACTCCCGGCACCCGCGCGTACCGGCCCGCGGCGGACACCCGCCTGCCCGGACTGGTACTGGCGGGCGCATGGACCGACACCGGATGGCCGGACACGATGGAGGGCGCGGTGCGCAGCGGCGAGACGGCCGCCGACATCCTCGCCCGACAGCTCGCGTCCCGGCCCCGACACCATACGGAGGCCGCACGATGACCGTTGTACGCAGCCGCAGCACCGACCAGATCCAGACGTACGTGGAGCCGGCGATCCGGGCGCTGCTGGACCGTCTGGACCCGGGCAGCCGGCTGGTCGCCGGCTACCAGCTCGGTTACTGGGACGCCGACGGGTCGCCGGCGGCCAGCCAGGGCAAGGGCCTGCGTCCGGCGCTGGCGCTGGTGTCGGCGCGGGCCGCGGGGGCCACCCCGGAGGCGGGTGTGCCGGCGGCCGCGGCGGTCGAGCTCGCGCACAACTTCTCGCTGCTGCACGACGACGTGATGGACGGCGACACCGAACGCCGCCACCGGCCCACCGCCTGGACGGTCTTCGGCGTCGGCCCGGCGATCCTCGCCGGGGACGCGCTCATCGGGCTGGCCTACGAGGCGCTGATCGAGGTGGCCGGAGGTGAGCCCGCCGCGCGGCGGCTCGCCCGGGACGTCCGCGCGCTGATCGCCGGACAGATGGCCGACCTCAGCTTCGAACGGCGCGACGACGTCACCCTCGACGAGTGCCTGACCATGGTCGGCGACAAGACCGCCTCCCTGCTGGCCGGGTCGTGCGCGCTCGGGGCGCTGCTCTGCGGCGGCCCGCCCGGACTGGTCGACGGGCTGTCCCGGTTCGGTTTCCACCTCGGTCTCGCCTTCCAGCTCGTGGACGACGTGCTCGGCATCTGGGGCGACCCGCGCCGCACCGGCAAGCCGGTCGGCTCGGACCTGCGCGCCCGCAAGCGCAGCGTCCCGGTCGTCCGGGCGCTCTCCGGCGGCGACCCCGCCGCGCTGGCCCTCGCCGACCTGTACCGCTCGCCGGCGGCGCTCACCGACGCGGACGTCGCCCGGGCCACGGAGCTGGTCGAGGCGACCGGCGCCCGCGAGTGGACCCAGCAGCGGGCCTGGCAGGAGACCGAGGCGGCCCGCGCCGAACTCGACGCCCTGTCGCTGCCCGAGGACGTACGGGCCGAGCTGACCGAGGTGGCCGACTTCATCACCGGACGGGACCACTGATGACCGAGCTGCTCTCCGCGAAGACCGCCACCGTCGACCCGGCGCCACCCGCCGGCCCCGACCCGCTCGACGGTGCCCGGGAGGCGCTGCGCCGCGCCCGGGAGCACCTGCTCGGACTCCAGGACGACGAGGGCTGGTGGAAGGGCGACCTCGCCACCAACGTCACCATGGACGCCGAGGATCTGATGCTGCGGCAGTTCCTCGGCATCCGTACCGCGGAGCAGACCGACGAGACGGCGCGCTGGATCCGTTCCCAGCAGCTCCCCGACGGCTCCTGGGCGACCTTCCACGGCGGCCCGGGTGACCTCTCCACGACGATCGAGGCGTACGTGGCGCTGCGCCTCGCGGGGGACACGGTGGAGGCGGGGCACATGACGGCGGCCGCCGCGTTCGTCCGGGCCCACGGCGGGCTGGCGGCCAGCCGCGTCTTCACCCGCTTCTGGCTCGCCATGTTCGGTCACTGGCCGTGGTCGCGGCTGCCGGCCGTCCCACCGGAGCTGGTGCTGCTGCCGTCCTGGATGCCGTTCAACGTCTACGACTTCGCCTGCTGGGCGCGGCAGACGATCGTTCCGCTCTCCATCGTCCGGGCCCTGCGCCCGGTGCGCTCGCTCGGCTTCGGCGTGGACGAGCTGCGTACCTCGGCCCCGCCCCCGCGACCGCCCCGACTCGGCACCCGCCCCGGACTGCTGCACCGGCTGGACCGTCTCGCCGGCTCCTACGAGCGGATCGCCCGCGGGCCGGTGCGCCGGCACGCCCTGCGCCGGGCCGCCGAGTGGATCGTGGCGCGGCAGGAGGCCGACGGCTCGTGGGGCGGCATCCAACCGCCCTGGGTCTACTCGCTGATGGCGTTGAACCTGCTCGGCTACCCGCTGGACCACCCGGTGCTGCGCGCCGGACTGGAGGGTCTGGAGCGGTTCACGATCCGCACCCGCACCCCGGACGGGCCGGTGCGCTGGCTGGAGGCCTGCCAGTCGCCGGTGTGGGACACCGCGCTCGCCGTCACGGCGCTGGCCGACGCCGGCCTGCCCGCCGGGCATCCCGCGCTGGAGCGGGCCGGCCGGTGGATGCTGGACGAGGAGATCCGGGTACGCGGCGACTGGGCGGTACGCCGGCCGAACACCCCGCCCGGCGGGTGGGCCTTCGAGTTCCACAACGACGGGTACGCCGACACCGACGACACCGCCGAAGTGATCATGGCGCTGCGGCGTACCGGCGTGCCGGTCGAGCCCGCTGTGCTGCGCGCGACCCGATGGATGCTCGGCATGCAGTGCCGCGACGGCGGCTGGGCCGCCTTCGACGCGGACAACACCCGCAAGCTCCTCGCCGACCTGCCGTTCTGCGACTTCGGTGAGGTCACCGACCCGCCCAGCGCGGACGTGACCGCGCACGTCGTCGAGGCGCTCGTCGCCGAGAACTACGCCGGCACCCTGCCGGTGCGCCGCGGCGTGCACTGGCTGCTGCGCGCCCAGGAGCCGGACGGGTCCTGGTTCGGGCGGTGGGGCGCCAACCACGTGTACGGCACCGGCGCGGTGGTGCCCGCCCTGGTGGCCGCCGGGGTGCCGCGCCGGCACCCGGCGATCCGGCGAGCGGTGGACTGGCTGCTGGCGCACCAGGGCGCCGACGGCGGCTGGGGCGAGGACCTGCGCTCCTACCGGGACCCGTCCTGGGTCGGTCGGGGCGAGTCCACCGCGTCGCAGACCGCCTGGGCGCTGCTGGCGTTGCACGCCGCCGGCCACGGCACCGGCGAGCCGGCGCTGCGCGCGGTGCGCTGGCTGGTGCAGACGCAGCGACCCGACGGGGGCTGGGACGAGCCGCACTTCACCGGCACCGGCTTCCCCGGCGACTTCTACATCAACTACGGGCTGTACCGGCTGGTCTTCCCGATCAGCGCGCTCGGCCGGATCCTGGACACCGGGGCCGGCGACCTCGAGGCCACGGTGACCCGGTGATCCGCCCCAGCGTCCCGGACGCTCCCACGTGGACGCTCTACGCGCCCATGCGACCGGAGCTGTCGGCGCTGCGGCGTGGGCTGGGTGACCGCGACCCGCTGGACCGGCTCACGCTCCGCCGCACCGGCATCGGGCCGCGTCGCGCCCGGTCCGTCGCGGCCCGCCGTCCGGCCGGGACGGCCCCCGTCGCGGTCGCCGGGATCGGTGGGGCGCTCTCCCCGGACCTCGCCACCGGCGACGTGGTGGTGGCCGACGTGGTACGCGCCGACCCGCTGGCCGTCGACGCCCCGGCGGGGGAGGTGCGGATGCCCGACGCCGACCTGCTCGCCGCCGCGCTGCGCCGGCACGGGCTGCGGGTGCACGTCGGTCCGGTGGTCAGCACCGACCGGCTGGTCGACGGGGCCGTCCGGGAGCGGCTGGCCGCGACCGGCGCGCTCGTGGCCGATCTCGAGTCGGCGTGGCTGCTGGCCGGCTGCACGGGCCGCCCGACGGCCTGCGTGCGGGTGGTCGCCGACACGGCGGCCGGTTCGCTCTACCGCCCGGCGGTGCTGCGTCGGGTCCGTGCCGCGCTGCGGGTGCTGCCCGTGGTGGCCACCGGCCTCACCGAGTGGGCCGTGGCCGCCGGCAGCATGCACGAGCTGCTGCTGGCCTCGCCCCGGTCGTTCTGCGCCGGGGTGGAGCGCGCGATCGCGGTGGTGGAGCAGGCGCTGCGCCGGCACGGCCCACCCGTCTACGTCCGCAAGCAGATCGTGCACAACGCCCGGGTGGTGGCCGACCTGCGTGCCCAGGGGGCGATCTTCGTCGAGGAGCTCGACGAGGTGCCCGACGGGGCGCTCACCGTCTTCTCCGCGCACGGCGTGGCACCCGCCGTACGGCAGGAGGCCGCCGACCGGCGGCTGCCGGTGATCGACGCGACGTGTCCGCTGGTGACCAAGGTGCACGCCGAGGCGCGCCGGTTCGCCGGACGGGGTGACACGGTGCTGCTGATCGGGCACGACGGCCACGAGGAGACCGACGGCACGCTGGGGGAGGCGCCCGACCGGATCCGGCTGGTGCCGGATCCGGCCGCGGCCGAGACGGTGCAGGTAGACGATCCGCAGCGGGTGTCCTACCTGGTGCAGACCACCCTCGCGGTGGACGAGGCGGCGGGCATCATCGACGCGCTGCGGCGGCGTTTCCCGGCGCTCGTCGGTCCGGGCTCCGACGACATCTGCTACGCCACCACGAACCGGCAACAGGCCATCACCGCCGTGGCGGCCCGGGCCGACCTGGTGCTCGTGGTCGGCTCGACGAACTCCTCGAACTCCCGCCGCCTGGTGGAGGTCGCCGAACGCGCCGGCGCTCGGGCCCACCTGGTGGACGACGTGAGCGACGTCGACCTGCGCTGGCTCGCCGGCGCGCGGACCGTCGGCGTCACGGCCGGCGCGTCGGCGCCGCCCGGACTGGTCGACGAGGTCGTCGCCGCGCTCACCGCACTCGGGGCGAGGGAGGTGAGCGAACACACCGCAGCCGTGGAGGACGTGGTTTTCACCCTGCCGAAGGAGGTACGCCAGCCGTGAGTATGCCGTTGCGTCAGAGCCTGCGTATCGCGCGATACCTGGCCGAACAGAAGATTCGCCGGCGCGAGCGGTTCCCGTTGCTGTTGGAACTGGAGCCGCTGTTCGCCTGCAACCTGAAGTGCGCGGGCTGCGGCAAGATCCAACAGCCGGCGAGCCTGCTCAAGCGCCGGATGCCGGTGGAGCAGGCGCTCGCCGCGGTGGAGGAGTGCGGCGCGCCGATGATCTCCATCGCCGGCGGGGAGCCGCTCATGCACCCGGAGATCGACAAGCTGGTCGCCGAGCTGGTGCGCCGGAAGAAGTTCGTCTTCCTCTGCACCAACGCGATGCTGCTGCCCAAGAAGATCGAGAAGTTCACGCCGTCGCCCTACTTCGCGTTCACCGTGCACATCGACGGGCTGCGCGAACGGCACGACGCGGCGGTGTGCAAGGACGGTGTCTTCGACGTCGCGGTGGAGGCGGTCCGCGACGCCAAACGTCGTGGCTTCCGGGTCACCACGAACACCACCATCTTCAACACCGACACGCCGCAGACCGTCATCGAGGTGCTCGACTACCTCAACGACGACCTGAAGGTCGACGAGATGATGCTCGCCCCGGCGTACGCGTACGAGAAGGCGCCCGACCAGGAGCACTTCCTCGGGGTCACGGAGACCCGGGAGCTGTTCCGCAAGGCCTTCGCCGCTGGTCGTCGCGCCCGTTGGCGACTCAACCACTCGCCACTCTTCCTGGACTTCCTGGAGGGGAAGGTGGACTTCCCGTGCACGGCGTGGGCGATCCCGTCGTACTCGCTGCTGGGCTGGCAACGGCCCTGCTACCTGCTCTCCGACGGGTACGCCGAGAGCTACCAGGAGCTGCTGGAGACGACCGACTGGGACAGCTACGGCCGGGGCCGCGACTCGCGCTGCGCGAACTGCATGGCGCACTGCGGATACGAGCCGACAGCCGTGCTGGCCACCATGTCGTCGCTGAAGGAGTCGATCCGGGCGGTCAAGTCGACCACCTGAGCCGGCGCTCGCCGCGACGGGCACGGCGGGGACCACCCGCCCCTGCTCGCGGCGGCGCCGGCGGGACCGTTCAGCCGAAGCGGGTCGCGAGCCGGCGGTACAGCGCCGGCAACAGTCCGCGGATCGCGACCGGCAGGCGAAGCCAGCCCGGCACGTAGACCTCGGCCCGGTCCTTGGCGATCGCCTCGGTGAGGGCGGCGGCGACCCGGTCCGGCGGCAGCGGGCGGGGCCGGCGTCGCCGGTACGGCTGTCCCCGGCGTACGAAGAACGGGGTGTCCACGACCCCGGGGACCACCGTGCTCACCGCGACCCGGCGACAGGCGAGCTCCATCCGCAGGCTGGCCGCGAAGGCGTCCAGCCCGGCCTTGGTGGCCGCGTAGACGGCCTCCCCGTTCACCCCGAGCCGACCGGCGATCGAGCCGACGAAGACCAGGTGTCCGCCGCGGTGGCACATGCCGGGCAGCAACGCCCGGGTCAGCTCCATCGGCGCCCGCAGGTTCACCGCGAGCAGCTCGTCGGCGAGCGAGTCGGCCATTCCGTTGAAGGGCCCCGCCCAGCCGACGCCGGCGTTGTTGACCAGAACATCCACCCGGGTGAACCGGGCCAGGGCCCGCTCGGCCAGCTCCCGACCGGCGTTCGGGCGACTCAGGTCGGCCACGAGGGGAGTGGCGCCGGTCTCCGCGGCGAGCCGGTCCAGCCGCTCGGGGTCACGACCGGCCGCGACGACGTGACTTCCGGCCTGGGTGAGCTGACGCACCACCGCCGACCCGATCCCCGACGACGCGCCGGTCACCAGCACCACCGCGCCGTTCAGGCGCATCGTGGCACTCCGGGTGGGCCGGCTCCCGACACCGTCCGGTCGACCCGGCCACCCGTCGCCGGGCCGCTCGCCTCGTCGCTTCGGATCGTCTCGCGCCAGCCCCGCTCCGCCCCGGAGCCCCCGACGGGGACCTCGTGAGCCGCCGCGCCGTCACCGGCCCGGGCGCCGCCGGTCGTACCGGCATCCGCGTCGGCGAGCAGCTCGGCGAGGCCGCGCCGCAGGGCCGCGACGGTGGCGTCGCCGACCTCGACGAAGGCGGCGTTGAGGATCACCCCGACCTCGAAGCTCGCGCCGCTGCGCAGCACGGCGATGCCGATGTGCACGTCCTCGGCGAGCGCGACGACGGGAGCCGCGGCTCGTACCGGGGCCTCGGCCATCACCTTCAGCGGGAAGGAGGTCGGCATGTAGGAGACGACCACGTTGAGGCGACGGCTGGTGTAGAAGCGCCGGGCCAGGGCCGCGTGCACCGGTGCGGGCAGCGCGCCCATCATCCGCATCACCATGCCCGCGGCCTCCGCTTCGCCGCTGTTCAGCGCGGCGCGCAGGGTCCGGCGTACCGCGGCGACCCGCTGCGGCGCCGGCATCGGGCCCAACGGGAGGTCGAGGCCGACCGCCCCGGTCCAGTTGCCCTGGGTGGGCGCGCGCCGCCGCGCGTCGCGGGAGACGGCGAACATCACCCGCAGCCGTGCCGGCACCGGGGCCGGGTGCGCCGCCCCGAGCGCACCGGCGGCGAGCGCCAGCATCAGTTCGCTCGGATGGGCGCCGCAGGCGCGGGCGGCCCGCAGCACGTCGGCGGCGGGCAGGCTCAGGTTGATGAGGCGCCGTCGCGGCGAGTCGATCCGACGGTTGAGCGGGGTGCGCGGCGCGGCCCCCCGGGTGGCGAGCCGGGCCAGGCCGCGTGCGGTCCGGCCGAGGCGGCGGGCCGCCTCCCGCGCCTGGTCGAACCCGACCGGGGCCTGCCTCGCGGCGGCGACCCGGGGTGCGGCGGGCGGCGCGTTGCGGCGGAAGCGGCTCGGTGGCGCCTCCACGGTGTCCAGCAGCCGCCGCACCACGGCGATCACGGAGATGCCGTCGCCGAGGCAGTGGTGCAGCTTGACGGCGAGTCGCGTGTGTCCGTCCGGCAGGCCGCTGACCAGCAGCATCCGCCAGGGTGGCCGGTCGGTGGGTAGCGGCTCGGACCAGAAGCGGTCCACGGCCGCCTGCCCGTCGTCGCCGGCCGCCACGTGTACCTCGTCCAGGTGCGCGGCCGGGTCGACGAGACGGTCGATCACCCAGCCGGGACGGCGCCATCGGCCCCGCTCCACCGGTCGGCGACGCAGGGTCGGGATCGCCGGCAGCCGCCGGGCCACCAGCGCGGTCAACTGCTCCCGGGTGACGGGTTGCCCTTCGGCGCGGGGCCCCAGCTCCAGCACCGTCCCGATCTGTTGGGCCTCGCTGGCGGTCTGGACGTGCAGGAAGAAGGCGTCCTGCGGGCGCAGGGGCCAACTCGGCCGGCGTGCGGTCGCCGGCTGGCCGTGGTGGACCTGCGGGGCGTCCCCGTCCGGCCCGGTCGGGCGCGTGTCCCGCGCGGCGCCGGGGTCGCCCGTGCCGCCGGCCGGCGCGGAGCCGGCGCCCGGGGAACCTCCTTCGTCGGCCCCGGAGACGAGGGCGAACTCCCCGTCGAGAGCCGCGGCGGGGACGCGTACCGGGCCCGGTGACTCGGCGACCGCCGGCAGGCCGAGGTCCGGCAGCCGACCGTCGGGTGGGACCTCGATCGGGCGCGGCGGCTGGCGGAGCCGGGTGCGGACCCCGGCGACGAGCGTCTGCGGGGTGTGCGCGGTCTCCGCGAGCCCGGCGGCCGCCATCAGCGCCGCGTTCGCGGCCCCGTGCGCGGCGATCGGCCGGTACATCACGATCGGGGTTCCGGTGGCCAGCGCCTCGAGCGCGGTGGCCCCGCCGGCGTTGGTCACCAGCAGCCGGGCGGCCTGCAACAGCGTCGGCATGTCGTCGACCCAGCGCCGCACCACCAGCCGACCCGCCGGGACGTTCAACGCCTCGAGCCGGGCGGCGAGCCGCTCGTTGCGTCCGCAGACGGCGACCACCTGGATCGGATCACCGACGCCGACCAGCGCCTGGATGGCCTCCTCGACCGCGCCGAAGCCGTACGACCCGCAGGCGACCACGACCGCGGCCCGGTCCGGGTCGAGGTCGCAGCGGCGGGCGGCCTCCACCCGGTCGCCAGGGCGGAACGAGTCGAGCACCGGTGGCGCGCAGACCCCCAACGTGGTGCCCGACGCGGAGACCGCGGCGAACGGCACCGCCGCCCGATGCACCACCAGGTTCAGGTCGAGCTCGGGGTAGACCCAGAAGGGGTGGGGCGCGAAGTCGGAGATCCACGCGCCGATCGGGACGCCGAGCCCGCGGTGGCGACGCAGCCACGCCAGTCCGGCGCTGCCCAGCGGGTACGTGGAGACGATCAGGTCCGGATCGAAGGCGTCGACGACCGGGGCGAGCCGGCGCCCGGCCCACGAACCGGTGAACCACTTGGCGGTGCCGGCGAACCAGTGGAAACGCCACAGCGAGGCCCAGAAGAACTCGTACAACCAGGGCGTCACGCCCACATTCGTCACGTAGATGCGCCGGAAGCTGCGACCCACGCCGGCGCCCATGACGTCGAGGGTGTCCACCCAGCTGACCCGGCTGCCCGGCCAGATCGCCTGGATCCGCTCCTCCAGCGCTCGCCCGGTGGCGTCGTGCCCGCCGCCGATGTCGGCCGAGACGACGAGGACGCGCCGGGCGGCCGGGCCGCCCGCGGCACTCACGCCGCACCCGCCGCGCTCGGCGTGCGATACCTGCGCGAAGACGGGTATGCGCAGGTACCTTCGCCGGCCCCGTCCGGCGCCGTCGAGACCGGGATCGTGACATGGCTCTGGGCTTCCTGCTGGCGATCATCGCCGCGTTGTGCAGTGCCACGGCTGCGATCGTGCAGTCGGTCGGGGCCCGCCGGCTGGCCGCCACCGCGCACGTCGACCCGCGACTGCTGTTCCGGTTGGTGCGCAACGGCCCGTACGCGGCGGGTCTGGTGCTGGACGGGGCGTCCTCCCTGCTGACCTTCACCGCCCTGCGGATCCTGCCGGTCTTCGCGGTGCAGGCGGTGGGGGCCGCCAACCTCGGCATGGTGGCGATCATCGCCATGCTCGTGCTGCGTCTGCACCTGACGGTGCGGGACTGGCTGGCGATCCTCGGTGTGATCGCCGGGCTGGTGCTGCTCGTGCTCTCCGCGAAGGCGGGGCCGCCGGGCACGGTGCCCGGCGCGGCCGGCTGGTGGCTGCTCGCCCTGGTGATCGTGCTGGGGGGCGTGGCGTACCTGGGCAGCCCGAAGATGTGCGGTCCCGCGGTGCCCGGCCTGTTGGCCGGGCTCTCCTTCGGGTCGGCGGCGCTCGGTGCGCGCCTGCTCGCGAAGGTCGAGAGCGTCGGCGACGTGGTCGGCAATCCCGCGTCGTACGCCGTGGTGCTCGCCGGTCTGACCGGTGTGCTGCTCTACGCGACCGCGCTGCAACGTGGCTCGGTGACGGTCGCCTCGGCGTCGTCCGTCGTCGGGCAGACGGTGGCGCCGGCGGTGACCGGCTGGCTGCTGCTCGGCGATCGGGTCCGGCCCGGCTTCACGCCGGTGGCGATCCTGGGTTTCGTGCTCGCGGTCGCCGGCGCGGTCGCGCTGGCCCGCCACGCCCAGCCGCAGATCGAGCCGGACGACTGCGGGCCGGAGCGGAGCGAGACGCCCGGTCGCTGACATGTCGGATGCTCCCAGCGGTACGCGACGGAGGGGCGCGATGGCGCCCCTTCGGAACAATCATCAGCTTAATCGCCATTTGCGTACTCTTAGGGCGATTACCGAGCACTGCCGGGGTGGCCACCCGGGCGGAGGCCGCAGCCGTTTATCTCCGACCGCCCCGGGAACCCGCGCCGGGCCACCGTCGGCGCTCCGAGTCCCACCGGGTCGAGGCGCCGCCCGGAGAGATCCGGCCTTCGACGGTGGTGACGGGAAGCGGAGGACCGCCCTGGGGGAGGCACATGTGACCGGCCCGGTTGGCGTGCGGTGAACGCTACGACGGAGATGCTGGTGGGCGTGCCCATCGCACTGGCCGCCGCCGCGGCCTTCGGCGCCTCGGGCGTGCTGCAGTTCCGCGCCGGACGGCAGGTTCCGGAGGAGCCGGCCGGACGCCCCACCCTCCTGGTCCATCTGGTCCGGCTGCCCAGCTGGCGCTGGTCGGTGGTGCTCGCGGTGCTGGCGTTCGCCCTCCAGGTGGCCGCCCTCAGCCTGATCCCGCTGATCCTGGTGCAGCCGCTGCTGGTCACCGGGCTCGTCTGGTACGTCCTGCTCTTCGCGGCGTTCCAACACGACCGCCCCGACCGGACGATCCTGCTGGAGTCCACCCTCTGCCTGTTCGGGCTCGCGGCCTTCCTGGTGATCGCCGAGCCCGGCCGGGGCCAGGGGCGCGGGCTGGACTCGTTCTGGTCAGCGCTGCTGCTCGGGGTGGCCGTCGTGGTCTCGATCGGGCTCTGCCTGCTGGCCGCGGTGCGGCTCGAGCGACGCTGGCGACCGATGCCCCTGGCGATCGCGGCGGGCATCTGTTACGGCGTCACCGCCGGCCTCGTCAGCAGCCTCGCCTTCCACCTGCAGGAGAGCCCGCTACAGGTGTTCACGCAGTGGCAGGCGTACGCCGTCGCCGTGCTCGGGCCGTTCGGGGTGCTGCTCAGCCAGAACGCCTACCAGGCCGGTCCGCTGGGCGCGCCGGCGCTGGCCGCGATCACCGTCACCGACCCGCTGGTGGCGATCCTCGTCGGGTTGATCTGGCTGGACGAGTCGATCCGGGGCGGCGTGCAGGCGGCCCTGGGGCAGGCGCTCGCGCTCGTCGTGGTGATCCTGGCGGTCGTCATGCTGGCCCGACGCGCACCGCACGTGAAGGGGGGTTAGCCCGCCGGTGTGGCCGGGGCGCGGCGCGTCAGGCCGCCCGATCGGCGTCGTAGGCCGCGCGGGCCGCGAAGACGTCGCCGAGCCGACCCTCCACCCACCGGGTCAGCGTCCACACCTGGTCGGCGACCTCCCGCCCCATCGGAGTCAGCGAGTAGTCGACCCGGGGTGGGATGACCGGTTGGGCGTCGCGGTGCACGAAGCCGTCGCGCTGGAGGGTCTGGAGCGTCTGCGCGAGCATCTTCTCGCTCACCCCGCCCACCCGGCGGCGCAGCTCGCTGAACCGGTAGGACCGTTCGCGCAGCGAAGCCAGGACCAGCACACCCCATCGGCTGGTGACGTGCTCGAGCACCGGGCGGGAGGGGCAGCCGACCCGGTTCACATCCGGCGACGACGAAACGCACCCACGCAGGGTCACTTCCTCGTCCAGCACGAAACCACCACTTACGTCCATGTCAGTACCTTACTCGAAGGTGGGTACTTACGGAAACGGCAGTACCGGTCGTAGCGTTAGCGCCGGCCATCCGGCCGTCACCCATCCGACCTGGAAGAAGAGTGCAATGAGCATCGCCATCACCGGCGCCACCGGACAGCTGGGCCGGCTGGTCATCGCCGACCTGCTCGCCACCGGCGTGCCGGCCGACCAGATCACCGCCGTGGCCCGCAGCGCGGAGAAGGCGGCCGACCTGGTCGCCCGGGGCGTCCGGCTGCACGTGGCCGACTACGACCGGCCCGAGACCTTCGCGGGCGCGTTCCAGCCCGGGGACCGGGTGCTGTTGATCTCCGCCAGCGACGTCGGCAGGCGCACCGCGCAGCACGCGGCGGTCATCGACGCCGCGGCCGCGGCCGGCGTCGCCCAGCTGGCGTACGTCGGCGTGTTCGGCGGACCCAAGGCGGACTTCCTGCTCGCCGGGGAGCACCGCACGACCGAGGAGCTGATCCTCGCCACCGGCCTGCCGTACACCTTCCTGCGCAACAACTGGTACAGCGACGCCCCGATGTTCACCGGTGACCTGGCCAGCATCCTGGCCCGGGGCGCGATCGTCAACAGCGTCCACGGGGAGAGCCGCATCGCCACCGCGTCACGCGGCGACTACGCCGCCGCCGCGGCCGCCGTGCTGACCTCGGACGGTCACCTGAACGCGGCGTACGAGCTGAGCGGCGACCACGCCTGGACGTTCGGAGAGTTCGCGGAGGTGATCACCCGGCTGAGCGGGACCAAGGTCGTGCACAGCTACGTCCCGCCGCAGGAGCAGAAGGCGATGATGACCGGCGCCGGTCTGCCCGACGCGCTCGCCGAGATCTTCGTCGACGTGGACGAGGCCATCAACCGGGGCGCGCTGGCCGGTACGCCCGGAGACCTGTCCCGGCTCATCGGCCGCCCGACGACGCCGATGGCCGAGACGGTCGCGGCGGCGCTGGCCGAGCTCGCCTCCTGAACCGTTCCGTTCCGGGTGCGGCGGCGCGACAGGCCGGCCGGATTCCCGGCCGGGCGGCTACCGTCGGGCGGGTGGCGTGGCGGTACTCCTCGACGACGGACGGAAGGGTCGGCAACTCGTGACGCATCAGCCTCCGCAGGCACCGCGGATCGTGCAACTGCTCGCCTCGCCCGTGCACCGGTACGTCGGCCGGCCCGCCGACGGTCCGGCCCCCGCTGTGGAGGGTGAGCTGGTCGAGGAGGTGCGCCTCCGGGCCGGTCTGGGAATCGTGGGGGACCGGTACTTCGGCCGCCCCGCGCACCGGGAGGCGAGCGTGACCCTGATCGCGCAGGAGTCGCTGCCGGCCGGCGCCGACCTGCGGCAGGTCCGCCGCAACGTGCTCACCGCCGGCATCGCCGTCGACGAGCTCGTCGGGGCGGTGCTGGTGCTGGACTCCGGCGCCGGCCCGGTCCGGTTGCGGGTCAACCGGCCGGCGAACCCGTGCGCGTGGATGGACGTGACGATCGGCCCGGGCGCCTGGAAGGCGTTGCGCCGTCGGGGCGGCGTGCGGTGCACGCCGCTCACCGACGGCGTCCTGCGGGTCGGCCCGGTGCAGGTGACGATCGAGACGCCGTCGGTCAGCGCCCCTGAAGCGTCCTGACGTTGTCGCCGAACGTCCAGCCCTTGCTGCCGTCCCAGTTCAGCGACCAGGTCATCAGGCCCTTGAGCGCGCCGCCGTAGGTGTTCCACGCCTGGGCCACCGCGGCCGGCGCCAGGTGGCCGCCGCCCGCACCCGGCTGGGCCGGCAGCCCGGGGACCTGCTTGTCGTACGGAACGCGGATGGTGGTGCCCTGCACGACCAGCCCGGTGTTGAGGCAGTCGGTCTGCTTGGTGAAGCCCTCCACGGTGCCCGCCGGGTACGAGTCGCCGGCGCAGCCGTACATGCTGCCGTTGTAGTACTGCATGTTCAGCCACCAGAGCCGCCCGTTGTCGGCGTACCGCTTGACGATCGGCAGGTACGCGCCCCAGATCGACCCGTAGACGACGCTGCCGCCGGTGACGTACGCGGTCTCCGGCGCCATCGTCAGGCCGAAGTTGGCCGGCATCTGGGCGAGCACCCCGTCGATGATGCGGATCAGGTTCGCCTGCGAGGTGGAGAGCTGGTTGATGTTGCCGCTGCCGGTCAGCCCGGTCTCGATGTCGATGTCGATGCCGTCGAAGTTGTACCGCTTCAGAATCGGCACGATGGTGGCGACGAACCGGTCGGCGACGACGCTGGAGCTGAGGTCGATGCCGGCGGTGGCGCCGCCGATCGACATCAGGATGGTCAGCCCGGCGGCCTTGGCCTGGCACATCTCGGCGGGCGTCGCCACCTTCACGGTGGCGTCCATGCCGTCCTCCCAGAGCACCGTGCCGTCGGGGCGGATCACCGGGAACGCCGCGTTGATCACGTTGTAGCCGTGGGTACGGATCCGCGAGTCGGTGATCGGGATCCAGCCCAGCGGCGGGTGGACTCCGTTGGCGGCCCCGTCCCAGTTCTCCCAGTACCCCTGGAGCACCTTGCCGGCCGGCTTCGACTTCACTGCGCAGGTGGTCGAACCCGGCGGAACGGTCGGCGTCGGGGTGGGTGTGGGCGGCACGGTCGGCGGCGGCGAGGGATTGCCGTCACAGGCGCCGAGGTCCGTCCAGAGTGCCGGGGTGCCGGCCGGGTTCCAACCGGCGCCCGCCGGCGGGGTGTGGGTGACCAGAGCCTGGTACGTCCGGCTCGTGTAGGTGACCCGGCTGCCCGCCGGGTAGTTCATCCCCTCCGCCCACTGCGGCGCCGAGCAGGCCGCGGCCGCGGCCTGCGTGGTGGTGGCGAATCCGTTGGTGGCCGGCAGCGCCGCGATGGCGGCGACCAGCGCCGCGCCGGCCAGCAGCGCGGGCACCCTGCGTCGAAGTCGCATGACATGCCTCCTCATCGATTGACGGGAGGCTATCAGTTAACTTTGTTAAGTGTCGATGTCCGGGCGCGGGACGGGCCGCCTCACCAGGACCGGGCCCGTCACCCGGACGACCGGGCCCACTCCGGCTTCACCGCCATCATCTGGGCGGTCTTGCTCGGGTCGAGGTCGATCAGGTCGCCCAGCACCTCGTCGATTCGCGCCAGGACGCTCGCCTCCAACCGGAGCCCGGCCGCGCCCGCGTTCTCGGTCACCTGCTCCGGCCGGGACGCGCCGATGATCGCCGAACTGACGCCCTCCTGCTGCAGGGTCCACGCGATCGCCAGCTGGGCCATCGAGGTCCCGACCTCCTCGGCCACCGGCCGCAGCCGCTGCACCCGGGCCAGGAGCGAGTCGCCGAGCACCCGGCGGATGAACCGGGGAGCCCGTCCGCCGCTCGCCGCCCGGGAGCCCGCCGGCACCTGCTCGCCCGGGCGGTACTTGCCGGTGAGCACACCCTGGGCCAACGGCTGGAAGACGAACTGACCGATCCCCTCACGCCGGCACAACGGCAGCACCTCGGGCTCGATCACCCGCCAGAGCATGTTGTACTGCGGCTGGTTGGAGACGATCCGGCTGCGCAGCCCGAGCTGGTCGGCCAGGGCGAGCGCCGACCCGATCTGCGCGGCCGTCCACTCCGACACCCCCAGGTACCGCACCTTGCCCTGGCGTACGAGGTCGTCGAAGGCGACGAGGGTCTCGTCCAGCGGAGTCGCCTCGTCGAAGCGGTGCGCCTGGTAGACGTCCACGTAGTCGGTGCCGAGCCGGCGCAGCGAGGCGTGGCACGACTCCATGACGTGTTTGCGGGACAGCCCCCGGTCGTTGGCTCCGTCCCCGACGGGCAGGCAGACCTTCGTCGCGATCTCCACCGACTCCCGGCGCACCGCGCGCAACGCCTCGCCCAGCACCCGCTCGGCGGCGCCCTGGGCGTAGACGTCGGCCGTGTCGAACGTGGTGATGCCCGCGTCCAGCGCCGCGCCTACGCAGGCCACGGCCGCCTCCCGGTCGACCAGCTCGCCGTGGGTGAGCCAGTTGCCGTACGTGATCTCACTGACGTAGAGGCCGCTGCGGCCCAGGCGACGATGCTCCACGAGCGTCGACCCTAGCATCGCATCGTAATCTGTCCATGCCCTGCCACTCCTTACCGGGACAGGG
The DNA here is from genome assembly GCF_003626545.1 of Micromonospora musae. NCBI lineage: Bacteria > Bacillati > Actinomycetota > Actinomycetes > Micromonosporales > Micromonosporaceae > Micromonospora > Micromonospora musae. The sequence continues at coordinate 624,936 of NZ_RAZS01000003.1, forward strand.
CGCGGCCGTCCGGACCGCCGCCGCGTTGCTGCTCGCCCCACTCGCCGGCCGTGTCCGGCGCGTGCCGGAAAAGCCTGGGACACTGTGGATATGCGGTTCACCCGGACCGACGCGCCTGCGCGACGGCGGCTGCCTGCGCAAGCGCGCAAGGGCGTCCTCCTCCTGAGCGCGCTCGCGGGACTCATGGCCTGCACCGACGCGTCCGGGCCGGCCGCGCCCTCCGGCTCGCCCGGCGGCACGGCCACCTCCGCCGCCGCACCGTCCGCGCCGGCCCACCCGTCGTCCGGGTCCGCTCCGGCGGCGACCCGCTCGCCCGCCCGGTTCGACAAGGCGCTGCACGACGAGTTGATCGGCATGTTCCGGCGCGACCAGGCCGAGCGCAACGGGGAGCCGGTCGCCGAGAGCGACCAGACCCGCACCGCCCGGTTGAAGGAGATCATCGCCGAGCACGGCTGGCCGACCATCGACCTGGTCGGTGCGGACGGCGAGGACGCCGCCTGGACCATCGCCCAGCACTCCGACCTCGACCCCGCCTTCCAGCAGCAGGCCGTCGAGCTGCTCCGCAGCGCCGTCGCCGTGGGTCAGGCCTCGCCCGGCAACCTGGCATACCTCGAAGACCGGGTCGCGGCGGCCAGGGGCGAGCCACAGACGTACGGCACGCAGGTCCGCTGCGGTCCGGACGGTCCGGTGCCGGCGACGCCGATCCACGACCAAGCGGGCCTCGACGCCCGGCGCGCGACCGCCGGCCTTCCCCCGTTCGCCACCTACCTCGCCGAGCTGGCCGCCGTCTGCGCCGAGGACGACGGCTGAGCGCGGCAGTGGCGCCGGTCGCGCCGTCGGCGGTCGCCCGCCACCGGTCCACGGCGGCCTGGGACACTCGTGCCATGCAGTTCACCGTGACCGACGTGCCCGAGCGTGACCGCTTCGAGGCGCGGAACGAGACCGGCGACCTCGCCGGCGTCGTCACCTACCAGCTGACCGGCACGATCATCGCGTACACCCACACCGAGGTCGACCCCGAGTTCGAGGGCGAGGGCGTCGGCTCGACGCTCGCCCGGGCCGTGATGGACGACGCCCGGGCCAAGGGGCGCACCGTCGTGCCGATCTGCCCGTTCATCGCCAAGTGGCTGACCCGGCACCCGGAGTACGAGCAGATCGTGGTCCGCACCACCCGCAAGGTCAAGTAGCTCTGCCGGGCCCGCACCCGATGGGCGCCGCCCGACTCCGGTCGATCCCCGTCGATCGGTTCAGATAGCCGGATGGACACGGACGTTCGACGCTACCTCGACGACCTGCTGGCGGTGGCCCGCGCGGTGCTGGGCGACAACCTGATCGGCGCCTACGCCGCCGGTTCGGTCGGGCTCGACGCGTACCAGCCCGGCCGCAGCGACATCGACGTGGCGCTGCTCTGCGCCGACCCGCTGCCCGAGCAGACCAAGCGCGCGCTGGTGGCCGGCCTGCGGCACGAGGCGCTGCCCTGCCCGGCACGCGGGCTGGAACTGGTCACGTACCGCCGGTCGGTCGCCGCGTCCGGCACCCCGGAGCCCGGGTTCGAAGTGGAGCTGAACACCGGGGCGCGGATGCCGTTCCGGGCCACCTACGCCCCGGCGGATCGACCGGTCGCGGACGGGCACTTCTGGTACGCGCTGGACCGCAGCATCCTGCGCCAGTGCGGGTACCCGCTGCTCGGTGCCCCGGCGGCTGAGGTGTTCGCCGACGTGAGCCCCGCCGACCTGCGCCGCCTGCTCGTCGACGCGCTCGGCTGGTGGCTGGCCCTGCCGACCCCGCCCGGTGACGAGCCGGCGCCCGGCGCCGAGGACGCCGTGCTCGGCGCCTGCCGCTCCCTGGTGCGCGTCCGGCACGGCCGGTGGCTGGCGAAGTCCGAGGCCGGGCAGCGGCTGATCGCCGACGGGGACGAGGCGACGCCGGTGATCGAGCGCGCCATCGCGGCCCGGCGCGGCGGCCCACCGCCGAGCGGCCCGCAGGCCCGCGCCTTCCAGCAACGAGTCCTCGACGAGATCACCCAAACCCCCTAACCCCCACCCCCACCTGCCCCCTCCCACCCGCCTCCGCCCCGGTGATCATGAAGTTGTCGCCGTCCGGCACGGCGTGTCGCAGCAATAACTTCATGATCACCGGGTGCAGGCGGGGAGAGGGAGGGGGTGGGGGGGTGGGGGGCTAGGCGACGGTTAGGCGGATCGGGGTTTCGTCGGGGGTGCCAGGTAGGCGGACGGTGACTCGACCGTCGGCGGTGTGCACGGTGCCGCGGCTGACGGTCACCGGACGGTCGGTGGCGAGCACCACCTCGTCGTCGCCCTGGGTGGGGCGCAGCAGCACGGAGTCCCCGTCTCGGCCGACCAGCTCGCACGTCGTCTCCAGCAGCGTGGCGGCGCCGACCCGAAGCCCGTGCGGCAGGATGAGGCCGGTGCGGGCGGGCACCCGCAGCCGACGCCCGCCCAGCAGCGCCGCACCGTGCCACCCGAGCGAGACGGTGACGGCCGACGGGGCCACGTTGATCAGGTGCAGCAGCCGCTGCCCGGCCCGGTCCACGGTCGAGGTGAGCACCAGCCCGGGCCCGTCGGCGTCCGGGGCGAGGCGGGGGCGGGCACCGAGCCGCTCCACCGCCGTACGCCAGAAGTCCAGGTCGCAGGGGATGTCGGCGGCGATCACCAGAGCCCGGCCCGCGCCGACCGTCACCTCCACCGCGCATGGCTCGCCGGAGGCCACCTCGGTGAGGACCGGCTGGGCCGTCTCGCCGGCCAGCCGCTGGGCGTAGCCGACCCGCGCCTCGGCCCGGCCCGCCGCCCAGCCGTGCCCGACCACCGACGGGAAGGAGTGCGGTCCGTCGTCGACGCGCCCGGTGACGGTCAGGCCGAGCGCGTCGGCGAGCACGGTGCAGGGGTCGCCGTCGTGGTCCCGTTCCGGCAGCACGCCGTGCAGCAGCAGGCGACCCCCGGCGTGCAGGTGCTCGACCAGCCGCTGCTGCACCTCCCGGCCGAGCGTGGCGGCGCTGGCCAGCGCGATCACCGGCGGCGTACCCGTGGGCAGCGGCGACTGGAGGTCGACGGCGGGGAAGGAGTAGCCGGCGAGCAGCAGCGCCCGGGCCAGCACGTCGCGGGGCCCGAGGCCCCGGAAGCGCTCCAGGTCGGCGATCTGCGCGGCGCGTGACGCCGACGCCGGGTGGTGGTACTCGGTCAGGTAGTGGTCGGGCACGAAGCCCAGCGCCAGCCCGTCGTTCTCCTCGTCGGAGTCGGCGAGCAGGTCGGCGACCCCGCGTACGGCGTGCAGGGCGCGCCGGGCCGCCGCGTAGGTGGGGTTGAGCCGTCCCTCGGGGTCGACCGACGCGGCGAAGCCGTGCCGTTCCCCGGTGAACGCGATCCGGTCGTTGCCGTCACCGACCGGCTCGGCCAGGGGCGGGTTGTAGCCACCGGCGAAGAGGTAGAGGTTGAGCAGCCGGTTGCCCTGCGCCACGCAGAGCCGGGCCTTCAGCTCGATCGCCTCGGGCGGGTAGAGCGTGGAGAGGTCCTGGCCGTAGTCGCCGTTGCCGGCCTCGAACTCCAGCGACGTCGGCGGCTGGTCGGCGTCATGCACCGCGGCCAGGAACGCGTTGCCCGCGTACAGGTCGGCGACGTTGGTGACGGTGAGGTCACCGAGGTAGTAGTCGGAGCCGGAGGTGAGCTGCGGCTGCCCCCGGTACGCCTCGAAGAGCTGGCTGATGCCGATCGGGAAGGTGCGGCCCCGCCCGCCGCCGGTGCCGTGCACGTTGATCAGGAACGGCACCCCGGTCACGCCGTGCCGTTCGGCAGACTCGCGCAGCGCGACCACGTACCGCCGGTACCGGTCGCGCATGTAGCGGCCCAGGTCGTCGTGGAGCGTCAACGATCTCGCCTCGGCCGGGCTGCGCAGCGCCGCCGCCCACGCCTGCGGGTCGCCCGGGTCGGCGCCGACGCGCTGCGCCGCGGTCTCCTTGCCGTACCGCTCGACCGCCCAGCGCCGCAGGTCCTCACAGACGACGTCGGTGAGGTCGGGGGAGTTGGTGACCCAGGAGAGCATCCCGATCTCGTTGTCGAGCTGGACGCCGATCACCGGCCCGCCGCGGTCGGCGAGCCGCTCGGCGATCACCGGCATCACCTCGGCGTACCACCCCTCGGCGGCGGCCAGGAACTCCGGGGCGAGGTAGTCGACGGTGCGGGTGGTGATGGACCGGCCCTCCCAGGTGGTGGGCAGCAGGTGCGGGTGCTCGTCGTACACCCGGTAGGGGATCCCCTCGTTCTTGATCTCGGCCATGATGAACGGCCCGGGGCGGACCACCGCGTAGAGGCCCCGTTCGTGGGCCAGGTCCAGGAAGCCGGCGAGGTCCCGTTGTTCGTGGGTACGCCCCGTGAGGTCCACCTCGCCGTCGGGCAGCTCGTGCCAGAGCCACGGCACGTAGGTGGCGACGGTGTCGCCGCCGCACTCGCGGAGCCGGTCGAGCCGGTCCGCCCACGCCGCCCGGGGCAGTCGGAAGTAGTGCACCTCCCCGGCGAGGAGCAGGCGGGGTCGACCGTCGACGACGATCCTGCGGTCGTGGAGAAGAACTCGCGGCATGCGGTCTGACTCTTCCTCTCGGCGGATCTTCAGGCGGCCCTCTTGTGCTCCGGCGGGCGCCTGCTTATGGTGCCTGAAACCGGTTTCTGTTAACCGCACGTTACGGATCGAGGGAGACATGGGCAATAGTCGGGTCACGGTTCGGGAGATCGCCCGGCTGGCCGGAGTCTCGGTCGCCACGGTCTCCCGGGTCTCCAACGGCACCGGCCAGGTGTCGGAGGAGATGCGCCGGCGCGTCCTCGAGGCGATCGAGAAGTACGGCTACCGGCCGGACCACCTCGGCCGGGCGCTCGCCGCGCGCCGGCACGGTGCGCTGGGCCTGGTCTTCCCCGGTCTCTCTGGTCCCTACTTCACCGAGCTGATCCAGGGCTTCGAGTCGGAGGCCGTGCCGGCCCGGGCCAGCGTGCACATCCTCTGCACCCACCTGCGCGAGGACTCCGACGATCAGGCGCTGGAGATGGCCCGACGGGTCGACGGCATCGCGGTCGTCGGCGGCACCATCACCGAACCGGCGCTGCTGCGCCTCGCCGAGCTGGTCCCGGTCGTCGTGCTCGCCGGCCGGGGACCGGAGACGGTGCCCTCGGTCGGCGTCGACAACGCCCCCGCCATGACGATGCTGACCCGGCACCTGCTGGTCGACCACGGCCTGCGGGACCTCGTCTTCGTGGGCAGCCCAGACGGCTCGCCGGACGTCAGCCAGCGATGGGCCGGCTTCCAGGAGGCGTACCGGGAGCTGGACCTCGCGCCGCCGACGGAGCCGCTGCGCCTCGCCATGCAGCAGCACGACGGCGTGCTCGCCACCGAGCGGCTGCTCGGCGGCGGCACCCCGGCCCCGCAGGCCGTCGTCTGCGCCAACGACGAGCTCGCGCTCGGCGTCCTCGTCGGGGCGCTGGGCCGGGGCCTGCGAGTGCCGGAAGACCTCGTCATCACCGGCTTCGACGACGCGCCGATGGCCGCGCTCGTCTCGCCGCCGCTCACCACCGTGCGGCAGCCGGTCCGGGAACTGGCCGCCGAGGCCGCCCGGCTGATCCTCAACGCCGTCGATGCCCCCGGCGCGGCGTTCGACAGCGTCGTCCTCCCCACCGAGTTCGTCGTGCGCCGCAGCTGCGGCTGCCCGGCGGAGCCCCCCACTGGAGGTACCGGCAAGTGAAACGATCGAGACTCGCCCGGATCGCCGCGGTCGCGGCCGCCGTCGTCCTGACCGCCGCCGGCTGCACCGGCACCGAACAGCAGTCCGGGCCCGGCACCGAGGGCCGCATCGCGTACCTCGACTACGGCGACTTCGGCGGCGGCAGCAACCCGCAGGCCAACTACAACCCGTACCTCGACGCCAGCCGGCTCGGCGCCACCGAGTACCTCTTCGAGCAGCTCGTCGCGTACGACAACTACGGCTGTCAGGCGAAGCCCTGGCTGGCCACCGAGTGGAGCTGGACCGACCCGCAGACGTTGGTGTGGAAGCTGCGCGACGGCGTGCAGTGGAACGACGGCAAGCCGTTCACCGCCGACGACGTGACCTTCACCTACGACCTGCTCAAGCAGCACAAGGCGCTCGACGTCAAGGGTGTCTGGCGCTACCTGAGTGCCGTCGAGTCGACCGACCCGCACACCGTCACCATGCGGTTCGTGCAGCCCGGCGCCGCGGCGTTCACGCTCTTCAGCGAGATCAAGATCGTGCCGAAGCACGTCTGGTCCACCGTGGCCGACCCGGTCACCTTCACCAACGCCGAGAAGCCCGTCGGCACCGGACCGTTCACCGTCAAGGCGTTCAACCCCCAGCAGCTCACGCTCGGCCGCAATGCCGACTACTGGCAGGCCGACAAGATCATGGTCGACGAGCTGCGGTTCCACAAGGCCGACGGTGGCGGCCAGATCGACCAGCTCAAGCTCAGCCGCGGCGAGTACGACACCAACGCGATGTTCGTGCCGGACATCAAGAAGGCGTACGTCGACCGGGATCCGGCGCACAACAAGTACTGGTACCCCTCCGGTGGCTCCATCAGCGTCTACATGAACCTCACCAAGGCGCCGTTCGACGACACCGCCTTCCGCAAGGCCCTGCTGCCCGGGTTCAACCGGCAGGAGATCGTCGACAAGGCGCAGCTCGGCTACGTCAAGCCGGCCAGCCAGACCGGACTGGTGGTGCCCGGCCAGGCCGACTGGCTGCCGAAGGACCTCGCCGACCAGGGCGTCATCGGCTACGACCAGGCGAAGGCCGACGCCGACCTGACCGCCGCCGGCTACCCCCGCAACGGCGACGGCAAGCGCGTCGGCAAGGACGGCAAGCCGATCACGTTCAGCTTCCGGGTGCCCGGCTCCTGGACCGACTGGGTGCAGGCGCAGCGGATCATCGTGTCGAACCTGACCGCGCTCGGCTTCACCGTCCGGGCGGAGACCCCCACCCCCGAGGCGTACGAGAACGATCGCGCGATCGGCAACTACGACATGGTGCTCGGTGTGCACGGCGGAAGCTGCAACATGTTCCGCAACTTCCAGGAGCCGCTGGCCAGCGACCAGTCCGCGCCGATCGGCAAGAAGGCGGTCAGCAACTTCGTCCGCTGGAACGACCCGCACACCGACCAGCTGATCGACACGCTGCGCACCGCCACCGACGACGCGGCGCAGAAGGCCGCCGTCGCCGACCTGGCGAAGGTCATGGTGGAGCAGGTGCCGGTGATCCCGCTCTGGTACGGCGCCAAGTGGTTCCAGTACCGCACGGCCAAGGCGGTCGGCTGGCCGAGCGAGGAGAACGCGTACGCCGCGCCCAGCGACAACCTGCTGATCATCACGAACCTCAAGCCCACCGGGGCCGACGCCAAGTAGTCGACCGCCGGCCGGCGCATCCGCGGCGCCGGCCGGCCCGTCGGCGGAGAAGGGACCGGTACTCGTGGCCTACTTCCTCAGACGCTTCGTCTTCTTCCTCGGCACCCTGTGGGCGGCCGTCACGCTGAACTTCCTGATCCCGCGCCTGCAGCCCGGGGACCCCGCCGAGGCGATCGTGTCCCGGCTGGCCGGGCAGAGCGAGAGCGTCGACCCGGCCCAGGTGCAGGCCATCCGGGTCATGCTCGGCACACCCGACGGGAACCTCTTCGACCAGTACGTGCAGTACCTCGGCGCGGTGCTGCACGGCGACTTCGGAATCTCGTACACCTACTTCCCGTACAGCGTGACGCACATGATCGGGCAGGCGCTGCCGTGGACGGTGATCCTCGTCGGGGTCACCCAGATCATCTCGTTCGTCGTCGGCACGCTGCTCGGCACCTGGGCCGCGTACCGGCGCAACAGCCGGGTCGACTCGGTCATCACCCTCGGCTCGACCTTCCTCGGCACGCTGCCGTTCTTCTGGCTAGCCCTGCTGCTCGTCTACGTCTTCGCCATCACCCTGCACTGGTTCCCCGAGCGGGGCGGCTACGGCGGTGGCAGCTCACCGGGCTGGAGCTGGCTGTTCATCTCCGACGCCTTCCAGCACAGCGTGCTGCCGGCGGTCGCGCTGCTGATCACCGGTCCGATCGGCTGGATCATCGGAATGCGCAACAACATGGTGCAGAGCCTCGGTGAGGACCACACCCGGCTGGCCGTGGCCCGCGGCCTGCCCCGGCGTCGCATCGCCCTCACCTACGGGGCGCGCATCGCGATCCTGCCCAACGTCACCGGCTTCGCCATCGCGCTCGGCGGCATCCTCGGCGGCACCGTGCTGGTGGAGACGGTCTTCAACTACCCCGGCATGGGTCGGCTGCTGCTCGAGTCGGTCTCCAGCCGCGACTACCCGCTGATGCAGGCCATCTTCCTGTTCACCACGATCGGCGTGCTGGTGGCGAACTTCCTGGCCGACCTGCTCTACGGGTTCCTCGACCCCCGGGTGCGAAAGGTGGAATCGGCATGAGAATCGGCCTCGACGAGCGGGGTGAGGCCGCGTGAGCACCCCCGCCCCCGCCGTGCCGGCGCCCGGCACGGACACCGAAGGCGTCCAGGCCGCCGCCACCGCGGTCGCCCGGACCACCCGCCTGCCCGGCTGGTTCGTCATCCTCTGGCGCAACCGCAAGTGCCGTATCGGCCTGCTGATGCTCGCCGCGTTCGTGCTGCTCGCGGTCTTCGCGCCGCTTCTCGCCCCGTACGACCCCCACGAGGACGCCTTTCCCACCTCGCTCGGGCCCACCGGCAGCCACTGGCTGGGCACCACGGCCCAGGGCGAGGACGTCCTGTCCCAACTGGTCGTCGGGGCCCGCACCTCCATGCTCGTCGGCCTCGCGGCCGGGGTGCTCTCCACCCTGATCGGGCTGGTCATCGGCCTGACCGCGGGGTTCGTCGGCGGTTGGGTCGACGAGGTGCTCTCCTTCCTCATCAACCTGGGCCTGGTCGTGCCCGCGTTGCCGCTGATGGTGACGCTCGCCGCGTACGCCCCGGTGCGCGGAATCTGGCTGATCATCGTGGTGATCAGCGTGACCGGCTGGGCGTACGGCGCCCGCATCAAACGCTCGCAGGTCATCACGCTGCGCACCCGCGACTACGTGACCGCCGCCCGGTTCGCCGGCGACGGCACCGCCCGGATCATCGCCCGGGAGATCGTGCCGAACATGACCTCGCTCATCGTGGTCGGCTTCATGGGCGCGGCGCTCGCCGCCATCGGCGGCGAGGCGGGCCTGGCCTTCCTCGGCCTCGGCGATCCGCTGACCGTCAGCTGGGGCGCGATGCTCAACCAGGCCAGCCTCGGCGGCGCGATGCTCACCGGCCAGTGGGCCTGGCTGATCGCCCCCGGCCTCGCGCTCTCGCTGCTGATCACCTCCTTCACGCTGATCAACTTCGGGATCGACGCGCTCAGCAACCCCCACCTCCGGGAGGACTGACATGGCTCTGCTCGAGGTGGACCACCTCTCCGTCACCTACACCCCCCGCGACCAGCCGGCCAACCGCGCGGTGCACGACGTCTCGTTCCGCATCGCCGACGGCGAGTTCGTCGGCCTGCTCGGCGAGTCCGGCTGCGGCAAGTCGACGCTCGGCAACGCCGTGCTGCGCCTGCTCAGCCCGCCCGCGCACATCACCGGCGGCCGGGTCACCTTCGACGGCGTCGACCTGACCGAGGCCGACGAGGAACGGCTGCGCGAGCTGCGCTGGGTGGACCTCTCCACCGTCTTCCAGAGCAGCATGAACTCGCTCAATCCGGTCATCCGGGTGGAGGCCCAGTTCGCCGACACCTTCGCCGCGCACAAGGTGCCCGGCGACGTCACCGCCCGCGCCACCGAGCTGCTCGAACTGGTCGCGCTCGACCGGCGGGTGCTGCGGGCGTACCCGCACGAGCTCTCCGGCGGCATGAAGCAGCGGGTCGCCCTCGCCCTCGCGCTCGCCCTCCGTCCCAAGCTGGTCCTGCTCGACGAGCCCACCACCGGTCTCGACGTGGTGGTGCAGCGCAGCATCCTCACCCGCCTCGCCGAGCTGCGGCGCGAGCTCGGCTTCGCCGTCCTCTTCGTCAGCCACGACCTGGGCACCGTCCTGGAGATGGCCGACCGGGTGATGGTGATGTACGGCGGCGAGATCGTCGAGGACCGCCCCGCGGGCGAGGTGCTCCGCGAGCCCCGCCACCCGTACACCCGCGGGCTGCTCGGCTCGTACGCCGACCCGCGGCTGCCCGAGGTGCGGGTCAGCTACATCCCGGGCCGGCCGCCGGACCTGTCCCGCCCGCACGCCGGCTGCCTCTTCACCGCCCGCTGCCCGCACGCCGAGGACGCCTGCCGCACCACCCACCCGGACCTGCTGCCGGACCGGGGCGGGCTGGTCCGTTGCCTGGTGGCCCAGGAGGACCGGCTGCCCGTCGTCACCCTCGGCACCGCCGAGGCCGCCACCGCGCTCGGCAGCCACTTCCCGGCGACCGCCGGCCTCCACCGGCCGGCCGACCCGGCCGACGCCGCGCCAGTGCTCACCGTCGAGCGGGTGAGCAAGCGGTACACCAGCCGGCGTGGGCTGCGCACGAGCAGCGTCGAGGCGGTCCGGGACGCCTCCTTCACGCTGCGCCCCGGCACGGTCACCGCGCTGGTGGGGCAGAGCGGCAGCGGCAAGTCGACGCTCGCGCGGCTGATCACCGGGGTGGAACGGCCGAGCACCGGCGAGGTCCGGTTCACCGGTGGCGACGGCCCAGACCTCCGGGTCGACCGGCTGCGCGGCCGGGCCCTGCGCGACTACCGGCGGCACGTACAGATGATCTTCCAGGATCCGTTCAGCGCGCTGAACCCGACCCGCACCATCGCGTACGCCCTCTCCCGGCCGCTGGCCAACTTCGCCGGCCTCGGTGGCGTGGCGGCCCGGGAGCGCGCCGCGCAGCTGCTGGAGAGCGTCGGTCTCGCGCCGGCGGGGCAGTTCCTCGACAAGCTGCCGCACCAGCTCTCCGGCGGGCAACGGCAACGCGTGGTGACCGCCCGGGCGCTCGCGCCCGAACCGCGGGTGCTGATCGCCGACGAGCCGATCTCCATGCTGGACGTGTCGATCCGCGCCGAGATCCTCGAACTGCTCGGCGACCTGGTCCGGGAACACCGGCTGGCGATGCTCTACATCACCCACGACCTGCTCAGCGCCCGGCTCCTCGCCGACGAGGTGCTGGTCCTCAACCAGGGGAGAGTGGTCGAGAGCGGACCGACGCGGGAGGTGATCGGAGCGGCCCGCGACGACTACACGCGGCTGCTGCTCGACTCGATCCCCAACCCGTTCGCGAAGGCCACCGGCCGCCAGGCGTCGCCGTCGGCCTGAGTCCGACGGCGCGCGGCCGGGGAGTCGGCGTCGGGCGGCCGGGGGCCCGGCGCCGGTTCCTCGGCCCGACGTGCGCAGCGGGCCCACCCCGACCCGATCGGGGTGGGCCCGCTCGTCACGCCAGCCAGGCGGTCGACCGGGCGGGGAGCTTCTCCTCCGCCGCCGGTGCGCTGGCCAGCAGCAGCCGCCTTCCGTACGGGCGCCAGTCGACCGGCGCGTCGCCGAGGTTGACCAGGCAGGTCGGGCCGTGCTGCCCGCGCCGGAAGGCCAGGCACTCGGCCGGCGCGTCCCGCCAGGTCAGCTCGGCCGGCCGGCCCCGCCACCAGACGTCGCGCAGCGGCAGCGCCGTCCGGGTCAGCGCCAACGTCGAGCTCCGGTCGTCGCGCTGCCCGTCCACCGCGTACCTGCCCCAGTCGGCGGGCTGCGGCAGCCACGGCGTCGACCCGGCCGGCCCGAAACCGTACGGCGCGCCGCCGGCGGTCCACGGCAGCGGGATCCGGGCGCCGTCGCGGCCCCGGTCGGCGCCACCGGACCGGCGGAACACCGGATCCCGGATCGCCTCGTCGGCGAGCGTCACCTCCGGCAGGCCGAGCTCGTCCCCGGCGTACAGGTACACCGCGCCGGGCAGCGCCAGCATCAGCAGCAGCACCGCCCGGGCGCCGTGCGGCCCCCACCGTTCGGCGGCCCGCCGGACGTCGTGGCTGCCGTGCACCCAGGTCGGCAACCGGCCGTGCCGGCCGGTGGCGGCGAGCAGGGCGTCGACGCCGTCGCGCCACAGCTGCGCCCGCAGTGGCCAGTAGAGCGGGTCCATGGCGAAGGCCTGCCCCAGCTCGTCGGGGCGCAGGTACGGGGCGAGCAGCTCCGGCCCACCCCACGTCTCCGCCACCCCGAGCCGGTCGCCCGGGTACGAGGCCAGCTCCCGCGCCCACCGGCGGTAGATCTCGTGCACCTCTTCCCGGTCGCTGAACGGGGCCGGGTCGCCCGGCCGCCAACCGTCCGGCAGGTCGGGGTACGCCGGATCCTTCGACAGCGAGCCGGCGGCGTCGAACCGCACCCCGTCCACCCCGCGGTCCAGCCAGAACCGGAGCGTGGCGAGCGTGTCGGCGGCGACGTCCGGGTGGTCGTGCCGCAGATCCGGCTGCTCGGCGTCGAACAGGTGCAGGTACCACTCGCCGTCGCCGAACGGCGTCCACGCCGGACCACCGAAGATCGAGGGCCAGTTCGTCGGCGGCTGCACGCCCTCCGGTCCGCGCCCGGCCCGTACGTGGAACCGGGCGCGCTCCGCCGAGCCGGGCCCGGCGGCACGGGCGGCGACGAACCACGGATGCGCGCTGGAGACGTGGTTGAGCACCAGGTCGACCAGCACCCGCAGGTCGAGCCGGTGGGCGTCGGCGATCAGGCCGTCGACGTCGGCGAGGGTGCCGAGTCGCGGGTCCACGTCGCGGTGGTCGCTGACGTCGTAACCGGCGTCGGAATCGGGGCTGGGGTAGAAGGGCGTCACCCAGACCGCGTCCACGCCGAGCCCGGCCAGGTACGGCAGGCGCGAGCGTACGCCCGGCAGGTCACCGAGCCCGTCGCCGTCGGAGTCGGTGAACGAGCGTACGTACACCTCGTAGGTGACGGCCTCGCGCCACCAGGGTCCGGTCATCGGGGAGTCAACTCCAACAGGGAGAGCGATGGCATGGGCAGGGTCGACGACAGCGTCAGCCGGCCGTCGTCCGGGGTGACGGTCACCGGCGGCGACGCGTCGGCGAGCGTGTCCCTGGCGCGCAGCACCCGCCACTGCTCCTCGGTGGGCCAACCGTCGACGCCGAGCCGGCGCGCGGTGGCGGTCAGATTCGACGTCTCGTCGTCCACCCTGCGGTGGCGCAGCAGGTACGCTCCGCGCCCCAGCCCGCCGAGCCGGATCCGAACGGTCCGCTCCAGCCGGCGGCGCTGCTCCGGCCGGCCGAGTACGCCCTGGTCGAGGGTGCCGTTCCAGACCACGACGGCCACCCGGCCGGTCTCCGGGTCGATCGACGGCCAGGCCCGCACGAGGGTGTCGGCGCCGTCTCCGGTGATCCGTGCGGGCAGCTCCGCCGCACCGAGCTGCTCCAGCATCCACAGCGCCCAGAAGCGGGGCTTGGCGAGGTTGCCGACGGAGAGCAGCCCGAACCCGCCGTGCACCAGCGCGGGTGGCCGGCCCAGCTCCTCGAAGTGGTCGCTCGCCACCCAGCAGGCGAGCGCGTCCACCCGACCGGCCGCCGCCCGCATCCCGGTCGCCAGGAACGCGGCCGAGAGCACCGAGTCGTTGACCGGCGCGAAGTGGGTGGGGGAGGGGCCCCACTCGGTCCAGAGCAGCGGCGTGCCGTCGCGTCCGTGCCGTTCGAGTGCCGGGCGCAGGTCCAGCGGCGGGCTGCCGTAGACGTGGGTGGAGAGGAAGTCCAGCGGCGCGCCGGAGGCGTCGACGTGGTCGAGGAACGGTTCGATCCACTTCGTGGCCGCGGTCGCCGGCCCGCCGACCGGAAGGCCCGGGCAGGCTTCGCGTACCGCCCGGGCGGTCACGTCGTACATCCGCAGGTACTCCTCGCCGGTACCGGTCCAGAAGCACTCCAGGTCCGGTTCGTTCCACACCTCGACCGCCCATCGGCGCAGCTCGGCGTCGCCGACCCGGGCCCGCAGGTGCCGGACCAGGTCGCCGACGAGCCTCGCCCACCGGTCCCAGTCCCTCGGCGGGCTGGACACGCCGGCCGCGGTGACGACCCGCGACGGGTCGCGGGCCAGCGCCCGGGGCACGAACGACAGCTCCAGCACCGGCCGCAGGCCGGTCGGGGCGAGCGAGTCCAGCACCGCGTCGACGCCGCTGAAGTCGTGCACCGGGCGTCCGTCCTCCTCGCGGTAGACGCCCAGGTCGTCGCCGAGGATGCCGTGCGCGCGTACCCGCCGTACGCCCAGCTCGCGGTGCACCCGCGACAGCGCCGCCGCCAGCCCGGCACCCATCGGCTCGCCGCCCACCCGGTCGGTGCCGAGCAGCAGGCTCAGGTGCTCGGAGCCGATCATGTCCCGCCACGGCCGGTGCACCGGCCCAGCCGCTCGGGCGACGTCCACCGCGACCTCGACCACGGCGTCGCCGTCGTCACGCGCCGCGACCGGTGCCGACTCCCGCCCGAGCGGCGCCTCGTCGGGACGGTCCGGGTCGTACACCGGACGCACCGCGTACCGCACGGTCCGTCCCGGCTCGACGGTGGTGTCGGCGTACGGCGGGCCGGGAACCGCGAGCAGGTCACCGCCTCGATGGTCGACCACCCGGTACGGGCCGTCACCGTCGGCGCGGTGCACCAGGTATCCGGCGGCGCCGGGCGCGGCATCCCAGTCGACGTCGACCTGTCCGCGCCCGGCGTGCACCCGGATCCCGCCGCCCCGGCTGATCGTCCGGGCGGCCGCTCCGGCCGCGCGTGGGTCGGCCGGATCGCTCTCCGGGGCCGTGGCCGCCTCCGCGCGCTCCCCGCCGGTTCCGGCGGCGGTGGCCGGCGGCCGAGCAGTGCTGGACACCGGTCAGCCTCCGGCGACCTCGATCAGGACCGCGCCCGGCTGCGGAAGGTGCAGCTCCACTACCGCCGCGCCGCCCTCGGTGCCGGACTCGACCTTCTCCGTCGCCAGCTCGTCGACGGCGCGCAGCGCGTCCCACTGCTCGTCGGCGGGCCACTCGGTGATGCCGAGTCGCCCGGCGAGGGTGGTGATGTCGCCGTGCTCCCGGTCGAGGCGGGTGACGGTGACCGTCAGGCCGGCCGCGCCCTCCACGACGAGGCGGAGTCGCCGGGCCAGGGCGGCGTCGCCGTCCCGCTTGGACTGGTCCAGGGTGTGCGCCCAGACGAGGATCGCGAGACCGCCGTCGGCGCGCCGGCTGGCCCAGCTCTGCACCAGCCCCTCCGCGCCGTCGCCGCCGGCCCGCACCGGCAGCTCGGTCTCGCCGAGCCGGCTCAGCATCCGCAGCGCGTGGTAGCGGGGCTTGGCGATGCCGCCGACGGTGATCAGACCGAAGCCGCCGTGCAGCAGCCGTGGCGGGCGACCCAGCTCCTCGAAGTGGTCGCTGGCCACCCAGTACGACAGGGCGTCGACCCGGCCGGCGGCCGAGCGCATGCCGGAGAGCAGGAACGTCGCCGCGGAGGTGCCGTCGTTGACCGGGTGGAAGTGGGTGGGGGTGACGCCCCACTCGGTCCAGAGGATCCGGGCCTCCGGGAAGCCGAACCGCGCCAGGGTGGGGCGCAGGTCCAGCGGCGGGCTGCCGTAGGTGTGAGTGGAGACGAAGTCGACGGGCGCGCCCGAGCGGCGGGCGTGGCCGAGTAGCGCGTCCACCCATCCGGCGGCGGCCGAGGAGGGCCCGCCGACCGGGATGCGCGGGTCGACGTCCTTGACCGCCCGGGCGGTCACGTCGTACAACCGCATCCACTCGTCGCGGGTGCCCGACCAGAACACCTCCAGGTTGGCCTCGTTCCACACCTCGAAGTCCCAGCCCAGCACCTCCTCGCCGTACCGGTCGAGCAGGTGCGCGACCAGGGCGCGGACCAGCTCCGCCCAGCGGTCCCAGTCCTTCGGCGGGGAGATGACGCCGCGGTACTGGAAGACGGTCCGCTCGGGATCGCTGGCCAGGTCGCGGGGCATGAAGCCGATCTCCACCACCGGCCGCAGACCGGTGGCGAGCAGCAGGTCGTAGACCCGGTCGACGCCGGTGAAGTCGAGCACCGGTACGCCGTCGACCTCGCGGTAGACGCCCAGATCGTCGTGGAGGATCGAGTGCGCCCGCACCGTCTCGACGCCGACCTCGTCCCGGATCCGGCGCAGCGCGGCCAGCAGCTCGGCGCCGATCTCCCGCCCGCCCGAGGTGTCGGTGCAGAGCAGTTGGGAGAGCCGCTCGCTGCCGATCATCGGCTGCCACGGGCGCGGCAGCGACGCCCCGGTCGCGGCGGCGTCGACGGCCAGCTCCACGGTCGGGACGCTGTCGGTGAGGGGCAGCGACGCGCAGGCCACCGGCGTGCAGAGCGGGCCGGTGACGGTGACCTCGGGTACGGCGGCCACCGCGTACGCGTACGGCCGGCCCAGCTCGCCCGTGGTGTCGACGTACCAGGTGTCCGGCACGGAGAGGACGTCGCCGCCGAGGTGGTCGACCGGGGTCAGCTCGCCGGAGACGACGCCGTCGGCGACGGGTGCCCGGTGTACGAGGTATCCGACCGCGCCGGGCACCGGCGACCAGGCGAGGCGGACGTGGCCGACCCCGGCGAGGGCGGTCAGCCCCGGCGGTGGGGCGAGGACGGGTGTGCCGTCCGTGGTGCCGGTCTCGTCGCTGCGCAGGGCGATTCGCGCCTCCCAGTCGGATCGGGCATCGGCCGGTGGGTGGTCGCTGGTGCTCGTCACCGGGGCACCTCCTGGTGTGTCGGGTATTCCGGTCCGAGCACTGTAACCGGTTTCTGTGGCGGTCGCGCCCCCGCACCAGGCACTTTTTCCCGAGCGCTGATCGGGTTCGGTCGCCGCCGTGGGTCGGTCCCTCGACGGGCTGGCGCCGCATTGATCCCTTCCGGACGGCGGGCCGGGTTTCAGTCCGGCAGGCGAGGCATCTGCGGGTCGTCGTCCCGGCCGAGCAGCACCGCCCGGGTGAGCGCCGCCGCGCCGAACCGGTCCCGGACCGCGTCCACGGCCGCGTCGAGGTCCGCGCCCGGATCGCGGTCGAACGGCAGCGGCGGCTGGACCGGGGCGTCGTCCAGGTTGCCCACGGCGACGCCCACCAGCGTGACGCCACGGCGCGCGATCTCCGGCAGCGCCGCCCGCAGCAGGGCTCGAACGGCGTCGAGCACCACCCGGGTGTCGTCGGTCGCCTTCGCGAGGGTGTGCGACCGGGTCGCCCGGGTGTAGTCGCCGAAGCGCAGCCGCAGCACGACCGTCCGACCGCTGCGCCGGGCCGCGCGCATCCGCCGGGTGACGCGGTCGACCAGCCCCGCGACGATGGCCTCCAGCTCCTGCGGCGCGTGCGCTCCCCGCCCCAGCGCGTGCTGCGCACCCATCGAGCCCCGCCGACGACCCACCTGCACCGGACGCGGGTCACGGTTGTGGGCGAGCGCGTGCAGGTGCCGCCCGGCGCCGGCGCCGAGCAGGGAGACCAGCGCCGCCTCGCCGAGCCGGGCCACCTCGCCGACCGTGCGGACCCGCCGTTCGCGCAGCTTCGCCGCGGTGACCGGTCCCACCCCCCACAGCCGCTCCACCGGCAGCGGGTGCAGGAACGCCAGCTCCCCGTCCGGCGGCACGACGAGCAGGCCGTCGGGCTTGGCCACCCCGCTGGCGACCTTGGCGAGGAACTTCGTCCGCGCCACGCCCACCGTGATGGGCAGGCCGACGCCGTCGCGGACCTCCCGGCGCAGCCGCGCCGCGATCTCGGCCGGCGCTCCGACCAGCCGTCGCAGACCGCCGACGTCGAGGAACGCCTCGTCGACCGAGATCCCCTCCACCAGCGGCGTGGTCCGCCGGAAGATCTCGAACACCGCCCGGCTGGCCGCCGTGTACGCCGCCATCCGGGGCGGCACGACGACGGCGTCCGGGCAGAGCCGGCGGGCCTGCCGCCCGGCCATGGCGCTGCGGACGCCACGCGCCTTCGCCTCGTAGCTGGCGGCGAGCACCACCCCGCCGCCGACGATCACCGGTCGACCCCGCAGCCGTGGGTCGTCCCGCTGCTCGACGGAGGCGTAGAACGCGTCCAGGTCGGCGTGCAGGATCGTGGCCCCGGATGACACGAACACATGTTCGCACAGCCGTCGCGACCCCGTCACTGACCTGCGGTTACGGCTGCCCGTCGACCCGGTGCGGCGACAGTCGTGACGGGCGACCCGCGGCGCCGCGACGGGGGGCGTCGCGGGTCGGAGCCTGTTCCGGTCGGCTCGCCCGACCGGACCGCCGCCGGGGCCGGCGCGGTCGGGCTCGCTCACCGAGACCGGGGCTAACCGAGCAGCTCGTCGATCGTGATGGGCAGGGAGCGGATCCGCTTCCCGGTCGCGTGGTAGACGGCGTTCGCGACCGCCGCGGCCGTGCCCGGCAGGCCGACCTCGCCGACCCCCTTGGTGCCGAGCGGTGTCAGCTGATCCGGCTCGCCGACGAAGGTGACGTCGATCTCGCCGATGTCCGCGTTCACGGCCACCAGGTAGTCGCCGAGGTTGGCGTTCGCGATGCGGCCGGTCCGGGGGTCGGTGACGGTCTCCTCGAGGATCGCCTGGCCGACGCCGCCGACCGTGGCGCCGATGATCTGGCTGCGGGCCAGCTTCTCGTTGAGGATCCGGCCGCCGTCGACGACGGAGACGATCCGCGGCACCCGCAGCAGGCCGAGGTCCGGGTCGACGTGCACCTCGACGAACTTCGCCGCGAACGCGCCGGCCGGCGCCATGCCGACCTCCTGCGGGTCCGGTGGGTCGCTGACGCCGTCGGCGGTCAACTCGTCCAGCCCGTGCCGGGCCAGGATGGCCACGAAGCTCTCGCCCAGCTTGCCGTCGGCCCGGTGGTGGATCCGTCCGCCGCTCACGGCGACGTCGTCGATGGTGCAGCCCCGCAGCGGCGACGCCGAGTCGTTCACGACGGTCCTCAGGAACGTCCTGATGAGTTCCCGGCAGGCGGCGTGCACGGCGTTCCCCAGTGCCCCGGTCAGCCCGGACCCGCCGGCCTGCGGCGACCAGGGCAGGTTCGAGTCGCCGAGGTCGAAGCGCACCTGGTCCAGCTCGAGCCCGAGCAGCTCGGCCGAGAGCTGCCGCATCACGGTGTACGTGCCGGTGCCGATGTCCGTGGCGGCGCTGCGGACGTAGCCCGTGCCGTCGCTGCCGATCGTCGCGCGGGCCTCGCAGTGCACCTGCCACCACAGGTAGCTCACCCCGGCCATGCCGTAGCCGACGAGCCACCGACCGTCCCGCATCGCCCCGATCCGCCGGTCGCGGCGGGACCAGCCGAACCGCTCCGCGCCCACCTGGTAGCACTCCCGCAGGGCCTTGCTCGACCAGGGCAGACCGAACTGGGGCTGCACCTGCGCGTAGTTGCGCAGCCGCAGGTCGAGCGGGTCCAGGTCGAGCAGGTAGGAGAGCTCGTCGATCGCCGACTCCAGCGCGAAGTTGGCCTGCGCCTCGCCGGGCGCCCGCATCGACCCGGGGCAGGGGATGTTGAGCCGCCGCTGCCGGTCGCGGGTGGCCACGTTCGGGCAGGCGTACGCGCTGGCGCTGGAAGCGGCGACCGGCTCCAGGTTCTCGTCGTCCATGGCGACGGTCTGGAGGGCCTCGTGCTCGATCGCCACGAAGCCGCCGTCGCGGGCGGCGCCGATCCGGAGCTGCTGCACCGTGTTCGGCCGGTGCCCGATGCCGGTGAACATCTCCGGGCGAGAGAGCACCAGCTTCACCGGCCGACCGACCGTGCGCGCGGCCAGCACCGCGAGGACCACGTGCGGCCACACCCGGAGTCCGGAACCGAACGCCCCGCCGACGTACTTCGCGTAGACGCGCACCGCCGACTCGGGCACCTCGAACATCTGGGCGAGGGTCTGGCAGGTGTTCGAGGTCCACTGGGTGGCGTCGTGCACGGTGAGGCGGCCACCGCTCCACTGCGCCACCGTCGCGAAGAGCCCGAGCGGATTGTTGGTGTTCTCCGCGGTGACGTACGTGGCCTCGTGCACGACCTCGGCGGCGGCCAGCGCACCGGCGGCGTCGCCCCGCGTCGCGTCCATCCCGAACGGGTCGGTCCGCAGCTCCCCGGCCGGGTCCTCGATCCTCAACACGGGCTCGGTGCGCTCGTACTCGACGGTGACGGCGCGGGCCGCCGCGGCCGCCTGGTACGGCTTCTCGGCGACCACCGCCGCCAGGTACTGGCCGTGGTGCCGGATCCGATCGTCCTGCAGCGGCGGTGGCGGCGTCGGTCCCAGGTTGTTCGTCGGCCCGGCGGCCAGCCGGGGCGCGTTGTGGTGGGAGAGGACGGCCAGCACGCCGGGCAGCTGCTCGGCCGCGCCGGTGTCGAGCCGGGTGATCCGCCCGGCGGCGATCGTGCTGCGGACCAGTGCGACGTGCACCATGCCGGGAAGGGTGATGTCCGAGGAGTACGCGGCGGCGCCCGCCACCTTGAGCGGCCCGTCGACCCGGTCCACGCCGGCGCCGACGACCACAGGACGGGTCAGGGTCACGTCCGGTCACCTCCCAGCTCCTCCAGGGCGCGCACGATCGTCCGTCGGGCCAGCTCGGGTTTGAACGCCGTCCCCGGCACTGTGAAGGGGGCGCGCAGCTCCGCCTCCGCCGCTGCCCGGTAGGTCTCGACGGTCGCCGGCGCGCCGGTGAGGACCTGCTCGGCCGCCCGGGCGCGCCAGGGGATCGTGCCGACCCCGCCGAGGCCGAGCCGCGCCTCGGTGATGGTCCCGTCCTCGACGGTCAGCGCGGCGGCGACCGAGACGAGGGCGAACTCGTAGGAGGCCCGGTCCCGCACCTTGAGGTAGCCGGAACGGATGGCCGCCGGCGGCAGCGGGATTTCGATCGCGGTGACGAGGTCACCGTGGCGCAGCACGGTCTCGAGGTCCGGACGGTCGCCGGGGAGGAGGTAGAACTCGGTCAGCGGTATCCGGCGTTCGCCGTCGGTTCCGCGTACCCGCACCACCGTGTCGAGCGCCACGAGCGGTACGCACAGGTCGGAGGCGTGCAGCGCGATGCAGGTCTCGCCGGCGCCGAGGATGGCGTGCATGCGTGCGCCCGCGCCCGTGATGGCGGCGCAGCCCGACGACGGGGTGCGCTTGTTGCAGTCCGGCACGCCCGGGTCCCGGAAGTAGCGGCAGCGGGTACGTTGCAGCAGGTTCCCGCCGATGGTGGCCATGTTGCGCAGCTGGGTCGAGGCTCCCGCCAGCAGGGCGGTCCGGACGAACGGCAGCCGTTCGGCGACGGTGGGGTCGGCGGCCAGCTCCTCCATGGTGGTCAGCGCGCCGACCCGGAGGGTCCGGTCGTCGGCGGTGATCCCGCGTAGCGGCAACCGGGTGATGTCGACGACCCGCTCGGGTTCGAGGATGCCGTCCTTGAGCATCAGGTCCACCTGCGTGGTCCCGCCGGCGAGGTACTGGGCGGCCGGGTCGCCGCTCACCAGCGCCACGGCCGCGCCGATGTCGTCCGCCCGCACGTACTCGAAGGCCCGCACGCCTACCGCGCTCCCTGCCGGGCGACCTCACGGATCGCCGCGACGATGTTCGGGTACGCCCCGCAGCGGCAGATGTTGCCGCTCATGAACTCGCGGATCTCGTCGTCGGAGCCGGTCCGTCCCTCGTGTAGCAGGGCGACGGCCGACATGATCTGCCCCGGCGTGCAGTAGCCGCACTGGAACCCGTCGTGGCGCAGGAACGCCTCCTGGAGCGGGTGGAGTCGCCCGTCCGACGAGAGTCCTTCGATGGTGGCCACCTGCCGTCGGTCGCACTGGGCGGCCAGGGTCAGGCAGGACAGCACCCGTCGTCCGTCGACGAGTACGGTGCACGCGCCGCAGGCGCCCTGGTCGCACCCCTTCTTGGTGCCGGTCAACGCGAGTTCGTCGCGCAGGGCGTCGAGCAGCGTGACGCGGCTGTCGATCAGCAGCTCGTGGTCGGCTCCGTTCACGGTCAGCGTCACCCGAACGGTGCCGGCGTCACCGGCCGCCGGCTGCGCCGCCCGCGCGTTCCGGGAGTCCTGGCCCATCAGCCCTCCGTCCCCAGCCTTCCGCCGGTCGCCCTGTTTCGGCCATCTTCTCCGGTTTGCCGGGGCGGGGAGGCAGGGATCCACCAAGTCCGTTGGGGATGAGCCGGGGCGCTCGGCGACGAGCGCCGGCACCCGCCCACCGGATCGTGGAGCGGACGGCGGGGTGCGCCGCGTCGGTCAGGCGACCCGGGGCGCCGGTGCGATCGGCAGCACGCCACGCTGCGCCGCGCCGGTCGTTCCACGGGTCTGCTCGACGATCGCGGTGCGCTCCACCGGTGGGGTCCGGGGGTCCGTCCGGTCGGGCAGGGTTCCGGCCGGCGGTGTGCCGCCCGCGACGACCCCACCCAACAGCGCCAGCAGGCGCGGCAGGTCGCCGGTGGGCATCCGGAACGAGGCCCGGCAGACCCCGCCGCTCCACAGTGAGAGCACCACGGCCTCCCGCTCCGGGTGATAGCTGACCCGCATCGTCCGGTCCTCGCCCCGCGTGTCGGCGAACAGGTCACCGAGGCTGGGCATCGGCAATACCTCTCCCATGGCAACCAGAATGCAACACTCTCGTCACCCAGCGGTAGATCAGAGCGGGACGGAACGATTCGAGATGCCGGCAGGGCGGTCAGCTCACCGCGGTCGGCGACGGCGGGGCGCTGCCGCCCTGCGGGGCCTCGCCGGACATCAGGCGGACGAGCTCCGCCCGGTCGTCGGCGGAGGGGAGCCCCCATCCCGGCTGGTATCCGTAGACCTCGTGCAGCGGGGTGGAGCCGGTGCGGCCGTCCAGGAACTCCACCGAGTCGGTGCCGATCAGCCCGGGATGCTCCACTCCGCACGCCTCGGCGACCTTCATCAGGTCGCGGCGCAGGGTCCGGAGGTAGTTCGCCGCCCGTACCGACTTGCGTGCCGGGTCCAGGCCGCGGGCCAGCCACGCGTTCTGGGTGGCGACGCCGGTCGGGCAGGTGTCGGTGTGGCACTTCTGCGCCTGGATGCAGCCGATCGCCAGCATCGCCTCCCGGCCGACGTTCACCAGGTCGCAGCCGAGCGCGAACGCGACCACCGCGTTGTCGGGCAGGCCGAGCTTGCCCGCGCCGACGAAGACCACCTGCTCGTGCAGCCCCCGCTCGGCGAAGAGGGAGTAGACCCGGGAGAAGCCCTGCTGGAAGGGGAGCGAGACGGAGTCGGTGAAGATCAGTGGCGCGGCGCCCGTGCCGCCCTCGCCACCGTCGACGGTCACGAAGTCGACGCCCCGGCCGGTGTCCCGCATCAGGTCGGTCAGCTCGTGCCAGAAACCCAGGTCACCGACGGCGGACTTGATACCGACCGGCAGCCCGGTCTCGGCGGCGAGCAGCTCCACCCAGTCCAGCAGACTGTCGCAGTCGGAGAACTCCGCGTGCCGGGACGGGCTCACGCAGTCCCGCCCCACGGGTACTCCCCGGGTGGCGGCGATCTCCGCGGAGACCTTGGCGCCCGGCAGCAACCCGCCGAGGCTCGGCTTCGCCCCCTGGCTGAGCTTGATCTCCAGCGCCCGCACGGGCGCTGCGGCGACCAGGTCCCGCAGCCGGGCCAGGCTGAACCGCCCGCGCTCGTCCCGGCAGCCGAAGTAGGCCGTACCGATCTGGAAAACCAGTTCACCGCCGTTGCGGTGGTACGGCGACAGACCGCCCTCGCCGGTGTTCTGCAGGCAACCGGCCAGGGCCGCACCCCGGTTCAACGCCGCGACCGCGTTGCCGGAGAGCGATCCGAAGCTCATCCCGGAGATGTTCACGACCGACCCGGGCCGGAACGCGCCGCTGCGGCCACGCGCCGCGCCGAGCACCTTGGCGCAGGGCAGCCGCACGTCGTGCCCGGCGTTCGGCGCGGACGGGGGGACCGCTCGACCGAAGGTCCGATGCTTGATGATCGGATAGCCGGGGGTGTACTCGATGTCGTTGTCCGTGCCGAAGCCGAAGTAGTTGTTCTGCTGCTTCGCCGACGCGTACACCCAGCGGCGCTGGTCGCGGGTGAAGGGCCGCTCCTCGTTGTTGCCGGCCACGATGTACTGGCGTAGCTCGGGCCCGATCGCCTCCAGCAGGTACCGGGCCCGGCCCAGCACCGGGAAGTTACGCAGCAGCGCGTGATCGCGTTGGGTGAGGTCCCGGGCGGCGAGGGCCGCGATCGCGGCGGCCGCCGCCGCGGGTACGACTCGGCGTGCCCACGTCATGCCCGCACTCTTTCCGGGATCGGGCCGACGCAAACCGCCGGGCCGCCACCGTCGCCACGCGCCACCGTCGCCGGGCGACAGCCGAGGCGGGGAGTCAGCCCTGCTTCGGCATGATGTCCACCATCCACTGGATGCCGAAGCGGTCGACGCACATGCCGAACTCGTCGCCCCACATCTGCTTCTCCAGCGGCATCGCCACCACGCCGCCCTCGCTGAGCCGCTCCCAGTAGCCGCGCAGCTCGTCGGCGTCGTCGCCGCTGAGGCTCACGCTGATGTTGTTCCCCGGCTCGTGTTGCATGCCGGGTGGGAGGTCCGACACCATCAGCGTGAAGCCCCGATCGGTGTCCAACATGGCGTGCATGATCTGGTCCTCGGTGCCCGGCGCGGCGTTGCCGAACTCGCCGAACGTGCTCACGTACAGCGAGCCGCCGAAGACCTGTCGGTAGAACTCGATGGCCTCGCGGGCGTTGCCCGGGAAGTTGAGGTACGGGTTGAGTCGAGACGCCACAGCACCCTCCTTGGTCGTGACCTGCGTCATCGTCGCAGCTCACGAGGGGCGGGACAACGAGGCGCGGCCGCGTTTCGCGCCAGGCGGGGGAGCGGTCGGGTGCCGACCGCCCCCCACCGGAGCGACGGCCGGACTCAGTGGTGCTTGAAGGACTGTCGCACCACGCCGCCGACGATGGCGCACCAGGTGCTGACGTCCACCTTGCCGTTGCGCGGCAGCCCGTGCACGCCCTGCAGGTCCTGCACCGCCTTGCGGGTCGCGAAGTCGTACTCGCCGGTCACCGTGACGTCGGCGTACCCCTTGACGTTCAAGATGAACTGCACGGCGCTGACCGGAAGACCGCTGGCGTGCTTGTCCAGCTCGGGGACGAGGGTCTCCCAGGTCTGCGGGGTGAGCGTGGCGTCGACGTCCACCGGGATGCCGTTGCGGTACTGCCAGTCCTGCACGGCCGCCACCGTCGCCGCGTCGAAGACGCTGTTGATCGGGACGGCGTAGCCGCGGTGGGCGAGCAGGTACTGCACCACCTGCACCGACGGCGAGCCGACGAAGCGCCACAGGTCCGGCCAGCGGCGGGCCGGCACGTCGGCGAGGCGGGTGTCGAGCTCGGCGAAGACCCGGCGCCGCAGCATCGGGAACTGCCGGTAGAACGCCGCTCCCGGGCACTGCGTGTTGCGGAAGTCCCAGTGGCCGAAGATGTCGTGCGCCTGCAGGCCGTACTGCCGGCAGATGGTGGCGCAGAGCTTGACCAGCGAGTCGAGCAGCGCCTGCGGCGGCGTCTCGGTGACGTAGGTGCCCTCGTTCTCGATCCCGATGGCCCGACCGTTCTCACCGGGGCAGTGCGCGGCGATCATCTGCCGGTCGCCGGCCTGGAGGCGCTCCAGGCTTCCGGTGCGGCCCTCCAGCACGTACCCGCCGCGGCTCACCGTGAAGTGCTGTCCGGTGTCGGACCAGCCGTTGCCGTCCATGTGCAGGTCCTGGCAGTCCTTCGCCAGCTTGACGGCCTGCGCCTGCGAGTAGTCGGTGACGTTGGGGAAGGCCATGTGGTGCACGATGATCTTGTTGGTCGCGGTGGCGCTGATCGACAGCGGGTCGGCCGGTGGGCGCGCCCCCCACTCGGCGCAGCCGATGATCCAGTCGAGGTCCGTGCCCGCGCCCGGGGTCGCCCGCGCCGCGGCCGGGAAGGCGAGCTCGCTCCCGACGACCGCGACCGTGGCGGCGCCGAGGCCGGCCCGCAGCAGCGTACGGCGGTCCAGTTCGGAATGGTTGACGTGCATGACAGCTCCTCTGCGGCCGGGCCCGGGGGTTGTGAAAAGTAGCTCCAACGGCCGCGCGTCATGTGGAGGATATTGCCGCACCCGGCGCTGCGCTAGGGGTCGGGCCGAGGCGGCTGCCCGCAGCCGAGGCTCACTCCTCGATCGCCCCACCGACGCGACGCAGGTGGCGTCGGAACGTGTACGCCGGATCGACAACCCGGCGCGCCAGGTACTCGTCGAAGCCGGTCTGCCGGCGCAGCGTCTCACCCGCCCGGATCCGCGCCGCCTGCTCCCGCTCGACCTGCCGGATCCGCGCTGCGGCCGCGAGCACCTTCTCGGCGCGGTCGGCGGCCACGAAGAGCACCCCGTCGTCGTCACCGAAGACCAGGTCGCCCCGACCCACCTCGTGCGCGCCGACGCGGGCGCTCGTCAACGCCGCCGGCTTCCGCTCGTCCACCCGGACCGGGCCCGCCGGAGAGCTGCCGTAGCTGAACACCGGCAGCCCGATCTCGGCCAGCTCCGCGGTGTCCCGGTGCAGCCCCCACACCACCAGGCCGGCCACCTCCGCCGTGGCGGCCTCCAGCACCGTCAGGTCGCCGACGCACGCCTCGTCCGTACGGCCGCCGTTGTCGACCACGAGCACGTCCCCGGTCGCCGCGTGGCCGTATGCCTCCAGGAAGACGTCCACACTGCCGTAGTGCCGCGCGGGCAACACCCGCCCGGCGACCCGCTGGCCGGCGAGCAGCGGCCGGACACCGGCCGGGGCGACCCGCAGCGGCACCCCCAGGCGTACGCACGCATCCGCCAGCAGCGGTGTGGACAGGTCGGCGAAGTGCTCCAGCATGACGTCCTCCGGACGGCTCGGCGGGGACGCCATCGTAGGGAGACCGAACCGCGGCGCAGCGAGATCCAATTCCGAGCGCGCGGCCCGCCCTGACGATCGCCCCCGCGCCCGCCCGAACGCCGCCGCCGGCGGGGGCTTGCCGCCGCTGCGCCGGGGTTGGCAGGACTGACGGCCGCGACAGTGGGTACGCGCGGGTTCCGCGACGTGCGGACGGTTCGGGATTCGGAGGTGCCGTGGGAGCCGGTGTGGTGATCGCCGTGGTCATCGTGGTCGTGGTGGTGCTGATCGTGCTGGCGCTCAGCCTCCGGATGGTCCAGCAGTACCAGCGCGGCATCGTCTTCCGCTTCGGCCGGGTGCTGGAGCAGGTCCGGCAGCCCGGCCTGCACCTGATCATCCCGATCGCCGACCGGATGGTGCGGGTCAGCATGCAGACCACCGTGATCGGCGTGCCGCCGCAGGGCGCGATCACCCGGGACAACGTCACGCTCACCGTGGACGCCGTCGTCTACTACCGGGTGGTCGACCCGGTCAAGGCGCTGGTCAACATCCGCGACTACCCCGCGGCCGTGCTCCAGGTCGCGCAGACCGCGATGCGTTCGGTGATCGGCAAGGCCGACCTCGACACGCTGCTCGGCGACCGGGACCGGATCAACGCCGAGCTGAAGTCGGTCATCGACGCGCCGACGGAGAAGCCGTGGGGGCTGCTCATCGAACGCGTCGAGGTCAAGGACGTCTCGCTGCCGGAGGGCATGAAGCGCTCGATGTCCCGGCAGGCGGAGGCGGAGCGGGAGCGGCGTGCCCGGGTCATCGCCGCCGACGGCGAATTCCAGGCCTCGCGCCGGCTCGCCGACGCGTCCCGGGCGATGGCGGCGACGCCCGGCGCCTACCAACTGCGGCTGTTGCAGACCGTGGTGGACGTCGCGGCCGAGAAGAACAGCACGCTCGTGATGCCGTTCCCGGTCGAGTTGCTGCGCTTCTTCGACAAGTTCACCGGATCGCCGGGCGGACCGGCCTCCGCGATGCCGCCGCTCGGCGCGCCTTCCGAGCGGGCGGACCTCGGGCCGCTCACCGAGAACGTGGCCGGCGCCGCCGAGGACGACGGCCACAGCGGGCGGCCCTGACCCGGCAACCACGCTCGGCTCGATCGACAGGTCGCAACGGCGATCCGATCCACTTCGGATGGATCGCCGGACCCGACGTGGCACGTTTGACGCGGGGCGGCCGCCGGGTAGGTGGGGACGGAACGTCTCGACCTACCCGCGTGGAGGACCTCGGATGAGAGACAACGTCGGCGACGCGGTGGGCGACGCCTTCCGCTCGGTGATGCTGTTCGTGCCCAAGGCGGTCGCCTTCCTGGCGATCCTGGTGGTCGGCTGGTTCGTCGCCAAGGCCGCCTTGAAGATCGTGAACCGGATCCTCGAACGGGTCGGCTTCGACCGTGCCGTCGAACGCGGCGGCCTGCGGCGCGTGCTGGACCGATCCCGCTACGACGCCAGCGACATCGTCGCGAAACTCGTCCAGTACGGGCTGCTGCTGGTCACCCTCCAGCTGGCCTTCGGCATCTGGGGACCGAACCCCGTCTCGGACCTGATCGCCGGGGTGATCGCCTGGCTGCCGCGCGCCTTCGTGGCCATCGTCATCGTGGTGGTCGCCGCCGCGATCGCCAGCGCCGTCAAGGACATCGTCGGCAGCGCCCTCGGCGGCCTCTCCTACGGCCGGGTGCTGGCCACCATCGCGTACGTCTTCCTCCTCGGCCTGGGCGCCATCGCGGCGCTCAACCAGATCGGCGTGGCCACCACGGTCACCACCCCCGTGCTCGTCGCCGTGCTGGCCACCGTCGGCGGGATCCTCGTCGTGGGCGTCGGTGGCGGCCTGGTCCGCCCGATGCAGAGCCGCTGGGAGGCGTGGCTGACCCGCGCGGAGCAGGAGTCCCACTCGATCGCCACGCACGCCCGCGCCTACCGGGCCGACCGGCGCTCCGCCGCGGCGGCCGAGCCGCCGAGCCCGGCCGTGGCGGACGAGTCGCCGAGCCCGGCCGGCGCGGCTCCGGACGCCACCGGGGCGACCCGACCCGCCGACCCCGACGCCACCCAGGTGGTCACCCGACCCGCCGACCCCGACGCCACCCAGGTGGTCAGCCGGCCGGCGGATCCGGACGCCACCCAGGTCGTGCCGCGCGCCGACGACCCGGACGCCACCCAGCCGACCCCGCCCGGCGGCACCCCGATTCCCGGGCAGCGGAGCACGGACGAGAGCGAGACCACCATGGTCATCCCACCCGCGCCACCCCGGCCGGACCAGCACTGACCCGTCGACGCGGAAGGGGTGGGGCCGTGCGGCCCCACCCCTTCGCGGTGCCCGGCCCGCCGGAGGCCGCCCGCCCCGCGCCGCGCTCCGATCGAGCGCAGGGCCACCGCGCGCCACCCGGATGCCGCGAACCCTGGCCCGGTGGGGGCGACGCCCACTAGCATCGCGGGCATGACCTGGCGACATTGATGCACCGCTGACGGCCGTAGCCGTGGGCCGCCGCGGACGCCGCACCTCAGGCGTCCGCTCCGCTCCCACGGGAAGGCCTCCATGACCGTCACCTCCACGCGCGTGCCCGACCGCGCGGTCCGCCGCCTGACGGCGACCCTCTACGGGTACGCGTTCCTCACCGACCTGGTCCTGCTGTATCCGCTCTACGCGCTGCTCTTCACCGACACCGGGCTCTCGGTAGGGCAGATCTCCTCGCTCTTCGTCGTCTGGTCGGCCAGCGCCATCCTGCTGGAGGTGCCCTCGGGCGCCCTGGCCGACGCGCACTCCCGCCGACTGCTGCTCTGCCTCGCCCCGCTGGTCACCGCGGGCGGCTACGCGCTCTGGGTGGTGCTGCCCTCGTACCCGGCGTTCGCGCTCGGCTTCCTGCTCTGGGGCGCCGGTGCGGCGCTCAGCTCCGGGGCGCTGGAGGCGCTGGTCTACACCGAGCTGGACCGGTGTGGCGCGGCCGGCCGGTACGCCCGGATCACCGGCCGGGCCAAGACCGCCGGGGTGCTCGGTGCGCTCGCCGCGAGCCTGCTGGCCGGGCCGGTGCTGATCGTCGGCGGATACCTGGCCGTCGGCGCGGCCAGCATCCTCGCCTGCCTGCTCGCCGCCGCCGTCGCCACCCGCTTCCCGGAGCACCGTGACCGCTCCGGGCGACCCGACGCGCAGCCGGCCGGCGCCGACGCGGCCGAGCCGGACGCCGAGCTGGGCTGGACGGCGAGCCTGCGCGCAGGGCTGGCCGAGGCGCGGGCGGTGCCCACCGTGCGACGCGCCCTGCTGCTGGTGGCGGCGGTGGCCGCCGGGTGGGGGGCACTCGACGAGTACACCCCGCTGCTGGCCCGGGACACCGGCGTCGGCGTCGCGACGGTGCCGCTGCTGCTCCTGCTGATCTGGATCGGGATGACCGTCGGCGGGCTCCTCGCGCCGGCCGGTGAGCGGCTCGGCGCCCGCGGGTACGCGGCCCTGCTGGGCATCGCCGCGCTGGCCCTGGCCGGCGGCGCGCTGACCGCGCATCCGGCCGGGTTCGTCCTGGTCGCGGCCGCGTTCGGCGCGTTCCAACTCGCCACCGTGCTGGCCGACGCCCGGCTGCAGGCCCGCATCGCCGGCCCGAGCCGGGCCACCGTCACCTCGCTCGCCGGCATGGCCACCGACGTCACGATCATCGCGGTGTACGTCGGGTACGGTCTCGTCGCCACGGCGGCCGGCAACGCGGTCGCGTTCGCGGTGGCCGCGTCGCCATATCTGGCGTTGGCGCTGCTGATGGGTGCCGCCGGCCGGGGCCGGCATACGGGCCGGCGCGGGCAGCCGATGATCGAGCCGGTCGGCCGGAGCGGGCCCTGAGCGGGCGTGGGCCGGCCGGCCCACGCCGGCCCTGCTCGGTCAACCGGCCACGTGCACGAACGACCACTGGTGGCCGTCGAGGTCGCGGAAACCACGCATGTAGAGCTGGCCGGTCTCCCGACCCGGGCCGAGGACGTTGCCGCCGGCCGCCGCGGCCCGGTCGACCAGCTCGTCGACCTGCTCGTGGCTCTCCGCGGCGAGCCCGACGATCACCTCCCGGCTGGTCTCGGTGTCGGTGATCCCCACCTCGGTGTACTCGGCGAAGGCGGAGTCGATGTGCAGGATCAGCTGGGTCGTCTCGTTGAGGCTCAGCATGATGCTGGTGCGGTCGGGCGAGGGCTGGGCGCCGGTGAAGCCGATCGAGCGGAAGAACTCGGCGGACGTGGCCAGGTCCCGTACCGGCAGGTTGATGAAGGTCGTGATGGTCACCGTGCGTCTCCGTCCGCCTCGAGGAGCTGCTTCAGCGTGCCGAGTCGGTCCCGCCAGTACGCCTTGAACTCCGTCGCCTGCTCCGCACCGGTCAGTTTCTCGTGTTGCAGGGCCACGCGTGACCGGGTCTCGCCGATCGCCTCGAAACCGGCCACGATCCGGGTGGGGCCCCCGGCCCAGTCCGCCCGGAACGTCCTCGGTGCCGTCGCCGTACGCAGCCGCACCTCGGCGTCGGGCAGCCAGCGGGCGCGCAGGGTCGGGTCGGCGAACGCCGCGAAGAGCCGGTCCACCGGCACGGCGACGGTACGGGTGGCGCCCGCCGTGTAGGTGCCGTCGCGCCCCTGCCCGGGCGCCCGCAGCCCCCGGGCCTGCTCGTAGCCGACGGTCACGGTCTGCGCCCACCAGCCGGGCATCTCGTGGGTGCCGACCAACCAGCGGGCGATCTCGGTGTGGCTAAGGGTGGTGGCCTCCGCCGCGTCGAGCAGCGCGAACCACTCGTCCCAACCGCGGCCGGTGCGGTCGCGCAGCAGCGCGTCGGCGATCCGCTCGGTCTGTGCCGCCGCGCCCGGCACAGCGCCAGCGGGCTCCGCGCCCGCAGCGGGCGGGTCGACGGGCTCGGGATCAACGCCGCGCGAGCGGGCGAGCAGCTGCCGGCGGGCAATGGTGTAGCTCTCGCCGGTCTTGTCCATCCGAGTGCGGATCCGGGACTTGAAGGATTTCTGGCTGGTCATCACATGCTCCCTGGCAACGGCGTGACCGCAGGGACCCACGCTCCCGCCGGCCCCGCCACAGTGGGGCATGTGTCGCGTCCCGAGGGCTCGGAGCCCCCTTTGCCTCCGCGAGGCCGGTGGCGTGAGCACCGGGAGGGAGGTGGGGCGCAGGACTACGCCGCGCTCATACTAGCGCGACGAAGGGCGTATGCCGGCGCTTCGCGCCGGGTCAGTCCTGCTCGGCGTCGAGGTAGACCCAGCGGCCGTCGGCTCGGACGAAGCGGCTGCGCTCGGCCAGCACCGCGGTCTGCCCGCCGCTGCGGTGGTAGGCGCGGAACTCGACGGTGCCGGTGTTGTCGAGCAGCCCACCCCGGTCGGTGTCGACGATCTCCAGCCGGAGCCACCGCTGGCCGGGGTCGAGGTCGAGCCGGGCCGGCCGGGTGCGCTCGTCCCAGCTGTGCAGCAGGTAGCCCGCGTCGCCGACGGCGAAGGCGCTGAACCGGGAGCGCATCAGCGTCTCGGCGGTCGGCGCGTCGGCCTCGCCGCGGTGCAGGGGGCGGCAGCATCGTGCGTACGACCGGCCGGACCCGCAGGGGCAGGTCAGCTCGCCGTCGTCCGCCGCGCGTCGGCGGTTTCCACGCTTTGCCACCGGACCATCCTGCCCTACCCGCCGCCGGCGCCGACGGGGTGCCGCCGGGTGAGCGCCGGGACGCCGCCGGGGCTCAGTCCAGCTCGACCGGCAGCGGCACCGGGCGCTTGGCCAGCCGCCCCTCGCCGGACGAGCTGCCGCGCAGGTGCCGGGCCAGCCAGGGCAGCAGGTGCCGACGCGTCCAGGTCAGCTCGGCGCGGATCACCTCGTGCTGCGGACGCCGCGGAGCGGCGACCAGCGGACGTGACCACGAATCGTCGCTGCCCGGCAGCCCCGCGGTGTGCGCCAGCGCCGCCGCGATCCGTTCATGCCCGGCGCCGTTGGCGTGCAGCCGGTCGTCGCTCCACAGCCGTGGGTCGGAGGAGACCGGATGGGCGCCGAGGTCCAGCAGGGTGGCCCCGGTTTCCGCGGTGACCTTGCGCAGCGCCGCGTTCAGGGCGCCCACCCGGCCACGCAGCGGCCGTGCGGCCGGCATCACCGGCACCGGGTCGGGCAGGGTGAAGGTGAGCACCGTGGCGCCCTGCTCGACCAGCGCCTGCTGCATGGCGCCGACGTCCTCGGCGACCCGTTCGACGTCGAACGACGGGCGCAGGACGTCGTTCATCCCGGCCACCACGGTCGCCAGGTCCGGGGCGAGCTCGAGCGCCGTGGGCAGCTGCTCGGCCCGGATCCGCGCCGTGGTCCGCCCCCGGATCGCCAGGTTGGCGTACTCCAGCCCGCCCTGCGCCCGGGCCACCGCTAGCGCGAAGCGGTCGGCCCAGCCCCGATAGCCGCCCGCGCCGTCCGGGTCGTCCAGACCTTCGGTGGTGCTGTCGCCGATCGCGACGTACCGGTGCCACATCACATCGGCGAGGCTAGCGGCGCGAGCGCACGGCGGCTGCGCCGCCCCACCGCCGGACCGCGGCTGCGCCGCCAATACCGCCACCCGGCGGCTGCGCTGCCGATACCGCCGCGCCCCGGCGGCATGCGCGCGTTGACCAAGCCTTCTAGGCTCGCGCGCATGGCGCACCCTCCCGCAGTTCCGCTCGCCCCTGGCCTGTGGCGGATACCCACGGCCGGCCGCGCGTTGGTCAACTCCTACGCCCTGGTTGACGACGACGGCAGCGTCACGCTCGTCGACTGCGGGTTGAAGCGGGCGCCGGCCCGGATCGTGCGCGGCCTGGCGGCGATCGGTAAGACCCCCGGCGACGTCACCCGGATCGTGCTCACCCACGCCCACCCGGACCACGCCGGCGGCGCCGCCGAGCTGGCCCGCCGCACCGACGCGCCGGTCGTCGTGCACGCCGCCGACGTCGAGTACGCCCAGGCGGGTCACGCCCCGCCCCGGGACCCGCGGGTGACCGGTGGCCGGCTCTTCTCCCGGTTCGGCGGGGGCAGCTTCCCCGCCGTCGACGTGGCCCAGCCCCTCGCGGACGGCGACGTGCTGCCGGTCGGCGGGGGCCTGCGCGTCGTGCACACGCCGGGGCACTCCCCGGGGCACGTCTCCCTGCTGCACGAGCCCACCGGGGTGCTGATCACCGGCGACGCGCTCTTCAACGTGGTCGGCCTCCGGTGGCCGATCAAGGTCCTCTGCACCGACTTCCGGATGACCCAGGAGACCGCGCACGTCCTCGCCGAGCTGGAGTACGACGTGGCGGCGTTCACGCACGGCGCGGAGCTCACCGACAATCCCCGCGAGCGGATCCGCGCCTTCCTGCGGCAGCGGTGAGGCGGGGTACCGCCCTCAGAGCCAGCCGGAACGGCGGAAGAGGCGGTACAGGGTCAGCGCGGCGAGCGCCATCGCGCCGAGCACGCCCCAGTACCCGTAGCGCCAGCCGAGCTCCGGCATGTGGGTGAAGTTCATGCCGTAGATCCCGGCGATGCCGGTCTGCGCGGCGGCGATGGCCGCCCAGGCGGCGATCTTGCGCATGTCGTTGTTCTGCTCGACCGCCAGCTGCGCGAGCCGGGACTGCACGATCGAGGTGAGCAGGTCGTCGTAGGTGGCGACCCGGTCCACCGCCCGGGCGAGGCGGCCGTCGACGTCGAGGAACCAGCGGTGCAGGCCGCGCGGCGGGTTGGCCGGGTCGTCCTCGAGCAGGGTGCGCAGTGGCGCCTGCAGCGGCAGTACCGCCCGCTTGAACTCGACCACCTCCCGCTTGAGCTGGTAGAGGTTCTGGATGTTCGCGGCGCGGTTCCGGGCGAAGAGGCTCTCCTCCGCCCGCTCCAGGTCCCGTTCGAGGTGTCCGGCGATCTCCAGGTACAGCTCCACCATCCGGGAGCAGACCGCGTAGGCCACCGCCCACGGTCCCTCCGCGAGCAGCGCCGGCCGCCGCTCGATCTCGGCCCGTACGGGAGCCAGCGCGCCGGTCGCCCCGTGCCGGACCGTGATGGCGAACCGGTCACCGAGGAACACCATGACGTCCCCGGTGTCGATCACCTCGGAGTCCTCGGTCAACTCGGCGTGCTCGACGTAACCGGCGGTGCGCAGCACCAGCAGCACCACGTCGCCGTGCCGCTGCACCGCGGGTCGGTGCCCGTCGGCGAGTGCCTGCGCGACGGTCAGCTCGTCCAGGCCGAAGACCCGGCCGACCGCCGTCATCACCTCCGCGTCGGGCTCGTGCAGTCCCAGCCAGACGAACGCGTCGCGGTCGCGCCGGCAGCGGTCGTACGCGTCGGTGTAGTGGGGGCGGCCCGGGCGGCGTTCACCGTTGACGTAGATCGCACAGTCGACCACGGCATCGGGGTTGACGCGCGAGGCCGGGTCGAGGAGTTCGGCGGGCTGCCGGCGCAGCAGCCGTCGCAGCAGGGTGGAGAGTCCCGAACCGGACCGGAGCCGCACCGGGTCCACCGCTCACCTCCGCATCGCCGAACGCCGGCCTACGGTACGCGAACGTGGATCGGGGGTGACTGTGGCTCGGCGTCAGCCGGTGCGGGTCGCGAACACGACGACGTTGTCGACGTACTCGCCGGTCTGCTCGTCGAACCGTCCGCCGCAGGTGAGCAGGCGGAGTCCGGACGACTCGGCCGGGCCGTAGACCTGGTCGGTGGGGAAGCTGTCCTTGGCGTAGTTGCTGACCCGGTCGACGGTGAACGTCGCCACGCGCGCGTCGGCCCGGCTGACCCGGACGGTGTCACCGGGCCGTAGCCGGCCGAGGTGGAAGAAGACCGCGGGGCCGGTGGGGGAGTCGACGTGCCCGACGAGCACGGCGTTGCCGGCCTCGCCGGGGCTGACTCCGTGGCGGTACCAGCCGGCCAGAGCGGGCCGGTCCAGGGGCGGCACCTCCAGCACGCCGGTGGCGTCCGCGCCGATCGG
This sequence comes from Micromonospora musae, assembly GCF_003626545.1. Lineage (NCBI taxonomy): Bacteria > Bacillati > Actinomycetota > Actinomycetes > Micromonosporales > Micromonosporaceae > Micromonospora > Micromonospora musae. The sequence continues at coordinate 660,680 of NZ_RAZS01000003.1, forward strand.
AACGATCTCGGCGCGGACGCCGATCGCGGGGATCCGTACGAGCGTGGGCGCGGACTGCGGCAGCGGAGGCAGGACCGGCGCCGGTCGGCTCGCCACCGGCGCGGCGATGTCCGGCTGCGGCGGCCGGGGCGGTGGGGCGGTCAGCCCGGCGGTGACCAGGCCGACGCCGGTGACGCCGAGCAGGGCCACGACGGCGACGGTGGAGATGGTGGCCAGACCGGGCCACCCGCGGCGTCCACGCGATCCGGTGGGCGCGGTGGGCGTGCCGGACGGTCCGGATGTTCCTCGACGCCACACGTGGTCACCTCCGTGCCTGATCCTCGCCGGGCCCGTCCCGGCTCGTCGCCGGCACGGGCCCCGCAACAGGGATGGTGCGTCAGGTCAGGCCAGAGTGGACGCGGCGCGCCGGCGGCGCAGCAGCAGGACGGTGCCGACCGCGGCCGCGCCGAGCAGTGTGCCGCCCGCGGCGAGCGCGCCGGTGCCGTCGCCACGGCCCCCGGAGCCGGCGGGTGCGCCGCCGATCGGGGTGACGGTGAACTGCGTGCTGCTCTGCACGGTGCCGTCGCCGCAGGTGGCGGTGACCGTGTAGGTGCCGAGGGTGAACCCGGCGGTGAACAGTTCGGCGCTCAGACCGCCGCCCGGGGCGACCGTGGTGGAGCGCACGTTCTCGTCGCGGTTCGGGCCGGTGACGCGGAAGAGCGCGTCACCGGAGTTCGGGTCGCAGGTCGTCGCGGTGAGCACGACCGTGCCACCCACCGGAGTGGTGGCCGGTGACACGACGGTGTCCGCGAGCGCCAAGCCCGGCAGCAGCAGTACGCCGAGGCCGAGGCCGGCCACCGCCGACAGGATGACTTTCTTCGGTTTCATACGCGTCTTCCCTCACTCTTCGTCCGCTGAGCAGGTGGCGGGACGTCGTTCGGGTGGCCAACTCCGCGACTAGCACCGGTGTCCCCACACTAGGGCGGTTGGCCCCTCGATCCGGTGAAAATGAGAAATCCCCGTTACCGTCACGTGTCCACCCGAGAGCGGGGTGAGCTGCGGAAACGTCGGGCACGCCCGGGTGGGCGCCCGACGCTCCGCCTGGGTCGAAGGCGAGGTCTCGCCCGGTCGGCGGCCCGCGCCGAGCCGGGCAGGCGGTCCCGGCCGGTCCCGGCCGAGCCCGCCGTGTGCTCAGCCGGCCCGGGTCGGCTCCGGGAGGGGCCGGCCCGTCTCCAGCAGCGTCTTGAGGCCGGCCAGCAGCTCCGGCCAGCCGCCGCTGCCGTCGAGCTGCCCGCTGATCGCCCGGTGCATCTCACTGTCGGGGGAGAAGTCGTCGTGGATCACGGTCAGCCGCACCGCAGCGCCGTGCGGCTCGATCTCGAAGGTGACCCGCGACCGGCGCTCGCCGAGCCGGGCGGCCAGCTCCGCCGCGGACCAGCCGAAGTGCTCGGCGTGCTCCGGTTGGAAGCCGTGCCAGCTGTACGACAGCCGCCGGTGCGGCTCGGCGACCAGCACCCGCTGGCCGAGGTCGCGGAGCTCCTCGCCCGGCGCGTCCTGCCAGAGCACCGGGGAGCCGACCTGCCAGTCGGACTGCAGGGCGACGCCACCCCAGTAGCGGCGGGTGAAGGCCGGTTCCGTGAGCGCGGCCCAGAGCCGTTCCGGGGTGGCGTCGATGTAGGTGGTGTAGACGAAGGTGGGACTCTCCACGGGCGAAGCCTCCAATGCTGTGCGCAGGTCGGCGAGCGCCTCGGCCCGCTGACGGTCGTAGCGGCTGATCCACCGGTCCGCGATCGCGGTTATCGGTGCCGCGTTGAGGTGGTGCAGCTTCTCGCGCCCTCGCCGGACGCTGGTGACCAGTTCGGCGGCCTCGAGCACCGCGAGGTGCTTGCTCACCGACTGTCGGGTCATGTCCAGCCCCGCGCAGAGTTCGCGCAGGGTCTGCCCGTTGCGGGCGTTGAGGCTGTCGAGCAGCCGCCGGCGGCTCGCGTCGGCGAGCGCTCGGAACACCGCGTCCACCGCACCTCCAAGGGCAGCCGTACGGTTGCCAATCAGATTAGGCAACCGTACGGCTGCCTGTCAACAAGGTCGACCCCGAGCCCGGCCGGCGGCCGCCACCCCGACCACACCCGACGTCCGCGCCGGCGTGATGTGACAGCGTGGACCGATGCACTCCGCACCGGCCGACGTGGACCTCGCCCTGCTCGGCGGCGGTGGCGCGGCCTCCCTCGTCCTCGCCGCCCTCGACCGGCACGGCGTACGGGGCCTGCGGGTGACCGTCATCGACCCGGTGCACCGGCGCGGCCAGGACCGGACGTGGGCGTTCTGGGACCGGCCGGACGGCGACCTCGACCCGCTGCTGAGCGCGAGCTGGCGGCAGGTCGAGGTGGTCACGCCCGCCGCGCGCCGGGTGCTAGACCTCGCCCCGCTGCGGTACGCGATGCTCCGCTCCGCCGCCGTCTACGAACGGGCCGCCACCGCGGAACACCGACTCGGCGTCACCCGGGTGGTCGCCCCCGTGCAGACCGTGCACGACGACGGAGAGCAGGTCCTGGTCCGCACCGCCGATGACGGGCCGGCCGTTCGGGCCCGCTGGGTGCTCGACTCCCGGCCGAGACCACCCGCACGCCCCGGCCGTACGACCTGGTTGCAGCACTTCCGCGGCTGGTGGCTGGCGGCGCAGCACCCGGTCTTCGACCCGGACCGGGCGGTGCTGATGGACTTCCGCACCCGGCAACCCGCCCGCGGCGTCTCCTTCGGCTACCTGCTGCCGGTCAGCGACCGGTACGCCCTCGTCGAGTACACCGAGTTCTCACCCACCCAGCTCACCGGCGCCGGCTACGACGCCGCCCTCGACGGCTACCGGGACCTGCTCGGCCTCGACCCGGGCCGGCTGACCGTGCGGGAGGTGGAGAACGGGGTGATCCCCATGACCGACGCCCCGTTCGACGCCCGTCCGTCGCCCCGGGTCGTCCGGCTCGGCACCGCCGGCGGCGCCACCCGACCCTCCACCGGCTTCACCTTCGCCGCGATGCGCCGCCAGGCGGAGCAGGTGGCCCGGGCCCTCGCCGAGGGCCGGCCGCCGGTGCCGCGGCCCGCGTACCCCCGCCGGCACCGCTGGATGGACGCGGTCGCGCTGCGCGCCCTGGACCGCGGTTCGGTGGGCGGCGCCGAGTTCTTCGCCCGGCTCTTCGATCGCAACCCGGCCGAGCGGGTGCTGCGATTCCTCGACGGCACCACCACCCCGGCCGAGGAGATCGCCCTGATGGCCTCCACCCGGCTGCTGCCGATGATCAGCGCCACCGCCGGGGATTCCACCCACCGGCTGCGCGACCGGCTCCGACCGCCCCGACCCGGGCCGCCCGTGCCACCCCCGGTGACCGAGAGCGTGCGCCGACCCGAGCCCTGATCGCGACGGCGGGGACACCGGCCCGGCCCCGCCGCCGCTATCCTCGCCCGGATGGAACTCGACGATCTTCCCCGGGCCGAGTTCGCGTTCCCCGGCCCACTGCGCGACCAGCTGGTGGCGGCGATCCTCGCCGGGGCCAAGACCTCGACCACCGGCCTGCTCCTCGGCTACGAGCGCGAGGGCGAGCCGCTGCCCCGCGCCGGCCAGCGGTCAGTCGTGATCGACTCGGCCGAGCGGCCGGTCGCGGTGATCGAGCTGACCGAGGTCCGGGTGGTGCGGCTCGCGGACGTCGACCTGCAACACGCGCTCGACGAGGGCGAGGGCGACGAGTCGGTGGCCGAGTGGCGGGCCGGGCACGAGCAGTTCTGGCACAGCCCCGAGGTGCGCGCCGAACTCGGCGACCCCGACTTCACCGTCGACGACGACACGCTGGTCGTCGCCGAACGATTCCGGCTGGTGAGCACCGTCGACTCCGCCTCCGGCGCCGAGACACCCGTCGACGGCTGACGCCCCGGCGCGGGTCGCGGCTCGGTACGCCCGGTAGGTTGCCGGCATGGTGGAAAGCGGCAGAGTGGTGCAGATCTGGACCGACGGCGCGTGCAGCGGTAACCCGGGACCGGGCGGCTGGGGTGCCGTGCTGCGCTACGGCGAGCACGAGCGGGAGCTCTGCGGCGGCGAGGCGACCCCCACCACCAACAACCGGATGGAGCTGATGGCCGCCATCCAGGCGTTGGAGAGCCTGACCCGGCCGTCCGCCGTCGAGCTGAACACCGACAGCACCTACGTACGCAACGGCATCACCAGCTGGCTCGCCTCCTGGAAGCGCAACGGCTGGAAGACCGCGGCGAAGCAGCCGGTCAAGAACGCCGACCTGTGGCAGCGGCTGGAGGCGGCCTGCGCCCGGCACCAGATCACCTGGCTGTGGGTGAAGGGGCACAACGGCCACCCGGAGAACGAGCGCGCCGACGCGCTGGCCAACCGGGGCATGACCGAGGCCCGCGCGGCGGTGCCCGCCCGGTAGCCCGCCCTCGTCGCGGAACGGGGCCGTGGGCGGTCAGCGGGCTGCGTCCGGGTGCCCCGGCATGTTCGACCCGCCGCTGCTGCTGCCGGAGGAGCCGCCGGCCACCCCCGAGCCGTCGTCCTCGGTGACCACGTCCGGCCGTACGTCGGTGTCGTCCGGGGCCGGGACCTCGGTGTCCGCCTCGACCTGGACCAGTGGCGTCTGGCCGGCCTCGTCCTCGGCGTGCTCCGGATCGACCGGCTGCTCACTTTGGCGGCTTCTGAAGCCCACGGTCGCCTCCCGTCGATACCGTCCTCCGATCAGCTGTGGCTACCCGAGCGCAATTGGGCGAAACGTCGCTCGCCTCGGCGTCACGCGAGCACCGGGGCGGGCGCCTTGCGCCGCCCCCGCCCTCCTGTCAGGCGCCGACGGCGGCCGTACCGCCCTCCTGTGGGGCGGCGGTATCGGACGGGGCCGTGCATGGCCCGCCGGCTCGATCAGCGGCGACCGCGCCGGGCGGGTCGGGCCGGCCGGGGCGTACGCGGCAGCGGCGTGACCGCGAGAGCCGTCCAGTGCGCCGGCCGCACCAGCCCCGCCGGCAGCCGGGTACGGGTGTCGCCGCGCGCGGCGTCGAGCTGGGACTGGTGCAGGAAGAGCACCTCGGTCAGATCACTGCCCCGTACGTCCGCGCCGCGCAGATCGGCCCCGGTCAGGTCGGCCAGGTGCAGGTCCACCCCACGCAGGTCGGCGCCGATCAGCAGCGCCCCGCGGAGGTTGGCGCGGCGCAGGTCGACGCCGCGCAGGTCCGCCCCGAACAGCTGCGCGCCCCGGCGGTCCGCGCCGGGGCGCCCGCCCCGGGACCGGGCGGCGTCGCCGGCCCGGGACAGCAGCACGTTGACCCGGTCGCGGTGCGCGCCGACGTCCAGGGCCAGCAGCTCCTGGGGGCTGCCCTCGGTGAGCCCGACGGTCTCGGTGCGGGCCCGGTCGAGCTCCGCGCGCAGCCCGGCCGGCGGCTGCAGGGCCAGCGCCTCCGTCAGATACCAGAGCAGCTCGTGCAGCGGACGCATCACCGCGAACGTGTCGAACATGAGCTGCGCGGAGTCCGGCTCCGCCCGCCAGTCCCGCCCGCCGAAGGTCACCTGGGCGACCTGCTGCCCGGCGCCGAAGCAGTCGAAGACGGTGCAGCCGGGGAAGCCCCGACCCCGCAGGTCGGTGTGGATCCCGCAGCGGTGGTCCGGACGCAGGTTGGGGCAGGGCTGACCGGCCGGCTTGTCGATGGCGAAGTCGGCCGACGCGGCGAAGGCCGGAACGACGCAGCAGAGGCCGAAGCAGCGGGTGCAGTCGGCGCGCAGCGCCTCCCGCCCCGTATCCGCCGACCGTGGGTTCTCCGCCACGCTGACCGTTCTCCTGCCGCTTCGACCGGTTCGCGCCGACGCGGGCCGCGCGGACGCGTACCCATTGTCCCGCCGGGCGGCGTCCGGTCACCGGCCGGGTCGCCCGCCACTCCGGCGGCCACCGCGCGCGCCGGGCCGCAGCGGGGTGCGGCGCGCCCGCACGGGTGCGGGTGACGGTCGCACCGGTGGGGGAGGGGAGGACCGCCGGGCTACTGCGGGGCGAGGCGCAGGATCGTGCGCTCGGCCCGGGCCGGCCCGTACTTCTCGTCGAAGCGTCGGGTCACCGGGGCGCGTTCCTCGTCCACCGGCTCCACCAGCGTGAACACCCGAGGCGTCGACCCGGGCGTACGCGGCGGCATCGGCACCCGGGCGGTGAGCGACAGGTTCGGTCGCGACCGTTCGCAGTCGATGTAGTGCTCGCCGTCGACCTCCACGTACGCCATCTCCGCCCGGAGGTAGTCGGAGCTCTCGTCGCCCAGCGTCACCGTCAGCCGGTCGTACCGCTCCAGCGGCACGGTCGCCTGGTCGTGGTCCCACAGCTCCTCGAACCGGGCGTGTACGAAACCACCCAACGGGCTGCCCATGTCGACCTCGAGCTGGGGAACGTTGAACGACAGCTTGCCGACGGGGAAGAACGAGATCAGGGAGCGCCCGTCCCACTGGTAGAGCTGGATCGACGGCGACGCGTCGTAGACGCGCACCTGGAACCGTTCGTTCTCGCCGAGCTTGCGGCGCAGGGCCATCAGGTGTCGAAGGTTGGCCCGGATGTGGCCGGGGACGTCGACGCCCTGCCGCTCCAACTCCTCGGAGCGTTGCTGCGCCGCCGTGCAGTCCGGGTCGAGCAGGAGCAGGTTCACCTCCGCGCCGTTACGCAGCGCCGCCTCGACCGCGGCCAGGGTCGCCTGCCGGTGCTGATCGTCCAGCAGGATCGTCCAGGTGTCGAGGATCCGCACCCGCCGACACCTGTCCAGGCGCGCCACGAACGCTTCCTGGTCGAAGCTCAGGTGCTCCTGCACCCGGGCCTTGCGGGCCTCCTCGAAGAGCGGATCGAAGATGACGTAGGAGATCGCCGCGAGCACCACGCTGGCCCCGAGGTTGAGCAACAGGTCGCTGAGGAAACCGCTGCTCCGCCAGGCGGCCAGCAGCATCACCACGGCGGTGGCCAACAGCCCGCCGCCGACCACGAAGGCCCGCCGCTGCCGAGGCGTACGCCCTGACCGCCAGCCGCCCGCCCGGCGCATCCGGCCTCCTTCCGGGCCGGTCGCCGCCGTGGCGTCCGGCGATCACTTCGGGACGACGGCAGGATACGTGCGCGCTCTGCCGGCCGCTGTCCCCTTCGGATCCGCCGCATTCGCCGATGAGTGCGGTCCCGGAACTCATATCGTGACGATGCCCGGCTGGTCAATCACGGACGGTGAGGCGGCATGGACGACAAGGAACGTGAGCAGGCGCTGCTCACCGCCCTCACCACCGAGCACTTCGTGCTGCAGACCTCGCGCAGCGCGACCGTCACCGAGTCCGTCGGCCGGGCCACGATCTTCCTGTCGCTGCTCTCCGCCGCGCTGATCGGACTCGGCTTCGTCTCCGGCAACGACGCGTTGATCCCTCCGTACCTCGGGGCGGTGCTCCCCACCCTCGTGATCACCGGGCTGCTCACGTTCCTGCGGCTCGTGCAGAACATGGTCGAGAACGAGGTGGACCTCGAACGGATGCAGCGCATCCGGGCGTATTACCACGAGCGGTTCGCCGGCGGGCACGACTTCTTCCTCGACGCGGTCTCCGGTGGCGGTGCGGCGCGGGCCACCTGGGCGGCGGTCGGCAACCGGCCGGGCCGGGCCCAGCTGCTGCTCACCACGGCGCTGCTGGTGGGCGCGGTGAACGCGCTGCTGGCGGGGCTGGGGGTGACCTTGCTGACCGGGCTCGCGGGGCTCTCCACCGGGCCCGCCATCGGAGTCGGCGCCGGGGTGGCGCTGCTGGCCTTCGCCGCCCAGTTCGGTCACGTCGAGCGCTCCTCCACGGCGCAGGTCTAGCCCGCTCAGGCCGGGTCCACCCGTCGCCAGTCGTGCGAGGTGAGCGCGTTCGCCTGTGGGCCCATCATCAGCATTCCGCCGTCGACCGGCCAGGACGCGCCGGTGACGTAGGCGGCGGCGGGGGAGGCGAGCAGCGCGACCACGGCGGCGACCTCCCGCGCGTCGCCCGGCCGGCCCACCGGCACGCCCGGGCGATCCTGGGTGAACGGGTCGACGTCCTCCTGCCCGGTCATCGGGGTGGAGATCTCACCCGGCGCGACCGCGTTGACGGTGATGCCGTCGGGCGCCAACTCCTGCGCCATCACCTTGGTGAGCAGCCCCAACCCGCCCTTCGCCGCGCAGTACGCGGCCGAGCCGACCCGCGGCGCGTGTTCGTGCACGCTGGTGATGTTGATGATCCGTCCCCCGGCGCCGGCGGCGCGCATCCGCCGGGCGGCCCGCTGCCCGCAGAGGAAGGGGCCGTCCAGGTCGACCGCGAGCACCTCCCGCCACTGCTGCCAGCCGGTCTCGACGAACGGCACCGACGCCCCGGTGCCGGCGTTGTTGACCAGTACCCCGATGCCGCCCAGCCGGTCGGCCAGCTCGTCGACGACGCCGGCCGCCTCCGGCAGCCGCGTCAGGTCCAGCTCCGCGACCTCGCAGACGCGTCCGGCGTCGCGCACCTCGGCGGCGGTACGCGACGCGCCGTCCGGGTCGCCGTACCAGGTGATGCCGAGGTCGAAACCGGCCTCGGCGAGCGCCACCGCGCAGGCCTTGCCGATGCCGGAGTCCGCGCCGGTGACGATCGCGATGCGGGGGTACTCCTCGAAACGTGCGGGCATGGCGGCTCACTACCCGGACCGGTGCGGACGCAACCGCGCCCCGGTCATCCGCCGGTTCCGGCGGCGCCGCCCGCTGCTCGGCCGTACGTGTAGGGCCGGCGACGGCGGGTAGGCGCGTCGAATGCAGGTGGTGCAGGAGTCGCCGTACCGGTTCCGGGTCGACCGGCAGGATCCGATGCGGGTGCCGGGCGTGGTCTTCGCGAGCCCGTCGCTGCTGCCCGACGCCGGTGCGGACAAGGCACTCGAACAGGTGGCGAACGTGGCCACCCTGCCCGGCATCGTCGAGGCCTCGTACGCCATGCCGGACGTGCACTGGGGCTACGGGTTCCCGATCGGCGGCGTGGCCGCGACGGACGTGGAGCACGGCGGCGTGGTCTCCCCCGGCGGGGTGGGCTTCGACATCTCCTGCGGTGTGCGGCTGCTCGCCGCCGACCTCGACCGCGCGGAGCTCGGGCCGCGCCTGGACGCCCTCATGGACGGGCTCTCCGCGTCGACGCCGCGAGGAATGGGCAAGGGCGCGGTCTGGCACCTCACGGACCGCGCGGAGCTCGACGGCGTGCTGCGCGGCGGTTCCCGGTACGCCGTCGAGCGCGGCTTCGGCGTCGAGCGGGACCTGGCGCGCTGCGAGGACTACGGCGCCGTCGACGACGCGAACCCGCAGCAGGTCAGTGAGCGGGCGGTGGAGCGGGGCGCCCGCCAGGTCGGCAGCCTCGGCTCCGGCAACCACTTCCTCGAGGTGCAGGCGGTCGAGGAGGTGTACGACGACCGGGTGGCCGCCGCCTTCGGCCTGCACAAAGGGCAGCTCTGCGTGATGATCCACTGCGGATCGCGGGGGCTGGGCCACCAGATCTGCACCGATTACGTCCGGGGCATGGAGAAGGTGATGACCCGGTACGGCATCGAGGTGCCGGACCGGCAGCTGGCCTGCGCCCCGGTCTCGTCGCACGAGGGGCGCGCCTACCTGGGCGCGATGGCGGCCGCGGCCAACTACGCCCGCGCCAACCGGCAGCTGCTCACCGACGCCGCCCGCCAGGTCTTCGCCCAGCAGACCGGCCGGAACCTGGACCTCGTCTACGACATCTCGCACAACCTGGCGAAGATCGAGAACCACGAGGTCGACGGGGTGCGGCGCAGCCTCTGCGTACACCGCAAGGGCGCGACGCGGGCGCTGCCGCCCGGCCACGAGGACCTCCCCGCCGACCTGCGCGACGTCGGCCAGCCGGTGTTGATCCCCGGTTCGATGGGCACCGGCTCGTACGTGCTGACCGGGGTTCCCGGCTCGCCGGCCTTCGCCTCCACCTGCCACGGTGCGGGGCGGGTGCAGAGCCGCAAACAGGCGGTCAAGGCCGAGCGCGGGTCGGACCCCCGCCGGCAGTTGGAGGAGCAGGACATCGCGGTACGCGGCGCGTCCCGTCGCGGGCTGGCCGAGGAGATGCCCGCGGCGTACAAGGACATCACGGCGGTCATCGAGGCCGCCGAGGGCGCGGGGCTGTGCCGGAAGGTCGCCCGGCTGGTGCCGATCGGCGTGGTCAAGGGCTGAGCGCCCCGGCGGTCACACGTCGAGGGTCACCGCGCAGGACCAGCCCGCGTCGTCGGGGCCGAACCGCAGCTCGTGCAGGGAGACCGCCTTCGGGACCGCGCCGATCAGCTCGACCGCGTCGGTAGGCGTCACCCGCCAGCGCACCCGCAGGCCGCCGCGGCCGTCGTCGGTCACCTCGGTGGTCAGCGGCAGCTCGTCCGCCGTCTCCATCCGGAAGATCACCTCGTCGAGGACGCTCACCAGCAGGTCCTCGTCGTGCGCGGGCGCTGCCTCGTACTCCCGATCCGGGCCGGGCCGCGCCCCGGCGGTGTCGGTGAAGGTCTCGACCAGCGCCGTGACCGCCTCGGCCACGCACTCCTCCCGGTTGCGCGCCCACGCCTCGAGCCGGACGTCGGCGGTGTGCGGCACGCACCGGTGCCCGCGCTGCGCTGGCTGCTCCATGCCCCCGATCATCCGTCGCCACCGTTGATCACCAGCCCGAATCTCCTCATGGTCAACTCGGTTTCCTTGATGTCGGGGCATCCGCGCGACCCGGACACCCCGATACCAAGGACCCCGAGTCGATCAACCGCTGCGACCGGCCGCGTTCGCGCGCACCTGCCCGGCGGAGGCGGGGGTTACCGTCGCCGGATGCGGATCACCAAGTACACCCACTCCTGCGTGCGGCTGGAGCACGACGGCGGCGTGCTGGTCGTAGACCCCGGCACGTGGAGTGAACCGCGCGCCCTGGCCGGCGCGGACGCCGTCCTCGTGACCCACGAACACAGCGACCACGTCGACGTGCTCCGCCTGGCCGGCCTCGGCGTGCCGGTGTACGCCCCGGAGGGCGCCCACCTGCCCGACCTGGCCCCGCTGCCGGTGATCCCGGTCCGGGCCGGGCAGCGGTTCGTCGCCGCCGGCTTCCCGGTGACCGCGGTCGGTGGCCGGCACGCCGTGATCCACGACAGGCAGCCGGACTGCGTCAACCTCGGCTACCTGGTCGACGACGACGTCTACCACCCGGGGGACTCGCTGCACGTGCCGCAGGAGCCGGTGCGCACGCTGCTGATCCCTGGGCAGGCGTCGTGGCTGCGGCTGGGCGAGGCGATCGCGTTCGCGCAGGCGGTCGGCGCGCGGCACACGTACACCATCCACGACGCGCAGCTCAACGAGCGCGGCCTGGCCAGTGTCACCGGCTGGCTGGCCGAGACCGTTCCCGGCTACCGCCACCTGGCGCCGGAGGAGACCGCCTGACTTCCTGGGGCGGCAGCGCGACCGACGGAACCTCGAACGCCGGTCGGGCCCCGGTCAGCAGGGCGTGGGCGGCCGGCGGCGACCAGAGTACGGCCACCTCCGTCCGCAGCGTGTCGAGCAGATCGGTGACATCGGCGTCGGCCGTGCTGTGCAGCCCCTCCACGACGACGAGCACGCGAGACGTCTCCGCCCGCACCGCCGACCAGCCGCTCTGCCGGTTGGTCCACCGGCGCGCGTGGGCCCGTCCCGCCGCGTCGGCGAAGACGATCTCGCCGGGCTCCGGCCGCTCGACACCGCCGGCGAACGTCAGGTACTCCTCGTCGCCGTGCGCGTGCCGCACGGTCAGGTCCCCGGTGATGCGGTCCAGGTCCAGTGCCGCGACCGGGACGGCGTACGCCACCGAGACCGCGTTGCAGAGGTCCACCAGCGGATGCAGCCGGGGCAGGTTCCCGTCGATCCGCAGCCGTCGCAGCAACGCCTCGGCGGCGCACCGGTACTGCGTGGGCTTCACGCCCATCGCGGCGAACGCCCGCCGCCACGCCTGGATCTCGGGGAAACCGGCCTCGGAGCCGGCCGACAGCCGGGTCCGGGCCTGGCCGGTGAACGCCGCCACCCGGGGCCCCGCGGACACGTCCGGGGTGATGCCGGTGGCGACCAGGACGCCCGCGACGAGCCCCGGGAAGGCCGCCCGTACCGGCGCGGAGTGCTCGAACCGCACGGGTTCCTCCTACCGGTCGCCGAGGAAGAGGGAGACGCCGAGCGCCACGAACGTGCCGGCGACGGCGCGGCGCAGCCAGGCGGTGACCCGGGGCCGGGACAGCACCCGGTCGCGCACCGCGGCGGCAGCTGTCCCGTAGCCGGCGAACACCACGAGCGTGAGCAGCATGAAGACCCCGCCGGCCGCGAGCATGCCCCGCGTGGCCGCTGGGCCCGTCGGGTCGACGAACTGCGGCAGGAACGCGACGAAGAAGAGCGTCGGCTTGGGGTTGAGCAGGTTCACGAGCACGGCGGTGACGATCACCCGCAGCGCCGATCGGGGCGTCGGCTCCGCCGCCGGGGTGAAAGCGTCCCGGTCGCGGAGGGTCGCCCAGGCGACGTAGAGCAGGTACGCCACGCCGACGTACTTCACGGCGTGGAAGGCCGTGGCGCTGGCCGACAGCAGCGCGGCGAGCCCGGTGACGGCGGCGAGCAGGTGCGGCACCGTGCCCAGGGTGCAGCCGACCGCGGCGACCAGGCCGGCTCGAGCGCCCCGGGAGAGGCCGGCCGAGACCGTGTAGATCACCCCGGTGCCCGGTGTGACGACCACGACGAGCGTGGTGAGCAGGAAAGCGACGTTCACGACGATCCCTCCGTGCGCGGATACGCGGCGACCCCGTGGCCGCCACCCCTCACAGTGCTGCCACGATGGACCGATGGGCAGGGCCAAACCGCAGCCGTCCGAGGGGTCCATAACCGCGGGGTCGGACTTCCTGCACCTGGACGTCACCGAGGCGCCGTCGGGCGGGCGCGCGGCCTGGCTCGCCGAGCGGCTGCGCGCCGCGATCGCCGACGGGCGGATCGCCGTCGGCGCCCGGCTCCCCGCGTCGCGGGTGCTCGCCGCCGACCTCGGCGTGTCCCGGGGGGTGGTGACCGAGGCGTACCAGCGGCTGGGGGAGGAGGGCCGGGTAGCCGGCTATGGGCGGGCCGGCACCGTGGTCGTGGCCGCGCCGCCGCCGCTGCCGCCCGCTCGGCCGGCCCCGGCCGCCGCGCCGGTCCCGGCCACGCTCTTCCCGCCCGATCCGGGCAGCGACATCTTCGACGCGGTACGCACGGCACCGGCGCGCATCGACCTGACCCCGGGCGTACCCGATCTGGCCGCCTTTCCCCGCGCGGACTGGCTGCGCGCCGAGCGGACCGTGCTGCGGCGGCTCGCCGCGTCCGACTTCGGCTACGGCGACCCGTGCGGCGCGCCGGCGCTGCGCGCCGCGGTCGCCACCTGGCTGGCGCGCAACCGGGGCATCGCCGTCGAACCGGCCGAGGTGATCGTCACCGCCGGCGTCTCCCAGGCGCTCGGTCTGCTCGCCCAGGCGCTGCGCCGCGACGGCGTCGACCGGATCGCCGTGGAGGAGCCGGGGTCGCTGGGGGTCCGGCAGCATCTGAACAACTGGGGCATGGCCACTCCGCCGGTCACCGTCGACGCGGCCGGGCTGCGGGTCGACGAGCTGGTCGCCACCGGCGCCCGCGCCGTGATGCTCACCCCGGCCCACCAGTTCCCCACCGGCGTGGTGCTCGACGGCGAGCGGCGTCGCCGGCTCATCGCCTGGGCGCGCGACGGCGGCCTGATCGTCGAGGACGACTACGACGCCGAGCACCGCTACGACCGCCCGCCGGTGCCGGCGCTACGCGGCTTGCTGCCGGAGCACGTCGGCTACGCCGGCAGCGTCTCCAAGCTGCTCGCCCCCGCGCTGCGGGTGGGCTGGCTGCTCGTCCCCGCCCGGCACCGGGACGCCGTGGTCGCGGCCAAGCGCAACGCGGATCTCGGCACCTCGGTGCTGCCGCAGCTGGTGCTCGCCGAACTGATGAACTCCGGCGCGCTGGAGCGGCAGCTGCGGCTGCTCCGGCGTCGCCACGTCCGCCGCCGCGACGCGATGGTCGCCGCCATCGGCCGGCACCTGCCCGGCGCGACCGTGCACGGGGCATCCGCCGGCCTGCACCTGCTGGTCACCCTGGACGGTGACGTCACGGACACGTCGTTGGCGGTCGCCGCCCTCGAACGCGGGGTGAAGGTGCAGCCGCTGTCGTGGCACTGCCAGCGGGCGAGCCGGCCGGGCCTCGTGCTCGGCTACGCCGCCAACACCGCGAGCGACATCGAGGAGGGCATCGCCACGATCGCCGCCGCGCTGCGTCGACCGCGCACCTCCTGAGACCGCGACGGCAGCGCCCGGACACCGGCACCGGACCGCCGGGGGCTCCGTCAGGTCGGCCTCGCCGACCGGCCCGCCTGTCCCCGCGCGTGTGCCCGCAGCCTCTGCCGGGTAGACCGGCGCGAGGATCCCGGACGAGTCGGACAGGAGAGGCACATGATTCGCACCACCCGCGATGTCGTGCTGGACCACCTGCGCCGTCGCATGCGGGGAGACCTCGAGGGCGACCTCCGGGAGAACTACCACCCCGCCGTCCGCCTGCTCTCGGCCGAGGGCGTCCACCATGGCCACGACGGCGTACGGCATCTCGCCGCCATCCTGCGCACCTACGTCCAGGACGGGGATTACCAGTACCGGCAGGTGCTCGTCGACGGCGACGTGGGGATGCTCGTCTGGTCCGGCCGGTGCTCCGCCGGCGACATCGCCCTGCACGACGGGGTGGACACCTACGTCGTCCGGGACGGGCTGCTGGTGGCGCAGACGATCCACTACTCGTCCGGCGCCATCGTCGACCATCCCGACGCCTGAACGCGCCCGGCCCGACGGCCGTCGGCGGCCGTGGGGGCCGGAGCCACCCTCCGACTGATCCGCCGGGGCGTCGGCGAGGAGCACGCGCGAAACCAGTACTCGTAATTTACGAAATATTATTGACACGTCTTCGCAACCGGATGGAGGATCTCGGGGCGTCCGTCCACCCCCGGGAGCAAAGGAATCCGATGTGAAACGACACGCCCTCACGGGCCTGCTCGCCCTCGCGGCGGGCCTGCTGGTCGTACCCGCGCCCGCCCAGGCCGCCCCGGCCACCGGCGCGCGGCCGGCACCCCAGCAGGTGCTGAGCCCCACCCCCTACCAGGGCTGGAACACCTACTTCGGACTCGGCGGCAACTTCTCCGAGCAGTCGGTACGCGAAGTCGCCGACGCCCTGGTCGCCCGCGGCATGGCCAAGGCCGGCTACGACATCGTCTGGCTCGACGGCGGCTGGCAGGACCCGGAGCCGCGCACCGCCGCCGGTGACCTCCAAGCCGACCGGACCCGCTTCCCCAACGGTCTGAAGCCCCTGGTCGACTACATCCACTCCAAGGGTCTGCGGGCCGGCATCTACACCGACGCCGGGCCGTACATCCCGGGCAAGTGCGGGCTCGGCAGCGGCGGCGGCTACTACCAGCGCGACGCCGACCACTTCGCCGCCCTGGAGTTCGACGCGGTCAAGGTGGACTTCCTCTGCGGCATCGCCGCCGACCTGGACCCGAAGACCGCCTACACCGAGTTCGCCCGGGCGCTGCGGAACAACGCCAGCGGTCGTCCGATCATCTTCAACCTCTGCAACCCGGTGACCTCGCCCGACTGGGGCAACTACCCGGAGGAGCAGCAGTCCACGTACTCGTGGACGTACGCCCCGGAGATCGCGCAGTCCTGGCGGACGTACACCGACGTCGGCTTCGTCGGCGACATCAAGTTCAAGGACGTGCTGCGCAACTACGACGCGAACGCGCGGCACCCCGAGGTCGCCGGGCCGGGCCGCTTCAACGACCCGGACTACCTCGCCCCCGAGCTCGGCATGAGCGACGAGGAGTTCCGCACCCAGATGTCGCTCTGGTCGGTGGCCGCCGCGCCGCTGATCGTCGGCAGCGACATCCGTAAGCTCGGCCAGACCTCCGTCGACATCCTCACCGACGCCGACGCGCTCGCCATCAACCAGGACCCGGCGGCCGTGCAGGCCGTCCGCGTCGGCCCCGCCGGCACCACCGAGACGTGGGTGAAGCGCCTCGCCAACGGTGACCGGGCCGTGCTGCTGCTCAACCGCGGCGAGAGCTCGAAGACCCTCACCGCGAAGGCGTCGGCCGTCGGCCTGAGCGGGAGCCGGTTCACCCTCAGGAACGCCTGGACCGACCAGGTCACCGAGAGCGCCGGCACCATCAGCGCGGCCGTCCCCGCCCACGGCGCGGCGCTGTTCCGCGTCGCGAAGGCGCACGGCCTGCCGGGCGTCCCGCACGTCACCGCCGGGCTTCCGCAGGTGACGAGGGTCGGCGGCGACGCGCTGCCCGAGGGCACCGCACCGGTGCTCGCCGGCGGGGATGAGGCGACAGTCCAGGTCGCCGTCCGCAACGACGGCCTGCTGCCCGTCTTCACCCCGCAGGTCACGCTGAGCACGCCGGACGGCTGGCAGGTCCGGGCGCTCGGCCGGGCGCCGAAGCTGCTGATCCCCGGTGGCAGCGCCACGCTCGGCTTCGCGGTGACCCTGCCGGCCACGGCGAGCCCCGGCACCGCCACGCTGACCGCCACCACCTCGTACGACGTGCTCGGCCACGGCCGGCTGCGGCAGCGTACGGCCGCGACCCTGGTGGTCGCGCCGGTGCCGCCCGACGGCGAGGCCCTGCTGTCGCACCACACCTGGATCAGCGCCACCAGCGGCTGGATGAGCCCGACCGTCGACCAGAGCGTCGGCGGCGGATCGCCGATCAAGATGCTCGGCCAGGTCTACCCGACCGGCCTCGGTGTCGCCTCCCCGTCCACGGTCCGCTACTACGTCGGTGACCAGTGCGGCCGGCTCGCCGCCGTCGTCGGCATCGACGACGCGGTCAACAACGTCGGCCCGGACGGTGGCACCGCCACCTTCCAGGTCGTCGGCGACGGCAAGGTGCTGTACGACAGCGGCGTGGTGACCCGGGACGCGGTGCACCAGGTCGACGTCGACCTGACCGGCGTCCGGGTGCTCGACCTGGTGGTCGGTGACGCCGGCGACGGCGGTTACAACGACCGCGCCGACTGGGCGGGCCTGACCGTCACCTGCTGAGGCGGATGCCGGCGCACCCGGGTGACGTAATCATCCGGGTGCGCCGCCGTCCTCCGTTCGGCCTCGTCACGGGGGCCGACGTGAGGGAAAGCCGCGTGGATCAGCGATCGCCCGACGGGCCGCTGCCGACGTCGGCGATGATCCGGGCGAGCTCGGCCGGGTGCGACAGGTGCGGGAAGTGGCTCCCGCCGGGCAGGACGTCGATGATCACGTTGGGCAGCACCGACTCCAACCACTGCCGGTACGGCGGCGGCGGCTCACTGCCCGCCACGTAGTGGTACGGAACGCCGAGCGACCGGATCCGCTCCAGCTCCCGTACCCGCTGCGCGGTGAACGCCTCGTCCGCCGTCACCAGGATCTCGCCCCAGTACCCGAGCAGCAGCTCCTGGCGGGGAGTGGTGGCCGTACGGACCATCTCCTGCGCGGCCGGCGGCAACTGGTCGATCCCCATCCCGGCCAGCAGCGACTCCCAGAGCCGCAGGTACTCGGGGCTGCGCAGCAGCGGCTCGTTGCGGCGCAGCAGCTCACCGAAGGGGCCCAGCAGCAGCGGCTGGTCCACGTTCACCACCCCGCGGGTCGGGTGGCGGGCGGCGTAGATCGTGGCCAACGCCCCGCCGAGCGAGTGGCCCACCAGCACCGGCCGGTCCAGGCCGGCCTCGGTCACCGCCGCATGCACCACGTCCGCGACGTCAGCGGTCTGGTACGACTCGCGTCCCGGGGACTCACCGTGTCCGGGCAGGTCGAGCACGAGCACCCGCCGGCCCGGATCGAGCGCGGCCAGTTCGCGCAGGGTCGGCCCCCACTGGGTCCGGTCGTACGTCAGGCCGTGCACCAGCACCAACGGCGGGCGGCCGCCGTCGGCCCCGTGGCTGTCGGCGGCGAGGCCACCGAACCGCCGCTGCGCGTCGCCCATCTCATCTCCCATCTCGCCGCCGGGGTCGCCAAGCCCCCGCCGAGCCGAAGTCACAAATCGTTCGATCCTATCCAGATCCAGACCGATCAACCCCCGCGCGGCCCGCCACGACGACGATCATCAAAGTCGCCGCCACCCCCCGCTCGGCTCGGCGCGGTGCACTTTCAGAGAAAGTGTTGCCTCGGCGCGTGTTGAGACAGCACTTTCTCTGAAAGCGCGCAGCTCTTGGCGGGGCGGGGCGGGGCGGGCGCGGCGGGGCGGGGCGGGTGGTGGGTCAGGATTCGTGGACGGGGCTGTTCAGACGGGCATCGGCGGCCGTCTGACCGGCGGTGTCCCCGACCGCCTCGCAGATCCCCACCGCGTCGACCCAGTGCCGGCGGGCCTCGTCCGGATCGTCCAGGGCCGCCGCCGCGTCGCCGAGGTAGAGCAGGGTGCGGCCCAGCCCGGCGGTCAGCCGGCTGCCCTCGCGTAGCCGGCGGCTCTCGGCCAGCCAGTCGTACGCCTGACGGGCCTGCCCCGGAGCTGCGGTCAGCAGCGCAGCGCCGGCGTTGAGCAGCGCCGCGGCCCGACCGGTCGGGTCGTTGACCGAGTCGTACTCGCGCAGCGCCGCACGCCACGCCTGCGCCGCGTCCAGGTGCTCACCGAGGCCGGCGTGCACCAGCACCAGGTTGGTCAACGCGGCCGCGTAGCCGCGTGCGTCGCCGAGCGCGCTGAACGTGTTCGCCGCCCGGACCAGGTGGCGGTGCGCGCCGTCCCACTCACCCCGGGCCAGCCGGGCGGCGCCCAGCGCCAGGTCGGTCAGCGCGAGTCCGGCCCGGTCCGAGCCGGAGCGGTGCCGCCGCGATCGGGCCAGGTGGTCCACCGCGTCGTCGAGCTGCCCCAGGTCGAGCAGGGCGATCCCGAGGTTCATCCGGGCCTGGGCGGTGGCCCGCCGGCCGCGCTCGGTGACCGCCAGGTGCAGCACGGCGACGGCGCCGTGCGGATCGTGCCGACGCCGGTGCAGCGCGCCCAACTCGTTGTGTGCCCAGCCGGAGACCTCGGGCCGGTCCTCGGCGGTGGGCGTGGCCAGCACCGTGGTGCAGACCTGCTCCCACTCGTCGAGCCGCTCGGCGTGCGCCAGCCAGCCGCAGAGCGCCACGGCGAGCCGGAACCACCAGCGGCGGACCCGGCGCGGCAGCGTCTCGGCCGCGCCGGCAGGCACCCGCACCACCGCCAGCAGCAGCTCCTGGTGCAGGTCGAACCAGCCGTACGGGTCCTCGTCCAGCGGCAGCGTCCACTCCCGGTCCGGCGGTGACCCGAGCGCGGCGAGGCCGGCGGCGTGCCGCTCGGCGTGCTTCGCCAGGTGCCGGGTGAGCCGGGCCTGCGCGGCGACGCGCCGGCGGAGCGGTTCACCGTCGCGCAGATGCAGCCGGGCGTACCCGGCCAGCGGCGGGCGGATCTCATAGCGGTCGCCGTCGCGGCCCCGGACGAACGCGGTGGCGGTCAGCTCGTCCAGGAGCGTGGCCACCTGCTCGGGGCGGCGGGCGGCCAGCGCCGCGATCGTCGCCCGATCCACCGGGGCCGGGGTGAGCGACATCAGCCGGTAGAGCCGGCGGGCCTCGGCGGAGAGCGCCCGGTACGCGGCGTCGGCCTCGGTGAGCAGCCGGGCGGCCGGGGCGAGTGCGATGCGCTGGTGCGGCGGTGTCCGTACCGCCCGCTGCAGCGCGTCGAGCACGTCCGCGTGCCGCCAGCTGTGCTGCGCCGCCCGGTAGCCCAGCGCGCGTACCGCCCGGGGTTGCCGTCCGCAGATCTCCACGATGTCCCGCACGAGCGGGTCGGTGCGCGGGTCGACGCGACGGTTGCGGGCGGCGGGGGCGGCCGCGCCCCCCGCCGCGAAGATCTCGACGGCGTCGTCGACGTCGGGCTCGTTGATCCAGCGCTCCGCCACACCCTGGAGACCGATCAGCGCCGGCCCGCCGGCGAGCAGCAGCCGGCAGGTGCGGGTGGTCGGCGGCAGCAGCGGACGCACCTGCTCGGGGCGGTCGACGTTGTCGAGCACCACCAGGATCCGCCGGCCGTCGAGGTGCCGGCGCAGCGCGTCGGCCGCTTCGGCGAGCGCCTGCGCGCGGCCGGAGGTCGGCGGCGGTGTGCCCAGGATGCGGGCCAGCGCGGTGAGCACCTGCCTTGCCGAGCGGGGCCGCCCACCGGGGCGCAGGTCGAGGTAGTACTGCCCGTCCGGAAAGTCGCCGCGGCAGCGGTTGGCGGCCTGGATCGCGCACGCCGACGTGCCCACAGCCCGCCGCCCCCGTACGGCCACTGCCTGCTCGCGCCCGAGCAGCTCGGTGACGTCGTCCACAGCGGCGTCCCAACCGGGCATTCGTCCCGGCGACGGCCAACCGTTCATCCGCTCCGGCGGCAGGGTCGGCGCGCCGCTCGGGGCCGAGACGGCCTCCCCGGACTCCGGCCGGTCGAGCCGCCCGGCCCGGCGGCGGCGTACGTCGAACACCACCCAGCCGAGCCCGCCGCTGATCACCAGGGCGAGGCTCGCCGGGCCGAGGATGCCGGCGGCCAGCTCGGAGAGGAGGTTGCTGGCCAGGTTGACGATCACGCCGCCGACCACCGTGCTGACCGCCACCAGGAACGGCCAGCGGGGCGGTCGTCCGCCCTCGCGACCGGTCGGGCCGGTCACCGGACACCACCGGAGACGAGGCCGGCGACGAGATGCCGCCGGGCGAGCACGACCAGCAGCACCGGCAGCGTCGAGGCGAGCACCGAGCCGGCCGCCAGCGCGCCGCTGTTGGCCACGAAACCGCGAGTCTGCCCGGCCAGGAACAGCCCGAGCGGAGCCGAGTCCGGGCCGCTGAAGAGCAGCCCGACCACCAGGTCGTTCCAGACCTGCACGAACTCCAGCACCGACACCGCGACGATCGCCGGGCGGCAGTGCCGGGCCAGCCGGCGCAGCGTGCCCCACCAGTGCCGGCCACCCAGCTGGGCGGCGCGCATCCGACCGGTCGGCAGGTCCGCGAACGCGTTGCGCAGCACCAGCACCGCGAACGGCACCCCCAGCGCCACGTGCACCAGCACCAGACCACGGGCGGTGCCGGAGGAGAGCGCCACCCCGAGCACCTCGTTGACCGGCCCGGCGATCACCTGCACCGGCACGACGACGGCGATCATCAGCAGCAGGCCGGTCACCTGCGCGGCCGGCCCGGTCAGCCCGGCCAGCGGGTACGCGGCGAGCAGCGCGACGACCAGCACCGTGGCGGTGACCCCGGCGGCCAGCAGCAACGTGAAGCCCAGCGACCGCCACAGCTCCGAACCGGTGAGCACCTCGCGGTAGGAGGCGAGGCTCGGCGGCGCCGACCACCAGCTGCGCGCCGCGGCGTCCACCGGCCCGTGCAGCGACGTCGCCACCAGGGCCGCGAGCGGTACCAGCCAGGCCGCGGCGGCGCCGGCGGCGAGCAGCCGGAACAGCCGTGGCGGCGGAGCCGCCACCGGGTCCGGTTCGGCGGCCCGCGGGGGCGGCCACGCCTGCCGGATGAAGAGCGCCGCCACCAGCATGCCGGCGGCGACCGCCGCCAGCCAGATCACGCCGAGCGCCGCGCCCTCGCCGGTGGTGGTGCCGCCGGAGGTCTGCCAGACCCGCAGGGCGAGCACCGCCGCCTCGTCCCGCACCGACCCGGGCGCCATCACCAGGATCAGGTCGAAGGTACGGCTGGTGCCGAGCGCCACGAGGGCGAAGACCACCGCGACCGTACGCAGCAGCAGCGGACGCCACTGCGCGTCCCAGAGCACGTGCCGGCGGGTTCCGCCGTACGCGCGGACCGCGTCGGCGAGGCTCGACGGCAGCCGGTCCAGGGCGGCCCGGAACACCAGCATCGCCAGGCCCACCCACGCCCACACGAAGGCGGACATCAGCGCCACGGTGACCAGGCCCGGACCGAGCAGCTGCGGCACGTCGTCGCCGCCGCGCCCGGTCAGCCGCGCGGCGACCAGGGTGGCCAGTCCCCGGGACGGGTCCGGGTCGTACATCAGGCGGAACGTCACGCCGGTGACCACGAGCGGCAGCGCGGTCGGCACCACCAGGATCAGCCGGACCAGCCGGCCCTCCTCGGAGCGGCGGGAGGCGACGGCGAGCAGGTAACCGAGCCCGGTCACCACGGCCGGCACGAGCAGCGCCCACAGCACTGTACGACCGACCACCGCGCCGGTGCCGGGCGCGGCCAGCACGGCCTTGAAGTGCGCGGCGCCGACCCAACGGCCGTCGCTGGTGACGCTGGCGTGCAGGGTCCGCAGCACCGGCCAGAGCACCAGGCCGCCGAGGAGCAGCGCGGCGGGTAGCAGCAGGGCGGTGGAGGCGCGCGCCGCCGGGTACGCCCGACCGCGGCGGGGCGGCCCGACGTCGTCGAGCACGACCGGTTCGCCGAGCACGGGCAGCCCGCTCATCGGCCACCACCGGCGCCGCGCGCCGCCGCGGAGAGCAGCTTGGTGCTCCGCCGGATCGCCTCGGCGGCCGGTACGCCGTCGGTCACGTCGGAGAAGAAGTCCTGCATGATCCGCCAGATGCCGACCCCGTCGGTGCCGGTGAACGGGCCGGGCAGGCGGTCGGAGAGGTCGAACCGTACGGTTCCGGCGGTACGCATCTCCCGGGCCAGTCGCTCACGCAGCGGGTCGGCGTAGTCGGCGAGGGGCACGGCGACGTCCGGTGACAGGTAGCCGCCCGCGCGCAGCCAGGGCCGGAAGACGGTGGCGTCGGTGAGCCAGCGGACCAGCTCGACTCCGCTCTGGGCGCCGGCGAACGCGACGGCGGCGTCACCACCGACGATGAGGGGGCCCTCGCCGGGCCGGGTGCCGGGGAAGCGGAAGGTCGACGGCTCCTCCGCCCCGCGCCGGAAGCGTCGGGCCACACCGTCGGCGAAGTCACCCTCGAAGACCGTCACCGCCCGGCGGGTGTGCACCACCTGGATGACCGACTCCTCGTACTGGGTGAGCAGCGCCCGGCGACCGCCACCGGGGAACGCGCCGTCGATGCTCCAGATCTCGGCGAGCCGGTCCAACGCGTCGCGCACCGGCCGGCCCTGCCAGTCGCCCCGCGGCCCCGCGAGCGCGTCGTACCCGTCGGGCGCCACGTCGGCGAGCACGTTCTCGAACCAGTCGGTGAGGACCCAGCCGTCGGCGGCGCCGACCGCCAGCGGGGCCGGGCCGTCGCCGCTTCGGGCCCGGGTAGCGAGCCGACGGGTGAGCGCGACCAGCTCGTCCCAGGTGGCCGGTGGCTGCGGCAGCACCGAGGGCAGGCACCAGAAGAGAGACTTGTGCGCGGCCTTCACCCAGACGCCGTAGGGCCGCCCGTCAGCGTGGAGCAGCCTGGTGAGGCCGTCGGGCACCGTGTGCCCGGGCGCCGGGGTCAGTGGGCTGAGCCAGCCCCGCCGGGCGTACTCGGTGACCAGGCCCGGGCGGGGCAGGATCGCCACGTCGGGGCTGGTGCCCGCGAGCTGCCGGGCCCGCAGGAACGCGTCGATGTCGTTGCCGGCGCTGACCACGTGCACCGGGTCGTGGTACCCGGCCACCACGGCGCGGAAGGGCGCGAGCTCCCCGCCGCTCCAGACCACCGCCACCTGCACGGCCCGACCACCGTCGGAGCAACCCGTCGCGATCGTCGCGGCGCCGGCCGCGGTGGCCCGCAGCAGCGTGCGACGGCTCGTCCGCCCCGACGCCGTCACCGTCGGCCCGCCTCGGGGTCGAGCCGTACCCGGGTGGGGATCTGCGCCAACGTGGCCGGGTCGGTGGTGCAGACGAGCACGGACACGCCGGGCGCGTCCGCCGGGGAGAGCCGGGGGAGCAGGTCGTCGAGGCGACCGCCGTCTGCCAGCCCGGACGGCAGGTCGATGACGAGCACCTCGGGCAGGCAGGCGGCGGCCCGCGCCAACGCCACGCGGAACCGCTGGGCGTCGGAGAGCACGTGCGGCAGCAGGGCGAGGGTGGGTGCCAGCTCCAGGCGTTCGACGACGGTCGCCGTCCAGTCGTCGGCCATCTCCCGGACCCGTTCCCGCTTGCGCTGCCCGTACTCGATGTTGCGGCGTACGGTCAGCTGCGGCAGCAGCGCCCCGCCGGCCGGCACGTAGCCGATCTGCCGGCGTGGCGGCGGTAGGTCGGTGACGTCCCGCTCGCCCACCAGGATCCGCCCGTCCCGGGGCGGCGCGAGCCCGGCGAGCACGCGGGCGACCGCGGTGCCGAGGCGGGGCGGCGCCACCAGGGCGGCCGTACGGCCCGCCGGCACCTCGAGGGTCACCGGCCCGGTGTCCGGTACGGGAATCAGCGCGCGTAGCCGTAGCGTGACTCTCACCTCCGGTGACGTCGTCGTCCCTCTCCCAGGGTGGCACATCACGCCGGTGATCGATGTCCGCCGCCACGCTCCATGCTGGAGTCGTGATCAGGTCGGCTGGTAGATCCGGGCCAGTTCCGAGGCGGTGGCGGCCAGCCGGTCGCGCAGCTCCGCCGGCGCGAGCACCTCCACCTCGGCGCCGAGGCGCAGCAGGTCGCCGTGCGCGTGGGTGAGCGATTCGATCGGCAGTACGGCGGTCGTCCAGCCGTTCCCGTCCGGTGGCCCCGCGCTGGCATCCACCGCGGCGACCACCACGTCGTTGGCGATCTCGCCCAGCCGCTTCCGGCCGGCGGGGGAGAGCCGCACGGTCGCCTCGTCCCGGTGCAGCCGGGCCCGGAACTCGCGTACGTGCGTGCGCCACCAGGCCGGCAGGTCGAAGTCGGCGGGCCGGTCGAACCCCTCGTCGAGCGGGGTCAGCGCGAGGATCTGGTTGACCCGGTAGGTGGCCGGGGTGGCGCGCTCCGGCCGGCCGGCCACCACGTACCAGCGGCCGGCTTTCAGGACCAGCCCGTACGGCTCCAGGACGCGGGTCACCTCGCCGTTCCAGCTGCGGTAGCGGACCTCGACGCGTCGCTGCCGCCAGACCGCGTCGGCGGTGGACGTCAGGTGTGGTGACGCGTCACCGTCGGCGTACCAGCCGTGGGTGTCGAGGTGGAATCGCTGCTGGAGCAGGGTGGCCCGCTCACGCAGCGGGGGCGGCAGCGCGGCGTGCAGCTTGAGTTGGAGCGCGGCCACCACCGCGCCGTCGCCCAGCTCGTCGGCCGGTCCGGGCAGTCCGGTCAGGAAGAGCCGGTCCGCCTCCTCGGCGGTCAGCCCGGTCAACCTGGTCCGCCATCCGTCGACCAGCTGGTAGCCGCCGGCGTGCCCGGCCTCGCCGTAGAGCGGAACGCCGGCGGCGTGCAGCGACTCCACGTCCCGGTAGATGGTCCGGACGGAGACCTCCAGCCGCTCGGCGAGCTGAGTGGCGGTCAGCCGGCCGCGCGCCTGCAACAGCAACAGCAGGGAGACGAGTCGACTGGCCCGCATTCCACTGACACTAGTTGTCAGGAGAGTGCTTCTACCGTCCCGGCATGGCATTTCGCGACAAGAACCTTCAGGTGCCGGGGCCGATCACGGTCGCCGGCCGGCAGCTCAAGCGCTACCACGTCGACCAACCCGAGCGACCGATCGAGCCGGAGGTGGAGAAGGCCGCGTACGAGGTGCTGCCGACCCTGCTGCCGGAGCCGGACGGCACCCCGCCCGCCGGCTGGGTGGTGCTGCACCGGGGCGCGGACACCGGCGCCTACCTGCTGGCGTACTGCTGGACCTGGGACAACGTGATCGAGGTGCGCAGCGCCGTGGCCGGCCAGCCGGTGCTGGGCTGCCCGGACGAGGACCCGACCCACTTCGTCCCGCTGAACCGACCGGCGATGGGCTGCGTCTGGGAGCTCGGCGTGCTGGAGCACGAGCGGGCCGCGTGGATCCGGCACGTGCTCGCGCCGCAGCGACCGGACGTCGAGGCGTACCTGACCGACACGCGCGCCGAGGGGCCGGTGGGCGTCCGATGAACGACTTCGACTTCCTCGTCGGCACCTGGGACATCGTCAACCGGCGGCTGACCAAGCGGCACGTCGGCTCCGACGAGTGGGACGAGTTCCCGAGCGTGAAGGTGGCTCGCCGGTTCTTCGACGGCGCCGGCAGCTTCGACGAGATCACCTTCCCCACCAAGGACTTCTCCGGCGCGACGGTACGGACGTTCAACCCGGCCAGCGGTGAGTGGTCCATCTACTGGATGAACAGCGCCAAAGGAGTGGTGGAGACGCCGCCGTTGGTCGGCCGGTTCGTCGACGGCGTCGGCACCTTCTACGCCGACGACGTCGACGAGGGCCGGCCGATCCGGTGCCGGTTCATCTGGTCGGAGATCACCGCGACCTCCGCCCGCTGGGAGCAGGCGTTCTCCACCGACGGCGGGCGCACCTGGGAGACCAACTGGATCATGGAGTTCACCCGAGCGTCGCTCGACTAGTCTCTCGGCCGTGCGGAGATGGATCCGGATGGACCCGTGGCGGGGGCGGCAGGTGGTCACCAGCCTGTTCCTTCTGGTCGGGACCGTGTTCGCTGTGCTGCTTCTGGTAAACGGCGGGGAAGCGCTGGCCGGTGGAGTCGACGTGGTCACCGCGCTGGGCATAGCGGGCGCGATGGCTCTCATGGGCGTCTGGCTGACGTTCGCGGCCCGGCTGCATCAGGCCGGGGTGTACGTCGGTGAGCGCGGCGTCCGGCTGCGGCACGTCTTTCGCACCCGGACGCTGCCGTGGGAGAAGGTGACGGGGTTCGTGGCCCGTCGCGCGTTACTCCTCGGCGAGCCGACGATCCGCCAGGCGGTTTGGGTGCTGACCGTCGACGGTGCGTTCGAGACACCGGTCCAGCGCCGGTCCCGGGCGATGGGGTGGCGCAAGGAGGTCGGACCGGTGCTCTCCGAGTCGGACTTCGAGCGGTTGCTGAACCGCCTCGACGCCGAGCTGGCCGACGTTCGCGGCCGCGTCCCGGCTCAGGCGGACGGCGGAGTGGTGCTGCGGTAGATCGCGGAGAGCCAGACGTCGAGCAGTACGTCGACCACGTCCGCCTCGGCCACGGCCGGCCCGTCTCCGGCGAGCGTCGCGTAGGTGACCCGCTCGTTCATCGAGTTCAGCGCGACTGCGAGGTCCCGGGCGGGCAGCCCGTCCGGGGCCGCGCCGCGCCGCCGCTCGGCCTCGATCGCCGTCTCGGTGCACCGTACCCAGCGCTCCAGCACCGCCGCCCAGAGTTCGCGTACCTCGGGGTTGGTGGTGCGCGCCTGCGCGCAGGCCAGCACGACGGCCCGGTGGGCGCGGAACGTGTCGTGGAACCGGCTGATCAGCTCCCGCCAGCGCGTTCGCGGGTCCTCGGCGACCCGGTCCAGCACGGTGCCGGCCGCCGCGTCGGCCTCTTCGGTGACCCGGTCGAGCAGGGTCAGCAGCACGGCGTCCTTGGACGGGAAGTAGAAGTAGAAGGCGGGGCGGGAGATGCCGGCGCCGCGAGCCAGGTCGTCGATGGAGATCTCGGCGAACGGCCGGCCGGTCATCAGCCGCTCCGCGGTGGCGAGGATCGCCAGCTCACGCTGGTCGCCGGAGCGACGGCCGACCCGTCGGCCGCGCGTGCTGGCGGTCCCGGCGGCGGCGCGGGCGGTCGTCATGGTCGTCGATGCTAGCGGGTTTCGACAGGGTGTCGAGATTGTTGACAGGGTGTTGACCGGCGTCGACGCCGATGGATAGGGTCCGGTCCACCGCCCCGGGGAGCTGCCATGGCCTGCGATCACGTCGACGTGCTCATCGTCGGCGCCGGGCTGTCCGGTGTGGGCGCCGCCTGCCAGCTGCGACGCGACTGTCCCGACAAGACGTACGCGGTGCTGGAGGCCCGCGACGCCATCGGCGGCACCTGGGACCTGTTCCGCTATCCGGGCGTCCGGTCCGACTCGGACATGTTCACCCTCGGCTACTCCTTCAAACCCTGGACGAACCCGAAGGCGATCGCCGACGGCGACTCGATCCGCGAGTACGTCCGCGACACCGCCCGCGAGTACGACGTCGAGCGCCACATCCGGTTCCGGCACCGGGTGGTCAGCGCCGAATGGGACAGCGTCACGGCGCGTTGGACGGTACACGTCCAGCGCGACGACACCGCCGAGACGACGGTGCTGACCTGTGGGTTCCTGCACGTCTGCGCCGGCTACTACCGCTACGACGCCGGCTACACCCCGCAGCTGCCCGGCGTCGAGCGCTACGCGGGACGGCTGGTCCACCCGCAACAGTGGCCGGCCGACCTCGACCACACCGGCCGGCGCGTCGTCGTGATCGGCAGCGGCGCCACCGCGGTCACCCTGGTGCCGGCGATGGCCGACCGGGCAGAGCACGTGACCATGCTCCAGCGCTCACCGACCTACATCGTCGCGCTGCCCTCCCGGGACCGGCTCGCCGACGCGCTACGGCGCTGGTTGCCCGCCAGGGCCGTCTATCCGGTGGTCCGCTGGAAGAACGTCCTGCTCGCCACCGCCAACTTCCAGCTCAGCCGGCGAGCGCCCGCCCTCATGCGGAGGGTGCTGCGGCGGGCCGCCCGCGGTCACCTACCGCCCGGCTACGACGTCGACCGGCACTTCTCGCCCCGCTACGACCCGTGGGACCAGCGGCTCTGCGTCGTGCCCGACGGGGACCTCTTCGCCGCCGTCCGCTCCGGCCGGGCCTCGGTGGTCACCGACACCGTCGACACGTTCACCGAGCGCGGGATCCGGTTGTCCTCCGGCGAGGAGCTGCCCGCCGACATCGTGGTCACCGCCACCGGCCTGAACCTGCT
Organism: Micromonospora musae; assembly: GCF_003626545.1. Lineage (NCBI taxonomy): Bacteria > Bacillati > Actinomycetota > Actinomycetes > Micromonosporales > Micromonosporaceae > Micromonospora > Micromonospora musae. The sequence continues at coordinate 689,398 of NZ_RAZS01000003.1, forward strand.
CGCCCTCGGCGGCCTGACGCTGCGGGTGGACGGCACCGCTGTCGACCTCGCGAGGACCGTCGCCTACAAGGGCATGATGCTCTCCGGGGTGCCGAACCTCGTCATGACGATCGGCTACACCAACGCCTCCTGGACGCTGAAGGCCGACCTGGTGGCCACCTACCTCTGCCGGCTGCTGCGGCACCTGGACCGCACCGGGCAGCAGATCGTCACCCCGCAGCCGCCGCCGGACGACGACCGGGTGCCGCTGATCGACCTCCGCTCGGGGTACGTGCTGCGTAGCCTGGACGCGTTGCCCAAGCAGGGCCGCTCCGCGCCCTGGCGGCTGTACCAGAACTACCCCCGGGACGTGCTGCTGCTGCGGCACGGCCGGCTCGACGACGAGGGCGTGCGGTTCTCCCGCGCGGGCAGTCCGGAGAGGAGCGTGACGCGTGCGTAGCTTCGACTTCGCCGCCGGTACGGCCGTGCTCACCGGCGCCGCGAGCGGTATCGGCGCGGCGCTGGCTGACGGGCTGGCCCGACGCGGCAGCCACCTCGTCCTGCTCGACCGGGACGCCGAACGTCTCGACGCCGTGGCCGCCGCCCTCCACGCCGCCCACCCCGACCTGGAGATCGACACCCATGTCGTCGACTTGGCCGACGCCGCGGCCACGGACCGGGTCGCCGCCGAGATCCGGCGACGGCACCCCCGCGTCCGGCTGCTGATCAACAACGCCGGGGTCGCCCTCGGCGGCCGCTTCGACCAGGTGACCCTCGAGGAGTTCAGCTGGGTCGTCGACATCAACTTCCGGGCGGTGGTGCGGCTGACCCACCGACTGCTGCCCGCGCTCAAGGCCGAGCCCGGCGCGCACCTGGTGAACGTCTCCAGCCTCTTCGGCCTGATCGCCCCCGCCGGGCAGGCCGCGTACGCGGCGAGCAAGTTCGCCGTCCGCGGCTTCACCGAGGCGCTGCGTCACGAGCTCGTCGACGACGGCATCGGCGTCACCTCGGTTCACCCGGGCGGGATCAACACCCGCATCGCCGCCAACGCCCGAGTCGGCAGCGGCGTCGACGTCACCGAGCACGAGCGCGGCCTGCGTCAGTTCGAGAAGCTGCTCACCATCGCGCCGGCCACCGCCGCCGAGGTGATCCTGCGCGCCGTGGCGCGCCGGCGCGGCCGGGTGCTGATCGGCTGGTCCGCGAAGCTGCCCGACCTGCTGGCCCGGCTCGCGCCCGCCTCGTACGGCCGGGTCCTCGCCCTCGGTCTGCGCCGGGTCGCCGCGCCGGCCCGGTCGGGCGGGTCGCCGCCTCCCACGTCACCGGCGTCTGGTGTGCCCGCCCAGCGCCGGGTCGACCAACCCGCGGGCGAGAACACGAGGGAGGCGACATGACCACGGCAGAGCGGCCGCGGCACGTCACCGTCGCCGGCCGGCGGGTACGGCACCGGATCGACGGCGTCGGCGAACCGGTGGTGCTGCTGCACGGCATCGGCCGGAGCATGCGCGACTTCGCCGCGCAGCACGAGCTGCTCGCCGAGCGGTTCCGGGTGCACAGCGTCGACCTTCCCGGCTACGGCGGGTCACTCCCGATGGTCGACCCCTACAACCTGCCGTCGCTGGCCCGGTTCGTCGGTCGGTACCTCGACGCGGTGGGCGTGCACCGGCCGGCGCACCTCGTCGGCAGCTCGCTCGGCGGGGCGATCGCCATGCAGCTGGCCGTCACCGAACGTCACCGGGTCGGGAGCCTCGCGCTGGTCGGCAGCGCCGGTTTCGGCCGGGAGGTGTCCCTCGCGCTGCGGCTGCTCACGCTGCGGCCGCTCGGCCGGGCGATGCTGGTGCCGAGTCGGGCGGCCGCCCGCCGGACGGAGCTGGCGCTCTTCCACGACCCGGCGTTCGCCACCGCGGAGCGGATCACGTACGCCCTGGAGGCCGCGCGCCTGCCCTACACCGCCCGGGTGCTGCTGGCGACCGCCCGCAGCCTCGGCCAGTACCAGGGCGTCCGCCAGCAGTGGCGGCAGGACCTGCTCGCCCGGATGGCCGAGCTGGACGTGCCCACTCTGGTGGTCTGGGGTGAGCGGGACCGGGTCCTGCCGGCGGCCCACATCGAGGCCGCCCGCGCCGCGCTGCCGAAGGCGCGCACCCATCTCTTCCCCGACTGCGGGCACCTGCCGCAGATCGAGCGGGCCGAGGAGTTCCACCGGCTTCTGCTCGACTTCTGGGGCGTCTCCGTGCCCACCGGCGGCCGGCCGACGACCACCACCGGGCCCGCCCCCGACGCGGGCAGCTGAACGGTCAGCTGGTGTTCGAGGAGGCTCGCCCGGCGCAGTAGGGCATGGCCTTCTCAAGCACCCGCTCAGGGCGCGGTGCTGCCCCGCTTCTCCTCCTGGGCCAGCACCGCGTCCCGGTGCTCCGGCTCGTTGCGGCAGGCCAGCTCCGCGGCGAGCCGGGGGTCGTCGACCAGCCGAGCCCGGTTGCGGTGCAGGAACATCTCGAACCCGCCGCTGTACGGGCAGGCCAGGTCACCGAGCGCCCGCTCCGGCGAGTAGCGGCACCCGACGCAGTAGTCGCTGATCTCGTCGATGTACGTGCCGTCCACCGCGTACGGACGGGTCTCCACCGGCGGCGACTCGGCGTGGTGGCTCATTCCGAGCACCGTCGCGTTCATCACCCAGTCCGCACCGTCGACGAACGAGCGCTGGAACCAGTCGACCAGCTCGGCCGGCCGCCAGCCGCGTTGCAGCGCGTAGTTGCCGAGCACCAGCAGCCGCGGCACGTGGTGGGTGAACGCCGTGTCCCGCACCGTGGCCAGCACGTCGGCGAGGCAGCGCGCCTCGACCGCGTCCGCGTCCAGCTCGGCGAACCACTGCGGCATCGGCTCGGTGGCGGCCAGCCAACCTTCGCCCAGAGGTCGGGGCTCGACGTACCAGTAGAGCTGCCAGAGGAACTCCCGCCAGCCGAGCAGGCCACGAATGAACGACTCCACCGCCGCCCGCGGGGCCAGCCGATCGTGCCACGCCTGTTCCGCCGCCCGGACGGCCGGTCGCGGGTCCAGCAGACCGAGGTTGAACGACGAGGAGAGGCCACTGTGCGCCAGCAGCGGGTCGTGCGCGCTCATCACCTCGGCGTACCGGTCGTACTCGGGGAGCCGGTGGCGCAGGAAGTGCGCGAGCCTCGCCTGCGCCTCGGTGTTCGTGGCCGGGAAGCGGCGCGGGCCGTCCCGGCCCATGAACCGGACCCCGTCGGCCGCCCACCGGTCGAGGTCGTGGCGCACCTGCGCGTCGATCTCGTCCTCGACGACCGGCGGTGGCGGCGGCACCGGCCGGGTCGCGTCGGTCGAGCGGGGTGGACGGTGGGTCGACGCACTCTCGGCCGGGGCGGAGAGCACCTCGTGGCGGCGCAGGGCGTGCCGGTGGAAATCGTCCAGCCGCAGCGGGCCACGCTGCCGCTCGGCCCAGGCCGCGAACTCCGTCGGGCTGGTGATGAACCCGCGGGCCGGCAGTATCGCCAGGCCGGGCACGGATCGTGCGAAGCGCATCGCCGCCCGCGAGTGTGGATGGCAGACCTCGACCGGCTCGGCGAGCTGGTCGAACGCCTCCCGGAACGTGCCGGTACGCAGCAGGAGCCCGCGGTCGCCCAGTTCGGCGGCGCGGTGCCGCAGCGCGGAGAGGATCAGGTGAGCCTTCTGCCGGTGCATCGGTCGCCGCCGGAACAGCTCCCGCGCCTCGATGAGCAGCACCGGTTGGTCGGAGTCGTCGAGGAAGTGGGGCCCGAGCTGGTCGGCGAGCAGCCATCGACGGCAAGACATGAGCCAATTCTGCCTACTTGAGCGCGGCTGTGTCCCATACCGGATGCGTACGGGTCGTCGCGTTCGGCTGACCGACTCACCCGTGAACGCCGGCCGGACCGGCGGCGGCGTCCGGGGCGGTGCTCTCCGGCGCCGTGCTCAGCCGCCGGACCAGCACGGTGACCACCACCAGGCAGAAGAGCAGGACCGCCACGAAGTGCGCCGGTGCCGGCCCGAGCGGGGTGAGCAGCACCAGGGCGGCCGTCGCCAGGAAGGTGGCGGTCAGCCAGCGGTGCTGTCGGCGGCGCACGTGCAGTGCCCAGAGGGTCATCACGTAGACCGCCACCGGCATGGCCACCGCGTACCCGGCGGTCAGCTGGGAGATGTGCGGATTGTCGCTTTCGTGGTCCACCTCCACCGCCAGGCCGGCGCCGACCGCGGCGACCGAGGCGAAGATCAGGTAGTGGCCGTATCCCCAGAACAGTGCCTGGCGCAGTTGGTCCGGCATCTCCACCGGCCGGTCGAAGTAGAGCCACCAGAGCGCGAACACGATCACCGTGCCGGCTGCGGCGAGGGACCAGAGTTGATGTTCGCCGGCGTCGATCCCGGTCTGGATCGCCACGGAGGTCACCAGCACCACCTCGCCGAGCACGATCAGGGTGAACAGGCCGTACCGCTCGACGATGTGCCGCGGATGCCAGGGGGTCATTCCCGGCCGCTCCGCCAACGCCGGCACCAGCAGTTCGGCGATGACCAGCACCAGGAAGGCGGCGATCTGCCAGCTGTCGGGCAGCATCAGCCGCAGCAGCCAGCCGAGCTGCACCACGAACACGCCGCCGGCGTACCGGAGGGCGGCGGGACGGTGCGCCGGGTCGCCGGCCGCGGCCCGGGACCAGTGCACGATCGTGGCGAGCCGCATCACCACGTATCCGAACGTGATGGTGGCGAAGTCGCCCTCGGTGAACGCCCGCGGCACCCCCGACGCCAGGATCAACGCGCCGGCGATCTCCACCAACGTCGTGATCCGGTAGACGTCGTCGTCGGTGTCGTACGCGGAGGCGAACCAGGTGAAGTTCATCCACGCCCACCAGATGGCGAAGAAGACCATGAAGTAGTGCCCGGCCGCGAGGCCGATGTGCCCCTCCGACAGGGCGTGGTGCAGGTTGTCGGCGGCCTGCGCCACCGCCACCACGAAGCAGAGGTCGAAGAAGAGCTCCAGCGGCGTCGAGGTGCGGTGCGGCTCGTCCCGTCGCCGCCCCGTCATCCGCCGGTACCACGGGCGTGCGGAGCGGGTCTGGGTCACACGCGCTCCTCGGGCCGGCCGTCGTCCACACGATAGCGAGCAGTCCCGTCGGCGCGGGCCAGGTTCGCGTCCCTGCCGCGCCGGCGACGACACGCTCCGCCGGCTCGGCGGTGACGTGCTGACCGGCCGTGGCGTGGACCCGATTATGCCTCGCCCGGCTCGGCCGGACCGGAGGTGGTGCGAAGTGGACCTCGACGGGCTGCCGCACCGCACCGGCCTGCCCGGGTGGAACCGATTTCGGCTGATTGATGGTCATCGACGGGAGCGCCGACCGTACCTAGCATGGGGGTGAATGGATCTTCGGCATCCACCCCTGGCCGAACCCGGCCGTCAGCCCGACCGAAGGAGACGCGAGTGCGTCGATCTCCCCATTTACTGCTACTCGGCGTCGGCGTGTCCGGCGCGCTGCTCCTGAGCGCCGCCCCGGCGAGCGCCGCGGCGCGGCCCACCACCCCGCCGCCCGGCATCGTCGTCAGTGACGGCATGACCCAGCCCGTCTTCTCGCTCGCCGACGCGATCGAGGAGCGGGTGTACGTGCAGACCCCGGTCGACACCGACCACGACGGGCACCGCGACCGGGTGGCGATCGACATCTCCCGGCCCCGGGAGACCGCCACCCAGGGGATGAAGGTCCCGGTCATCTTCGAGCACAGCCCGTACCGTAAGGACACCTGGGGCGACGTGCCGTACCCGAGCGTGCTCGTCGACGACCTGCCGCAGAACGGCCAGACCCACCGCTCCGGCCTGCGTGCGCTCGACCTGGGCGTCCAGCGCGCGGAGGCGAAGGCGAACCTGCCCGGCTCGCTCGACGACTACTACGTGCCCCGTGGCTACGCCGTCGTGCTCGGCCAGAGCGTCGGCACCGCCGACTCCGACGGTTGCCCGACCAGCGGCGACCAGGCCGAGACGCTCGGCACCAAGGCGGTCATCGACTGGCTGAACGGACGGGCCAAGGGGTACGACGCGAGCGGCGCCCCGGTCACCGCCGGTTGGACCACCGGCGCGGTCGGCATGACCGGCGTCTCCTACAACGGCACCCTGCCCAACCAGGTCGCCACGACCGGGGTCAAGGGCCTCAAGACCATCGTGCCGGTCTCCGCCATCAGCAGCTGGTACGACTACTACCGGGCCAACGGCCTGGTCGTCGCGCCCGGCACCTACCAGGGCGAGGACACCGACATCCTCGCCCAGTTCACGGCCGGGCAGACCCGCGCCGAGGGACAGTGCGCCGACGAGATCGCGAAGCTCACCGAGGAGCAGGACCGGGTAACCGGCGACTACACCAAGTTCTGGTCGGACCGCGACTACCTCGACGCGCGCAACGTGCAGGCCAGCGTCTTCGTCGTGCACGGGCTCAACGACTGGAACGTGAAGACCGAGCACTTCGCCGGCTGGTGGGACCAGCTGGCCAAGCGCGACGTCCCGCGCAAGATCTGGCTGCACCAGGGCGGGCACGGCGGCCCCGGCAGCAACGCGTCGGTGACCCTGCCCGACGGCCGCACCTGGACGTACAAGCAGACCGAGAACCGCTGGTTCGACTACTGGCTGTGGAACGTCCGCAACGGGATCATGGACGAGCCGACCGCGGTGTTGCAGCGGGAGGACCGGGTCTACACCACGTACGCCAACTGGCCCGACCCGGCCGCCCGCGAGGTCGCGGTGAAGCTCGCCGCCACCGACGCCACCGCGCCCGGCACGCTCACCACGGGCAGGCAGCCGAAGGGCAAGGTCGAGCAGCGCTTCGTCGACGAGGGCCGCACCATTCACCCGGACACCCTGGTGGCCGGTCCGGACACCGCGAGCCCGAACCGCCTCGCGTACCTCTCCCCGGCGCTCGATGAGGATGTCCGCATCTCCGGCCGACCGGAGATGCGGCTGCGGATGGCGATCGACAACAAGCCGGACGCGAACCTCACCACCTACCTGGTCGACTACGGTCCGGCCGGCTCGACCGCCGCGCCGACCGTGGTGACCCGGGGCTGGATGGACCCGCAGAACCGCAAGAGCGCGGCCCGCACCGAGCCGCTCAAGCAGGGCAAGCTGTACGACCTCCGGTGGACCCTGGAGCCGAAGGACTACATCTTCCCGGCGGGTCACCGCATCGGCGTGGTCGTCTTCTCCAGCGACCAGGAGTACACCCTGCTGCCGAATGGCGGCACGAAGCTGCGGGTCGCGCCGAACGACAGCGAACTGCGGCTGCCCGTCGTCGGCGGGCGGGGCGTGCTCGGCTTCTGAGCCGACCGGCGGCCGGACGACGATCCGGCGACCGGAGGTACCGACCAGGGTGGGGCAGTCCGTCACGGGCTGCCCCACCCGCATCTCCGGATCGTTTCCACCACACCGGGCGACCGCGGTCCGGGACGGCCGGTGGTGCACGCCACGTTGCCGCCGACCGGGCCCGGGCAGGCCCGGAGCCCGGCCGAGGATGGGCACATGAAGTGTCCCTCCGCCGAGCCGCACCTCGCCGAGCGGACCCGGGAGCGCCGCGCCGGCACCGCGGCCGACGGCGCCCGTTGGGCTTCCGGACACCGACGGGCCGCCCCGGCCACCGACGTCGACCCGGCCGCCGTGCCGCGGACACCGCGGTGAGCGCCGCCGTTCCCGCCCGCCGCCGGACGGCCGTACTGGTCTGGGGCGTGGCCCTCGCCGCGTACGTCGCCGCGGTCTTCCACCGCAGCTCCCTCGGCGTCACCGGGGTCGACGCCGCCCACCGCTTCGACATCAACGCCTCCGCGTTGGCGACCTTCTCCGTCGCCCAACTCGCCGTCTACGCCGCGATGCAGGTTCCGGTCGGGGTCCTCCTCGACCGCTTCGGCTCACGCAAGCTGCTGGTCACCGGCGGCGCGCTGATGGTCGCCGGGCAGCTCTGCTTCGCCCTCGCCACCGACGTACGCCTCGCCGTGGCCGCCCGGGTCCTCGTCGGCCTCGGCGACGCCATGACGTTCATCAGCGTGCTGCGCCTGGTGACCTTCTGGTTCCCCGGCCGCACCAACCCGCTCATCGTGCAGCTCACCGGCACCTTCGGGCAGCTCGGCGCCGTCCTCGGCGCCGTGCCGCTGGTGGCGCTGCTGCACCACTTCGGCTGGACCCCGGCCTTCCTCGTCGCCGCGGCGCTCGGCACCAGCGTCGTGTTCCTGGTGCTCGTCGCCGTACGGGACACGCCGCACCGGGACAGCCTCGCCGGTCCGCCGCCCCGACTCGCCGACGTCCGCCGGGAGCTCGCCGCCGCCTGGGCCCAGCCCGGCACCCGGCTCGGACTCTGGACGCACTTCGTCACCCAGTTCTCCGGCTCGGTCTTCGCGCTGCTCTGGGGCTACCCGTTCCTGGTTCAGGGGCAGGGCCTGACACCCACCACGGCGGCCTCTCTGCTCACCCTGATGACGGTGGCCGGCCTGCTGGTCGGGCCGGTGCTCGCGCAGCTGTGCGCCCGGCACCCGTACCGTCGCTCGGTGCTGGTCTTCGCCGTCGTGGGCGCGACCGCGACGGCCTGGGCCGTGGTGCTCGCCTGGCCCGGGCCGGCGCCGCACTGGCTGCTGGTGGCGCTGGTGCTGGTGCTGGCGCTCAACGGTCCCGCCTCGATCATCGGCTTCGACTACGCGCGCACGTTCAATCCGGTCAGCCGCATCGGCAGCGCCACCGGCATCGTCAACGTCGGCGGCTTCGTCGCGTCGATCGTGCTGGTGCTCGCCGTCGGAGTGGTGCTCGACCTCGCCACCCCGGCCGGGCTCGACAGCCCCGACCTCACGGCGTTCCGGTGGGCCTTCGCGCTGCAGTACCTGCTCTGGTCGTTCGGCGCGGTACAGGTGTTCCGGCACCGCAACGCGACCCGCCGTCGACTCGCCACCGAAGCGGCCGCGCGTCGCGACCCCGCCGTGGCGGTCGCGGCGGGGGAGTGACCGGTCCCTGTCCTCGCGGTCCGACGGGAGCCGCGGCGGGAGGCCTCAGCGGCCCAGCCTCTTGCGATGAGTGAGGTCGTCGAGGACGAGGGTCAGGCCCGCACCGACCAGCCAGAAATCCTTGGCGATCGGCGTGCCGGCCTCGGTGGGACGCATGCTGCCCGGCTGCCGTAGCCCGGGTGTCTTCAGGTAGAGCTGCACGAGCCCGGCGCCGAAGGCGGCGAGCCCGAGCCCGACCAGCGCCGACGGGACGAACGGGGCGAGCAGTGCGGTCCCCAGCGTCGCCTCGCTGTACGAGAGCAGCTTCGCGAACCGGTTCGGCGGAATCTGCCGCAGTTGCGGAATGGCGCCGACGGCCATGGCATGCGTCGCCTGCGCCGCCTCTCCCTCCATGCCCCGCTTCGTCAGCCCCGAGTTGAGCATGAACACGCCGATCGCGGCGCGTAGCGGCAAGTGAACCAGCTTCATGATCACTCCTGCGGTGAGGGCCGGATCGTGCCACCGCCTACCCTGCGATCGGGCGGGCTAACCTGACGGCCTCGTCCGGCGGCGCGGTCGATCCCACCCCGTCCGGCGGCGAGGGTCCCGAACCGCCGGCACACCCGCCGCGCCCGCGGGGCTGAACGGCCGCCCGGTACGCCCGGGTACGACCCCTAGGCCGAACGGGAAGATCGCGATAGGTTCACCGGGTATCGACCGCCGGTGCCCCCGCAGACCGGCCGCGGTGCGTGCCGGGCCGGGAGCCGGGCCCGTCCACCGTGTCGCGCCCTGCGGCCCCCCACCACCGCCGCGACCAGGAGGAAGAGCGTGAGCCAGGAGGTCCGGGGAGTCATCTCCCGCAGCAAGGGCGCGCCGGTCGAGGTCACCACGATCGTGGTGCCGGACCCGGGGCCTGGTGAGGCGATCGTCCGGATCCAGTCCTGCGGGGTCTGCCACACCGACCTGCACTACCGCGAGGGCGGCATCAACGACGACTACCCGTTCCTGCTCGGGCACGAGGCGGCCGGCATCGTCGAGGAGGTCGGCGAGGGCGTCACCGGAGTCGAGCCCGGTGACTTCGTCATCCTGAACTGGCGCGCGGTCTGCGGTGTCTGCCGCGCCTGCCGCCGCGGCCGCCCCTGGTACTGCTTCGCCACCCACAACGCGTCGCAGAAGATGACCCTCACCGATGGCACCGTGCTCAGCCCGGCCCTGGGCATCGGCGCGTTCGCGGAGAAGACGTTGGTGCACGCCGGACAGTGCACCAAGGTCGACCCGGCAGCGCGTCCGGCCGCCGTGGGACTGCTCGGCTGTGGGGTCATGGCCGGCCTCGGCGCGGCCATGAACACCGGCGGGGTCACCCGGGGCGACGCGGTGGCGGTGATCGGCTGCGGCGGCGTCGGCGACGCTGCGGTCGCCGGCGCGGCGCTGGCCGGCGCGACGACGATCATCGCCATCGACACCGACGCCCGCAAGCTCGACTGGGCACGCAAGTTCGGCGCCACGCACACCGTCGACGCCAGCGCGCAGGACCCGGTCGAGGCGATCCGCGCTGCCACCGGCGGCTTCGGCGCCGACGTGGTGATCGACGCGGTGGGCCGCCCGGAGACCTGGAAGCAGGCGTTCTACGGTCGCGACCTCGCCGGCACGGTGGTGCTGGTCGGCGTACCGACCCCGGAGATGACCCTCGAGGTGCCGCTGCTCGACGTCTTCGGCCGGGGCGGCGCGCTCAAGTCCAGCTGGTACGGCGACTGCCTGCCCAGCCGCGACTTCCCCATGCTGACCGAGCTCTACCTGCAGGGGCGCCTCGACCTCGACGCGTTCGTCACCGAGGAGATCGCCCTAGACCAGGTGGAGCAGGCGTTCGAGCGGATGCACCACGGTGACGTGCTGCGCTCGGTGGTGGTCCTGCCGTGACGGCCCGGCTCGATCACACGGTCACCACCGGCACGTTCACCTTGGACGGGCAGACGTTCGACGTGGACAACAACGTGTGGGTGCTCGGGGACGACACCGAGTGCGTCGTGCTGGACGCGCCGCACGACGTGGAGGCGATCCTGCGGCTGGTGGGGGAGCGTCGGGTTCGGGCGATCCTCGCCACCCACGCCCACGACGACCACGTCCGGGTCGCTCCGGCACTGGCCCGGGCCACCGGCGCGCCGGTGTTGCTGCACCCCGACGACCGGGTCCTCTGGGACCTGACCCACCCGGATCTGCCGCCCGGTGGCGAACTGCGGCACGGAGAGCGCATCGAGGTGGGTGGTGCCGCGCTGACGGTGCTGCACACTCCGGGGCACAGTCCGGGCGCGTGCAGTTTCCACGCACCCGAACTGGGTGCGGTCTTCACCGGCGACACGCTCTTCGCCGGTGGGCCGGGTGCCACCGGCCGCTCCTACAGCGACTTCGACCTCATCATCGAGTCGATCCGGACTCGGCTGCTCACCCTGCCGCCGGAGACGGTGGTGCACACCGGACATGGCGCCGACACGACTGTCGGCGCCGAGGCGCCGCACCTCGACGAGTGGATCGCCCGGGGCCACTGACCGCCGGCCCCGCCGAGAGGCACCGCGCGGACCCTGTCGCGCCGGGCGGCCGCTGACGATCAGGTCGAGCGGGCGCCGTAGCTCCGGGGCGGTGACCGAACCCGCGTCCCCGGGCCGACCTCGTGCACCGGGGGTGACCTTGCGTCCCCGGCGCGGCTTGCGTCCGCGGGCCGATCTCGCCTCTCCGGGTTGACCTTGCGTCCGCGGGCCGACCTCGTGCACCCGGGGCCCGGCCGCGCGGTCGGCGCCCGCGTGGCGCGTATCCCCGCGAACGTCGCCTGTGAGCGGTCCAGCGCCGCCCTGCCCGAGCACACCGCGAGGCGTCCCGATCACCGCGGCCGTGGTGATCGCGGTCGCTGGATCGATCTCGCCCCCGCGCGCCGTCCGTCCGTCGACCGAGCGGGCTGTCGGTATTCCGCGGGGTGACGAGTTCCGCAGCCACCCTCGGCAGGGGCGTATCCGGAATGACCGACACGCCAACCTGGTTGTGTCCCCCGTACCGCCCGAGCCGAAACCACTTCCGGTGCGGACATCCCCCAAGGAGTGCTCACCCCGGAGCGCTTCGCATGATCGAAAGGGCAACCATCGTGAAGTTCGACTTCACTCGATGGCTCCCGGCCATCGCGAAGGACTCTCATCAGAAGGCCGCGCTGAGCGTGGCAGGCATCGCCGTCCTCGGCGGCCTCGCGGTCGGGCCGACCGCGGTCGCCGCCCCCGTCACCATCGGGCCCCACGAGGCTGCCATCGCCGCCATCGACTACGCCACCGGCACGAACGGCACGGATGGGCACGGCGGCACCGAGTCCGGCCTGACCACCGGCTCCCGCGACGGCAGGCTGCCCGCCGGGCACCCGAGCCGCGACGAGCTGGTGCCGTACGGCGTCCAGGGCGCTCAGTCGCGTATCCCCCTGGACGACGCGCAGCTCGACAACGCCAAGGCGATCATCAAGGCCGCCAAGAAGAGCGGTGTCGGTGAGCGTGGTGCGGTGATCGGCGTCGCGACATCGCTGCAGGAGTCGAAGCTGTACAACCTCGGCCACCTCGGCGCGTACAACGACCACGACTCGCAGGGCCTGTTCCAGCAGCGCCCGTCGTCCGGTTGGGGCACCCCCGACCAGATCACCGACCCGGACTACGCGGCGACGGCGTTCTTCACCGCGCTGAAGAACGTGGACGGGTGGCAGAACCTGCCGCTGACCCAGGCCGCGCAGACCGTCCAGGTCTCGGCCTACCCGTTCGCGTACGCGCAGTGGGAGGACCAGGCGGCGGACATCGTCCAGCAGTACGGCTGAGTGTGAAATCGCAGACCGGCCGGTCCCTTTAGGGGCCGGCCGGTCTCGTCTATCCGGGTCGGCCCCTCTTCGGAGGTTGGTCGACTCGGCTTCCGTGATGGCGGGCTGTCCGGCGTGCGTGGATGCGGCGACTTCATGGACCTTGAGTGGACCTTGGGCGGGTCTCGCCGGTGGCCGGGGAGTCTCCGGGGCGACGTCGCGCCTCCGTCGTGTGCGTTCGCGGTTGATCGACTCGGTTTCCTTGATGGCGGGGTGTCCCGGCTGGTGGATGCCGCGACTTCATGGAGCTCGTGTGGATCACCGCTCTGGGTGGGGTGAATCGGGCCGGTTGTCCGATTTATGGGAGGCCGGGTCGGGGTGTGGTTGTGGGTTGGTGGGTGGTTTGGGTGGGTATGGGGTGTGACCGGTGGCACCCTGGGGGCGGAATCGTGGCGGGGTCGGGGGCGTTGAGTATCCGCGACGGCCGAGGTAGCAGGCTGGCAGCTCATCTGAGCGGGCCGGTGCGGCACGGCTCCCGGGAATGATGGCGGGCCGCCGGTCGTTGAATGCGGTTCCGGCGCGGTGAGGTCCCCCGACCTTTGTCCTGGTCGCCGGTTCCCCTCCCGGTTCCACGACCCCCGAGTGTTGTGGTCGGGTCAGAGACTTTTTCCCCTTGTCTGGCGAAGCGCCGGTTGTGGCGCTGGCCTGTGCGTGCCGTCCCCCCCCCTTGTGCGCGCGTGGGTCACACCCCCGAAGGAGCTTTGGTCATGAACATGTTGATGCGTAAGGGTGTGCTTGGTCTTGCTGGTCTGGCGTTCGCTGGTGGTGTGGTCGGTGGTCCGATCGCGGCGCACCACGCTCATTCGGTGGATGCGCGGCCGGTTGCGGTGGTCCAGTCCTCGGGTGTGGATTCGGCGAAGCTGATTCCGCACGGTACGCAGGGTGTGCAGTCGCGCATCGACCTGGATGATGAGCAGGTCGCGAACGTGAAGGCGATCATCGCTGCGACGAAGAAGTCGAACATGGACGAGCGGGCCGCGGTCATCTCGATCGCGACGAGCCTGCAGGAGTCGAAGTTGGAGAACCTGGGTCATCTGGGTGACGCCAATGATCATGACTCGTTGGGTCTGTTCCAGCAGCGTCCGAGTTCGGGTTGGGGTACGCCGGAGCAGATCACGGATCCGGAGTACTCGACGATGGCGTTCTTGAAGGGTTTGAAGCAGGTTGACGGGTGGCAGGACATGCCGTTGACCGAGGCCGCGCAGACGGTGCAGGTGTCGGCGTTCCCGGATGCGTACGCGCAGTGGGAGCAGCAGGCCGCCGATCTGGTGGGCCAGTACTGGAACAGCTGACGCCCCACCACACAACCGCAGAGCAGGATCTGACCGCTGGCCGGTACCCACCCACGGGTGCCGGCCAGCGGCGTCCCCGCGACCGCCCCGGGGACCGGCCTCCGAAGGCCGTCCGGTTCACTGGGCGCGTGACCGCACACCCCGCCCCGCACGCCTTCGCGGCCGACGGCTCTTCCGCGACCGGCTCCTCGCCGGAGAGCGGCGACTCCTCGCTGGAGAGCGGCCTTCCTCCGACCGACGCCGCCCCGGCCGATGCCGCCCCGATCAAGGCCGCCCTGGCCGACGCCGCCCTGGCCGACGCCGCCCTGGCCGACGCCGCCCCGGCCGATACCGCCCCGGTCGACGCCGCCCTGACAGACGCCGCCCCGGTCGACGCCGCCGCGGCGGGTGACGGCCGGGTCTGGGCCACGGCGCGGGCCTTCCGCCTCTGGCTGGACGCGGCGAACGGCACCGGGGACGCCGAACTCACCTGCCGCGTCCTCAAGCTCACCGAGGAGGCCGGTGAGGTGGCGGGCGCGTGGATCGGGCTGCTCGGGCAGAACCCACGCAAGGGCGTGACGCACACCCGCGACGACGTCGCCGCGGAACTCGCCGACGTCGCCTTCACCGCGCTGGTCGCCATCGAGAGCCTCGGCCTGGATGCGCGTACGGTGCTCGACGGCTGCGCCGACAAGGTGCACGCCCGGATCGCCCCCGCCGACCGGCTGCCGTCCTGACCCCTCGCCGGCCACGGCTCGAGACCCACGGCGCCGCGGGCACCCCGCCAGCCGCGGCGGCCAGACTGCCGAGCAGTCGGTCGCGAACCGAGCCGGGGAGCAGGCTTCTCGACGGCTCCGGCCTGGGCAGAATCCGAACGGGTCAATGTCGGTGACGCCGGTTGAGCAGGACGTCGATCAGCGCGGCGATCAGCCCGAGCGCGATGATCACGGTGGCGACCAGGAGCGAGTGTTCGAACGCGGTGGTGAAGTCGCCGTGGTTGCTGGCCAGCGAGGCGAAGAACGCCGAGCCGACCGCCGCGATACCGGCGGCCGACCCGATCCGCTGTCCGGTCTGGAGCATGCCCGCTCCACTGCCGGCCTGGGGCACGGGCACCTGGGCGAGGGTGAGCGTCTGGTTGGGGGCGATCACCAGACCGCTGCCGATCCCGGCGAGCAGTAGCGGCGGCGCGGTCACCCAGGGCGCCGGCAGGTCCGGGAAGAGGCGCAGCGCCAGCCACGTCCCGGCGAGGCCGAGCACGACGCCGAGCAGCCCGACGGCGACCAACGGCCGGCCCACCCGGTTGACGAACCGGCCGCCGGCGGCCGAGGCCGCCGCCGAGCCGAGCGCGAACGGGGTGACGGCCAGGCCCGAGATGAGGGCGCTGTACCCGCGCCCGTTCTGCAGGAAGAGCGTGAAGATGAAGAAGATCGCGGTGAACCCACCGAAGTAGATCAGGGCGATCAGCGAGCCGAGGGTGTACGACCGGAACCGGAACAGCCGCAGATCGAAGAGCGGTTGCCGGGTCCGGGCGTAGCGGTGCTCCCAGAGCGCGAAGACGAGCAGGATCAGCAGGCCGGCGGGGATCAGCACCCACTTCCACGGCGTCCGCCACTGCTGCTCCTGCACCAGCGGCAGGAGCACCAGCAGCACTCCGACGCCGAGCAGGATCACCCCGACCGGATCGAGCCGGCGCCGGTCCACGTGCTCCTTCGGCCGGCTGGGCAGCAGCCGCCAGCCCAGGATCACGGCGACGATGCCGACCGGCACGTTCACGAAGAAGACGTACCGCCAGCCGTGACTTTCGCCGCCGAGCGCGATGAGCAGACCGCCGAGCAGCGGCCCGACGGCGGTGGAGATCCCGATGGTCGCGCCGAGCAACCCGAACGGTCGGGCCCGTTCGGGCCCGTGGAACATCTCCTGGATGACGCCGGTGACCTGCGGGTTGACGATGCCGGCGGCGGCGCCCTGGAGGAGTCGGGCGATGACCAGCCAGGTAGGGGAGGGGGCGAGCCCGGCGAGCGCGCTGGTGATGGTGAACAACGCGATGCCGAAGACGAACGCGTTGCGTCGACCCCGGGCGTCGCCGAAGCGGCCGGCCGGCACGAGCGCGAGCCCGAAGGTGAGCGCGTACCCGGAGAGCACCCACTGCAGATCGCTGGGGGAGGCGTGCAGCGCCCGGTCCAGCGAGGGTACGGCCACGTTCACGATGCTGACGTCGAGCAGCGTCATGAAGGCGGCGACGAGGCCGACTCCGAGAGCCCGCCAGCGTCGCCGGTTCTCCGCCGGGTCGAGGTCGGCCGGCTTGTTACCCGCCGCGCTCATCGTGCCCTCCGTTGACCGTCGATCATGCACTCCTGACCGCTACCCCGGCCACCGCAGGACAAATCGTCGCGCGACGCGCTTCCTCACGCCATTTGGCGCGCGCAGAACCTTGGGCCGAAGTCCAGCCCGGCCATCGGCGAGTCCTCCCGGTGCAGCAGCCCCTTCTCGGTGAGCAGGTGCAGCGGAGCGTTCAGCTCCTCAGCGCTCAGCCCGGCTTCCTCGCCGATCAGATCGGGGTACGGTACCTGGCCACGGGCCTCCAGCGCGGTGACCGCCTGGTACACCCGCTGCTCGACGTCCGACAGTTGCACCCGCTGCATCGCTTCCTCCTCGTGCTCGCGTCCGCCTCCGTGCAGGCGGTTGCGCTGCGCCGGTTACCCCCTGGCCGCGTGAAGATGCCCACCCGATCGGGGGTTGACCCCCGTTCGGCCCAGCCCGGCGCGGCGTGGCCCCGACGCGACCCGCGCAGCCCGATCCGCGCGGCCCGACCCGACGAGTTGCCCCATGGCGAAGATGGCTCGGCGGGACCCGCGCGGCCCGGCCTGGACGCGACCCGGCCCGGCCCGGACCGACCGGGCTTGGCGCGGCCCGACCCGGCGCGGCCTCCGGGCCGGATCGCCGACGCGTGCCCTAGGCTGCTCCCGTGATCGTCTGGGATCTCGCCGTGGTCGGCGCCGGCCCCGCGGGGCTCTCCGCCGCGTACGCCGCCGCCCGCGCGGGCGTACGGACCCTGGTTCTCGAGCGGGCGACGCACCCGCGTTACAAGACCTGCGGTGGTGGCCTCATCGGCACGTCGTTGGCGGCCGTGCGGGATCGGATCGAGGTGCCCGCGCACGACCGGGTGGACCGGGTGACGTTCACCTGGGACGGGCGGCGCGGCTTCACCCGCCGGCACCGGGCGCCCCTGGTGACGATGGTGCGCCGTGAGGAGTTCGACGACCGGCTGCGCGCGGCCGCCGTGGCCGCCGGGGCGGAGGTCCGCGAACGCGCGCCGGTCCGCGCCGTCGAACAGGACCCGGACGGCGTGAGCCTGCGGCTGGCCGACGGTACGACCGTGCGGGCCCGGACGGTGATCGGGGCGGACGGCTCCTCCGGGGTGACCGCCCGGCACGTCGGGGTCCGGTACCGGCAGGTGGACCTGGGGCTGGAGGTGGAGCTGGAGGTGCCGCCGGAGCAGCAGGAGCGCTGGCGCGGGCAGGTCCTGCTCGACTGGGGCCCGCTGCCCGGGTCGTACGCCTGGGTCTTCCCGAAGGACGACCGGCTCACGGTCGGGGTGATCGCGGCCCGGGGCGAGGGGGAGCGGACCCGGGAGTACCTGCGTCGTTTCGTCGACCGGCTCGGTCTGGCCGACGCCCCGGCGGCGCACGACTCCGGGCACCTGACCCGCTGCCGGGCGGACGATTCTCCGCTGCGCCAGGGCCGGGTGCTGGTCGTCGGGGACGCCGCCGGTCTGCTCGAACCGTGGAGCCGGGAGGGGATCAGCTACGCGCTGCGCTCGGGCGAGTTCGCCGGCGCGGCGGTCGCCGAGGGGGATCTGGCCGGCTACGAGCGGGCGGTCGGGGAGCGGTTGGTGCCGTCGATGCGCGCCGGTTACCGGCTGCTCGACCTCTTCTCGCGCCGGCCGGAGCTCTTCCACGGGCTGGTGGCGACACCTCCGGGCTGGCGGATGTTCGTGCGGTTCTGCCAGGGCCGGGCGAGCTTCGACGAGACGCTGGCCCGGCGCGAGGTGCGGGCGTTGCTGGCCGTGCTGGACCGGATCCCGGCCTCCCGCCGCCGCGTGCCGACTTCCTGACGGCCCGCCGGGTGCGACCCCTCCGGCGCCGCCTGCGGGCGTCCTGACCGCGTGTCGGGTGCGCCCCGACGCTTACGTCCAGGACGGCCGGTGAGCCGAGGGCGAAAGCCGGGCCCGATGCCGGTCGAGGTGCTGCTGGGTGCACCGTCCTTTCTCACCACCCAGGATCCTAGGATGCCCTACGCGATGTGACGCCGGTATCGGCACACAGGGGCGGCAGGCCGGCGGACTCCGGACGGATGGCCGAACCCCGTCGGCGGGGAGCAGGGCGAGAATGGGCCTAGCCAAGGAGGTGGCCGAATGAGCGACACCAACGAGGAGCCGCGGTTCACCGACGACGAGTGCGCCTTCCTCCGACACGCGCGCTTCGGCGAGCTGCCGCCGGCGGTCCGTCCCGAGGATCGGATCGAGCTGACCGAGACCGACCCGGCACGCGGCGCGCCGGAGAACGCCCCCGAGCGCTGGGACCTGCGCCACGGCTGAACCGCCCCGACCCGTTGGCCGGGGGAGCGTGATCCGGCGTCGCGCCGCGGCTCAGGAGCGGAAGACGCGGACGGGCCGCAGGCGAAGATCGCCCGCGGCCCGTCGGCACGGTTCCGGTCAGAACACCGGCACGCCCTCGCGCACGAGGCGCCAGTTCGGCTGGAAGAAGTCGGCCGGGTCGATCGTCCCCTTCGCCTGTGCCCAGTCGATGAGCAGCTGGCGGATCTCCTGCTGCTCGTTGTAGACCTGGGTTTTGACGATGCCGGGGAAGTTCCCGCCGCCGCTGCGCCGGTAGTTGTTCACCGCCACGACGAACTGGGCGTCGTCGGCCACCGGGGTGTCCGTGCCGGCCAGCACCAGTCGGGTGATCCGCTGGCCCACCGGCTTGGCGATGTCGATGTCGTAGTCGACGCCGGAGAGCGCGTCGTAGTTGTAGTCCGGCACCGACGGGTCGCTGATCTGCTCGGGGTCGACCGGGGCGCCGGGTGCGAGGGTGACGAAGTACTTCGCCGAGTACTCCAGGTACGCGCGCACCTCCGCGCCGGTGAGCACGACCGCCTCGAGGGTGTTGTCGAAGACGTAGAGCCCCGCCACGTCGCGGATCTTCACGTCGCCGGCCGGGAAGACCGCGGTGCGGCTGAACGGCGAGGCCTGGGAGAGCACCGGCAGGTCGGCGTACTGCGTGCCGGCCAGCGCCGTGGTGACCGTCTCGGCCTGGACGTGGTTGATGAAGTCGAGGATCGGGGTGTCCTTGTACCGCGACTCCACGGTGGACATCTCCACCGTGGCCCGCGCCACGACCTGGTTGACGTACGCCACGGTCTTCTTGTGCTGCGCCCGCACGGCGGCGAGGACCTTCGGGTCCTCCACCACCGTGTTGGTGTTCAGCATCGTGGCGGAGGAGCGGGTGATCGCCCAGCGGCCGTGCTCGCGGGCCAGGTTGAAGTCCATCCGGGTGAGGCGCTGGCCCCACTTGGAGGGCTCGGAGAGCAGGACCTGCCGGCCGGTCTGCTTGTTGGTCACGAAGCGCTGGACGACCTCGTTGTGTGCGTGTCCGAAGAGGATCGCGTCGATGCCGGGCACCTGCTCGGCGATGAGGGCGACCGGGTTCTCGTTCGGCAGCTCCGGCCCGTAGCTGGAGGTGCCGCTGTCACCGCCGTGCGCCGAGATCAGGATGATGTCGGCGCCGCGCTGGCGCATGATCGGCACGTACTTCGCCGCCGTGGCGATCATGTCGTCGAAGCGCAGCTTCCCCTCGACGTTGCCCCGGTCCCAGATCGCCACGCCGGGGTTGGTCAGGCCGAGGATGCCGACCCGCAGCGTCGGCGCCGCGAAGCCCAGGGAGACCTTCTTGATGACGTACGGCGTGAAGGCCGGCTTGCCGGTCCGCGCGTTGACGGCGTTGGCGGCCAGCGCCGGGAAGCCGAGCTGGCGGATCCACAGGTCCAGCAACGGCAGGCCGTAGTTGAACTCGTGGTTGCCGAGCGTCACGGCGTCGTAGTCGATGATGTTCATCGCCCGCGCCATCGGGTGCTTCTCGCCGGTGCTGGTGATCGGCTCCTGCTTGGCGTAGAAGGTGGCGAGGGGAGTGCCCTGGATGGTGTCGCCGGCGTCGAGCACGAGGGTGGCCTTGCCGCGCCGCTCGGCCCGGATCTGGTTGATCAGGGTGGCGAGCTTCGCGACGCCGATGTCGTTCTGCTTGCTGTCGTCGTACTCGGCGTCGCGGTAGTAGTCCCAGTTGTAGACGTTGCCGTGGGTGTCCGACGTGCCCAGGAGAGTGAGGTCCCAGGTGCGCGGGTGGTGCGCGCCGGTGGCCCGGGCGGGCGTGGCCGCGATCAGCGGGGCGGCGGCCGCCGCGGCCGCGACCGCGAGCACCTGCCGGCGCGAGGGGCCGGAGGGAGAGGTCATGACATGCCTTTCCATCGGAGGGGGCGCGCATGATCGGCGCCGAGCGCACCATAACCAGAGCTGGTCACTCCTGTCACAACGGCCCCGGGCGTCACCGCTCGGGACCGTTTCCGCCCCGACGCCGGGGGTAGGGGTGCCGGGGACCGGTTCCGATCAGGTACGCGAGGAGACGTCGGTGAGTGACGACCAGTACACCCGGCAGGACCCGACCAGCCAGTACGGGCAGCGGTCGGGGCAGCCGAAGCAGCAGCAGTCGCCGCCGGGCTCCACCGCCGGGATGGTTCCCCGCCCGGACCACGGCGAGCAGTCGTACCGGGGCAGCGACCGGCTCGCCGGCAAGCGGGCCCTCATCACCGGCGGCGACTCGGGCATCGGCCGGGCGGTCGCGATCGCGTTCGCCCGCGAGGGCGCCGACGTGCTGATCGGGTACCTCGGTACGGAGGAGGACGCGGACGCGCGGGACACGGTCGCCCTGATCGAGGAGGCGGGACGCCGGGGGCTGGCCGTCCGGGGCGACCTCACCGAGGAGCGGCACTGCCGGGAACTGGTGGATCGGGCGGTGGCCGAGCTCGGCGGCCTGGACCTGCTGGTGAACGTGGCGGGTTACCAGATGTCCCAGGACAAGGGCATTCTCGGGATCAGCACCGAGCAGTTCGACCGGGTGATGAAGACGAACCTCTACGCGATGTTCTGGCTCTGCAAGGCGGCGGTTCCGCACCTGCCGGAGGGGTCGGCGATCATCAACACGTCGTCGATCCAGGCCGCCGAGCCGTCGCCGCAGCTGCTGGACTACGCGACGACCAAGGCGGGGATCGCGAACTTCACCAAGGCGCTCGCCGCGGATCTGGCCGACCGGGGGATCCGGGTGAACGCGGTCGCGCCGGGCGCGGTCTGGACGCCGCTGATCCCGGCCACCATGCCGCAGGAGGCGGTGGAGTCGTTCGGCCAGAACTCGCCGCTCGGGCGACCGGGGCAGCCCGCGGAGCTGGCCCCCGCGTACGTCTTCCTCGCCTCCCAGGAGTCGAGCTTCGTCACCGGGGAGGTCCTCGGCGTCACCGGTGGTCGCCCGATCACCTGAGCGTTCAGAGACTGTCGGGAAACCCTGCGGCGGCTGCGGCGGGCCCAGCCGACGACCGGCGGCGTTGGAGAGTCGTCCGGATACAACACCGGTATCCGGACGACTCTCCGCCTTGCCGGATCGGCGCCTGGACTCCGCCTCGCTCGCCCCGGGGGTTTCCCGACAGTCTCTCAGCGGGGCCAGGCGCGGAGCCGGTCGCGGACCAGGGCGACCGCGGTGGCGTCCAGTCCGTAGCGGGCGAAGCGCTGTTCGGGGATGCGGTCCAGGTAGCGGCCGGCGGCGCGGACGTCCTCCGGGTCCAGCGCCGGGTCGACCTGCCGGGCGAGTTCGAGCAGTTCGGTCACGCCGTAGTGCTCGAGGGCGGCGGAGACGTCGATGTAGTCGCGGACCTCCCGCCGGTTGACCAACGCCGCGATCTTGTTGGCCATCAGGTCGTGGACGTCCATCACCGGGCCGAGGTCCATGACCACCGGGCTGCGGTGGCGGTCGAGCCGGGCCAGGCTCAGCCGGATCTGCCGGCCGTCGCGGCTCACCACGAAGTCCTTCAGGTCCCGGTCGTAGCCGTCGAAGAGGTCGGCGAGGTCGCTGTCCGGGTCGGCGTCGTCGACGGCGAAGCCGGCCTCCTCGAGGGCGGTACGCACACCGGCGGCGGCGGCCGCGGCGGCGCCCTCGACGTCGGCGAACAGATCCACGTCCTCGGTGGGGCGGGCGACGAGCCCGTGGGCGGCCCAGGCCACCCCGCCACCGAGGACGAACCGGTGCGGGCCCGCCGCGGTGAGCGCCACCCGGGCCACCTCGCGGTAGAAGTCGTGCAGGTGCGCGGTGGTCACGCCGTGCGCAGCGTCTGGTGGCGGCTCTCCCAGGCCTGGCGTACGGCGCGGGGGAGGTTGAGCAGGCGCCACACCCGGCGCAGCGTGCGGCCGTTGACGAGCCGGCGGAGGTCTTCGGCTCGGGTCGTCTCGCGCAGCACGTTCTCGTAGAGCCAGAGCAGCTGGTCGGGGTCGCCGAGGTCGAAGGTGCGTTCGGCGTTCCACATCAGCCGTACCGGCAGTTCGACGAGGCCACGGGTGGGGCCGGTCAACTCGGTGAGGGTGCGGGTGACCACGGCAGGGCGGCCCGGGCGGGTCAGGTGGACCACGCCGGTCGCGGTGGGGGAGGCGCCCTGCATGCTGTCAGGGTAACCCGACCGGCGTCGGGGGCCACCTCTCCACCACGGAGTTCGGTGCTGGAGAGGGCCTTCTCGGGCGGTTCGTACCCGGTTCCGCGCGGGGGTTCTCCGCCGACTCGGGTCGCGCGGGCGCGTCGGCTGGCCTAGTGTTCATGGAGTCGGCCTCGGCGTTCGGAAGGGGGTGTCGCAGTGGGTATCCGGACCTTCATCGAGGGTTGGCCGGTCTACCGGCAGCTCACCGGCACCGACCCGTTGGGCCGAGGCGCGGCCGCGCAGTCGCCCCGCACGGCGGAGCTGACCGCCCGTACGGAGACGGCCGACAGCATGGCCCGTTCGGTCTGCCCCTACTGCGCCGTCGGCTGCGGTCAGCGGGTCTACGTCAAGGACGGGCAGGTCACCCAGATCGAGGGCGACGAGGACAGCCCGATCTCCCGGGGCCGGCTCTGCCCCAAGGGCGCCGCCAGCAAGAGTCTGGTGACCAGCCCGCTGCGGCAGACGAAGGTCCGTTACCGCCGGCCGTACGCGACGGAGTGGGAAGACCTGGAGCTCGACGTCGCGCTCGACATGATCGCCGACCGGGTGCTCGCCGCGCGCGAGGAGACCTGGGAGGACGTCGACAGCGAGGGCCGGCCACTCAACCGCACGCTGGGCATCTCCAGCCTCGGCGGGGCGACGCTGGACAACGAGGAGAACTACCTCATCAAGAAGCTGTTCACGGCGATGGGGGCGCTCCAGATCGAGAACCAGGCGCGGATTTGACACTCCGCCACCGTCCCCGGTCTGGGGACCAGCTTCGGTCGCGGTGGCGCGACGGACTTCCAGCAGAACCTCGCCAACGCTGACGTCATCGTCATCCAGGGCTCGAACATGGCCGAGGCCCACCCGGTGGGCTTCCAGTGGGTGATGGAGGCGAAGCGGCGGGGGGCCAAGGTCTTCCACGTCGACCCGCGGTTCACGCGCACCAGCGCGCTCGCCGACACGTACCTGCCGATCCGGGCGGGCACCGACATCGCGCTGCTCGGTGGCGTCGTGCGCTACATCCTGGAGAACGGGCTGGACTTCCGGGAGTACGTGCTGTCGTACACCAACGCGGCGACGATCATCAGTGAGGAGTTCGTCGACGCCGAGGAGGGCGACGGCCTCTTCTCCGGGTTCAACCCGGAGACCGGCGCGTACGACCAGACCAGCTGGCAGTACGCGGGGCAGGAGGGCGAGTCCGGCTCGATGGACACCAGCGACGAGCGGGACACCGCGGCGGGGCTGCGTCACGAGTCGCACGGCATGCCGATCCCGGGGCAGGTCCTGCGGGACGAGTCGTTGCAGCATCCACGCTGCGTCTACCAGATCCTGAAGCGGCACTACGCCCGCTACACGCCGGAGATGGTGGAGCGGGTCTGCGGCATCCCGCAGGAGAAGTTCCTCGAACTGGCCCGCGCCTGGACGGAGAACTCGGGGCGGGAACGCACCGGGGCGTTGGTCTACTCGGTGGGGTGGACGCAGCACAGCGTCGGTGTGCAGTACATCCGCACGGGCGCGATCATCCAGACGTTGCTGGGCAACATCGGCCGTCCCGGTGGCGGCGTGATGGCGCTGCGCGGGCACGCGAGCATCCAGGGCTCGACCGACATCCCGACGCTGTTCAACCTGCTGCCGGGTTATCTGCCGATGCCGCACCACGCCAAGCACCCGACGTTCGACGAGTGGGCGGACAGCATCCACCACCCGGGGCAGAAGGGCTTCTGGGGCAACGCGCGGGCGTACTGCGCCAGCCTGTTGAAGGCCTACTGGGGGGACGCGGCGACGCCGGAGAACGACTTCTGCTATGGCTACATGCCGCGGATGACCGGCGACCACGGCACCTACCAGCAGGTGCTGAACATGATCGACGGCAAGGTGAAGGGCTACTTCCTGCTCGGGCAGAACCCGGCCGTCGGGTCGGCGCACGGGCGGGCGCAGCGGCTCGGCATGGCCAACCTGGACTGGCTCGTGGTCCGCGACCTGTTCATGATCGAGAGCGCCACGTTCTGGCGTAACGGCCCGGAGGTGGAGACCGGCGAGATCACGCCGGAGCAGTGCCGCACCGAGGTCTTCTTCCTGCCCGCCGCGTCCCACGTGGAGAAGGAGGGCACCTTCACCCAGACGCAGCGGATGCTCCAGTGGCGCGAGAAGGCCGTGGAGCCGCCGGGCGACGCCCGCTCCGAGCTGTGGTTCTTCTACCACCTGGGGCGCAAGCTGCGGGAGAAGCTGGCCAGGTCGGAGAA
Source organism: Micromonospora musae (assembly GCF_003626545.1). Lineage (NCBI taxonomy): Bacteria > Bacillati > Actinomycetota > Actinomycetes > Micromonosporales > Micromonosporaceae > Micromonospora > Micromonospora musae. The sequence continues at coordinate 714,495 of NZ_RAZS01000003.1, forward strand.
GCGCCGCGACCGCGCGCTGCTCGACCTGGCCTGGGACTACCCGACGCAGGGCCCGCTCGCGGAGCCGAGCGCCGAGGCGGTGCTGCGTGAGATCAACGGGTTCGACGTGGCCACCGGCCGCCCCCTGGGCGGCTTCACCGAGGCGCGCGCCGACGGCTCCACCGCGGTGGGCTGCTGGATCTACAGCGGCGTCTACGCCGACGGGGTGAACCAGGCGGCCCGCCGCAAGTCCCGGCACGAGCAGAACTGGGTGGCCGGCGAGTGGGGCTGGGCGTGGCCGTCGAACCGGCGCACCCTCTACAACCGCGCCTCGGCCGACCCTGACGGGCGCCCGTGGAGCGAGCGGAAGAAGTACATCTGGTGGGACGAGGAGAAGGGCGAGTGGACCGGCTACGACGTGCCGGACTTCGAGAAGACGAAGCCGCCGTCGTACCGGCCGAAGGCGGGCACGTCCGGCCCCGAGGGGATCGCCGGTGACGACCCGTTCGTCATGCAGGCCGACGGCAAGGCCTGGCTCTACGCGCCCAGCGGGGTCGTCGACGGGCCCTTGCCGACGCACTACGAGCCGGCGGAGTCGCCGATGCGCAACCCGCTCTACCGGCAGCAGGCGAACCCGAGCCGCAAGGTGTACCCGGATGCGATCAACTCGGTGAACCCGAGCCCGCCCGAGGAACAGGCCCAGATCTTCCCGTACGTGTTCACGGTCAGCCGGCTCACCGAGCACCACACCGCGGGTGGGATGAGCCGGATGGTGCGTCCGCTCGCGGAGTTGCAGCCGGAGATGTTCGTGGAGGTCTCGCCGGAGCTGGCCGCCGAGGTGGGGCTGACGCATCTGGGCTGGGCGCACCTGATCACGGGCCGCGCGGCCATCGAGGCGAAGGTGCTGGTCACCGACCGGCTCACGCCACTGCGCGTGGAGGGACGGGTGATCCACCAGGTGTGGCTGCCGTACCACTTCGGCTACGAGGGGCTGGTCACCGGTGACTCGGCCAACGACCTGATCGGGATCACCCTCGATCCGAACGTGCTGATCCAGGAGAGCAAGGTGGGCACCTGTGACGTCCGGCCCGGCCGCCGGCCCACCGGCCGGGCCCTGCGTGAGATGGTCGAGGACTATCAGCGGCGGGCCTTCATGAGCCCGGACCGGCACGCGCCGGTGGTCACTCCGCCCGACCCGGGGACGTCTGATGCTTCCTGATCCGAACAGTCTCGCCGGTCCGCTCGACCCGGCGCCGGAGGCCGGTTGGTCCGACGCGCCGCCCCGGATGGGCTTCTTCACCGACACCAGCGTCTGCATCGGCTGCAAGGCGTGCGAGGTGGCGTGCAAGGAGTGGAACGACGTGCCCACCTCGGGCCTGGACCTGCTCGGCATGTCGTACGACAACACCGGTGCGTTGACCGCCAATTCGTGGCGGCACGTCGCGTTCGTCGAGCAGCCCCGACCGGCCGGGCACCGTACGCCGCCGTTCGCCGGTAACCCGACCGACGGCAGCACCAGCCCGTCGTCGGCGGCGGTCGGCGCGACCACCGGCAACCCGGTCGGCACGGAGCCCGGAGAGCCGACCGGTTCGCCGGAGGCGGCGGCCCGGATGGCGGCCGGCCCCGAGTTCCTCGGCATGCCCGGTACGCAGCCGCCGGGTCGGGCCACCGGGCCGGAGAGCCGCTCCGACTTCCGCTGGCTGATGATGTCCGACGTGTGCAAGCACTGCACGCACGCCGCCTGCCTGGACGTCTGCCCGACCGGCTCGCTGTTCCGTACCGAGTTCGGCACCGTGGTGGTGCAGGAGGACATCTGCAACGGCTGCGGCTACTGCATCTCCGCCTGCCCGTACGGCGTGATCGACCGGCGCCAGGACGACGGGCGCGCGTGGAAGTGCACGCTCTGCTATGACCGGATCGGCGTCGGGAAGACCCCGGCGTGCGCGCAGGCCTGCCCGACGGAGTCGATCCAGTACGGGCCGCTGGAGGAGCTGCGCGAGCGGGCCGCGGCCCGGGTCGCCACCCTGCACGAGCGGGGTGTGCCGGAGGCGCGGCTCTACGGTCACGACCCGGCCGACGGGGTCGGCGGCGACGGCGCGTTCTTCCTGCTGCTCGACGAGCCGGAGGTGTACGGGTTGCCGCCGGATCCGGTGGTCACCACCCGGGACCTGCCGAAGATGTGGAAGAAGGCCGGCCTGGCGGCGCTGGCCGTGGCGGCGGCCGCCGTGGCCGCGTTCGTCGGAGGTTCCTCGTGAGTTCGGAGCACCAGCCGGTCGGCGACCGGTTCCGCCGGTTCCGTGATCGGCTCGACGGGGGCCGCTCCGGCGCGCCCGGAGGGCAGCTCTCCGGCCAGAGCGACGCCGGTCTCACGGCCGCTTCGGGTCGCCGCGGCGGGCGCCGCCGTGGCGGCGGGGAGGAGCTGCGGGTTCCCGAGGCCGAGTTCACCTCGTACTACGGCCGGCCGGTGCTCAAGCCGCCGGTCTGGGACTGGGCCATCGCCGCGTACCTGTTCACCGGCGGGTTGGCGGCCGGTGCGTCGTTGCTCGCGGCGGGCGGCCAGCTCACCGACCGGCCGGCGCTGCGCCGGGCGGGCCGGGTCACCGCGCTCGCCGCGGTCGCGGCCAGCACCGGTTTCCTGATCGAGGACCTGGGACGTCCGGCCCGGTTCCACCACATGCTGCGGGTGGCGAAGCTGACCTCGCCGATGTCGGTGGGCACCTGGATCCTCGCCGCGTTCGGTCCGGCCGCCGGCGCAGCCGCGGTCGCGGAGGCGGCGCCGCTGCTGCCCGAGCGGGGGGTGTCCGGGCTGGCCCGGCGGGTGCTGCCGCCGGTCGGGCAGGTGGCGGGGCTGGCTGCGGCGGCGACCGCGCCGGCGCTGGCCACCTACACCGCCGTGCTGCTCTCCGACACCGCGGTGCCGTCGTGGCACGAGGCGTACCGGGAGTTGCCGTTCCTCTTCGCGGGCAGCGCGCTGGCCAGCGGTGCCGCGGTGGGGCTGATCGGCGCGCCGCCGGAGCAGGCCGCTCCGGCCCGCCGGATGGCGGTGGTCGGCGCGGCCCTCGAACTCGCCGCGGCGCACCGGGTGGAGACCGGGCTCGGCCTGCTCTCCGAGCCGTACCGTAGCGGCCGGCCGGGCCGGTTGATGAGCGCCGCCCGTGCGCTCACGGTAGCGGGTGCCGCCGGCGCGCTGGTGGGCCGCCGCAGCCGGCTGGTATCGGCGATCTCCGGCGCCGCGCTGCTGGCCGCCTCGCTCGCCACCCGCTTCGGTGTCTTCCACGCCGGCGTCGCCTCGTCCCGCGACGCCAGGTACACGGTGGTGCCGCAGCGGGAGCGGCTGGAACGTCGGCGGCAGGCCGCCGCCGGGACCGGCGACTGAGAAGACTTTTCGACCTCCGCGCACGGCGGCGTGGCCCTTGTGGTCAAATGCTCCGTGGAGGCGTTCAGGCGGCTGGTGCCCCTCCCGGTCTTCAAAACCGGTGTGGTCCGGGACCCGGGCCAGGCGGGTTCGATTCCCGTCCGCTTCCGCCAACCACTGTGGGGGATGACGTGATGCGCGACGGGCAGACCGACCCGCGCCGCCGCGTGCCCCGCACCGACGTGCTGCTCGCCGACCCCGGGCTGGTCGCCGCGACGGCCGTGCTCGGCCGCGATCGGGTGAAGGCCGCGGTGACCGCCGCGCAGGACCGTGCCCGGCGGGGGGAGATCCGCCCCGACGAGGTGCGCGACGTGGCCGTCGCGGCGTTGCCGGCGCCGACGCCCCGGGCGGTGCTCAACGCCACCGGGGTGGTGCTGCACACCAATCTGGGCCGGGCGGCGCTGTCCCGGCCGGCCGTCGACGCGCTGGTCGCCGCGGCCGGGCACACCGACGTCGAGCTGGATCTGGCGACCGGCCGGCGGGCCCGCCGGGGCCGGGACGCGCTGGCCGCGCTGGCCGCCGCGGTGCCCGCGGCTGCCGCCGTGCACGTGGTGAACAACGGCGCCGCCGCGCTCGTGCTCGCGGCGACCGCGCTCGCCGCCGACCGGGAGATCGTGGTCAGCCGGGGCGAGCTGGTCGAGATCGGCGATGGGTTCCGCCTGCCGGACCTGCTGGTCAGCACGGGTGCCCGACTACGCGAGGTGGGCACCACGAACCGCACCACCCTCGCCGACTACGCCGCCGTGGTCGGCCCGCGCACCGGGTTCGTGCTCAAGGTGCACCCGTCGAACTTCCGGGTCACCGGCTTCACCTCCGCGGTCGGCGTACGTGAGCTGGTGGGCCTCGGTGCGCCGGTGGTCGCCGACATCGGTTCCGGGTTGCTGGTCCCGGACCCGCTGCTGCCGGACGAGCCGGACGCCGCCAGCACGCTGCGCGCCGGCGCGCACCTGGTGACCGCGAGCGGTGACAAGCTGCTCGGCGGGCCGCAGGCCGGGCTGCTGCTCGGCGACGTCGAGCTGGTCGAGCGGCTGCGCCGGCATCCGCTGGCCCGGGCGTTGCGGGTGGACAAGCTGACCCTGGCGGCGCTGGCAGCCACCCTGCACCGGCTCGACACGCCGACCCGGGCCGCCCTGCACGCCGATCCCGGTGCGCTGCGGGCGCGGGTCGAGCGGCTGCGGGAGCGGCTCGGCGTGGAGGGCCGCAAGGCCGAGGTGGTGCCGTCGGTGGCGGTGGTCGGCGGCGGGGGCGCGCCCGGCGTGGAGTTGGAGTCGTGGGCGTTGAGCCTGCCCGAGTGGTATGCGGTGCCGCTGCGTACGGGCGAGCCGCCGGTGCTCGGCCGGGTGGTGCGGGGACGGCTGCTGCTGGATCTGCGCTGCGTGCCGCCGGAGGCCGACGAGGCGGTACGCGCGGCGGTGCTGGCCGTGCCGGAGGACGACTGACGTGTGGGTGGTGGCCACCGCGGGGCACGTCGACCACGGCAAGTCCACGCTGGTCCGGGCGTTGACGGGGATGGAGCCCGACCGGTGGGCGGAGGAACGCCGTCGGGGCATGACCATCGACCTGGGGTTCGCCTGGACGACGCTGCCCTCCGGCGGCACCGTCGCGTTCGTCGACGTGCCCGGGCATGAGCGGTTCGTGCCGAACATGCTCGCCGGGGTGGGGCCGGCGCCGGCGGCGCTGATGGTGGTCGCCGCCGACGAGGGGTGGATGCCCCAGTCCGCGGAGCACCTGGCGGCGTTGCACGCCCTCGGCGTGCCGTACGGCCTGCTGGCGGTGACCCGCGCGGACCTGGCCGATCCGGGTCCGGCGATGGCCCAGGCCCGCGCGGAGATCGCCGCGACCTCGCTGGGGGCGGTGGAGGCGGTCGCGGTCAGCGGCCTGACCGGGGCGGGCCTGCCGCAGCTGCGGGCGGCTCTGGATCGGCTCACCGCGCGGCTACCGGCCCCGGGCGACGGCGGCCCGGTGCGGCTCTGGGTGGATCGCAGCTTCACGATCCGGGGCAGCGGCACCGTGGTCACTGGCACGCTGGGCGCGGGCCGGCTGCGTGTCGGTGACGAGTTGGAGCTCGCCGGAACCGGCGAGACGGTGCGGGTCCGCGGCCTGCAGATGCTCGGGGCGCCCGCCACCGAGGTCACCGCGGTGGCCCGGGTGGCGGTGAACCTGCGCGGCACCGCGCGGGACCGGTTGACGCGCGGCGACGCCCTGCTCAGTCCGGGCCGGTTCCACCGCACCGAGGTGGTGGACGTCCGGGTCGCCGGCGACGAGGCCGCGCAGTTGCCGAGCACCCTCACCCTGCACGTCGGCTCGGCCGCGGTGCCGGTGCGGGTCCGGCCGCTCGGTGCGGACACCGTCCGGCTGCGGCTGGCCCGGCCGCTGCCGCTGCTCATCGGTGATCGGGCGCTGCTGCGCGACCCGGGCCGCCACCACGTGGCGGGCGGGGTGACCGTGCTCGACGTGGCGCCCCCGCCGCTGGTCCGCCGGGGCGCGGCCGTGGCTCGCGCGGCCGTCCTGGCCGGACTGGACGGCCGGGCCGACCTCGCGGGGGAGCTGCGGCGACGCCTGCTGGCCCGGGCCGCCGACCTGACCCGGATGGGGGTGCCGGTCGACGTGCCCCTGGTCGCTGGTGACTGGCTGGCCGACCCGGAGCACTGGCGGGGCCTCGGCGTCCGGCTGGTGCAGGAGGTGGCGCGGCACGGCCGGGAACACCCGTTGGAGCCGGGCGCGCCCGTGGAGGTGCTGCGGCAGCGGCTCGCCCTGCCGGATCGGGCGTTGGTGGAGGCGCTGGTCCGGCCGCCGCTGCGGTTGGTGGGCGGGCGGGTCACCGCGGCGGCCGTCGACGTGCTGCCCGCGCCGGTGGCCCGGGCGGTGCAGCGCATCCGCGCCGAGTACGGCCACCGCCCGTTCCAGGCGCCGGAGGCCGACCGCCTGGCCGATCTGGGGTTGGGGCCCCGGGAGATCGGGGCGGCGGTCCGCGCCGGCGCGCTGCTGCGCCTGGCGGAGAACGTGGTGCTGCTGCCCGATGTGCTCGACGACGCGGTACGGGTGCTGGCCGGTCTGCCCCAGCCGTTCACTCTCTCCGCGGCGCGGCAGGCGCTGGAGACGACCCGGCGGGTCGCGGTGCCGCTGCTGGAGCTGCTGGATCGCCGGGGTGCCACCCGGCGGTTGCCCGACGACGCCCGGATCGTCGTGGGCTGAGCCGGTCATCCGGCCGTGCGGGTGTCCGCCCGTCACCTACGGTGACGCCATGGACCCTTCCGCGGTCTGGCGGGACAAGCAGCACAAGTGGCGGATCGAGGCGTATCGGGCGCCGGATCTGCGGTTCGCCATCTTCGCGACCAACGGCACCACCGAGTCCGCGCCGCTGTGGTTGTTCGGGATGTCGGCGTTGGCGCGGTGGCTGATGACCCACGCGATCTCGCTGGACGACCTGGAGAGCGACTGAGCCGGCGTCCTGTTCCGGAGAACCCGTCCCTATCTCACGGCTGCCCGTCGGAACGGGTCAGCGGATGAGGGCGCGGGTGAGGAGGTGCCGCAGTCCGTCCTGCTCTTCGGTGGCCAGCGGCGCCAGCGGGGAGTCCTTGGAGAGCAACTCGACGAGGCGTCCGCGGAGTTCGGAGCCCTCGGGGGTCAGGAGGAGTTGCTTGGCACGGCGGTCGTCGGGGTGTGGATGCCGTTCCAGGTAGCCCTGCCCTTCGAGGCGATCGGCGACGAAGGTGATGTTGGAAGGCTCGCAGCTCATCCTGTCGGCGAGTTCGCGCAGGGTCATGGGGTGGGTCAGCTCGCACAGCGCGGTGGCCTGTGTCGGGGTCAGACCGAGGGTGGCCGCTCGGGTCCGCAGGTGGGCCTCGATCTGGCTGGCCAGATCTCTGACCAGTCCGCACAGCTGGCGGTCAGCTTGGGGGCGGGTCTCGCGCTCGTCGGCCATGTGACGAGTTTACTACAACTCAAATAGTTGCAGCTAGAGTTGTTCTAGCTTTAACGTTTGGCTCCTGTCGCCGGCTGGCGGCACCTCATCGAACACGAGGTAGGGCCATATGACCGCAACATCCGAATTCGACCGGGCACGGCTGACGAGCGCACCGCGCGTCCGTTCGCTCCAGCTGGGCGAACTGAAGATCACCTACGTTCCGGACGGGCTGGCCCTGTGCAAGCCGCACGGCTGGCTGCCCGACGCCACCGCCGCCGACTGGTCGGCCAATCCCGATCATCTCGACGACGGCGGCTTCCTGCCCGCAGCCGTCGGTGGACTGCTGGTTGAGCAGGGTGACCGGGCGTTGCTCATCGACACCGGCTTCGGACCCGAGTCCCACCCCGACGACCCGGCCAACCCCATGCTGGGCGGCATCCACGGCGGCGAGCTGCTGAACGGTCTGCGGCGGCTGGGCCGTGAGCCGCGCGACATCGAGGCCGTCGCCATCACCCACCTGCACCTCGACCACCTCGGCTGGGCGTGGAGCAACGAGCCCGGCAGCGATGCGCCGCCGTTCGCGCACGCCCCGCACTTCGTCGCGGCACCCGAGTGGGAGCGGCGCGACCTGGCCGCCGGGGCCGGGGCGACTGAGGAACGCCTGGCCGCCTTCGCACCCTTCGTCCGTACGGTCCAGGACGGCGAGGAGATCTTCCCCGGCGTACGGGCCTCGTTCTCGATCGGTCACACCGTCGGCCACACCACCTACACCATCACCGGCGGCGGCCGGCGGCTCATCGCGTTCGGCGACGCGATGCACGCGCCGGTCCAGGTCACCCACCCCGAATGGGGCTGTGGGATCGACCACGACACGGCCGATGCGGCCGAGTACCGCCACCGCCTGGTCGAGGAGCTGAGCCGCCCCGACACCATCGGCTACGGCAACCACTTCGCCGACGTGGTCTTCGGCCGCGCCGAGCGGCGCCCCGACGGCCGGTTCACCTGGATTCCCGTCGCCTGACGGTTCCACCCGCTGCGGCCACGACCATCGGACCGCAAGTCGCTCGAATTCCTAGTAACGGAGAACTGCCATGAAACACATAAAGCTGGGGGACCTGGACGTCTCCCGTATCGGTCTGGGCCTGGTGTCGATGTCCTACGCCTACACCGGAGCCGGCACCGACGACGCCGAGTCGATCCGCGCCATCCACCGGGCCCTGGAGCTGGGCGCCACCTTCCTGGACACCGCCGAGGTCTACGGCCCGTACCTCAACGAGGAGCTCCTCGGAAAGGCGCTCAAGGGCCGCCGGGAGCAGGCCGTGGTGGCGACGAAGTTCGGCATGATCTCGCACACGGGCGGCGAGCCGGGTCAGCTCGACAGCAGCCCGGCCAACATCCGCACCGCCGTCGACGGCTCGCTCAAGCGGCTGGGCACCGACTACATCGACCTGTACTACCAGCACCGAGTCGACCCGAACACGCCCATCGAGGACACCATCGGGGCGCTGGCCGAGCTGATCGCCGAAGGCAAGATCCGCCACATCGGCCTGTCCGAGGCCGGACCGGAGACGATTCGCCGGGCCCACGCCGTGCATCCGATCGCCGCCGTGCAGTCGGAGTACTCCCTGTGGACCCGGCACCCGGAGGCGACGGTGCTGCCCCTGCTGCGCGAGCTGAACATCGGTTTCGTGCCCTACTCGCCGCTGGGGCGTGGATTCCTCACCGGGCAGATCCGCTCGACCAGTGGCTTCGACGAGACCGACCTGCGTAAGAAGAACCCGCGCTTCACCGGCGAGAACTTCCAGCGCAACCTGCGCCTCGTGGACGAGGTCGAAGCGATCGCCGCCGAAGCGGGTGCCACCCCGGCGCAGATCGCACTGGCCTGGCTGCTGACCAGGGGCGACGACATCGCCCCCATCCCCGGCACCAAGCGCGTGGCACGCGTGGAGGAGAACAGCGCCGCCGACGCCGTGGAGCTGACCGCCGAGCAGATCGAGAAGCTCGACAACCTTCCGCCCGCTGTCGGCGAAACTCACGACGAAGCCGCCCTGCGCCTGCTGGAGCGCTGACCCCAGCCGGCGCTGACCGCAACTGACCGGCGCGCCCTTGTTGCTCGCACACGATCGGAACCCTGTCAGAAGCTCTGAACGACAATGTTCCTAGCCTGTCGAGCCGGGCGAAGACCTCGTCGAGCGGTCCGGTGCGCAGCGTGCAGATACGCGATCGCGCCTGCACGCTGCGCACCACCGGCCCGAGGCCGCCAAATCTTGGCGTGCCAGTGCTGAGCAGATGTGGCAGGGCGTGTCCGGGCCAGCACCGCGTGCCGGATCACGTCGGTCGGGGCATCGAAGACGAGGTCGAGAGTATTGGATGCGCTCCGTCAGCTCCGTGGCTGAGCACCTCATTCACCTGGAAGGCAGAATTGTTCGTCATGTCAACTGATCCTCGCTGCGCCGTCCTCGACGACTACCAGGGGGTGGCACTCGGGCTGGCGGACTGGGCCCGGGTCCGGACGACCAGCTTCCGCGAGCCGTTCACCAGCACCGACGAGCTCGTGGCGGCCATCTACGACTACGAGATCGTGGTCGCCATGAGGGAACGCACGCCGTTCCCCGCCGAGGTGTTCGACCAGCTGCCCAACCTGCGGCTGCTCGTCACGACCGGCATGAGCAACGCCGCCATCGACCTGGAGGCGGCCCGGGCACACGGCGTCACGGTGTGCGGCACAGGCGGCGGCTGGACCTCGACGGTCGAGTTGACGTGGGCGCTGTTGCTCGGCCTGGCCCGCCAGCTGGTGCCCGAGGCGACCGCGCTGCGCGCTGACGGGCCCTGGCAGCACACCGTCGGCACCGACCTGCACGGACGTACCCTCGGGCTGCTCGGCCTGGGCAGGATCGGGTCGCAGGTGGCCGCGGTCGGGCGGGCGTTCGGCATGGACGTGCTGGCCTGGAGCCAGAACCTGACGCGGGAGCGAGCCGAAACGGCCGGCGCGCGGTTGGCCCCCGGCCTGGACGGCCTGCTCGCCGATTCCGACGTGATCTCCGTTCACCTCGTGCTCGGCGACCGCACGCGCGGGCTCGTCGGCGCGCGGGAGCTGGCCCTGATGAAGCCCACCGCTTACCTGATCAACACCTCGCGGGCCGCCATCGTCGACCAGTCCGCCCTGGCGGCCGCGCTGCGCGAGGGGCGCATCGCGGGGGCCGGCCTCGACGTGTTCGACAAGGAGCCGCTGCCCGTCGGCCACGAGTTCCGTACGCTGCCGAACGTGCTCGCCACGCCGCACCTCGGCTACGTCAGCGATCGGAACTACGCGATGTTCTTCCGTGAGGCGGTGGACGACATCGGCGCCTTCCTCGACGGCAGTCCGATCCGAGTGTTGGCCTGACTCACTCCGGCAGTGGCTCAGCCATGCCCCGGCCACTGTCGCCGGACCTGGCGGAGCCACTAAAGATCGAACTGGCCTCAAGTGCCGCACCCCCCGAACGGGGGAATGACGTAGGGTTTCGCCTCCGGCCGGCGCCGGTCGTCCGTATCGTCCGACTTGTGAAGGACCGAGGGTTGCGGACGTTTGTGACCGTGCTCGCGGGGCTCGCGGTGATCTACTTCGGCACCTCGGGCCGGGACCCGGAGGAGGGCCGCGGGCTCACCGGCGGGCTGGTGCTGCTCGCCCTGCTCGCCTCGCTGCTGGTGTGGCACCTGACCAAGCCGAAACCGGCCGCCAAGTAGGACGGGTCACCGGGCGCGCGCCGCCCGGTTGACCTCGTCGGCGGAGTCCTTGTCGAGCGCCACCCGCACCAGGGCCGAGGCGAGCCGGCCGAAGTCGGGGCCGCGGACCAGCCCGGCGAGCTTCTCCGCCGAGGTGGGCAGCCCGACGCGCTTCGCCCCGGCGAGTGCCCGCCGGTCGGCGAAGGGGCGCAGATCGCCCCAGACCGCCTGCGCCTCGCGCAGGAAGATGTCCGCCCCGGTGGGTCCGATCCCGGGAAACTCGGTGAGCAGCCGGCGCAGCGCGGCCGGCTCGCCGTTCGCCTCGCCGCGCAGCCGCCGCAGGTCGCCGCGCCACCGGTCCAGGCAGAGCTGCGCGCCGTTGCCGAGCATGGTGGCGGTCCGCTCGTCGTAGCGGCGGTAGTGGCCCCGGCCGAGCGCGTCGACGCGCTGCTGCCAGCTCGCCCGCTCCATCGCCTGCGGGGTGCGATAGCCGGCCGCGAAGAGTTCCCGGGCGGCGGCCACCGCCACCGAGGCCCGGATGCGGGTGCTCAGCAGGGTGGCGAGCACGAGCAACTGGTACAGCGGCGCCGGCCGGTCGGCGAGCGGGATGCCGGCCTCCTCGGCGTAGGTGCGTCCGCTTCGGTCCAGCAGGACCCGGGTCGTCTTCCGTTCGTCGCCCACGGTGCGGGTGTACCCGCTGCGCCGGCCGACTAGCACCCGCGACCGCCCGCCGTTCGGTCGGCGAATGCCGCTGGCGGCGGCGGGTAACCCAGCGCGGAGGCGGTCGACGCCGTGAGCCGTCCAGCCGGAAGGAGAGACCGGTGGTCAATCCACAGCAGCAGGAGTTCCGCCGCAACGCCAGGGGCGCGACGAGCCAGGACAACAAGGGCCCGCAGCCGACCGGCCACCCCCTCAACCGTGGATCGTCGCGGGGCGACGAGGGGCGGCCGGTGCCGAAGGGGCAGGCCTCGCCGTACGGCCCGAGCGGTGAGCTGGCCGAGGACGAGAGCGACGCCAAGGGCTGACAACCCGACCTACGTGGGCGGTCGCAGCCGGTTCCAGGTGGCTGCGGCCGCCAGTCCGTACGCCAGGTGCGGAACGATGTCGGCGAGCCAGTCGGAGCGCCGCCAGGTGCGGGGGTCGGACACTTTCAGGACGGTGATCGACCCGTCCGTCATGGCCATCACGCCGGCGCCGAGCAGGCCGCTGGCCCAGGTGACAGGGGTGCGGCGCCCGCGCGTCACCAGCGCGAAGCCGACGCCGGCGGCCACGCCCGTCGCGTAGCCGAGCAGCGGCCCGAGCCCGGCCCGGCGGTTCCCCGCCAGGTCCTGCGAGCCCAGGCTGAGGTGGGTGGCGCCCACCACCCGGTCCACCACCTGCTCCGGCGTGCTGCTCGCCGGGCGGCCGCGCAGTGCCATGTCGAGGTAGGTCACCACGTTCAGGACGGTGCTGCCGACGGCGCCGGCGATGGCGCCGTCGGTCAGCTCGCTCGTCCTCACTTCGGGTCGCCCGGCTCGCGTTCGCCCTTGGGCCCGTAGACCCGTTCGCCGCGGATCACGCCCCGCTGCCCCCGGTCCTCCTGGAGGATCCGGTTCGCGACCTCGTCCGCGCGACCGTCGGACGTGCGCCGCCCGGAGTTGTCGATCGCGTTGCGGATCCGCGCGCGCTGTTTGTCGTACGCGTTACTGCCGGGCCGTGGTCCTGGCATCGCTGCCTCCTCCGGTCGCTGTCGCCGATGGCTCCGCGACGCTTACCCGTTGCCGTGGCCGGCAACCGTGCTTCAGTGCGGGGCGCGTACCACGGCGACGGGGCAGTCCGCGTGGTGCAGCACCGACTGACTCACCGATCCCAGCAGCAACCCGGTGAACTCACCGCGCCCCTGCCCACCCACCACGACCAGCTGGGCGGTTCGGGAGGCGTCGGTGAGGGCCCGGCCCGGACGGGCACGTACCGCCCGCCGGGTGACGCGCAGCCCCGGGTACCGCTCGGTGAGACCGGCGACCGAATCGGCGAGCACCTGCTCCTGCTCGCTGTGCAGCAGCCCCTGGTCGTACACGAGGGGCTGCATGTCGCCGGGGCCGCTGGAGGTGGGGTGCCGGTAGGCGTGCAGCGCCAGCAGGTCGGTCCGCCGGGCGTCGGCGGCGTCGGCGGCGAAGTCGAGCGCGAGGGTGGAGAGCTCGGAACCGTCCACTCCGACCACCACCGGCCCGACGGAGCGCGGCGCGCCGCGGGCCACCAGCACCGGACAGTCGGCGTACGAGGCGACCTGGATCGCCACCGAGCCCACCACCAGGGCGGAGAACCCGCCGAGCCCGCGGTCGCCGAGGACGATCATCGCGGCGGTGGTCGTCTCACCGAGCAGCACCGCGGCGGCCTCGCCGTCGATGATCTCGCCGGAGACGCGGACGTCCGGTGCGGTCGTCTCGGCCTCGGCGACCGCCGCCGCGACGATCTGCTTCGCCTGGTCGCGCAGTCCGCCGCCGGGTGGGGCGCCGGCCGGCGCGTTGAGTGGTACGTGCAGCAGGGGCCAGATGAACCCGTGGACCACCCGCAGCGGTCGTTGCCGGCGGGCGGCGTCGGCGGCGGCGAGGCGCACGGCGTGCAGCGCCGGCTCGGAACCGTCCACGCCGACGACGACCGCCGCGCCGTCCGACGAGTTCACCATGCACCTCCCGCCCCCTGCCGGTCAGTATTCCGGCCGGCGTGGTGGTGGCGGAGCGATACCGCGCAGGACGCCCGATCGGTACGCTGGCGACGACCGCGGGAGGGAGCGTCATCGATGGTTGAACCCGATCAGCCGAGCACCGGGCGCATGATCGACTTCTGGCTCGGCGGGGACCACCACTTCCCGGTCGACGTGGCCGCGGCCGGCGCCTTCGAGCAGGCGTACGGGCCGTGCGCGCAGATCTTCCGCGAGCTGCGGGCCTTCCTCGGCCGGTCCGTGCGGGCGATCGCCGCGCGCGGCGTGGACGGCTTCCTGGTCTTCGGGGCCGGGGTGCCGACCATGGGCAACGTGCACGAGGTGGCGGCGGAGGCGACGGTCCTCTACACCGACGTCGACCCGGTCACCATCCGGTTGGGGCAGCGCATCCTCGCCGGCAGCGACCGGGCCGGCTACGGGTACGGCGACGCCACCGACATCGGCACGATCGATCCGGCCCAGCTGCACCGGTTCGTGCCGGGGTGGGGGAGGAGACCGGTGGGGGTGGTGTTCCTCGGCCTCGCCGCGTTCCTCGACGACGAGACGTTGGCCCGGACGCTCGACGAGCTCTACGCGGCGGCGGCACCGGGCAGCTGCCTCGCCGTCGACTTCGACAGCGAGGAGCTGGCCGGCCACCCCGAGGCGCTGGCGATGATGGGCCCGGCGTTCCGGATGCGTCCGCCCGCCGACTTCCCCGCGTTGCTCGGCCGCTGGACGCCCACCGAGGACGGCGTCGTGGCGGTCGGCGACTGGCGGCCCGAGGGCAGGCCGGCGTCGGTTCCCGACGCCTTCTACGGCGCCGTCGCGGTACGCGGGGACCACTGAGGACGTTCCCTCCGCCGGGACGGGCCACCGGGCCGCCCGGCTGCTGTGGGCTCTCCGTATGATGCTTGCCCCATAGCAAATTTTCCGGAGGAACAACCATGGTGGACGGCCCCGATCCGGTGTCACGCGCCCTGCGGGCGGCCCCGCCGGACCAGCTGGTGGAGGCCGCCGACCAAGCGATCCGCGCCGTGCTGGGCGCCAGCCGCACCGAGGTGCTCATCGCCGACTACCGGATCAACGGTCTCTGGCCGGTGCTCGACCAGGAGCTCGGCTCCTCCGTGGCCGGCGAGGCGGCGGCGCAGCGCTGCTTCAGCAGTCAGCGGCCGGTCCTCGCCGCCGACGAGGGCGGGTGCCGGGTGTTCCTGCCGATGTCGGTGTGGGGGGACCGGGTGGGCGTGCTCGTGATCGAGCTGCCCGGCGCGCCCGGCCCGGAGGTCGAGGAGCGGGCCGTCGACATCGCCGGCGCGCTGGCGGTGGCGCTGCGCGCCGCCGACCGGGAGACGGACCGCTACCGCCGGGCACGCCGACGCGAACGGCTGAGCATGGCGGCGGAGCTGCAGTGGGAGCTGCTTCCCGGGCGCAGCGTCACGCACCCCGCGTTCCACCTCGCCGGTCAGCTCGAGCCCGCGTACACCGTGGGGGGTGACCACTTCGACTGGTCCCTGGACGGTGATCGGTTGACCGTCACGGTGCTCAACGGCGACGGCACCGGGCTGGCCGCGTCGCTGATGACCGTGACCACGGTCAACGCGATGCGCAACGCCCGCCGCTCGGGTGGCGGCCTGGCGGAGCAGGCCGAGCTCGCCTCGGACACGCTGCACTACCAGCACCGCGGACGGCGGTACGTCTCGACCCTTCTGCTCGAACTCGACGCGGCCACGGGGGAGGTGCGGGCGGTGGATGCCGGATCGCCGCACGTACTGCGGTTGCGGGGCGGCACGGTGGAGCCGATCGCGCTGGACCAGCAGCTGCCGCTGGGCATGTTCGCCGAGGCCCGCTACGACCTGCAGGAGTTCGCGCTGCTCCCTGGTGACCGCCTCTTCGTGGTCAGCGACGGTGTCTGGGCGGCCCGCCCGACCGGCGGCGAACCGTACGGCGAGCGCGCGATGGCGCGGGCGATGCGCTCCACACGGTTGCAGCCGGCGACCGAGGCAGTTGGTACGGTGATGCGCGAACTGCACGCCTACCACGCGGACAGCGATCTGCGCGACGACGCCGTCGTGGTCTGCCTGGACTGGCACGGTGTCCGCGGCCGGGACGCCGGATGAGGCACCGTCGCGGCCGGGCCGCGAGCGGGACGATGGCAGGGGACATCGGATGGAGCGACCTCCGAATCTCGCCGCGGCGATCGACGCGGCCGCCGAAGCGCTCGTCGACGTGCTGGACACCGCCGCCTCCCGGCACCGGCTCTCGGTCTCCCCGACGCAGCTGCGCGTGCTGTCGCTGATCTGCGCCAGGTCGGAGACGAACGTCAACCGCCTGGCCGAGCTGCTGGACGTGGTGCCGTCGTCGGCGAGTCGGCTCTGTGACCGGTTGGAGGCGACCGGACTGCTCCGCCGGGCGGCGGACCCCCGGGACCGCCGCGAGGTGCGTCTGCTGCCCACCGCCGCGGGAGAGGAGGTGCTGCGCGAGCTGACCGAGCGGCGGCACCGGGCGGTGCAGGCCGTGCTCGACCGGATGCCGGTGCGGGCCCAGAGCGAGCTGCTGCTCGGCCTGCTGGCCTTCGAGCAGGCGGCGGTGCTCCAGGCGGGCGAGCAGCAGAAGGATGCGACGGTACGGACGGCCTGAGCCGCGTCGGCGCGGGCGGTGCGGCGACCGAACGGGTGCCCGATCCACCCCTAGTGTCCTAGGATGCCTTACGGGTGGTGGCACGCGCCACACCGAAACGAACCGAAGCGCCGACAGTCACGGCGGTCGGACCGGGCGAGCAGCCCGATATAGTGGCAGCGCAGTTCACTCGGCCCGCGATCACCGATCGCGGGCCGACTTCAGGCGAAGGTCCCGTTCGACGGGGCCGGCAGAGGGCGCCGGCGGTAGCCGGCCCGACAACGCGCACGTCCTCCGCAGCGCCCGACCTCGGCCGGGTGCCGGGGCGTGTCGTCAAGGAGGTTCGGTGTCGCGTCGGCCGGCTGAGGCAGGGCAACCAGGAGCCTCCGGCGGCACGGCCACCGGACGAGTGCTCACCGTGCCCAACCTGATCAGTTTCCTGCGGCTGATCGGCGTGCCCGTCTTCCTCTATCTGCTGCTCGGCGCGCACGCCGACGTCGCCGCGCTCGTGGTCCTCGCGGTCGGCGGCACCACCGACTGGGTCGACGGCTGGGTGGCCCGCCGGCTGGGCCAGGTGAGCCGGCTGGGGGAGTTGCTCGACCCGCTCGCCGACCGGCTCTACATCCTCGCCACACTGGCCGGGTTCACCGCCCGCGAGGTGGTGCCGTGGCAGTTCACCGCCGCGTTGCTCGCGCGGGAGTTGCTGCTGCTCGGTTCGCTGGGGGTGTTGCGCCGGTTCGGGTACGGCCCCCCGCCGGTGCACTACGTCGGTAAGACCGCCACCTTCATCCTGCTCGCCGCGTTCCCGACCCTGCTGCTCGCCGCCGCCGTCCCCGGGGCCGCCGACGTGGCCGGTGCCCTCGGCTGGGGGCTGGCGTGGTGGGGCCTGGCGCTGTATTGGGTGGCCGGCGCCATGTACGTGATCCAGGCCGCCCGGCTGGTCCGCGCGGCGCGCGGCGCGGGAGCGGCGGCGTGAGCGTGCGCCGGGACGAACGGGAACGCCCGTCCCGCGTCTACGCGCCGGACTTCCTGACCGAGCTGTTCCGTAATCCGTTGGAGCCGGGGTACGCGGCCGCGGCGCAGCGCCGTCGGGTCGATCCGCCGTCGAGGTGGCACAGCCGATCGGCCCGGACGGTGACCGTGGTGGTGCTGGTGGTGCTCGGCTTCCTGCTGGCGGTGGCGTACCGGCAGACGATGGAGGACGAGCCGGGGCGCAGCCAGGCGCGTTCGGGTCTGGTGACGCAGGTCAAGGAGCGGGAGCGGGAGACCGACGAGTTGTCCGCGCGCGCCGACGAGCTGCGCGAGGAGGTCGGCCGGCAGCGGGACGCGGCGCTGAGCGGTTCGGCCGCGGCGCGGCTGCGTGACCTGGAGGCGGGTACCGGGTTGGGCCGGGTTCGTGGTGACGGGGTGGTGGTCCGGTTGGCGGACGCGCCTGGTGACGCGGACGCGGTGACCGGTGCGGGCGCGGGTCCGCCGCGGGTGCTCTACAGCGATCTGCAGGGGGTGGCGAACGCCCTGTGGAGCGCGGGCGCGGAGGCGATCTCGATCAACGGGCAGCGGTTGACGGCGACGTCGACGATCCGTTCGGCGGGTGAGGCGATCCTGGTCGATTTCCGTCCGGTGACCGGGCCGTACGAGGTGTCGGCGATCGGGCCGGGGTCGATGAAGCGCCGTTTCGAGCAGAGCCGCAACGCCGCGTTGATGCGGGAGGTGGCCGAGAAGACGGGGCTGTCGTTCGGGGTCCGCGAGGCCGACGACCTCACTCTGCCGGCCGCTCCTGAGCCGCAGCTACGCTACGCGGAACCATCGGACAGCCCGAACGCCTCGCCGTCGGGTGACCGGTCCGCCGGTCCCGGGTCGACCGACTCAGGGACGTCTCCCAGCCCCTCCGGAGGTGGTCGATGATCGCGGTGCTGGCGTTGCTCGCCGGTGTGGTTCTCGGGGTGTGGCTCGACCCCAGTGTGCCCGCGGCGTTGCAGCCGTACCTGCCGATCGCGGTGGTGGCCGCGTTGGACGCGGTCTTCGGTGGGGTGCGGGCGAAGCTCGACCGGATCTTCGATGACAAGCAGTTCGTGGTGTCGTTCATCTCGAACGTGTTGGTGGCGGCCTTGATCGTGTATCTGGGTGACCAGTTGGGCGTGGGTGGTCAGTTGTCGACTGGTGTGGTGGTCGTGCTCGGGGTGCGAATTTTCGGGAACGTGGCGGCGATCCGCCGGCACCTGTTCCGGGCGTAGGTTCTAAGCGATGAGCGAGGAGCAGACCGAGACGGGTACGGGTTGGCCGAAGCCGGCGGATCCGGAGCGTCCGGCGGGGCCGGGTGGTGAGCCGGATCCGCGGCCGGACGCGCCGGATCCGGACGAGTTGAGTCCGCTGGTTCCGCGTACGGAGCCGGCTGAGGACGGGGCCGGGGTGGAGCCCGCTGAGGGCGCGGCGGCGGTGTCGCCGGATGACGGTGCGGCGGCTCCGGCCGGTGCGGGCCGGTCGCGGGTGTCGACGGCGAGTGTGATGATCGCCGCGTTGTTGGCGTTGCTGGGGTTCACCCTGGTGGTGCAGTTGCGGACGACGTCGACGGATCCGACGGCGGGTGTGACGCGTCAGGAGGACCTGGTGCGGATCCTGTCGGATCTGGACGCTCGGGAGAACCGGTTGCGGCAGGACATCGCCGGGCTGGAGGAGAGTCAGCGGCAGTTGCGCTCGGGTGAGCAGGGTCGGCAGGCGGCGTTGGACGAGGCGACGCGGCGGGCGGACGAGCTGGGGATCCTGGCGGGTACGTTGCCGGCGACGGGTCCTGGTCTGGCGGTGCGGTTCGAGTCGGGTGCGAAGCCGATCTCCGCGACGCGGGTGTTGGACGCGGTGCAGGAGTTGCGGGGCGCCGGCGGGGAGGCGATGCAGATCTCCGGTGGGGATCGGGCCTCGGTGCGGATCATCGCGTCGACGTACTTCCTGGACGGGGAGAACGGTTCGTTGGTGGTGGACGGGCGGCGGTTGACGGGTCCGTTCACGATCACGGTGATCGGTGATCCGGCGACGATGCGTACGGCGTTGAACATTCCTGGTGGGGTGGTCGCGTCGGTCCAGGGTGACGGCGGTAACGTGATCGTTGAGGATCGTGAGGCTGCCGAGGTTTCGGCGCTGCACGCGCCGATCAAGCTGGAACACGCCCGTCCGGTTTCCTGACCGGGCGTGGCCGCTGCGGGCGGGTGCCCGTGGCGCGATGGATGAAGGACGCGTCTGTGATTCCTGATGACCTGCGATACACCGCCGAGCACGAGTGGGTGGCGGGTGACGGCACCGGAGTGGTCCGGGTCGGCATCACGCACTTCGCGCAGGACGCGCTCGGTGACATCGTGTTCGTTCAGCTGCCTGATGCGGGGGCGGTGGTGGCGGCCGGTGAGTCGCTGGGTGAGATCGAGTCGACGAAGAGCGTGTCGGAGATCTACTCCCCGGTGAGCGGTACGGTGGCCGCGCGCAACGAGGCGCTCGGCGACACCCCGGAGGTGATCAACACTGACCCGTACGGTGCGGGTTGGTTGGTGGAGATCACGCCGGATGATCCGACTGCGGTGGACGGGCTGCTTACTGCGGGCGCGTACCGCGAGTTGACCGAGAGCTGAGTGAGCTTGATCCGGTGCGCTTGTTGAGTCCGCGCGTCCGGTTGCCCTGCTTTTCGGCGCTGGCTAGGCTCGCCCAGTCGACCGAGAACCCAATAGTTGAGCGTTGCGGAATTGCCTTCCCGGGCACGGGGAGCCAGCCGCCGGGTGTGCGACTGCCCGGCGGCCAGACCCGCCATTACCCGACGCCGACCGAACAGATCCGTGAGGTGGTCCCATGACGCGCCCAGACGACGAGTTCCCCCCGCTCGACGTCACTTCGACGCTCAATCTCGGTTCGCTCGACGAAGTGCTGGAGGGGCCGGACACCGATGTGGTGCCGAGCCGGATGTCCGGTTCGTTGCCGCCCGGGATGGCGCTGCTGGTGGTCCGTCGTGGTCCGAACGCCGGGGCCCGGTTCCTGTTGGATCACGATGTGACGACCAGCGGCCGGCACCCTGACAGTGACATCTTCCTCGACGACGTGACGGTGTCGCGGCGGCACGCGGAGTTCCACCGGGATGGTGGGACGTTCACGGTTCGTGATGTGGGGAGCCTGAACGGCACCTACGTGAACCGGGAGCGGGTCGAGGCGGCCACGTTGAGCAATGGTGACGAGGTTCAGATCGGGAAGTTCCGGGTGGTGTTCATCGCCGGTCCGCGTCCGGAGGAGGAGGCCGGCCGGGGGTGAACGAGCCTGCGGCCTCCACGTCACCGGGGGCGGCCCGGTCCCAGCCGCTGATGAGCATCGGTGAGGTGCTGGGTCAGTTGCGGGTGGATTTCCCCGACGTCACGATTTCGAAGTTGCGTTTCCTCGAGGCTGAGGGGCTGGTCGAGCCGCAGCGTACGGCGGCTGGTTACCGGAAGTTCAGCTGGGACGATGTGGCGCGGTTGCGGTTCGTGTTGACCGCGCAGCGGGATCAGTATCTGCCGTTGCGGGTGATTCGGGAGCAGCTGGCCGAGTGGGATGCCGGTGGTGCGGTGCCGGGTCGGTCGCGGCCGACGTTGGTGGCGGTCGGCCCGGGTGGTGAGGTGCCGGGTCGGGAGGCGGATGAGCCGGTCGAGTCGTCGGAGGTGCGGCTCGGCCGGTCGGATCTGCTGGCTCGTAGTGGGTTGGACGAGTCGACGCTGGCGGAGTTGGAGCGGCTCGGTGTGGTGGTGTCTGATCCGCCGGGTTGGTACGACGGGGACGCGTTGATCATCGCTGGGGCGGTGGCGGGTCTGGCGGCGTACGGCTTGGAGCCGCGGCATCTGCGGGGTTATCGGACGGCGGCGGACCGGGAGGTCGGTTTGTTCGCGCAGTTGGTGGCGCCGTTGGTGCGGCAGAGTGATCCGGCGGCGCGGGCGCGGGCTGCGGAGACGGCGCGGGAGTTGGTGGCGTTGTCGCAGCAGTTGCATGCGGCGTTGGTGCGGGTCGGGTTGCGTTCGACGTTGGGCCGGTGATGCCGGTTGTCGGGGCGGTGTGCGGAAAGATCTCTCTCGGGAAGCGTGTCGTAGGCTTGCTGGGGTAACCCCTTTCTGGCGCGGGCGTGGTGCGGGTAGCGCGTGGGACGGCCGTGTCGCGGTCCGTGTACCGTGCAGGGAAGGGCGCGGTGCGGCGTAGGTGACAACGACACGGAGGCGGCGGTGCGCGAGCTGAGCGTGGTCGGGGTTCGGGTGGAGCTGCCCAGTAACCAGCCGATCGTCCTGCTCAGGGAGGTCGAGGGGGACCGCTATCTGCCGATTTGGATCGGCGCGGTCGAGGCGACGGCGATCGCTTACGAGCAGCAGGGTGTGAAGCCGGCTCGACCGTTGACGCATGATCTTCTGCGGGATGTGTTGGCGGCGCTTGAGGCGCCGTTGCGTGCGGTGGAGATCACTGAGTTGAAGGACAACGTGTTCTTCGCCGATCTGTTGATCGGGGACGGGGTGCGGGTGTCGGCCCGGCCGAGCGATTCCATTGCGTTGGCGTTGCGGGTGGGGGCTCCCATTCGTTGTGCCGAGCAGGTCCTCAGTGAGGCGGGGATCGTGATCCCGGATGAGCAGGAGGACGAGGTGGAGAAGTTCCGCGAGTTCCTGGAGCAGGTGCGTCCGGAGGATTTCGCGGGCTGAGTGGTTGGCGGGCGGTTGTGGCTCGCCGGCTGCGGACGTCACGGTGGGTGACGTCACGCTTCGTGTGGTGATCTTCTATCTGGCTGCGCGGCGTGTCGCGACGGTTTCTGCGCGGTGACCCCGGATTGTCGCTATAGGGTTTCCGTGTCGAGGGGTCGCGTCCCGGAAACGACGCGGCACCGCACGGGCGGGGAGGTTGTCCGGATGCACGAGCCGCGGAATTCTGATCCGGGTACGGAGCTGGACGAGCCGGGTGTGGCGTCGCCGTGGTCGGCGACGGATAGTGACGGTTCGGTGGGTTATCGGGGTGTGACGGCCTGCCACGCGGTGGGTATCAGTTACCGGCAGTTGGATTACTGGGCGCGTACGGGTCTGGTGGTGCCGAGTGTTCGGGACGCGTCGGGCTCCGGTACGCAGCGGTTGTACTCGTTCCGCGACCTGGTGGTGTTGAAGGTCGTGAAGCGGCTGTTGGATGCCGGGGTGTCGTTGCAGAACATCCGTAAGGCGATCGAGGCGCTGCGTTCGCGGGGTGTCGAGGACCTGGCGGGGATCACGTTGATCTCGGACGGTACGACGGTCTATGAGTGCCGGTCCCCGGAAGAGGTGGTCGACCTGTTGCAGGGTGGCCAGGGGGTGTTCGGCATCGCGATCGGTGGTGCGTTCAAGGAGATCCAGGGTTCGCTGTCGCATCTGCCGGCGGAGCCGGCCGCGGAGGCTGCGGAGGCCGGTGAGCCGGCGGTGGCGCCGGAGTCGGTGGGGGACGAGTTGGCGGCTCGGCGGGCGCGTCGACAGGCGGGCTGAGCGGGTTCTGCTGCGGGTTCGTGGCGGGTGCGTCGGGTGACGCGCCCGCCTTTTTCGTGTCCGCCGGGGCTGGGCCGGTGGGCTCTGTGACGTTGGGTGTGTGCGACGCGCCGATGGTTGTTGCAATTTTCATGGTGACTCTGCGTATAGATGGGTGTGGGCGGGGTCGGGTGGTCGGCCGTTCGGCGGGGTTGGTCGTACGGGCGGTGGAGCCCGTTGTGGCGGGATGGATGATCCTGGTCAGGCGATCGGGCAGCTGCCGTCTGCGGTGGTCAGCGGGGGTAAAGCGGCTGTGGGGGGCGGGTTTGTCGGCGGGTTCTGTTGTGGACGGCCGGCGCATGCCGGTCACGGAGGGTGCTGTCACAGTCGCCTCTGGTTGATCATGAGGTAGCGGTTTTCGTCACTGCCCGTGGTGGACAGTGTCAGGAATTTGATAGGGGGGCCATGACCGGAACGGCTTGACGCGCTATGGTCCCTGACGCGGTTGGCCCGGATACGGGTGTCGCCCCACCGGGCGTCACCCGTCGCGCCGGCGGACCGCCTGCCCCTCGCGCCACCCCTCCACTTCGGAAGGAAAGACCGTGACGGTTACGTCAGAGACCACCCCCGTCTCGCACTACCAGCGGATCGGCGGTGCCAGCTCGGTGAAGGCCGCTGTCGAGCTGTTCTACGACCGGGTCCTCGCCGACCCGGAGCTCGCCGGCTACTTCACCGACGTGGACATGACCGGCCAGCGCCGGCACCTGGCGCTGATGCTGACCGTGGTCCTCGGCGGTCCGAACGAGTACACCGGCCGCGGCCTGGCCGAGGCGCACCAGCCGATGAACATCCCCGTCGCGCACTACGCGAAGGTGGGTGCCCACCTGACCGAGGTGCTGACGCAGCTCGGGGTGCCGGCCGACGTGCTGGCGCACGTGCGTACGGTGCTCGGTGAGGTGCAGGACCAGGTGGTGGCCACCGGGAACCGTCCGGGCGCCTGAACGTGGACGTCGCACGGCTCAAGCAGAGCTGGTCCCTGGTCGCCGCGCACGGCGACCAGGTGCCGCTCTACTTCTACTCGGCGTTGTTCCTGAACCATCCCGAGACCCGGCAGATGTTCCCCACGAACATGGCCGGTCAGCGGGATCGGCTGGTCACCGCGTTGGCGCACATCGTGACCAACGTCGACCAGGTCGACCGGCTCGTCGGGTTCCTGCAGGACCTCGGCGCCGACCACCGGAAGTTCGCGGTGCGCCCCGAGCACTACCCGGCCGTCGGTGAGGCGCTGCTGGCCACGTTGCAGCACTTCCTGGGCGAGCAGTGGACCGACGAGCTGGCCCAGGACTGGGCGGGCGCGTACGGGCTGGTGTCGCAGGTGATGATCGACGCCGCGCAGGCGGCGGAGGCGGTGGCCCCGCCGTGGTGGGTGGCCGAGGTCGTGGCGCACGAGCGGCGGGCGTTCGACGTGGCGGTGCTGACGTTGCGTCCGCAGTACCTGCTGCCGTTCATGCCCGGGCAGTCGATCGGGGTGTCGCACCCGGCGGTGCGGTCGTGGCGGTACTACTCGCCGGCGAACGCGCCGCGGCAGGACGGCACGTTGGAGCTGCACGTGCGGGCCGCGCCCGGCGGCGTGGTCTCGTCCCGCCTGGTGTACGGGTTGGCGGTGGGTGACCACCTGCACTTGGCCTCGCCGGTGGGCGACCAGCTGACGTTGCGCTCGGCCGGGGCCAGTGACCTGCTGCTGCTGGCCGGCGGCACCGGCTGGGCGCCGGTGAAGTCGATCGTGGAGCAGGTCGCCGCGGAGGGCTCCGGCCGCCGGGTCGACCTGTACGTGGGGGCCCGGTCGCGGCTGGAGTTCTACGACACGGATGCGATCGAGAAACTGGCCGCGTCGTTCCCGTGGTTGACGGTGACGTACGTGGTCGGTGCGGACCCGCAGCGGCCTGGCGAGTTCGTGCACGCGGCGGATCGGGCGCTGGCCGACGGTGACTGGCGGTCCCGGCACGTGTACGTGTGCGGTTCCGACGAGATGGTCGGTCACTCCGTTCAGACGTTGACTCGGGCCGGCTACCACGCGGGGCAGCTGCACCACGAGGGGCTCGGCAAGCACTGGTACGGGCCGGCGTGGCGGACGGCGCTGGATGCGTCCGCGCCTGACAACTCCCGAGGTGCCCGGTGAGCGCGAGGAGTCGACTCGTGCCGGCCGTGGCCGCTAACGAAAGGTCAGTGCGGTGAGCGCGACCCCGATCAGCAGGTACGACGGGATGCAGCAGGTGTCCGGCGGTGTCCAGGTGCGGATGACTGCCGACCGGGTGCGCCGCTGGGAGTTCTCCTCGGCGTCGTTCACCCGCCGCGGCTACGACAACACCGACGTGGACCGGTTCCGGATGCAGGTCGCCGACGAGCTCGACCTGTTGTCGGCGCAGCTCGCGACCCTCCGCGCGGAGAACGAGCGGCTCAACGACCGGGTGGAGTTGCACCGGCACGGGGTGATCCCGAGCAAGAACACGGCGACTCCGATGCCGGCGGCGAAGGAGGTGAACCTCCTCTCCGCGGCGCAGCGGGAGGCGGAGCAGATCATCGCGCAGGCGCACGACTACGCGCGTCGGGTCGCCGAGTACGCCCGTACCCAGTACGAGAGCTACATGCAGGCCGCAGTGGAGGAGGCGAGGCAGGAGGCGGAGCGGGCCGTGAACGAGTACCGCAGCAACGCCGGGCCGAGCTTCGACGACTCCGTGGCGACGCGAGAGGCGCTGCGGATCTTCGGCGAGATGATGATCTCGCACATGCAGGCGGCGGCGCGGCATCTCGACGACGGCAGTGAGCAGTTGGCGCGGACCGTCGACCGCCTGGTCGGGCAGGCCGTGGCGGCCGGGGCGCAGCAGACCGCGTTGCCGCGACACCACCAGCGCTGACCGGCGGCGTCGCCGGTCAGCCTGCGGTCACCGCCTCGGCGATCGGGGTGTCGCCGGCGACGAGTTCCAGGATCGCCCCGGCGGTGGCCGGGGTGTGCAGCAGCGCGACCAGGACGCCGGCGACGTCGGCGCGGGTGACCGCGCCGGAGGGCACCCGCCGGGCCAGGGTGACCCGCCCGGTGGGCCGCTCGTCGGTGAGTCGGCCGGGTCGCAGCACCGTCCAGTCCAGGTCTCGGGCGGCGAGGTCGTCCTCGGCGGCTTTCTTGGCCCGCAGGTAGGCGGCGAACACCGCGTCGGTGCCGGGCCGCGGCTCACCTTCCACGCCCATCGAGGAGACCAGTAGGTAGCGGCGGACGCCGGCCTGCTGCGCGGCGTCGGCGAGCAGGACGGCGGCGGCCCGGTCGACGGTGTCCTTGCGGGCGGCACCGCTGCCCGGCCCGGCGCCGGCGGCGAACACCACCGCGTCGGCGCCGGCGAGGTGCCCGGCGACCTCGGTGACGTCCGCGTGTTCCAGGTCGCAGATGATCGGCTGGGCGCCGGCCGCGGTCAGCGCGGCGGACTGGTCGGGGTCGCGGATCAGACCGGCGGCGTGGTCGCCGCGGTCGGTGAGTTCCCGTTCCAGCAGGCGGGCGATCTTCCCGTGTCCTCCGGCGATGACGACGCGCATGCCTTCCAACCTAGCCGCCGGTGGGCGCGGCGGTGGACGCTGAGGCAGCATGGAGGCGTGACGGAGATGATCGACGCGCTGGTCGAGCGGGTCAGCGGCGGCGGTGTCGTGGTGTTGAGCGGGGCGGGGCTGTCGACCGAGTCGGGGATCCCGGACTACCGGGGGCCCAGCGGGGCGGCGCGCCGGCACACCCCGATGACGTATCAGACGTTCACGGGGGATCCGCTGGCGCGGCGCCGCTACTGGGCGCGCAGCCACGTGGGGTGGCGGCTGATGGCCCGCGCGTGGCCGAACGACGGGCATCGGGCGGTGGCCCGGTTGCAGCACGGCGGCCTGGTCGACGCGGTGATCACGCAGAACGTGGACGGGTTGCACACGGCGGCGGGCAGCCGCGAGGTGGTGGAGCTGCACGGTCGTCTGGACGTGGTGGTCTGCCTGGACTGCGGCAACCGGGTCTCGCGGGAGGAGCTGGACCGGCGGCTGCGGGAGGCGAATCCGGATTTCGCGGCGCGGGTCGCGGCGGTGAACCCCGACGGTGACGTGGAGCTCGACGACGCGCAGGAGGCCGGGTTCCACGTGGTGGACTGCACGGTCTGCGGCGGGGGGACGTTGAAGCCGGACGTGGTGTTCTTCGGGGAGACGGTGCCGGCGCCGCGGGTGGCGAGCTGCTTCGCCCTGGTGGAGCGGGCCCGGCTGCTGCTGGTGCTGGGTTCGTCACTGACGGTGATGTCGGGGCGGCGGTTCGTGCTGCGGGCGGCGAAGCTCGGCATCCCCGTGGTGATCGTCAACCAGGGGGCCACCCGCGGGGACGCGTACGCGTCGTTGACCGTGGACGCGGCGTTGGGTCGCGTGCTGCCCGCGCTGGCCGATCGGGCGGTCGGCGCGGCGGCGGTGACGCCGGTCACGCCGGTGGCCGCCGGCTGAGGCCCGCCCGCGCGGGACGGCACCGGCCGGACCCGCGCGCAAGATCACGTGGCCGGGGTACGAAATCTGGCGGAAACCCGAGCGCTGGTAGCGTTGACCATGCCGGTAACACCCACGGGGGAGAGACCGCCCAGCTGTACCCGGGCGGCGCCGAAGGGGCAAATCCTCCCCGGAACCTCTCAGGCAAAAGGACCTCGTGGGCAGGCACTGTGGAGCGCTGCACGGGGCGCGACAGAGGGGGAGGCCGACCTGTTCGACCTCGCCCCCCGGGAGCGCAGCCCATGACCGCAGAGTTCGCCACCCGTCACATCGGCCCCGGCCCGGACGACGAGCGCCGGATGTTGGAGACCGTCGGCCACAGCTCCATCGACGAGTTGATGGACGCGGCGATCCCCGAGGTGATCCGCTGGCACGGCACCCTGGACCTGCCGGACCCGGCGACCGAGGCGGAGGCGCTCGCCGAGCTGCGGGCGTTCGCCTCCCGCAACACCGTCGCCGTTTCCATGATCGGTCTGGGGTACCACGGCACGCACACCCCGGGTGTGATCCGCCGTAACGTGCTGGAGGATCCGGCCTGGTACACGGCGTACACGCCGTACCAGCCGGAGATCAGCCAGGGCCGGCTGGAGGCGCTGCTGAACTTCCAGACCATGGTCACCGACCTGACCGGGCTGGCCACCGCGAACGCGTCGATGCTCGACGAGGGCACCGCCGCGGCCGAGGCGATGACCTTGGCGCGGCGCGCGTCGAAGAGCAAGAGCAACGTGTACGTGGTCGACGCCGACGCGCTGCCGCAGACCATCGCGGTGATCAGCAGCCGGGCGGAGCCGCTCGGCCTCGAGGTGCGGGTGCTGGACCTGGCGACCGAACCCCTGCCGGGTGAGCTGTTCGGCCTGCACCTGCAGTACCCGGGGGCGTCCGGTGCGGTGCGCGACCACGCGGGGCTGGTCGACGCGGCGCACGCCGCCGGGGCGGTGGTGACCGTCGCCGCGGACCTGCTGGCGTTGACGCTGCTGCGCGCGCCGGGGGAGATCGGCGCGGACATCGCCGCGGGCACCACCCAGCGTTTCGGTGTGCCGATGGGCTTCGGTGGCCCGCACGCCGGTTACCTGGCGGTGCGCTCGGGGTTGGAGCGGATGCTGCCGGGCCGGCTGGTCGGCGTGTCGAAGGACGCGGACGGCAACCGGGCGTACCGGCTGGCGTTGCAGACCCGGGAGCAGCACATCCGGCGGGAGAAGGCGACCAGCAACATCTGCACCGCGCAGGTGCTGCTCGCCGTGATGGCCGGCATGTACGCCGTGTACCACGGCCCGGACGGGCTGCGGGCCATCGCCCGGCGTACCCACGAGATGGCGGCCCGGCTCGCGGCCGGCCTGCGCGCCGGCGGGGTGGACGTCGCGGACGTCGCGTTCTTCGACACCGTCACCGCGACGGTGCCCGGCCGGGCCGCCGAGGTCGTCGCCGCGGCCGCCGAGCGGGGGGTGAACCTGCGGCTGGTCGACGCCGACCGGGTCGGGGTCTCCTGCGACGAGACGACCACCGGCGCGCACGTGGCGGCGGTGTGGGCGGCGTTCGGGGTGGCCGGGGTCGACGGGGACGTCGACGCCGCGCTGCCGGCGGCGCTGGCCCGCACCTCGGAGTTCCTGACCCACCCGGTGTTCAACAGCCACCACTCGGAGACGGCGATGCTGCGCTACCTGCGCCGGCTGGCCGACTTCGACTACGCCCTGGACCGGGGCATGATCCCGCTGGGGTCGTGCACGATGAAGCTGAACGCGACCACCGAGATGGAGCCGGTCAGCTGGGCCGAGTTCGCGCACATCCACCCGTTCGCGCCGGCGGAGCAGACCACCGGCTACCGGGAGATGATCAGCCAGCTGGAGGGGTGGCTGGCCGAGGTGACCGGCTACGACGCGGTCAGCGTGCAGCCCAACGCCGGTTCGCAGGGGGAGCTGGCGGGGCTACTGGCGATCCGCGCGTACCACCGGGCCCGGGGTGAGGGGCACCGGGACGTGTGTCTGATCCCGTCGTCGGCGCACGGCACCAACGCGGCCAGCGCCGTGATGGCCGGGATGCGGGTGGTCGTGGTGGCCTGCGACGAGGACGGCAACGTCGACCTGGTCGACCTCGACGCGAAGATCGACAAGCATCGGGAGACGCTCGCCGCGATCATGGTGACGTACCCGTCGACGCACGGGGTGTACGAGACGGGCATCGCGCAGCTCTGCGCGAAGGTCCACGACGCGGGCGGTCAGGTGTACGTCGACGGGGCGAACCTCAACGCCCTGGTCGGGTTCGCGAAGCCGGGGAAGTTCGGGGCGGACGTGTCGCACCTGAACCTGCACAAGACGTTCTGCATCCCGCACGGCGGCGGCGGCCCGGGGGTGGGTCCGGTGGCGGTGCGCGCGCACCTGGCCCCGTACCTGCCGGGTGACCCGGCGGGGGAGCGGGCCGACGGCTCGCCGGCGATCTCGGCGGCCCGGTACGGGTCGGCGGGGATCCTGCCGATTCCGTGGGCGTACCTGCGGATGATGGGCGCGGAGGGGCTGTCGCGGGCCACCGGGGTGGCGGTGCTGGCCGCGAACTACGTGGCGGCGCGGCTGCGTAACCACTACCCGGTGCTGTACTCCGGCAACAAGGGCCTGGTGGCCCACGAGTGCATCCTCGACCTGCGTCCGTTGACGAAGGCGACCGGGGTAAGCGTCGACGACGTGGCGAAGCGGCTGATCGACTACGGCTTCCACGCGCCCACGATGTCGTTCCCGGTGGCCGGGACGCTCATGGTGGAGCCCACCGAGAGCGAGGACCTGGGTGAGCTGGACCGGTTCTGCGACGCGATGATCGCCATCCGGGCGGAGATCGACGAGGTGGCTGCCGGGCGGTGGCCGGCGGGGGACAACCCGCTGTCCAACGCGCCGCACACCGCGGCGATGGTCACCGGTGACGAGTGGCCGCACCCGTACCCGCGGTCGGTGGGCGCGTACCCGGCCGGGGTGGACCGGGCCGGTAAGTACTGGCCGCCGGTGCGGCGCATCGACGGCGCGTACGGCGACCGGAACCTGGTCTGCTCGTGCCCGTCGCCGGAGGCGTTCGAGGACTGATCGCGGCGAGCCGGGGCGGTCGGATCGCACCGCCCCGGCGTCGTCGACCCGGCCGCGGCGGCCCCGGATCGGGGCTAGCCTGGTCGACGGACGTGCGGTGACGCTGTGTGGTCGCTCAGGCGACGAGGGCGTGTCGGGCGGGGCCGCGGTGCGGGGCGATGCAGCTGCCGTCGGGGAGCAGTTCGCCGGTGTCCTCGAAGACGATCACGCCGTTGCAGAGCAGGCTCCAGCCCTGCTCATGGAAGCAGGCGAGGACCCGGGCGGCTTCCCGATCAACGGCGTCGGCGGAGGGGCAGGTGGGTTGGTGCTGGCACATCGGGTTCTCCGGACTGTGGGGGCACTGTGTCATGGTTCACATGACCAGTGACGCACAGTACCAAGCGAAAGTGGTCCGCATCGAGCAGGTCCACGCGGGCGAGTCGGGAAATCCGCTGAACGGACGAGGAAGAATGGGCCAGTCGGCGTGGACACGCTTTCAGTAGCAGCGATCGATGTTCCGGCGGCGCCCGCCGGCTGCCGCCGTACCCTGGTCGAACGGGCCCGCTGGCAGTGGCGCCCCAGCGACGGCGGTGACCCCGCCGCCGACGTGCAGGAGTTCCTCGCCGCGCACGGCCTGCCGCTGGACGACCTGGCCCGCCCCGCCCCCGACCACGACCCGGACGGTCCCTGTGGCGCCGCCCTCTACGTCTCGGCCGCGGCAGGCGCGCTGATCGGCGGCGCGCCGGCCGGTGCGCCGACCCCCTCGCCGGCGCTGCCGGAGATCGCCGTGGTGGTGTACGGCCACACCGACGCACCGCCACCACCACCGCCGCCGGCCGCCGGACCCTGGCGGCTCGGCGACTGGCGGGAGAGCTGGACCCCGACGCAGCACGCCGAAGCCGTCGAGGCGGTCCGCCAGGCCATCGGCCGCGGCGACGTCTACCAGGTCAACGTGGTCGGGCACGCCGCCGCCCGCTACACCGGCGATCCGCTGCCGGCCCTCACCCGGCTCGGCGCGCTACCCGGCGCCCGCTACGGCGGCACGCTGACCGGCGCGGGCTGGGCGATCGGCTGCGCTTCCCCGGAGACGCTCATCGAACTCACCGACGGCCGGCTGGTCACCCGACCCATCAAGGGCACCCGCCCGGCCACCGCCGCCGGCGCGCGGGAGCTGCGGGCCAGCGCGAAGGAACGCGCCGAACACGTGATGATCGTCGACCTGGAACGCAACGACCTGGCCCGCGTCGCCCGCACCGGCAGCGTGCGGGTGGACCAGCTCTTCGCGGTACGCCGCTGGTGCGACCTGTGGCAGGCCGAGTCGACGATCTCCGCGGTCGTCGCCGACGGGCTGGGCCTGGCCGACCTGCTGCGCGCGGTCTGCCCCGGCGGGTCGGTCACCGGGGCGCCGAAACGCGCCGCCCTGGAACAGATCGCCGCCCTGGAACCCGTCGGCCGCGGCGCCGGCATGGGCGCGCTCGGCTGGGTGGCCCCCGGCCGGATCGACCTGGGGCTGACCATCCGCACCGCCGCCGCCGACGGCCAGCGGCTGCACGTGTGGGCCGGCGGCGGCATCACCTGGGACAGCGACCCGTGGGCGGAGGTCGCCGAGGCCGCCGCGAAGAGCCTCCCGGTGCGCGCCGCCCTCGCCGGCTGACCCGGCACGCCCTCCTTGCGTTCCCGGGAGATCAGGTCGGCCTTGCGGAGCAGCGCGAGCCGCTCCTGCGTCGACCGCCGCGCGCGGTCGCGGTGTCGAGCGTGGGTTGCTCAGCGGGCGAAGTCGTCCAGCGCGGCGACGACCCGCTCGCCGATGCCGCGTCCGGCGCCGTGACCGGCGGCCTCGACCAGCTCCAGGCGCGCATCCGGCCAGGCCTGCGCCAGCTGCCACGCGATGACCGGCGGGCTGCTGATGTCCAACCGGCCGTGCAGCAGCACCCCGGGCACCCCTGCCAGCCGGTGCGCGTCGCGCTGCAGCTGCCCGTCGGGCAGGAACGCGGCGTTGCGCCAGTAGTGGGTGACCAGCCGGGCCGAACGCATCCGGAACTCGGGATCCTCGAAGCGGGGGTCCGGACCGGCGCCGGGGACCGTGCGCACATGGGTGTCGTCCCAGGCGCACCAGTCGCGGGCGGCCCGCTCCCGTACGGCCGGGTCGGGGTCGGCCAGCAGCCGGGCGTACGCGTCGGCCAGGTCACCGTCGCGGTCGGCCGCCGGCACGCCGTCGCGGAAACGGGCCCACTCGGCGGGGAAGATCCGGCCCATCTCCCGCGTGATCCACTCGACCTCACCGGGGCTGGTGGTGACCACGCTGAACAGCACCATCGCGCTGACCCGCTCCGGGTGACGCTGGGCGTACGCCAGGGCGAGGGTGGAGCCCCACGACGCGCCGAGCACCAGCCACCGGTCCACGTCGAGGTGCTCGCGCAGCCGTTCGATGTCGGCGATCAGGTGAGCGGTGGTGTTGACGGAGAGGTCGACGTGCGGGTCGGCGGCGTCCGGGCGGCTGCGTCCGCAGCCCCGCTGGTCGAACAGGAGCACCCGGTAGCGGGCCGGGTCGAAGTAGCGCCGCCAGCCGGGCGTGGCCCCGGAGCCGGGACCGCCGTGCAGCACCACCGCCGGTACGCCCTGCGGGTTGCCGCAGGTCTCCCAGTAGAGGTGCTGGCCGTCGCCGACGTCGAGCATGCCGTGGGCGTACGGCTCCACCAGTGGATACATCCGGCCCTCCCCAGAGACGACAGCGGCGTTACGTTAGCGGTGTGCACTCCACGCCGGTCATTGCGGCCACCCTGGCCACCCTGGCCGCCGTCGCGCGCCGAGCGCTGCGCCCGCACAGGCCGCCGCCTCCGGCGCCGTACGGCGTACGTCCGGGCGGCGGTAGAGTCACCGGACGTGACCACGGAGTACAGCGGCACCGGTGACCCCGCGCGCAGCCTCGCCCTGCTCTGGCGAACCCGCGAACCCGCCAGCCGCAAGGGCCGCGCCGACCTGAGCGTCGAGCGGATCATCCGCGCCGCCATCGACCTGGCCGACGCCGAAGGGCTCGGCGCGCTGTCCATGCGCCGCGTCGCCGAACGCCTCGCCGTCGGCACCATGTCGCTCTACACGCACGTACCCGGCAAGGGCGAACTGCTCGACCTGATGCTCGACACCGCCTATGGCGAGACCCTCACCAGTGAGCCCACCGGCGACACCTGGCGCGACCGGCTGGAAGACCTCGCCCAGCAGACCTGGGCGCTGTACCTGCGCCACCCGTGGCTGCTGCAGGTCGCCACCAGCCGCCCACCCCTGGGCCCCAACCTGATCGCCCGCTACGAACGCGAGCTGCGCGCCGTGGACGGCATCGGCCTCACCGACCTCGAGATGGACGCCGTGCTCACCCTCGTCGGCGGGTTCGTCCACGGCGCCGTCCGCGGCGCCGTCGAACAGGCCCAGGCCGCCGAACGCACCGGCCTGACCGAACAACAGTGGTGGCACGCCCACGCCCCCTACCTGGAGAAGGCGATGGACCCCCACCGCTTCCCCCTCGCCGCCCGGGTCGGCGCGGCCGCCGGCCAGGAGTACCAGGCCGCCGGCGACCCCGTACGGGCGTTCGAGTTCGGCCTGGCGCGCATCCTCGACGGCATCGAGGTGCTCATCCGCGGCCGCCGCACCGCCGGATAATCTTGCCGACATGACCATGCGCCCCATCCGGATCATCGGCGACCCCGTGCTGCGCACCTCGTGCGCGCCGGTGACCAGCTTCGACGCCGAACTACGCGCCCTCGTCGGCGACCTGATGGACACCCTGCTCGGCGAACCCGGACGCGCCGGTGTCGCCGCCCCGCAGATCGGCGTCGACGCCCAGGTGTTCGTCTACGACGCCGACGGGCACCGCGGCCACCTGGTCAACCCGACGATCGAACTCTCCGAGGAGACCGAGGTCGACGACGAGGGCTGCCTCTCCATCCCCGGCCTGTACTTCCCGACCCGCCGCGCCCTGCACGCCACCGCCCACGGCTTCGACCAGCACGGCGAGCCGCTGACCATCTCCGGCAGCGGATTCCTCGCCCGCGCCCTGCAACACGAGACCGACCACCTCGCCGGCCGGCTCTACGTCGACACCCTCAGCGGCGACACCCGGCGGCGGGCCCTGCGGGAGATCCGCGCCGGCCGCTTCGACTCGCCGCGCCGCCGCGGCTGAACCCCCGCTGACCGCCCGCCGCCACCGGCTCAGCGCCGGGCGGTCAGCGTGTACTCGCCGTAGTCCGCGACCCGGGTGAACCCCAACCGCTCGTACAGCCGCACCGCCGCCACGTTGTCGGCCCGAACGTTCAACGTGACGTGCGCGACGCTGTCGCACAGCCGCCGGCAGAGCGCGGACACCACCGCCGCGCCCAGACCACGACCCCGCAGCCGAGGATCAGTGGTGACATTGCCCAACGCCGCCACCCCGTACGCCGGCGACCAGACGTGCACCCCGGCCACGGCGACCAGCGCGCCACCGTCACGGATCCCCACGTACTGCCCGGTCTCCACCATCCGCGGATCGAACCAGTTACCCGGATACGCCCGTGCGTAGAGAGCCCGCAGCTGCGGCAGGTCCGCCGCGCCCAGCGGCACCCCGGCCGGGGTGACCCGGGCCAGGCGCGCCGGATCGGTCAACGCCATCTTCAGGTGGGCGGCCGGCCCGTCCAGGTCGAACGCGGGCGCCAACGCCGCCGCCGCACCGGGGGAGAGGTGCGCGTACAACCGGGCCGGCAGCAGCGGGGCCAGCTCGGCGAGCAGCGCCGCCAACCCGGCGGCGTGCTCCGGCCCGGCGAACGCGAGCAGCGTCGGCGGCTCCACCCCGTGATACAGCAGCGCCACCTGGTCGCCGCGGCGGAACCACGACGTGTACGGCCAGAAGAAGTCGTCCAGGTCACCGAGCTGATACGCGTGCAGCACCGGATCCCGGCCGAGCAGCCCGGCCAGCACCACCCGGTCGTGTTCGGCGCGTACCGGCACCTCAGCCGGCCAGCCACTGGTCGTAGCCGAGCTTGCCGACCAGCGCCAACACCACCACCAGCAACACGATCCGCACGAACCCGGCCCCACGACGCAACGCCATCCGCGCGCCCACCGCCGCGCCGACGACGTTGCACACCGCCATCCCCGCCCCCAGCAGCCACCACACGTGCCCGGTCGCCGCGAACACCACCAGCGCGCCCAGGTTCGTGCCCGCGTTGACCACCTTCGCCATCGCCGACCCGTGCACGAAATCCGCCCCGACCAGCGCCGTGAACGCCAACACCAGGAACGTGCCCGTACCCGGACCGATCAGCCCGTCGTAGAGAGCGATGCCGACACCGGCGAGCACCACCGCCGCGGCCACCCGGGCCGGAGTACGCCGGTGCGGAAGCGACACCACCCCCAACCGGGGCCGCAGCACCACGAACAACGCCACCGACAGCAACACCACGAGCACCACCGGCCGGTACGCCGACGCCGGCACCGCACCGGCCAGCACCGCACCCACCCCGGAGCTGAGCACCGCCAACCCGGCAGCGGGCCCCGTCACCGTCCAGTCAATCTTGGTGCGCCGCGCGTACGTCGCCGCGGCCGTCGCCGTACCGGCGATCGCCGCGAGCTTGTTCGTACCCAGCGCCGTGGCCACCGGCAACCCCGGTGCGACCACCAGCAACGCCGGCAACAGGAGCAGCCCACCACCGCCCACCACGGCATCCACCCAGCCGGCCATCGCGGCCGCGGACAGCAAGGTGATCAACGACGAGGGCTCCACGGCCGCCATTGTTTCCAGCCACCCACCACCGACGCCCACGCCTGTGTCCAGCCTCACCCACACCCGGCGCGCCGCAGCCACCCCACACCGAGGAGGTCAAAGACCACGGCGGCGACGCACCCACAACCCCAGCGCCCCCACCGCCACGAACACCAACATCGAACACAGCAAACCCTTGACCACCCGGCAAGACTGCCACGGCGTCGTAGGGTGCAGGAGTGCGCCTGGCCACGTTCAACCTGCTACACGGTCGATCACTGACCGACGGGCTCGTCGACCCCGACCGGCTCACCGCCGCCGTCACCGCCCTCGACGCCGACGTGCTCGCCCTGCAGGAAGTCGACCGGGACCAGAGCCGCAGCGGAAACCTCGACCTCACCGCCATCGCCGCCCGCGCACTCGACGCACCCCACCACCGCTTCGCCGGCGCCCTCGTCGGCACCCCCGGCGAAGGCTTCCGCCCCCTCACCGGCGACGACGACGGACACGGCGAACCCTGCTACGGCATCGGACTGATCAGCCGCTACCCCGTCCGCAAATGGCGCGTCACCCGCCTCACCCCCGCGCCCGTACGCTCACCCGTGCACGTCCCCAGCCCCGGCCGCGGCCCCGGCCTCGTCCTGCTCCGCGACGAACCCCGCGTCGTGCTCGCCGCCGTCCTCGACACCCCGTACGGGCCACTCACCGCCGCCGCCACGCACCTGTCCTTCGTGCCCGGCTGGAACCTGCGCCAACTCCGCCAGGTCGTCCGCGCGCTACGCGCCCTACCCGCCCCCCGGATCCTGCTCGGCGACCTCAACCTGCCCGCGGGCGTCGTCCGCGTCGTCTCCGGCTGGCGACCACTGGGCCGCCGCCCCACCTACCCGGCCGGCGAACCCCGCGTACAGCTCGACCACGTCCTCGGTGACCGGCACGCCCTGCGCCGACTCCCGCCGGTCACCGCCGTCACCACCCCGCTGTCCACCATCTCCGACCACCGCCCGCTCCTGGTCGACCTCGGCTGACCAACCGTCAGCGCCAGCAGGGGAGCGGGCCCCTTACCGCACATCGAGACGCAAGATTCCCTCAAGATCGTTGATTCGAGAATCCATGACGATCATGCTGGTCCAAACCCAGACACGGTCAACCAGTACATCGCCATGGAGGCCATGTGAGACGCCACCGCGCTGTTCTCATCGCACTGTCCACACTCCTCACCGCCAGCCTCATCACCATCGCCGGGCCGGCCAACGCCGCCGAACCCAACCAGGTCACCGACCTCACCATCCGCCAGGCCGACGGCTACACCACCCTCGCCTGGCAGCCCGTCGACGGCGCCACCGACTACCAGATCGAACGCACCCCCGTCGACAGCGCCGACAACCCCACCGGCACCCCCACCATCGTCGGGATCTGGCGCCCCAACCGGCAGATCAACCAGGAGTCACCCACCTTCGCCGACGCCGGCTTCAACCCCGGCGACCGGTTCCAGTGGCGGGTACGCGCCCGCATCGACACCACCGAACTGCCCTACTCCGAAGCGGTCGTCGGCACCACCACCGCCCCCTGGGGCAACCCCGACACCCCCGGCGAGCGGCTGCGCACCCAGTGGGAGACCACCCACGGCGCCCAGTACACCAGCGACACCGACGAGTACGCCTACACCGCCGCCATCGACGAACTCAGCGACCGGGTCCGCGTCGTCGAGATCGGCCGCACCATCCAGAACCGGCCGATCAACATGTTCGTCATCGGCTACCCGGCCCCCGCGGCCACCCCGGAAGCCGTCGCCGCCACCTCACCCGCGGCCATCAACTGCAACGTCCACGGCAACGAGCCCGGCGACCGCGAAGCCTGCCTCATCATGGCCCGGCAACTCGCCTTCAGCACCGACCCGCGCGTCACCGACCTGCTCAGCCACACCACCGTCCTGATCGTCCCCACCATCAACGGTGACGGCCGCGCCGCCAACACCCGCGGCAACTCCACCGGCCAGGACCTCAACCGCGACTACTCGCTCATCCGCCAGCCGGAGACCGCCGCGTACGTCAAGATGGTCCGCGACTACCGGCCCGTCGCCGGCTACGACGGCCACGAGTACGGCAACTCCCGCGCCGGCGACCTGCCCATGCTGCCCCCGCGCCACCAGAACGTCGCCCAGCCCATCTTCGACGAGTCCATGGACATGATCGAAGGCCATATGTACCGCGAAGGCGCCGAAGCCGGCTGGTGGCCCTGCCCCTACGGCTGCGACGGCGGCGGCAACGTCGGCCTCGGCGAGGAGACCATCCTCCGCAACACCCTCGGCCTCAAGAACGTCGTCAACTCGCTGCTCGAACTGCGCAGCTCCGGCGGACAGACCCGCCCCGACGAGGGCAACGCGGCCAACAACCGCCGCCGCAAGACCTTCTCCGCCCTCTGGACCTTCCAGCAGTTCCTCGACTACCACCGCGCCAAGCTGACCGACATCACCCAGGCCCGCGCCGACGCCATCACCTTCCAGGCCGCCAACACCGGCCGCCTCGTCTTCCGCGGCTCCCGACCCATCGCCGCCCACCCGGCCCCGCACCCCGGCAGCAGCCCGCCGCCGATCGACGCCCCGCCGGCCGACCTCATCCTCGACAACGCCCCCTGCGCCTACAAGCTCACCGAGGAGCAGTACCACGGCCCCCGCACCGACGGCCCCACCGGCGCCGTCACCACCGCCGCCGAGCGCATCGCCGACCACGGCTGGAAGGTCGTCAAGGCCGCCGACGGCTACTACGTCCCCCTCAACCAGCCCGAACGAGGCCTGATCCCGCTCCTGCTCGACGCAGTCGGCGTGGAGAACCTCGTCGACGGCGAGCGCGTCTACCCGACCCGCACCGGCCGCCACACCGGGCCGCTCACGATCACCGGCTTCGCCTGCCTGGACGACGCCACCGTCACCGGCCCCGTCACCGTCCGCCCCGGCGCGACGCTCGTCGCCACCGACACCACCATCACCGGACCGGTCAACGCCACCAGCGCCGCCGGCGTCCTGCTCGCCAACAGCAAGATCACCGGCCCGCTCCGGGTCACCGGCACCACCGACGCGATCTCCCTGATCGACCTCAACGTCACCGGCCCGGTCGACCTCTCCGCCAACCGCACCACCAACCAGCCGCTGCTCGCCGGCACCCGGGTCACCGGCCCGCTGGCCTGCGCCGGCAACACCACCGCACCGACCAACCTCAACATCCGCAACACCGTGACCGGCCCCCGCGCCGGCCAGTGCGCCACCCTGTGACACCCACCCGATGAACGTGCCGGCAGGGCGGACGCGCCACCGCCCTGCCGGCACACCACCCCCCACACCCGAGGAGCCAACGTGTCGAACCCCCGCACCCGCACCCCGCGGCGAGCCGGCGCCCTCCTCGCCGCAGCCCTGCTGCTCGCCACCACCGCCTGCACCGACCACTCCGAACCGGCACCCGCCACCGCCGCCGTCGCCGTCACCGGACCACTCTGCGCGGCCCTGCCCACCGGCACCGAACCCGGCAACCCCACGGCCCTCGCCGGCCTCCCCGTCGAGCAGGCCCTGACCTGGATGCCCACCCTCACCACCTTCGAGGCCGCCCTACGCACCAGCGGACTGCTCACCGACCTCGACCAGGACGGCCTCACCCTGCTCGCCCCCACCGACGACGCCTTCGTCAAGAAGTTCTCCGACGACACCTGGGACACCCTGATGACCCAGGACCACGACAAGCTGCGCACCCTGCTCAAGGCGCATCTCATCGCCGGCACCCACAGCCTCGACGAGCTCGCCGCCGCCGGCACCACCACCACCGTCGACGGCACCGCCCTCACCGTCACCCGCGCCGACGCCACCACCCGCTTCGGCGACACCGCCGACGCCGTCTGCGCCGACTACCTGGCCGCCGGCGCCCGCATCCACCTCGTCAACGCCGTCCTCGGCCCGCTACCCACCACCGCCGACGGCAGCGGACACCGCGCCCACTGACTCACCCAGCAGACCGGCCAACGCCCGGTTCGTACGGTTGGACCGCACCGCCGCCCGCTGCTGACCCGCAGTCACCTCGATGTACGTCTGCGACGCCGTCAACGACGCGTGCCCCAACAACCGCATGATCTCCGCGGCGCCCGCCCCGTCCTCCGCCAACCGCGTCGCGAAGGTGTGCCGCAACGCGTGCAGCCGCGCCCCGCGCGGAACCCGGTCGGTGATGCCCGCCCGCCGATAACACGACTCCACCAGATACTGCAGCCCACCCCGGCGCAGCGGCTCACCCCGCCGATCCACCAGCAGCGCCGAATCCGGCCGCACGGTGCGCGCCCCGAACCGGCGTCGGCGACTCTCCACATAGTCGGCGAGCACCCGGTCCACGGCGTCCTCGATCGGCACCGTGCGCGGGCGCCCGCCCTTGCCCGCCACCTCGACGCGCCGCTCGCCGTCGCGACCGGTCACCGACGCCACGCGCAGCGCGAGCAGCTCCGACAGGCGCAGCCCGGCGCAGAGCGCCAACGCGAGCACCGCCAGATCCCGCTGTGGCCACGGGTCGCGCTGCCGCCCCGCCTCCGCGGCGACGGCGGCCAGCAGCTCCTCCGGGGTCTGTTCGCCCCGCAGTGGCTTCGGCTGGGGGAGCGGCGCGCGCGGGCGCCCGACCGCCGGCATCGGGTTGCCCGGTACGACCCCCTCGGCGACCAGGAACGCGAAGAAGTTGTTCCAGGTGGACCAGGCGCGGTGGACGGAGGCGGGGGCACGCGGGGCGGCGAACTTGGCGAACGCGGCCCGCATGAGCCGAGGGGAGAGGGCGTCGATCGACAGTTCGTCGAGGGGGAGGGGAGGGGTGAGGGTCTCCCCGGCGAGGTCCGCGACGCTGCGGAGATCCCGCCGGTAGGCCGCCAGGGTGTGGGGGGAGGGCTTGCGGGTCGCGCGCGCCGTCAGGAACTCCTCGATCCAGGACTGTACCGATTCATCCTGTTTGTCATGCATAAGGCATATTATGCATGAATTTCGCATTACCGGACAACCCAGGGGAGGGAACCATGCGGCGGTACGTGCTGACCGGCGCGCCGGGGGCGGGCAAGACCAGCATCGCGCGCGCCCTACGACAGCGCGGCTATCCGGTCGTCGACGAGGCGGCCACCGACGTGATCGCCGGGGAGCAGGCCCGCGGGGTGGCGCAGCCGTGGACCGAGCCGGGATTCGTCGCAGCGGTCGTCCGGCTGCAGCGCCGACGCCGGAGCGCCGAGACGCGGGGCCCGGTGCAGGTGCACGATCGCTCGCCGCTGTGCACGCTGGCCCTGGCCGAGCATCTGGGGCACCCGGTCGGCCCGGAGCTGGCCGCGGAACTCGCCCGCGCCGAACGGGAACGGATCTACCAGCGCACGGTGTTCCTGGTCGGGTCGCTCGGCTTCGTCACGCGTACGGCCGCCCGGCGGATCAGCCTGCCCGAAGCGCTGGCGTTCGGCCGGCTGCACGCCCGCGTCTACGCCGAGTACGGCTACGAGCCGATCGCTGTGCCACCGGCCCCGGTGGCACAGCGCGCCGCCTTCGTCGCGGCGCACCTCGACCCCTGCTGAGGGAGGGTCGAATTCCGACTACTTGACATAATGTACATTATCGAATCGGACGATCAAGTCCGGGCCGGGACCTGATCGCGCCTCCGGAGCGGCGAGTGGACGGTTGTTGTTTGCCCTTCTCATTCATCCTGAGTCTTCTCACTTACCTGAGCCACGGCGGAGACCCGCGGGCTGCTCGGGGACCCTATTCCCTACGCTCCGTGTCGGGCATGGATTGTCTGTCCTCCCCCTCGGCTGATCGGTACTCCTGATTGGAGAGCAGCCGCACTCTCGCCTGCCCACGCGCGAGGTCAAAATCCCCGCCCCCGAGCGGCGCCGGATGCACGTTCGCGGTGGGCACCGGCGGCGTCACCTGTGACGCCCGAGGGTCGGAGACGTTCCAGTTGAACCGCGACACGTCCACACTCATGTTCACCGGCCCCATCGATATGCCGCTGCGCGCAAAATCGGACGGGGGCGGACACCCTGGCGATGGCAAACGAGCGTCAATGGACCGAAGTCTGCCGACGACACGGGGAGAATCGATGTCGAGCCTGACGCTGCTGAGTCGCTCGCGTTCTGACCGGCACCTCTCCCGGGCCCTTACCCTCTTGCTGCTCGTGGGGGCGGCGGCCGCGTCGGTGTCACCCAGCCCGGCGTCGGCTCAAGCGCCGACTCAGACGGCACCGCGGGCTTCCCCGCAGGAGTCCCGCGGACCCGGGTTTGTCAACTACGACGTGCGGCTGACCGCGGACGACACAGGAGGCAGTTGGCACGGCGGCATGAGCGTACGGTTCGTCAACACCACCGGCGTGGTGCTGGACACGATCTGGCTTCGCCTGTGGGGCAACGGGGAAGACGGCTGCGCGGCACCGGCGGTGCGCGTCACCCGTCTGTCCGGCGGCACGGCGGGCGATCCGGCCGTAGGGTGCACGGCCCTGCCGGTGCGGATGGCACACCCGCTGCGGCCCGGGCAGCCCGCACTCGTGCGCTTCGACCTCCATATCGCGGTACCCGATCGGGATGCCCGCTTCGGCCACAACGGACCGTACTATCTGCTCGGTCACGCGTTGCCGGTCCTGGCCGTCCACGACGGCAAAGGCTGGCACCTCGACTCGTACAGCACCGGCGGGGAAAGCAACTTCTCGCTGACCGCCGACTGGACCGTGCGCCTCGACCACCCGCGCGCGCTCGCGATCCCGGCGACAGGTTCCGCGGTCGCCAGGCCCGCGAGACCCGGCCGCACCCTCACCACGATCGCCGCGAAGCGCGTCCGGGACTTCGCATTCGCCGCCGGCCCGTTCGGCAAGCGGGAAGCGTTGACCCGCCACGGTGTCCTGGTCCGGCTGTGGTTCGCCGACGACGTGAGCGCGGCGGAGGTGGACGACACGCTCGCCGGAGCGGTCGAATACATGGACACCTTCGCCGGCTGGTTCGGTCGCTACCCGTACCCGGAAGTCGACCTCGTCTCGTCACACTTCGACTGGGGGAGCATGGAGTACCCCACCTACGTGGTGACCTATCCGGCCCGCACTGCGGTCGCGCACGAGTTGGCGCACCAATGGTGGTACGGGCTCGTCGGCAACGACCAGTACGCCGACCCGTGGCTGGACGAGGCGATCGCCGAGTACGCGAAACAACGGGCGACCGGCGACGAGAACCCGCTGTGCGCTGATCCCTTCTGGCCGTCGCCGGACGCGAGGGTGACGAGTGGGATGGACTACTTCAACGCCAACGGCGGCTACAGCCTGGTCGTCTACCTTCTCGGGTCGTGTCTGATGCACGACCTGGAGCGGACGATGGGTCCGGACAGGTGGCTGGCGTTCCTGCGCGACTACGCGACGACCCACCGGTACGGCGTGTCGACGCCGGTCGCCTTCCGCGCCGAGGCGCAGGCGGCCAGCCCGGTCGACCTGGCGCCGGTGTTCCACCGCTGGAGGGCCAGCTGATCGCCGACACGCTGTTCGACCGCTCCCGACGCAACCGCTCATCGGCAGATCCGGTTGTTCGCGGCGCCGATCGCGGAAAATCTGCGTCCGCTGGTCAGTTGACGCTCACGACGACCTTTCCAAGGGCGCGTCCCTCACCCACGTGGGCCAACGCCTCGGGCGTCTCGTCGAGCGTGAAGGCCCGGTCGATGTGGATGACGAGGTCACCCGCCACGCAGAGATCGGCCACCGGTTCGAAGTGGGTCGGCCCTTCCCGGACGGCGAGCACGCCCAGCCGGCGGTGGGTGAGCCGGCCGGCCACCGAGCCGATCGTCAGGACGCGCAGCAGCGCCGGGACCGATCCGCCGACGCACCGGTAGCGGCCGCCGGGGGCCAGTGCCCGGCGGTAGGCGAACACCGATCGGTGCGCGACCAGATCGAGGATGAGATCGTACGGGCCGCTGCGGGTGAAGTCCCGGCTGCGGTAGTCGATCACCTCGTCCGCACCGACGGACCGCATGAAGTCGAGCTT
Organism: Micromonospora musae; assembly: GCF_003626545.1. NCBI lineage: Bacteria > Bacillati > Actinomycetota > Actinomycetes > Micromonosporales > Micromonosporaceae > Micromonospora > Micromonospora musae. The sequence goes on from NZ_RAZS01000003.1 coordinate 758,576, forward strand.
GCCCGCGTTGTCGACGCCGGTTACCTGGGCGCCGAGTCGTTTGGCCAGCTGGATCGCGAATGCGCCGGATCCTCCCCCGGCGCCGTTGATCAGGACCCGGTTGCCGGCTGCGGCGCCCACGGTGCCCTGTTGTGCGATCACGCCCGCCTGTGGGATCGCCGACGCCTCGGCGAAGGTCAGGGCGGCGGGCTTGCGGGCCAGGACCGATTCGGGCGCGATCGCGTACTCGGCGAAACCGCCCTTGAGCATGAGGTTGTCGCCGTACACCTCGTCACCGGGTCGGAACCGAGTGACGGCGGAGCCCACCGCGTCGACCCATCCGGCGATGTCCGAGCCGAGGGTCCGGCGTGCCGGGGAGCGCAGCCCACCGATGCGCGAATACAGTGGCGAACCTTGCAGAGTCTCCCAATCGCTCAAATTGACCGAGGTCGCCGCGATCTTGACGAGCACCTGTCGGGCCGCGGGGACGGGCTTGGGGAGATTCTCGATCCGCAACCCGTCCGGGGGCCCGTACCGGTCGTACACGACTGCTCTCACCTGGTACCACCAGCCCTTCGGAAAGTCGGCCAGCCGCAGTACCCGATGCGTACAGGGCCAAAAGCCTACGTCTCGGAGTTAGCACGGCGGGGCAAGCGGCTGGTCGACAAGGAGGCGACGCGACCCCGTCGCCCGCCGCCTACCAGGTGGGACAGATTCGGATCGATGGAGTCGGCCGTGCCGCAGGGCGGGCGGGATTTGCTTCCCGACCTCCGTTGAGCACCTCTCCCCCGCGTTCGCTGCCCGGAGGTGGCCTTTCAGTTGCCGGGGGGGGCGACGGTTGGAGGCGGGCTCGCTCCCGCGGAGCTGTCTTCGAAGATCGCGAGTTCGGCTGGTTACGCTGGATTCGGGAGCTGGAGGAGGCTGCGAGCTGCATGGACGACTGGCACGGGACCGGACGGCCGGAGCAGGCGGACCCGCTCGGAGGCGAGTGGGAGCGGCACCGTCCGGCGGTCTTCGGGGTGGCCTACCGGCTGCTGGGTAGTGTCGCCGACGCCGAGGACGTGACCCAGGACGTGTGGCTGCGGGCGGCCGGGGCGGATCTCGGGGCGGTCGGTGATCTGCGGGCCTGGTTGGTGACGGTGGCCGCGCGACGGTCGTACGACATCCTGAAGAGTGCGCGGGTGCGCCGGGAGAGCTATGTCGGGCCGTGGTTGCCGGAGCCGCTGCTGACTGGGCCGGACGCGTCGCAGCCGGTGCTGGTCGACGAGTCCGTCAGTTCGGCGATGCTGCTGATCATGGAGGAGCTGAGCCCGCCGGAGCGGGTGGCCTTCGTCCTGCACGATGTCTTCGGTCTGGAGTTCGGCCGGATCGCCGAGGTTCTGGGCGTCTCGGTCCCCGGTGCCCGGCAGCTCGCCTCCCGGGCCCGACGGCGGGTGGCCGGCGCGAAGCAGTCCACGCCGCGGGCGTCGAAGGCCGAGCGTGAACGTGTTCTGCGGGTCTTCCGGGCCGCCTACGAGGCCGGGGATCTGGCCGGCCTGGTCCGGCTCCTGCACCCGGACGCCGTCTACGTCACCGACGGCGGCGGCAAGGCGTCCGCGGCGCGCAAGCTGATCCGCGGCGGGGTGCGCGTCGCCGAGGTGATGGTGCGTACGGGACGCCTGTGGCGCCCGGATCGGATCGAGTTCGCCGAGGTCGGTGGGGAGCTCGCCCTCGTGTTCCATCGGGACGGCCGGGTCCTGTCCGTGGACACGGTGCAGATCACGGACGGTTTGATCAGCGCGTACCGCAGGGTGATGAACCCGGACAAACTCGCGCGCGTCTGAGCTGTCACACCCGGAGGGGCTACCTCGTCTCCCTGATGAGAACGCAATCGGGCGACGAAGGAATACGCGCGAGCCGGCCAGGCGCTCGGGTCGCCCCTCCCATTAAGGACCTGTATGCACGCCACCACTGTGCGAGGCCGGTACGCCGGTGTCGCCGCCGGTCTGCTGGCTGTCGCCGCGCTGACCACGGCCACCGCCTGCTCGGCCTCTGACCCGCCCGCCCGTGCCGGAGGACCGACCACGACTGCGGCATCGGCGTCAGCGCGCCCTGCCGAATCCCTGAAACCGCTGCTCCAGCAGGCTCTTCCGGGGGTGGAGGGCAAGACGTTCACCTCGGCGGTCGTCGAACTTCCGCCGAACGCGAGCGCGGCGCCGCACCGGCACGGCGAGGCGTTCGTCTACGCGTACGTCCTGGAAGGCACGGTGCGCAGCAAGCTCGACGACGAGCCTGTGACCACCTACCAGCAGGGTGAGAACTGGTTCGAGCGGCCGGGCGCGCACCACGTCCTCACCGAGAACGCCAGCCGGACCGAGCCGGCCAAGCTCCTGGTCGTCTTCGTCTCCGACACCGGGGACAAGCTCAAGGTCGAGGACCCGAAGCCATAGCGCGGGGCACGCAGCCGGCGGCGTCACGTCGCAGGAGCCGCGTTCTGGGCCACCAAGAGGCGCCCGAGAGGCGCTGATCACTCGAACGGATCGAAGGAATCATGACCGAAATGCAGCGTGTCAATATCGGCGAGCAGCACCCGGCGGCCTACAAGGCCCTCATCGCTCTGTCGTCGGAGGTGGACGAGGCCGCCGCCGCGGCAGGCCTCGACCCGCTCCTGGTGGAGTTGCTGAGACTGCGCACCTCCCAGATCAACGGTTGCGCGTTCTGCCTGCGCATGCACACCCGTGCCGCTTTGAAGAAGGGTGAGAGCCCTGACCGGATCGCGGTGCTGCCGGCGTGGGCGGAGACCGACTACTTCTCCGAGACCGACCGGGCCGCTCTGCGTCTGGCCGAGGCGATCACCCTCGTGCCGCAGGGCCATGTCAGCGACGACGATTTCAATGCGGCTGCGGCCGTACTCACCGCGGACCAGGTCTCGGCTGTCGCCTGGCTGGTGACCGTGATGAACGCCTTCAACCGGGTCGCGATCACCAGCCGGTACCGCGTCGGCAACTGACGTCGGCGGTGGGTGACAGCATGCGCTCACCCCGGGTCGCTCCGCGCGACCTGGGGTGAGCGCGCGCTGTCGCGCCCGTTCTGCGTACCGGGATGGTGGCTTCTCCCCCACGTCGGCGGGTCGGGGAACCGACAGGTGCAACCAGATGCCGGCTCCGGGTGTGTCAACGGCATGTCCACAACGGGCAACCGACCCACACGGGGAGACAGAATGAACAGGATCGCTCGACGTACTCTCGTTGCCGGCGCCGCCGCCGGTCTGCTGGCCGCCTCGGTCGCCGGCGCCACGCCTGCCGCAGCCGCGTCCCACGGGGCCACCGCGCTCTGCGGCATCAGCGCGCTGCCGTACCCCGCCGACGCTTCCCGGGCCACGGCGGACGCGATCGACCCGACCGGCCGGTTCATCGCCGGTTCCGGGCTGCGGGTCTCCGACACCGGCAGTCAGCCGCTGCTGCTGATCTGGATGCGGGGCGAGCTCACCACGGTGGAGTCCCCGATCGTCGACACCGTTGCCGACGTCAACGCCCGTGGTGTGGTGATCGGCAACGGCTACGGCGACGGCACCGGTCTGCCGTGGCGGTATCGCGGTGGGAAGGTCGAGCCGCTGCCGCTGCCCCCGACGGGCGGTGCCCGGGTCAGCGCGATCAACCGGGCGGGCGACATCGTCGGCACCGGCCAGGACCCGCAGACGGGAGGGACCGTCGCGTTGCTGTGGCCGGCGGCCCGGCCTGGCACCGTGGAGGTGCTCGATGCATCCGCCGATGCGGTGGCGGAGGGAATCAACGACGACGGCACCGTCGTGGGCACCGCGGGGGCCTTCGACGAGTGGACCACCTGGCTCCGGCGGCCCGATGGCACGGTCGAGCCGCTGACCGTGCCGGGTGCCCGGATCGCGTTCGCCGCCGCTGCCGCGGGTCAGTGGGCTGTCGGGCAGGCCGACCTTGGCGGCATGAGCCCGGCCAATATCCGATGGAACCTCCGGGACGGGTCGTACAGCGAACTCTCGGCGGAGTTGCCGTGGCTTGAGGATGTGAACGCCCGCGGGGTGGCCGTCGGCAGCGACCGCGTCAGCGTGGGCGCGACCTCCCGGGTGTTGCCGGGCAGCGGGGAGAGGACGAGCGTCGGCACCCGGGCGATCGCGGACAACGGGTCCATCGTCGGCTTCCGCAACTCCTACGGTCAGGTCACGCCGGTCCGCTGGACCGGCTGCTGAGCGTTCAGGAGGCCGTAGGTCGCCAGCCAGCGGCTTAAGCGGAAAGGTGCGCCGGGCGTCCGGCACGCTCGGCGCACCATCGTCACCGACGAGGGCGGCCACCGGGCGAGCGGTGCGGCCTGACGCGATGCTCCTGGTTGCGTCCGAGATCCGACAGTCGGCTACCGGCGCGTGGGGTGGGCCTCTGGTGGGAGCATCGGGCCCACCCCTGGACTCTGGAGGATCGATGCCTCGTTTCGTCGAACGCGCTCGGCTGGCGGCTGGTGTCGCCGGTCTACTCGCCGCTGTGTCCGTCGCGTCGGCGTCCCCGGCCGGCGCCTTCGGCCGTCCGACCCTGCCCTGCACGATCCAGTCGCTGCCGGTGCCAGCCGATTTGGTGCGCACCGAGGCGTACGCGGTGGACCGCAGCGGCCGGTACGTCGCCGGTGGGGGTCTGCGGGCGACGGCGGAGGGCACCGAGTCGGTCGTGCTGGTCTGGGACCGGGGCCGGTTGAGCGCGGTCACGTCCCCGTTCGGTGAGGGTGTCGTGGACGTGAACTCCCGCGGCCTGGTCGTCGGCAACGGGCAGGAGGAGGGCCGGAGCCAGCCGTGGACGTACCGGAACGGGGTCTTCACCCGGCTGCCGACGTTGCCGGGCGGGGTCTTCGTTACCGCGGTGAACGCGCGGGGCGACGTGGTGGGTTACGGCTATGACAGCGCCACGGAGGCGACGTTCGCGGTGCGGTGGCCGGTGGCGCGGCCGGGGACGATCGAGCGGCTGGACGCGCCGGCGGGAGCGATGGCGGCGGGGATCACCGGCAACGGCAGCATCGTCGGTACGGCGGGCGGCCCGGTCGACTGGACGGGTTGGGTGCGGCGTCCCGGGGGCGGCTACGGCGCGTTGAGTGTGCCGCAGGCCCGTTCGGTGCAGGTGGACGCGGCCGAGGGGCGGTGGGCGGTCGGCCGGGTGGACCTGGTCGACGGTGACCAGTTCGCGGTGCGGTGGGACCTGCGTACGGGCACGTACACGGCGCTGGCCCGGCAGGTTCTGCTGCTCGACGACGTCAACGCGCGGGGGGTGGCGGTCGGCGCGGGTTGGGTGGTGCGGGGCACTGCGGCCCGGGAGTTGCCGCGGGACGGGGCGCGCGGGGTGGGTGCGCGGGCGATCGCCGACGACGGCACGGTGGTGGGTTTCCGCAACGACGGGCGGGTCACCGCGGTGCGGTGGACGGGCTGCTGAGCGAGTGTGCTGGGCGGCCCCCGGGCCGGTGGGCCTGGGGGCCGCCCGTCGTTGCGGCGGTGGGTGGGGTCAGGACCAGGTCACCTGCGGGGACGGGTAGTAGTTGACCTGTTGCAGGCGCCAGCGGGGGGCCTGTTCGCCGAGTCGGGCGCGGAAGGACTCCCAGTCGTGGCTCGCGGCGGTCGACCAGCCGAGTTCGGCGATGGCGGGTAGCCGCGGGAAGGCCATGTACTCGATGTCGTCGATGCTGCGCAGGGTCTCCGACCACAGTGGCGCTTCGACGCCGAGGAGGGCGTCCTCACCGACGCCGGTGACGCGTTGGGCGGGGTCCCAGTCGTAGGCGTCGCGTACCTCGATGTAGGCGGCCCAGGAGAGGCCGAGCGGGGTGTTGCGGTCGTACTTCATGTCGAGGTAGGCCTTGTTGGCGGGTGACATGACGACCTTGTTGCCGCGGGCGACGGCCTCGGCGAGGTCGGCGTTGGTGGTGCCGGTGCCCCAGTACTGGGCGATGACGTCGCTGGCCGGGTCGACCTGCATGACCTCGTTCCAGCCGTAGGCGCGTTTGCCGTACTTGTTGACGAGGGGCAGTACGCGCCGCATGAAGGTGGCGTACTCCTCGTCGGTGGTGGCGTGGGCCTCGTCGCCGCCGACGTGCAGGTACGGGCCGGGGGTGATCTCGGCGAGTTCGCGGATGACGTCTTCGACGAAGCGGTAGGTGAGTTCGTCGTCGATGCAGAGTGAGCTGTAGCCGACGGCGATGTCGGTGCGGGGTGGCGGTGCGACGCCGTCGCAGTTCAGTTCGGCGTAGGTGGACTGGGCGGCGTTGGTGTGCCCGGGCATGTCGATCTCGGGGACGATGGTGATCTGCCGGGCGGCGGCGTAGGCGGTGACGGCTTTGTAGTCGTCCTTGGTGAGGTAGCCGGGGCCGACGCCGTCGACGCCGGTGCCAGGGCCGCCGCCGACGGTGGTGAGTCTCGGCCAGGAGTCGATCTGGATGCGCCAGCCCTGGTCGTCGCTGAGGTGCAGGTGCAGGTAGTTGATTTTGTACTGGCTGAGCAGGTCGATGTAGGTCTTGATCTCGGGGACGGTGTGGAAGTGCCGGGCGAGGTCGAGCATGGCGCCGCGGTAGGCGAAGCGGGGGTAGTCGATGATGCGTCCGCCGGGTACGGCCCAGGTGGTGCGTTGCCGCTGGGCGGCCTCGATCTGGGCGGGGAGCAGTTGGCGCAGGGTCTGGGTGCCGGCGAAGAGGCCGGCGGGGGTGTTGGCGCGGATGGTCACGCGGTGGCGGGTGACGTCGAGTTGGTAGCCCTCCTGGCCGACGCGGCTGCCGGCACCGCCGATGAGCAGGGCGATTTCGGGCAGCGGGGTGGCGGGGACAGGCAGGACGGGCAGCGGGTAGCCGGTGGCGGGGCGCAGGGTGTCGGCGAGTTGTCTGCCGATCTGGCGGGCGGCGGCCGAGTGGGGTGTGGTGCGGATGACGGTCAGCGGGCTGAGGGTGAAGGTGCCTCGGGGGTCGGGGCGGGTTTCGACGGGTGCGGGGATCACGTCGTCGAGTTGACGGGTGGGTGTTGCGGTGGGTGCGGCGGCTGCGGGGGTTGCGGGCAGGGCCAGTGGTAGGGCGAGGGCGGTTGCGGCGAGGAGCCGGGTGAGGGTGTGGCGGTGGCGCACGGACACCTCCTGGTGCTCGTCGTGATCGGTGGTCATCGATCGGATTCGCACGCTACCGGGGTCCGCCGTGGACTGTAAACCTTCCTTATCGTGTGTTGCTCCCCCGCTGTTCCGGCGGGCTCGGTGGTGTCGCGGGGGTGGCGTCGTGGGGACGGCGGGCCAGTACCAGGCTGGTGCGTAGCCGCAGGACGATGCGACCGCCGAAGCCGTCCACGAGGGAGCGCACGGCGGTGAGGGCTCGCTCCTGCTGGTCGACGGGGTGCTGGCGGAACGGACCGAAGGTTCGCACCAGGTCCAGGTAGCGGTCGGTGGAGAGGGCCAGGTCCCGGTCGACGGTGTCGGATCGTACGTCGGTGAAGAGGCCGCTGGCGGTGATGTCGAGGTGGAACCAGCCGGCGGGCCGGTCCTTGACGTCGGGGTCGATGGCGCGCAGGGCGGCGTCGATGGCGCGGGACTGGACGGGGTCGGCGTAGCCGTACTTGTGGGCGAAGACGGCGAGCGTGCCGCCGGGGGTGAGCGCGTCGTGCGCTCGCCGGTTGCGGGTGGCGGGGTCGAGCCAGTGCCAGGCGAGGGCGGCGGCGATCAGCGGCACGCCGCCGTCGGGTGCTCTCCACTGTTCGAACGTCTCGGCGCGGACGGTCACCTCGGGCCGGTTCGCGGTGAGCAGGGCGGCCATTCGCGGGTCGGGTTCGAGGCAGGTGACCGGCGCGCCGAGGCGGAGCAGGACGCGGGTGCCCTTGCCGGTGCCGGCGCCGACCTCGACGATGCGCCGCGGGACGCCGCCGTGGTAGTCGCGGATCACCTCGGCGATGCCGTCGGGGTATTCCGGGCGTACGTCGTCGTAGGTGTCGGCGACCTGACCGAAGAGCATGCTCACGCTCGTCATCGTGGCACGGCTCGGGGCCGGGTGGACGGACGTGGAGTGAGGGTCGCCGGGGTGGCGGTGTCCGGTGTGTCGACCGTTCGGCTCACCGCAGCGACCGCCCGGCGATGATCGGTTTCCCGTGGACGGTCGTCGGGGGGATGAAGGGAAGCGATCTCATCTTCTTCCGAAGGGACGCTGCGGCATGCTCTCCGCACTCGATCGTCGGCACACCGTCGCGCCGCCGGGTTACAGCCGCTGGCTGATACCACCGGCGGCGCTGGCGATCCATCTCTGTATCGGGCAGGTCTACGCGACAAGCGTGTACAAGAACTCCCTCATCGCGCACTTCGACACCAGTCAGACCGCGATCGGGGTCATCTTCAGCATCGCGATCGTGATGCTGGGTCTGTCCGCCGCGGTGGCGGGCACGTGGGTGGAGGCGAACGGCCCCCGCAAGGCGATGTTCGTGTCGGCGTGTTTCTGGGCGGCCGGCTTCCTGGTCGGTTCGTTGGGGATCGCGACGCGGCAGTTGTGGCTGCTGTACCTGGGGTACGGGCTGCTGGGCGGCATCGGTCTGGGCATCGGCTACATCTCCCCGGTCTCCACGCTGATCAAGTGGTTCCCGGACCGGCCGGGTCTGGCGACCGGTCTGGCGATCATGGGTTTCGGTGGCGGGGCGATGGTGGCCTCTCCCCTGTCCCGGCAGCTGCTGTCGTTCTACGACAGCGGTTACGACCCGTCGAACGCGGGGTCGACGGCGTCCGGGGCCGCGCTGGTGTGGCTCTTCGTCACGCTCGGCGTCGGCTACTTCCTGATCATGATGTTCGGGGTGTTCAACGTGCGGGTGCCGGCGCCGCAGTGGCGTCCGGCCGGGTTCGACCCGGCGAAGGTGGCGGCGAAGCCGCTGGTGACCACGGCGAACGTCTCCGCGGCGAACGCGGTGAAGACCAGGTCGTTCTGGCTGCTGTGGGTGGTGTTGTTCTGCAATGTGACCGCCGGGATCGGCATCCTCGAGCAGGCGAGCCCGATGATCCAGGACTTCTTCCGCGACGGCGGCGTCTCCTCGGTGTCGGTCGCCGCGGCGGGTGGCTTCGTGGGTCTGCTGTCGCTGTTCAACATGGCGGGTCGGTTCGTCTGGTCCTCCACGTCGGACGTGATCGGCCGCCGGCCGATCTACCTGCTGTACCTGGGGGTCGGCATGGTGCTGTACACGCTGCTGGCCGTGGTGGGGCACGCGGCGACGGCGCTGTTCGTGCTGCTGGCGTGCGTGATCCTGTCGTTCTACGGCGGTGGGTTCGCCACCGTGCCGGCGTACCTGCGTGACCTGTTCGGCACGTTCCAGGTGGGCGCCATCCACGGCCGGCTGTTGACGGCGTGGTCGGCGGCGGGCGTCGCCGGCCCGTTGATCGTCAACGGGTTCCTCGACGCGCAGGGCGAGCCGGGCACGTTGACGGCGGCGGCGTACCGGCCGGCGCTGTTCACGATGGTCGGGGTGCTGGCCGTCGGGTTCGTCGCGAACCTGCTGGTCCGGCCGGTGCCGGAGCGGTTCCACGAACGAGCGGACCCGGATGCGGGCCCGGACCAGGACGCGCAGGCGGTTGCGGAGAGGAGTGGCACGCGATGAACGAGGTCGGTGGGCACGGGCAGCGGGCTCGGCTGTGGATCTCCTGGCTGGTGGTGTCGGTGCTGCTCGGGTACGGGGTCGCGCAGACGGTGATCACCGCCGCGAAGTTGTTCACGAGTTGACCGCACGGGTGGTCCGGGGCCGGGCGGTCCCGGGCCACCCGTGGTGGCGGGCGAGGTCAGAGGCCGCCGGAGACCCGGATCACCGTGCCGGTGGTGTACGAGGCGTCGGGGCCGAGCAGCCAGGCGATGGCGGCGGCAACCTCGTCGGGTTCCCCCGCGCGGCCCAGCGGGATCCGACCGGCGGCGCGGTCGGCGCGGTCGGGCACCCCGGAGATGGTGTGGATGTCGGTGCGGATGATGCCGGGGGCGACGGCGTTGACCCGGATCCGGCGGGGGGCGAGCTCCTTGGCCAACCCGACGGTGAAGGTGTCGGTGGCGGCCTTGACCGCCGCGTAGTGGATGTACTCGTTCGGGCTGCCGAGGGTGGCCGCCGCGGAGGAGACGTTGACGACGGCGCCTCCGGGGCCCATCCGGCGGGCCGCCTGCTGGGCGCAGAGCACGTAGCCGATGAGGTTGACGTCGACGACGCGCCGCAGGTCGGCGGGGTCGAGGTCGACGAAGGGGCCGATCGGGCTGGTCACACCGGCGTTGTTCACCAGCCCGGTGAGCTCACCGAGGGCGGCCGCGGCATCGAAGAGCGCGGTGACCGCGTCGGCGTCGGTGGTGTCGGCGGGCACGGCGACGCCCCGCCGGCCGGCGGCCTCGATGTCGGCGAGGACGGCGGCCGCCGCGTCGTGGTCACGCCGGTAGGCGAAGGCGATGTCGTGACCGGCGAGGGCGAGGCGACGGGCGGTGGCGGCGCCGATACCGCGGCTGCCGCCGGTGATGACAGTGACCGGGTTCAACGTTCCTCCCCTGCCGGCAGTGGTGTCTGCGACGCTACCGTGGCCGGCGCGGGACGGTACGGAGGGGATGATCACATGGAACGGGCGCTGGTGCTGGGCGGCGGCGGGGTGACCGGGGTGGCCTGGGAGTGGGGGCTGCTGGCCGGGCTGGCGCAGCACGGGGTGCCGCTGTCGGAGGCGGATCTCGTGGTGGGCACGTCGGCGGGGTCGGTGGTCGGCGCGCAGCTGCGCTCGGGCCGGCCGGTGCAGGAGTCGTACGCGGCGCAGCTCGCCGCGGCGCGGGGTGAGGTGGCGGCGCGGTTCGGGCCGGCGGCGGTGCTGCGGCTGGCGTGGGCCGGCGCGCGGACCCGCGACGCGGTGCGGGCGCGGGCGCGGATCGGGGCGATGGCGCTGGCCGCGCGGGTCCCGTCGGAGGCGTCCCGGCGTGCGGTGATCGAGTCTCGGCTGCCGGTGCGGGAGTGGCCGTCGCGGCGGCTGCTGGTGACGGCGGTGGACGCCGGCTCGGGTGAGTTCGTGGTCTTCGACGCCGACTCCGGGGTGTCGCTGGTGGACGCGGTGGGTGCCAGCTGCGCGGTGCCCGGGGTGTGGCCTGCGGTGACGATCGGCGACCGGCGCTATGTCGACGGTGGGATGCGGTCACCGGTGAACGCGGACCTGGCGGTGGGGGCGCGGCGGGTGGTGGTGCTCGCGCCGACGACGGCGGCGTTCGGTCCGATGCCGCGCCTGGCGGCGCAGGTGGCGGCGCTGCGGTCGCAGGGCGCGCGGGTGGCCGTGGTGTCGCCGGACGCGGCGGCGCGGGCCGCGATCGGGCGTAACGTGCTGGATCCGGCGCGCCGGGCCGGGGCGGCGCGGGCCGGCCGGGCGCAGGCCGACGCGGTGGCCGGTGAGGTGGCGGCCGTCTGGCGGGACTGACCCGCCCGCGACCGGACGGGCTCGGGCGAGCGCGGCGCGCCTCGGCGCGACGTGCGGTGACGCCACCGACGGCGGGTCTCGGCGGGGACGGAGGGCCCGCGAAGCGGGCGGATCATCATGGTCCACAGTGGAGGCGACCCGGGCGGGTGGGTCCCCTCTGTTCGCGCTGTCGCAGTGGGCTGGTATCAAGGCAGGAATCAAACAGGTGTACGGGAGAGGTTGCTGATGGGTGCCGCTGACCAGGGGTTGTCCGAAGACGACGTACGCGCCTTCCGGGAGGCGTTGGCGGCGGGCCGTAAGCCGAAGGTGGTGTTCACCGCCGCGGCGGGGCAGATCGCCGGGCAGGTCGGTCAGGTGGTGGAGCTGACCGATCCGGCCGAGTCGGACGAGTTCGTCGTCGTCCGGTTCGGCCGCGACGAGCTGCCCTTCTCCCCCGCCGACGTGGCGGTGGCGCCGCGCGGCGCGGGGCGCAAGACGGTCGAGCCGCAGCCGGAACCGCAGCCGGAACCGGAGCCGGCCGCCGCGCCGGCGGAGCCGGAGTTCGTGTTGGACCGGGTGCCGGCGCCGCGACCGGCGCCACGTGAGGAGTCGAGGGTGGAGACGGTCGAGGCGGCCAAGCCGGCACGGCGGGCGACGAAGGTGGCGAAGCCGAAGGGGCCGGCCGGGTTGACGGTGACGCTCGCCTACGCCGACGGCGAGTGGACGGTGGCGGCGCAGCAGGGCAGCAAGGCGCTGGCCAAGCCGTACGTGGTGAAGCCGGCGGAGGCGTTGCGGATGGTGGCGCTGGTCGACGTGCCGGGGGTGCACGAGGCGGTCGAGCAGATCCTCGCGGCCGAGCGCGCCGAGGCGGAGCAGCAGGCGGAGAAGCTGCGCGCCGAGCTGGCGGAGATCGAGGCCCGGTTGGCGGAGCTGCGCGAGGCGAACTGAGCGACGTGGTCGGCGCGGCCGCGGGTGCCCGGGGAGAGTCCTCCCGGGTACACCCGCAGCTGCGCGCGACGGTCAGGCCCAGAAGCGGGTGACCTCGGCGGCGTAGTCCCGGCCGACCGCCCGTCCGGCCCGCGCGGCGGGGCGCCGGGTGGCCGGGGAGAGCAGGTTCGTGCCGAACGCCGTGAGCGACGGCTCGTCGGCGTACAAGACCAGTACCTGCGCCGGGTTCAGCCGCTCGATCTCGGCGGTGAGGCTGCCCCGAAGTTGCGGTGCGTCGGGCAACGTCGGGGTGAGCACCAGCACCCGGTCGCAGCCGGCCGCGAGGTCGGCGTTGCTGCCGGAACGGACACTGCCGTCGACGTACCGGCGTCCGTTGATCGTGGCGGGTGGCCACACTCCCGGCACGGCACAGCTCGCGGTGACCGCGTCGACCAGGTCCACGCCGGACTCACGGGTGAAGAGCGACACGTCGCCGGTCTCGGCGTCGACGGCCGGTACCAGCACCGGTCGGTCGGGCCAGACGTGCGACGGCAGTTGGCCCGCGATGGCCGCCCGGCGCACCGGTTCGTCGATGGTCGGCGTGGCCAGGGCCAGCGCGCCGATCCGCCGGCGGGCCTCCGGCGCCGAGTTGGCCCCGGCCGTCGCCGACGCGAACCGCGCGAGCAGCTCCGTGAGGTCGACGTCCACCGCGACCTCGCTGGACGTCTCGCTGTGCTGACGGTCGTAGAGCGCCGCGAGATCGACGCCGCTGGTGATCTGTGCCGCGACGGTGGACCCGGCGGAGGTGCCCACGATGACGTCTGCGGCCAGCAGGTCCGGATCCAGCCTGGGCGCCTCGTCCCGAACGCCGAGCAGTACGCCGAGCTCCCAGGCGATGGCCGCGACTCCGCCACCGGCAAGCACGAGTGCCCGTCGCATCGCCGTCGTCCCCTCTCCTGGGTCGACACCGGATCAGCGGACAGGGCGGCGGTCTCCAGCGCCGGGGCGGCCGTGACCCGCCGGGCGCCTGCGTCTGTCAGAGGAGATCTTCGAGGGTGATCGGCAGCTCGCGTACCCGGCGACCGGTGGCGTGGTACACGGCGTTGGCGATCGCCGCGGCGGCACCGACGATGCCGATCTCCCCCACGCCCTTGACGCCGAGGGGGTTGACCACCGTGTCGGTCACCTCGACGGTGTCCACGACGACGTCGGGCGCGTCGGCGTTGACCGGCACCAGATAGTCGTTGAAGCTGGGGTTGGCCCAGCGGCCGAGACGCGGATCCATGTGCGTCGCCTCAAGCAACGCCTGGCTGAGCCCCCAGAGCATCCCGCCCATCAGCTGGCTGTGCGCGGTCTTGCGGTTGAGGACCCGGCCAGGAGCGAAGACCCCGACCATGCGGCGCACCCGGACAAGACCGAGGTCGGCGTCCACGGAGACCTCGGCGAACTGCGCACCGAAAGTGTGCATGCCGTATCCGGGGTCCGGCGGCGGCGGCATCCAGACGCCGATCGCCTCCGTATCGGGCGTGAACGTGCGGCCCAGTATCTCGGCGTAGCTCTCGCCGACGTCGGGGCGGTCGCGCAGCCGCATCCGGCCGTCCTCGACCGTGACCGCGTCAGGATGCGCCCCGTGCAACGGGGACTTCTCGTCGCCGACCGCCTGGGCGATGAGCTGGTCGCGCAGCGTCGTGGCGGCGAGGTGGACCGCGGCACTGACGGCACCGGCGCCGGCCGACCCCACCGCGGCAGCGATGTTGGGCATCTCGCTGCTGCCGCCCACGAACCGAACCCGGTCCACCGGCAGCCCGAGGCCGTCGGCGCCGACCTGCGTCATCGCGGTGATCACGCCGGTGCCGAACTCGGAGACACCCGCCTCGATCAACGCACTGCCGTCGCTGTAGAGCCGGGCCCGGGCGCGTTGCGGGCTGGGCGGCGCCACGTGGGGGTACGCGGCGGCGGCCATTCCGGTGCCGATCAGCAGGTGGCCGTCGCGCCGGGTACCCGGGGCGTGGTCTCGTCGTGACCAGCCGAACAGTTCTGCGCCGCGCTGGTAGCACTCCCGCAGCCCGTTGCTCGACCAGGGGTGGCCGGTGGACGGGTCGACGTCGGCGAGGTTGCGCAGGCGCAGCTCGAGCGGGTCGATCCCGAGCTGCTGGGCGAGTTCGTCCATCGCGCTCTCCAACGCGAACATTCCGGTCGCCTCGCCGGGGCCGCGCACGAAGGTCGGTGTGATGGTGTTGCCTCGGGCCAGCCGGTAGATGCCCTCGTAGTTCGGGATCGGATAGAGGATCGCGGGCGATTCCAGCGACGTCTCGGCCCAGTCGTCGAAGGGCGAGGTGATGGCCAGTTTGTGGTGACGCAACGCGAGCAGCCGCCCGTCCGACCGGGCACCGAGGGTGATCCGCTGCTCCTGCTCCTCCCGGTGGCCGCAGGAATGGAACATCTGCTCCCGGTTGAGCGCGAGCCGTACCGGCCGGCCGATCTGACGGGCGGCCATCGCCGCCAGCGTGGCGTGCGGCCAGACCATCGCCTTGGATCCGAAACTGCCGCCGACGAACTCGCTGATCACCTTGATCTCGGTCGGGGACAGGCCCAGCAGCGTGGCGACGGTGAGCTGGGTGGCGGTCGGCCCCTGGGTCGAGTCGTAGAGTGTCACCCGCCCGACGTCGTCCCACACGGCGGTCGTGGCCGACGCCTCTATCGGGTTCTGGTGGTTGGCGGCGAAGCGGTAGGTCTGGTCGATCTGGACATCCGCCTCGCGGAGCCCCGCCGCGACGTCGCCGCGGGTGTTCCGGCCGGGGACCAGCCCGCCGAAGATTTTTTCCGGCTCGTACGCCTGCTCCCGCACCTGGTCGAGCACGGTGCTGGCCGGCGTCTCCGCGTAGTCGATGCGGAGCAGGCTGGCCGCGTGCTCGGCGCGTTCGACCGTGTTTGCGAGGACGATGGCGACCGGCTGCCCCGCGTAGTGGACCGCGTCGTCCTGCATCGGGAAGAAGCTCTCTCCCGGCGCCGCCAGCCCGAACAGCGACGGCAACAGCCTCGGCTGCGTCGCGACCTTGGGCAGGTCGAGGTGCGTCAGCACGGCGATCACGCCGGCGGCCCCGACAGCCGCGTCGGTGTCGATCCGGGTGACCCGTCCGTTGGCGATCCGGGCCCCGACCAGCACAGCGTGCGCGAGTCCGGGCAGTGAGATCTCCGCGGTGTAGCGCGCCGAACCGCTGACCTTGGCCCGACCGTCGACCCGGTTGAGCGTGGCACCGATCGCCGGACTCATCCCGCCCTCCCTCTCCCGCGCCGACCTGGCCGCCGATGTGGCCGGGCCGCTGCAAACCCGTCCTCGGTGACGGTCTCCAGCGCCCGAACGATCGTTCGGCGGGCCAGCTTGATCTTGAATGCGTTCGTCCCGTGCGAGACGGCGGGCTGCAACTGCTCGCGGGCGGGCAGTCGCAAACGCCTCTCTGCTCACCGGCTGGTTGTGCCCAGATCATCCCTGTCAACTCCGTGACACCCAGCGTAGGTGAGAACGGGTACATATCGGGTGATAACGTCGCGGCTGCCGTGCGGCAAGCGACGGATCAGCTGCCGAACGGTTCGAGGGCGGCAGGAGAGTCGGGATTCGCCGGCCGCCGACCCGCGCAGGCCGTGCGCGGGCGGGCTAGAGCGCGGAGGTGAGGCGGTCGATCACGTCGGCCGCGGGGCCGGTGGTGGCGCTGCGGTAGCCGGTGCCGGCCCACAGGTGCACCCGGTCCGGCTGTCCCGCGGCGGCGGCCGCCGCGCGCAGGCCCCGGGTCAGGTGGTGCAGTTCGGGGTAGCCGAGCGGCGCGGCCGCCTCGTACCGGTCGATGAACGTGTTGCGCAGCCCTCGGGCGGGCCGGCCGGTGAAGGCGCGGGTGACGACGGTGCTGGCGCGGGCCGGGTCGGCGAGGGCGTCGCGGTGGGTCCGGTTCGCGCCGCTCTCGTCGGTGCGCAGCAGCAGGGTCCCCACGACCACGGCGCTGGCGCCCGCTTCGATCAGGTCGCGGACGTCGTCCGGGCCGGCCACCCCGCCGGCCGCGAGGACCGGCAGACCGGTGGCGGCGACCACGTCGGCGACCAGCGGCCGGGTGGAGGTCGGCGCGGCCGGCCGGCGGGGGTCGTGGACGCCGCTGTGCCCGCCGGCCTCGGTGCCCTGCGCGATGAGCCCGTCGACGTCGAGGTCGCGGGCGGCGCGCGCCTCGGCCACGGAGGTGACGGTGACCAGCGTCCGGGTGCCGGCGCGACGCAGCGCGGCCAGCGCAGCCGGGTCGGGCAGCCCGAACGTGAAGCTGACCACCGGCACCGGCTGCCGCACCAGTAGGTCGATCTTGTCGGACCAGTGGTCGTCGTCGTGGATGAGCGGCGCGTCGGCGAGGTCGAGGCCGTACGGCTCACCTTCGGCGGCGATGCGCCGGGCGTACTCGCGGAAGGTGGCCTCGTCGATCTCGGGTGGCCCGGGCACGAAGAGGTTCACCCCGCACGGCGTGTCGGTGGCCGCCAGGTCGGCGGCGAGCGCCTCGGTGGTCTTGTAGCCGGCCGGGAGGAAACCGAAGCCGCCGGCCGCGGTGACGGCCCGGATCAGGGCGGGGGTGCTGGCTCCGCCGGCCATCGGCGCGCCGACGATCGGCGACGCGCTTTCGAGCAGGCGGGTCCAGGGCTCACCGGTCACCGGCTCACCTTAGTGCGGTGTCCAGGAACGTTCACCGGGCCGCGCCGGGCCCAGACGACGACCGGCCGCGTTGGAGCCTGACCTGGATACAACACCGGTATCCAGGTCAGGCTCCGCCTTGCCGGACCGCCGCCTGGACCTCGCCGCGACACCGCCAACGTTCCTGGACACCGCACTGGCTGCAGGAACCGCCGGCCCGCCCCGGGGAACGGGCGGGCCGGCGGTGGTCAGTGCTGCGGGATGTGCGCCACGCCGATGCGCTTGCGGAACACCCAGTACGTCCAGCCCTGGTAGGCCATCACGATCGGGGTGAAGACCACCGCGATCCAGCTCATGATCTTCAGGGTGTAGGGGGTGGAGGCGGCGTTGGTGGCGGTCAGCGTGCCGGCCGCGTCCAGGGTGGAGGGCAGCACGTTCGGGAAGAGCGCCGCGAAGAGGGTCGCCACGGCCAGGCCGATCGCCGCCGCGGTGCCGGCGAACGCCCAGCCCTCCCGCCGTGCCCGGGCGGCGGCGAGCCCGCCGAGCAGCGCGAGCGCCGCGGCGGCGGCGAGCGCGACGGCGGTGGTGCTGGAGCGGATGTTCAGCGTCCAGGCCAGGAACGCCACCGCCAGCACGGCCGCGCCGACGCCCACCCGCACGGCGAGCTTCCCGGCGCGTTCGCGGATGTCGCCGACGGTCTTCAGCGCGACGAAGACCGCCCCGTGGGTGAGGAAGAGCGCGGCGGTGGTCACGCCGCCGAGCAGGGCGTACGGGTTGAGCAGGTCGAGCAGACCGCCGACGTACTCGTGGTCGGCCGAGAGCGGTACGCCGCGCAGGATGTTGGCGAACGCCACCCCCCACAGCAGCGCCGGCACCAGTGAGCCGAAGAAGATCGCCGCGTCCCAGCGGCGCTTCCAGGACGGCTCGGGGCGCTTGTGCCGGTACTCGAAGGCGACGCCGCGGGCGATCAGGGCGAGCAGGATCAGCAGCAGCGGCAGGTAGAAGCCGGAGAACATGGTGGCGTACCACTCGGGGAAGGCGGCGAACATGGCGCCGCCGGCGGTGATCAGCCAGACCTCGTTGCCGTCCCAGACCGGGCCGATGGTGTTGATCAGCACGCGGCGTTCCCGGTCGTCGCGGCCGAGGACGGGCAGCAGCATGCCGACGCCGAAGTCGAAGCCCTCCAGGATGAAGTAGCCGGTGAAGAGCACGGCGATGAGCAGGAACCAGATGGTGGTGAGTTCCATGGTGCGCTCCCCGGGTCAGTAGGCGAACGCGAGCGGGCGCTCGGCGTCGTCGTGGCTGTCGTCGTTCTCGGGTTGCTCGGTGAGGTCGGGGACGCCGGCCTTGGCGTAGCGCACGAGTAGTCGGAACTCGACCACGGCGAGGGT
Organism: Micromonospora musae; assembly: GCF_003626545.1. Lineage (NCBI taxonomy): Bacteria > Bacillati > Actinomycetota > Actinomycetes > Micromonosporales > Micromonosporaceae > Micromonospora > Micromonospora musae. Next base: position 776,911 of record NZ_RAZS01000003.1, read on the forward strand.
GGCGTAGATCAGGGTGAACGCGGTGAACGAGGTGAGCACCTCGGTCAGTGACACGCTTCGGGACACCCCGTCGCGGGTGAGCATCTCGCCGAAGACGATCCACGGCTGGCGGCCCATCTCCGTGAAGATCCAGCCGAAGGCGTTCGCGGCCAGTGGCAGCAGCGGCATGAGCAGTCCGGCGCGCAGCAGCCACTTGCTGCGCGGGGCGCGGCCCTTGCGGTGGGTCCAGAGCACCAGCAGGGCGATCGCGGCCGCCGTCATCCCGAAGGCGATCATGAAGCGGAAGCTCCAGTAGGTGACCGGGATGATGGGCGCGTAGTTGCCGGGGCCGTACTGGCTGGCGTACTGGGCCTGCAGGTCGTCGATGCCGTGCACGGTGCCGTTGAGGTCGCCGGTGCCGAGGTAGGAGAGCAGGTACGGGATCTTGATGGCGAAGAGTTCGCGGCTGCCGTCGAGGCTGCCGACGGTGAGTACGGAGAACGAGGCGGGGCTCTCGGTGCTGTAGAGGCCCTCGGCGGCGGCCATCTTCATCGGCTGCACCTCGGTCATGATCTTGCCTTGGGTGTCGCCGGTGATGAGCACGCCGGCGGCGGCGATCAGGGTGACCCAGGAGCCGAACTTGGCGGCGAAGCGGTAGGTGGGGGTGTCGGTCGTGTCCCGGTTGCGGATGAGGTGCCACAGGGCCACGGCGACGATGAGTGAGCCGGCCACCAGGAACGCGCCGGCGATGGTGTGTGGGTAGGTGACCAGCGCGACCTTGTTGGTGAGCATCGCGACGAAGTCGGTTAGCTCGGCACGGCCGGTGTCGGGGTTGATCCGGTAGCCGACCGGGTTCTGCATGAACGAGTTCGCGGCGAGGATGAAGTACGCGGACAGGTTGCTGCCGATCGCCGCGGCCCAGATGGCGCCCAGGTGCAGGCGCTTGGGCAGCCGGTCCCAGCCGAAGATCCACAGCCCGAGGAAGGTGGACTCGAGGAAGAAGGCGACCAGCGCCTCGATGGCGAGGGGGGCGCCGAAGACGTCGCCGACGAAGCGGGAGTAGTCGCTCCAGTTCATGCCGAACTGGAACTCCTGCACGATGCCGGTGACCACACCCATCGCGAAGTTGATCAGGAAGAGCTTGCCGTAGAACTTGGTGAGCTTGAGGTACCGCTCCTTGCCGGTACGGACCCACATGGTCTGGAGGATGGCGACCAGCACGGACAGGCCGATCGTCAACGGTACGAAGAGGAAGTGGTAGACGGTGGTGACACCGAACTGCCAGCGGGCGACGTCCAACGCGTCCACCGGGAACCTCCAGCTGTCGGTACTACGGGACGTAGTAAATACTACTTCCCGTCGTAGATGATTCGGCGGCGACCCGGCCCCCGATTCGCCGCGCGACCGATGACCCTGGTCACCCTCGCCGGGCCGCAGGAGGCCATTGTCGATCAAGGCGGGCTCGCCGTCGCCCGGCGGGTGACGTGGCGACCTCCACCCCACCGACACCCCGGCGCGTGGGAGCATTCACCGCTGATGGACACCGCCCGCACCACCTGGCAGCCCCCCGCGCTCTGGCGCGCCGCCCAGCTGCTCGCCCGGGGCGTCGTCGCCCCCCTGGCCCGCCTCGAGGTCAGCGGGACGGTGCCCGAGGCGCTGCGGCGGGGGCCGCTGATCCTGGCCGCGAACCACCTCAGCCCCTTCGACCCGATCGTGCTCACCGCCGCCTGCCGGGCCCGCGGGGTCGCCCCCCGGATCATGGCCACCGGCGGACTCTTCCGCGCGCCGGTGATCGGGGCCCTGATGCGCCGCGCCGGACACCTCCGTGTCGACCGCGGCACCGCCGCCGTCGGCCGGGCGCTCGATGCCGCCGCCGCGGCGGTCGCCGCCGGCTCGGTGATCCTGGTCTACCCGGAGGGGCGCATCGGCCTGGATCCGGGTCTCTGGCCCGAGCGCGGCAAGACCGGGGCCGCCCGCCTCGCCTTCGCCTGCGGCGCCCCTGTCGTTCCGGTGGCCCAGTGGGGTTCGCACGAGGTGCTGCCCTACCGGGCGCCGAGAGGGTTGCTGAAAGGCGTGGCTCGGGCCCTGCTGCGCCGCCCGGTGATCCGGGTGCACTTCGGTGAGCCCGTCGACCTCGCCGGGCTGAGCCCGGGGACACCCGGTGCGGCCCGGCGCGCCACCGACCGGATCATCGACGCCATCACCGACGCGCTGGTCCCGCTGCGCCCGGACGAGCCCGACCGGCCCCGGCACGTCGACCCCGGTAGACCCGTCGACACCAGCCGCGCGCACCGCCGCAGGCGGCAAGGGTGAGACTGCCGCGCCGTCTCACCCTTGTCGTCCTGGCGCTGCTCGTCCTCGGCGGGGCCGGGTACGCCGGGCTACGTACCGCGTACCACCGGGCCAAGGACGAGCGTGACCTGATCGACTTGACCCGGCAGTCGCCATGGCCGCGGGAGCAGCTGCTGATCCCCGACGCGGTGGCCCGTCCCGGCAAGCGCAACGTCGCCTGGCTGCACCGTGGCGGCTTGGAGATCGCCTACGATCTCGACGTCGGCCACGGCCGTACCGTGCCGGTGGTGTGGGGGCTGCACGTCCCGCAACCCGGCACCGGGCTGCCCGAGGGAGTCGACTGCGGCTCGCCACTGTTGCGCACCTGCACCGACCTGGGTGGCGGCGAGACGCTGATCGTGACCCGCCGGACCGACAACAGCGACCCCTCCACCGGGCTCTACCGCACCGATGCGAACCGATCGCGGGCGGTCGAGGTGCAGGGGCCCGACCCGGTCGAGGTCGACGTGCTCCGCGCTGCGCTGGACCGGGTGCACCGGCCCACCGACGCCGAACTGCTGGAGCTGCTACGCCACGACGGTTACCAGACCGACTGGAGCTGATGCCGTCGAATCGCCGCAGCGCCCGCTTCGACGGTCAGCGGGCGGCGAGCCGGGCGTCGAGCGCGGCCAGGTCGGGCACGAACCAGACCTGGCCGTGCCGGTTGGACTCGGCCACCAGGGCGCGCAGCGCGCCGCTGGCCGCGAGGTGGGCGGAGATGTCGCCGACGACCGCGAGCCGCAGCCGGTAGTTGACGAACTTCTGCATGATCTCCCCGGCGAAGCGGGTGCCGAGGGAGAAGAAACTCGGGTCGAGTCGGGCCGCCGGCACGGCCACCAACTCCGCGCCGCCGAAGCCCGCGGTGCCGATCAGGTCGAGGGCCGCCTCGGTGGTGGCCAGGACCGGGCCGTCGGGGTCGCAGACCAGGACGGCCACGCCGTTTCGCTCCTGCAGTACGTCAGGCATCGGTGGCCTCCCCCGCGGAGAGGAAGTTGTCGCCGTGCAGCACGGCGTCGACCAGGCGCAGCAGGTCGGCGGTGCCGGCGGCATCGCCCAGAATCACGATCTTCAACCGGTGGCGCTCCTCGTCGTGAACGGTCTGCACCCGCAGCGGGCGGGCCGGGTCGTGGTGGGTGTTGACGCCGGCCAGCACGAAGGTGCCCAGCCGGTCGGCCGCCGCCCGGTCGACACCGTCGACCTGCACGATGCTGGACACCTCCAGCGTCGGCGCGCCGGCCGGCGACCCCGGTGCGGGCCGGCCGGTCAACGCGTCGAGGTCGGCGCGGGAGATCCGGTACTGCTTGCCGATCCGCGTCGCACGCAGACGGCCGGTGCGGATGTAGCCGCGCACGGTGCGTACGTGCAGGCCGAGCAGCTCAGCAACCTGCTCGACCGAGTACATGTCATCACTCATCGTTCCCGATAGTAGCCACGATAGGGAGCGATAGGGAAGTTCGTTGAAGGGATGCCGTCCGGTCACCCGAACGCCACCCGCGCCCGGCATACTGCCGATCGTGCACCTGCGTCATCCCTACCTCGACGCGCCCGCTCCCCTGGCGTTCGCGCACCGCGGCGGCGCGGCCGACGGGACCGAGAACACCGTCGAGGCGTTCGCCCGCGCCATCGGGCTCGGCTACCGGTACGTGGAGACGGATGTGCACGCCACCGCCGACGGTGTGCCGGTGATCTTCCACGACCCGACGCTGCGCCGGGTGACCGGCGAGCCGGGCCGCATCGCCGACCTGCGCTGGGCCGACCTCGCCTCGGTACGCGTCGGTGGCGCCGCGGTGGTACCCCGCCTCGACGAGGTCCTCGCCGGCTGGCCGGAGGTCCGGTTCAACGTCGACGTCAAGGCCGACGGCGGGGTCGTGCCGACCGTCGACACGGTCACCCGCACCGGGGCCGGCGACCGGGTGCTGCTCGCCTCGTTCAGCGACGCCCGGCTGACCCGGCTGCGCGCCCTGGCCGGGCCGAAGGTCGCCAGCAGCCTCGGCATGCGCGGAGTCGCCCGGCTGCGGATGGCCTCGCTGCACGGGCGGCCGCTGCGGCTGCCCCCGGCAGTGGTCGCGGCGCAGGTCCCCGTCCGGTACGGCCGCATCCCGGTGGTCGATCGGCGATTCCTCGCCTACTGCCACCGGATCGGGTTGCAGGTGCACGTCTGGACGATCGACGAACCCGCCGAGATGCACGACTTACTTGATCTTGGTGTGGATGGCATCATGACCGATCACGTCGGCGTGCTGCGCGACGTATACCGCAGCCGCGGCCACTGGGCCGCCTGACCCGGCGAGAGGACCCGATGGCCGACACCGTGACCCCCACGGCGCGCGACATCCCGCCCCCGGCGAGCACCCGCCGCGAACGCACCGGCTGGTACGCCTACGACTGGGCCAACTCGGCCTTCCAGACCACGGTCATCACGGTCTTCCTCGGTCCGTTCCTCACCACCGTCACCGAGCTGGCCGCCGGCTGCGAGCTCGGCGCGGACAGCTGCGACGGCTACGTGCATCCGCTCGGTATCCGGGTCGCCGCCGGCTCGTACTACCCGTACCTCATCTCGCTGTCGGTCTTCCTCACCGTCTTCGTGCTGCCGGTGATGGGCGCCATCGCCGACCGGTCGATGCACAAGAAGCGGCTGCTCGCCGGCGCGGCCTTCACCGGCGCCGGCGCGACCATCGCGATGGGCTTCGTCACCGGCGACCGGTACCTGCTCGGCGGGGCGCTCTTCCTGATCGCCAACATCAGCTTCGGCGCCGCGATCGTGGTCTACAACTCCTTCCTGCCGCAGCTCGGCGGCCCCGACGAGCGCGACGGCATCTCCAGCCGCGGCTGGGCGCTGGGCTACCTCGGCGGCGGCCTGCTGCTGGCGCTCAACCTGGTCGCGGTCACGATGTTCAGCCATGACGACAATCCGCAACGCACCCTGGACCTGGCCCGCTGGTCGATCGTCTCCGCCGGCGTTTGGTGGGCCGTGTTCACCCTGGTGCCGCTGCGCTGGCTGCGTGAACACCCCACCGCGGCGGCCATCGCGGCCCGGGGCGGCAATGTGCTCACCGACGGGTTCCGGCAGCTCGGCCGCACCCTGCGGGAGATCAAGGCGTACCCGCTGACCCTCTTCTTCCTGCTCGCCTTCCTGGTCTACAACGACGGCATCCAGACCGTCATCACCCTCGCCAGCCAGTACGGCACCGAGGAGCTGCGGCTGGAGCAGGACACCCTGATCGTCACCATCCTGCTGGTGCAGTTCCTCGCCTTCGGCGGGGCGCTGTCGCTCGGCGCGCTCGCGCGGCGCGTCGGCGCGTGGAAGACGGTGCTGCTCAGCCTGGTGCTCTGGACGGCGGTGATCATCGCCGCGTTCCGGCTGCCCGCCGAGGCGCCGCTGCCGTTCATGATTCTCGGCGCCGCGATCGGCCTGGTCCTCGGCGGCAGCCAGGCCCTGAGCCGATCACTGTTCAGCCAGCTCATCCCCACCGGCAAGGAGGGCGAGTACTACGGCTTCTACGAGATCAGCGACAAGGGCACCAGCTGGCTCGGGCCGCTCGCGTTCGGCCTGGTCTTCCAGCTGACGTCCTCGTACCGGGTGGGGCTGGTCTCACTGCTGATCTTCTTCGTGGTCGGGTTCCTGCTGCTGCTGGCCGTGCCGATCCGCCGGGCCATCGTGGCCGCCGGGAACACGCCGCCCCGGGTCCTGTAGCACGCCCGCCCGCGCGGTTCATGATCGTCCGGCCGGATGCAGGCCGGTCGATGGGTTAGGCTGCCCGACCGTGACTGACGACGCCGCTGCCGCACCCACCTGCCTGGCCCGCCCCTTCACCGGCCCGGACGACGCCCCCGCCGGGTGCGCGGTGGCGCGCGGCATGAACGGTCGCCCGCTGCACGCCGCGGCGCTCAAGTTCTTCTGGGGACCCATGGACTGCGGCAAGTCCACGATGGCGCTGCAGATGAACTACAACCACGCCCGGCAGGGGCGCCGGGGCCTCGTCACCACCCGCATCGACAGGTCCATGGGTGCGCAGGTCACCACCCGCATCGGCCTGGCACACTCCGCCATCGAGGTCACCGACGACCTCGACCTGCGGGCCCTGGTACGCGGCCGCTGGGACGAAGGCGTCCGCGTCGACTACCTCATCTGCGACGAGGCCAGCTTCTACACCGTCGAGCACGTCGAGCAGATGGCCGAACTGGTCGACAGCTACGACGTCGACGTGTACGCGTTCGGGCTGGCCACCGACTTCCGCTCCCACCTCTTTCCCGCCGCCCAGCGGCTCTTCGAACTCGCCGACGAGGTGGCGCGCATCCAGGTCGAGGTGCTCTGCTGGTGCGGACGGGAAGGGCTGCTCAACGCGCGGGTGGTCGACGGCCGGGTGGCCCGCGAGGGCGCGCAGGTCGTCATCGGCGACACCGTGGAGACCGCCGAGGTGCGCTACCAGGTGCTGTGCCGGCGGCACTACCGCAGCGGGGACCTCGGCCCCCGGCCCTGACCCGCCGACGACGGTGCCGGCAGACCCTAGAGGGGGTCACCGCAGACCCGCCAGCCACCGTCCTCCTGCACCACCGGCAGCTCACGCTGCTCACTCAGACCGCTCGCGCGGGTCAACTCGATGACCACCTTGCCGAGCGGGCGGCCACCCTCGGTGGTCACCGACACATCCACGATCTCGTAGTCCCGGACCTCCGGCGGGGTGCGCACCCAGCTCTCGAAGCCACCCTCGCTCCACTTCTTGCGGGCGTCCGCGCAGAGCCGGCCGTAGGCGCGGCCGGTGTCACCGAGGACGACCTCGCGCAGGAACTCGTCGGCGGTCTCCCGCACCGGACCGGCCGCCTGGGTGACCACCTGGAGGTTGCGCACCCCGAGGCCGGCCACCCCGATGCAGCACAGGACGACACCGACACCGGCGAACACCAGCCCGGCACGCATCGGACGGCTTCGCCGGGCCGGCCTGCTCCACGACTGCCCAGCGCCCACGCCCCGACGGTAGAGAACCGCAACGGGTCCGCGGGCGGCATTCGCCTCTGTCGCCGGCGCCACCGCATCGTCTACCGTCGGGCCACCACCCTCCGCCCGTGCCAGGAGCGCGCATGACCCGCTACGTGCAGCCGGTACCCGCCCCCGACGATCCGTACGGCAGCGACACGCTGCTGCGTTCCTGGCTGGAACGGCAGCTCGGCGCCGCGGGGCACGCCGCCGCCAAGGACCGGCTCGCCGACCTGGCCGCCGACGTGACCGGGCCGCTGCGCGCCGCGCACGCCGACGCCGAGGCGCACCCGCCGACGCTGGTCCGTTACGACCCGTGGGGGGCGCGCGTCGACCGGATCGACACGTCCCCCGGCTGGCAGGCGCAGCGCGCCGCCGCCGCCCGGCACGCCGTGGTGGCGCTGCCCCACCTGGAGTCGGCGCGGGGCACCTGGGGTGCCGCCGCACGCGTCGTCCAGCACGCCCTGCTGCACCTGTACGGGCCGGAGTCGGCCACCTTCTCCTGCCCGGTGGCCATGGCCGACGGCGCGGCGGCGCTGCTCAGCCTCCCGGAGGTCGACCCGGTGGTCCGCGACGCCTGGCTGCCCCGGCTGCTCTCCACCGACCCGGAGACGGCGATCACCAGCGGGCAGTGGATGACCGAGTCGCAGGGCGGCTCCGACCTGGGCCGGTCCAGCACCATCGGCCGCCCCGCCGCCGACGGCTCGTGGCGGCTGACCGGGGAGAAGTGGTTCTGCTCGGCCGCCGACTCGGCGATGGCGGTGGCGTTGGCCCGGCCGGAGGGGGCCGGGCGGGGCAGCCGGGTGCTCGCCCCGTTCCTGGTGCCCCGCTACGCCGCCGACTCGCCGCTGGCCGGTCCCGCCGCGCCGCTCGCCCCGGCGCCGGGGGTCAGCGTGCACCGGCTGAAGGAGAAGCTCGGTACGCGGGCGCTGCCGACCGCCGAGATCGGGCTGCGCGACGCGTACGCCCTGCCGTTGGGTGACCCGACCCGGCCCGGCCTGGTCCGGGCGATGACCCTGGTGGTGGTGACCCGGGTGCACAACGCGGCCGCCGCCGCCGGTGGGATGCGCCGCGGGCTGGCCTACGCGCGGGCGTACGCCTCGGCGCGGCACGTGGCCGGCGGAACGCTCGCGACGTCCCCGCTGCACCGGGCCACCCTCGGCGCCCTCGCGCTCGACGCGGCCGGCGCGTTCGTCCTCGCCGGGCACGCGTTCGCGCTGCTCGGCCGGGTGGAGGTGGGCGCCGACCCGGCCGCCGCCGCCGAGCTGCGCATCGTGGCGCCGCTGGCGAAGCTGGCCACCGGCCGGCTGGCGGTGAGCTCGGCCACCGAGTACGTGGAGAGCTTCGGCGGAGCCGGCTACGTGGAGGACACCGGCGTACCCCGGCTGCTGCGCGACGCGCAGGTGCTGCCGATCTGGGAGGGCACCACCAACGTGCTCGCCCTGGACGTGCTGCGCGCGGTCAGCCGCGAGGACGCCGGCCCGCCGCTGCTGCGCCGCCTCGACGCCGCCGCCGACCTGGCCCGGCCGCTCTCCCCCGTGCTGGCCGACACGCTCGCCGCCGTCACCGCCGAGCTGCGCGAACGCCTCGCCGCGGTCGCCGCCGACCCGCAGGCCGCAGCGGCGGTCGCCGGGGCGCGTGACCTGGCGCTGCGCCTCGCCCACGCGCTCACCACGGCGCTGCTGGTGGAGCACGCGGCGTGGGGCGACGAGCAGGCCGAGGTCGCCGCCCGGCTGTGGGCCCGCCGCCGGCTGCGGCACGAGGAGATCGCCGCCGACGCCCACCACCACCTGGAGCTGCTCGGCTGACGGCCGCTTCGGGTCTTTCGCAGCGACGGGGATGGTGCCGGTGGAGTCCGTCATCGAGTTGGGCGCGGAGCGGGGCGCCCCGCAGACCGAGCGGCGCACGTCGCCGACGTCTCGCTGGTGGCCGGTGAGCGCACTGCTGCTGCTCTGCGCGCTGCTGGGCGGCGCGGCCCCGCCAGCGGGGCTGACGGCCGTGGCTGGACCGATGCTGCCCGAACGCTCCGTGGTGCTCGGCGGAGGCGCGTCGCTGCTCGTCGTCGAGCCCGGCGCCGACCGGCCCTCGATGACCGCGTACGACCCGGCGACGCCGAACGGGCCACCGCGGTGGCGGGTGAGCGTGCCACCGGCGGCCGGCTGGTCCGCCGAGCCCGCCGGTGGCCTCCTGCTCGTCACCGAACGGGACGCGACGCGGCGGGCGGGCGGCACCACCGCCCGCTCCGCGGAGACCGGCGCACCGCGTTGGCGTCGGACGGATCGGGTGTACCCGGCCGGCGACGGTGCCGTGGCGGTGACCGAGGTGCGTAGCGTCAGCGACCCGGGGCGGCGGATCGAGGGCGCGGTGCGTGGGGTCGACCCGGCCACCGGGGCGACCCGCTGGACGGTGCCGTTGCCGTCCACCGCCGTGCTGGCGGTGCTGCCCGGCATGCCCGGCGCGGTGCTGGTGGTCCGCGACGACGGCCTGGCCCGGGTGTACGACGTCCGCGACGCGACGGTGCGCGGCGAGGGGCGGCTGCCGCCCGCCGACTACGCGCCCGGCAATCCGCAGGTGGTCGGGGACCGTCTGGTGCTGCGTCACCCCACGGCCGGCGGCGGCGAACTGGTCGGCTACGACCTGCCGGGGCTGACCGCACGCTGGCGGGCGCCGATCGACGGCGGGGAGGTGACGACCCGCGCCTGTCAGGGGCTGCTCTGCGCGCAGGACGGGCGCGACCGGTGGGCGCTCGACCCGGTCACCGGGGAGCGGGTGTGGACGTGGCCGGGCGGCGCCGCCTGGACGGTGGTGCCCGGCGGACGGGACGACAGCGGCCCGCCACTGCTGCTGCGGCCCATCGAGGACGGCCGGCGCGAACTGGTCGCCCGGGCGGGCCGGGACGGACCGGTCGTGGTCGGGGTGCTGCCGGTGGGCGTACGGGACTGCCGGGCGGTCGCCGGCGCGCTGGCGTGTCGCACGCCGGGCGGGCGGCTCACGGTCTGGGCCGTCTACGGTTCGATCAGACCGGCCCGGATCGCGTAGCGGGTCAGTTCGAGCCGGTCGCGCAGGCCGAGCTTCTGCAGCAGGTTCGCCCGGTGCCGCTCGACCGTCTTGACGCTGATGAAGAGCAGCCGGGCGATCTCCTTCGAGGAGTGGCCCTCGGCGACCAGCTTGAGGATCTCCTCCTCGCGCTCGGTTATCGCGCGGGCCGGGGCGTCCGCACCCTGCGCGCTGCGCTCCAGGTAGTTGCGGATCAACGCGTTGACCGCGCCGGGGTAGAGGAACGGCTCGTCGCGCATGGCGGCCCGGCAGGCCTCCACCAGATCCCGGTCGGCGACGGACTTGAGCACGTACCCGTTCGCGCCGGCCTTGAGCGCCTCGAAGAAGTACTGCTCGTTGTCGTACATGGTGAGGATCAGGATGCGCAGCTCCGGCTGCTGCCGGGCCAACTCCCGAGCGGCCTGCAGGCCGGTCATCCGAGGCATGGCGATGTCGAGGATGACCAGGTCGGGGCGTTCGGCGGCGGCGAGGCTGACCGCCTCCGCGCCGTCGCCCGCCTCCGCCACCACGGTCAGGTCGGGTTCGCTGTCGAGGATGAGCCGCACGCCACGGCGGACCAGGGCGTGGTCGTCGGCGAGCAGGATGCGGGTGGTCACGGGCGGTCGACCGCCCCGTCGACGGGTACGGTCAGCCGCACCTCGGTGCCCCCTGCGGGCGCCGGGCCGACGCTGAGGTGCGCGCCGATCAGCAGGGCCCGTTCCCGCATGCCGCGGATGCCGGCCCCCTCGGGCGCGCCGCCGATGCCCCGCCCGTTGTCGCGCACGCGCAGCCGGACGGACCCGCCGGGGTGCTCCAGGGACAGCTCGACAGCGGTGGCCTTGCCGTGCCGCACGGTGTTGGTCAGCGCCTCCTGGGCGACCCGGTAGATGACCAGCTCGGCCTCGTTGCCGAGGGCGGGCAGGTCCGTGGTGAGGTGCTGCTCGACGCCCAGGTCGCTGTGCCCGGTGACCTCGCTGGTGAGCGCCTTCAGGGCGCTGACCAGCCCCAGCTCCTCCAGCACCCCGGGGCGCAGGCGCCGGGCGATGCGCCGGATCTCGTCGAGGCTGTCGCGGGTGGTCTCCTGCACCCCGGCGAGTTGGGCGCGGATCGGTTCCGGGGCGTGCCGGGCCACCTGCTTGAGTTCGAGCAGCATCGCCGTGAGCGTCTGGCCCACCTCGTCGTGCAGCTCCTGGGAGACGCGGCGGCGTTCGGCCTCCTGGGCGGAGAGCGCGGCCGCCGCGCTGGCGGCCCGCTCCGCCTCCAGCCGGTCGATCATGGCGTTGAACGCGCGGATCAGCTCGGCGGTGCCGCCGTGACCGACGGCGACCAGGCGCGGCTCGGGCTGGAGCAGGTCGATGGTGGTCATGGCCCGCGCCAGCCGCCGCAGCGGGGCCAGGCCGACCCGCAGCAGCGCGGCGTTGGCGACCAGCATCGCCGCGAGACCGACCGTGAGGACGATCGCCTCGGTGAGCAGCACCGGGGTGGAGACGGTGACCGGGCCGAGCAGCAGCAGTGTCGCGGTGATCAGCACGGCGGCGTTGAGCAGGAAGATCCGCCAGAACAGCGACACCAGTAGGTCTCCTTCCCCCGCCGGCCGTCGGCCGGGCCGCGCTCGCGCTCCGGCACCATCCCGGTCAACCCTCCCGGCGCCGGGGGCCGGTGTAAATGCGTGTCGACACCCATTCGCCCGTGCCGGCGAATTCAATGCGGCGGGCGGGGCACGCGCGGCGGCGAGCCCGGTTCGCCGTACGCGACCGGCACCGCCAGCATGGCACGACCTGCGGCGGGCAGCGGACGGGGCCGTCACCCGGACGCCGCGCCGCGTGGCCTCGCCGAATGCGGATCTGCAGGTCAACACCGGCGGCAAATGGGTGTCAGACCCGATGTCGGGCGGCGGCCCGGCCGGATGAACTTGCACCAGGAGGCCGGGCGTGACGCCCGGTCCGTAACCCGCCGCCACCCCGACGGCCCTCCCCGGTGGTCCCGAGCCCGCCGGGGAGGGCCCTGGTGGTCCGACCCCACCGGAGGTCCCCGTGATCGCAGTATCGAAACGACAGGTACCGGCGGCGCGTCCGCCCGCAGCCGCGCAGACGCGTCCCGGCGCCGAGCACGGTCCCCCGGGTCGGCGCCCGTGAGTACCTGGCCCGCAATCGCCGCCACCGTGATCTTCGCGGTGGCGTTCCTGTTCATCGCCACCGAGAAGATCAATCGGGTGGCGGTGGTGCTGGGTGCCGCCGGCCTGATGGCCCTGCTCGGCCTGGTGCCGGGCTCGGAGGTCTTCTACTCCCATCACGCCGGGATCGACTGGGACGTCATCTTCCTGCTCCTCGGCATGATGATCATCGTTGGGGTGATCAAACAAACCGGCGTCTTCGAGTTCCTCGCGATCTGGGCGGCGCAACGCTCGCAGGGCCGGCCCTACCGGCTGATGGTGCTGCTCGTGACGATCACCGGGCTCGCCTCACCGGTCCTGGACAACGTCACGACGGTCATGCTGGTCGCGCCGATCACCATCTCGGTCTGCCGCCGGCTCGGCATCTCCGCCGTCCCGTACCTGATCGCCGAGGTGCTGGCGTCGAACATCGCGGGCGCCTCCACCCTCATCGGTGACCCGCCGAACATCATCATCGGCAGCCGCGCCGGGCTGAGCTTCAACGACTTCCTGCTGCACATGGCCCCGGTCGCCCTGCTCATGTTCCTGGCGTTCCTCGTACTGGCGCGGTTCATGTTCCGCCGGTCGTTCGAGTACCACCCGGAGCGGTTCGCGGCCGTACGCGACATGGACGCCCGCGCCGCGATCACCGACCCGGCGATGCTGACCCGCAGCCTGGTCGTGCTGGTGCTGGTGATGGCCGCCTTCGCGCTGCACACCGTGATCGGTGTCGGCGTGGCGATCATCGCCCTGGTCGGCGCCGGCGTGATGGTCCTCGTCACCCGCGCCGACACCGCGAAGTACGTGGCGGAGGTCGAGTGGCCGACCCTCGTGTTCTTCCTCGGCCTGTTCGTCATGGTCGCCGGTCTCACCGAGACCGGGGTGATCGAGCAGATCGGGCGGTGGGCGACCGACGCCGTCGGCGAGAGCTGGTTCGCCGGAGCGACAAGCCTCATCTTCGGTTCGGCGGTGCTCGGCGCGTTCTTCGACAACATTCCGTACACGGCGACGATGGCACCGATCGTGGAGAACATCGTCGCCGGGGCGGACCCGCAGACCGGGCAGGCGCTGTGGTGGTCCTTCGCCCTCGGCGCCGACCTGAGCGGCAACGGCACCGCCGTCGCGGCCAGCGCGAACATCGTGGTGCTGGGCATCGCCGCCCGCGCCGGCCAACCGATCAGCTTCTGGCAGTTCACCCGGTACGGCATCGTCACCACGGTGCTGACCACGCTGATCGCCTGGGGATACGTGTGGCTGCGCTACTTCGCCTGAGGACGCCGGAGGCGCAAGGGAGGCCACGGTGACGCTGACCGAGCTGTACGTGGTGCTGGCCGTCGGCACCGGCGTCGTCCTGGTCAGCGTCACCGCGGCGCGGCTCGCCACCCGGCTGGGCATGCCGGTGCTGCTGGCGTACCTCGGGGTGGGTCTGCTGCTGGGCCAGGACGGGCTCGGCCTGCCGTTCGACGACGCCGCCCTGGCCCAGGCGCTGGGCCTCGCCGCGCTCGCGGTCATCCTGGTCGAGGGGGGTTTGACCACCGACGTCAAGCACGTCCGGCCGGTCCTGGCCCCGGCGACCGTGCTGGCCACCCTGGGCGTCCTGGTCAGCGTGGCGCTCACCGCGGTCGCGGCGTACCTGCTGCTGGACATCGGCTGGCAGACGGCGCTGCTGCTCGGCGCGATCGTCTCCTCCACCGACGCCGCGGCGGTCTTCTCGGTGCTGCGGTCGGTACCGCTACCCAAGCGGCTGACCAGCCTCGTCGAGGCCGAGTCGGGCCTCAACGACGCCCCGACGTTCATCCTGGTGCTCACCTTCAGCGCGACCGGGCTGGAGGCGATCGAGCCGCTGCCGCTGCTCGCCGCCATGATCTTCCAACTCGCCGCCGGTGGGGCGATCGGGCTGGCCGTCGGCGCGGCCGGGGTGTGGCTGCTGCGCCGCCTCACGCTGCCCACCTCCGGGCTGCACCCGATCGCGATCGTGGGCTGCGGGGTGCTCGCCTACGCCGTCGCCGGGCTGACGCAGACCAGCGGCTTCCTCGCCGCCTACCTGGCCGGTCTCGTCCTGGGCAACGCGGGCCTGCCGCACCGGCGCGCCACCCGGTCGGTCGCCGAGGGGCTCGGCTGGATCGCCCAGATCGGGCTCTTCGTGATGCTCGGGCTGCTGGTCACGCCGAGCGAGCTCGCCTCGAGCGTGGTCCCGGCGCTGGTGGTCGGCGCGGCCCTGCTCCTGTTCGCGCGGCCCGCGTCGGTGCTGCTGTCGCTGGCGGCGTTCCGCGTGCCGCTGCGGGAGCAGGTCTTCCTCTCCTGGGCGGGGCTGCGGGGCGCCGTGCCGATCGTGCTGGCCACCATTCCGGTCGTCGCCGGCTCGCCCGGCAGCGACCGGGTGTTCAACATCGTGTTCCTGCTCGTCGTCGTCTTCACCGTCATCCAGGCGCCGGCGCTGCCCTGGCTGGCGCGGCGGCTGCGGCTCACCCCGCACGACGTGGGGCCCGACCTGCAGGTCGAGCTGGCGCCGCTGGACGCGATGGACGCCGACCTGATCCACGTCACCGTCGAGCCCGGATCCCGTTTGCAGGGCGTGTACCTGCCGGAGCTGCGGCTGCCCCCGCCGGCCGCGACCACCCTCGTGGTGCGCGGTCCGGACACGTTCGTGCCCGACGAGCACACCCGGCTGCGAGTCGGGGACCAGCTCGTCGTGCTCACCACCCCGAGGGTGCGGGAGGCCACCGAGCGGCGGCTGCGGGCCGTCGCCCGCGGCGGCCGGCTGGCCGGCTGGTTCGGCGAGACCGGTGACCCCGAGCCCACCAGCCCGACCGGCAGGAGGCGACAGTGCACATCGAACGCGTGATGCTGCCCGGCATCGGCGTCGGCTACACCCTGCGCACGGCACAGGGGCAGTTCGTCGGCGTCGTACGTCACCGTGGCGGACGCCGGGACCTCCTCCTCTACGCGGCCGGCGACCCGGACACCGTGGAGCGGTCGCTCGCGCTCACCGACGCGGAGGCCCGGGAGCTGGGCGGGCTGCTGCACCCGGTGGCCACCGTCGAGCACGTACCCGAACTGGAGCGCGGAGCAGGGTCGCTGACGGTGGCCGCCGTGCCGGTCACCGCCGCGTCGCCGTACGTCGGCCGCCCGCTGGGCGAGGTGGCCGCGCGCGTCCGCGGCGTCACCGTGGTCGCCGTGCTCTCCGCGGGCCGGACGACCACCGCGCCCGGCGCGGAGCACCGCATCACCAACGGCGACGCCCTGGTCGTCGCGGGCACCGCGGAGGGAGTCGGCGCGCTGAGCCGCCGACTCACCCCGGAAGTTCCGTGACCCTCTTCCGCAGGTACCTGACAGGAGATGTCAGGTACCTGCGGCAGGCTGCCGAACATGACAGTGAAAGCCGACCTCGCGATGGTCAACCTCGACAGCTCCGACCCGGCCGCGCACGCCGCCTTCTACCACCGGGTGCTGGGTTGGGAGATCACGCACAGCCAGCCGGAGTACGCGATGATCAGCGGCGGTGGCGTGGCCATCGGCTTCGGGCTCGTCGAGGCGTACCAGCCGCCATCCTGGCCGGACACCACCAGCGGCAAGCGCTACCACCTCGACGTCTACGTCGACGACCTCGCCCAGGCCGAGAAGGAGTTCGTCACCGCGGGCGCCACGAAGCCGCAGTTCCAGCCCGGCGACGGGCGGTGGGTGGTGCTCGTCGACCCGATCGGGCAGCCGTTCTGCATCTGCCCCCGACCCCAGGGCTGACCGCCGCGGGCGCGGCTCACCCGGTCGCGATGCCGGGTCAGCCGCGCCGCCGGGACCGGGCGGCCCAGATGACGTACGCCGGATCGCGGTCGAGGTTGTGCCGGTCCCGGTCGTAGCGACGGGTGGTACGCGGATCCGCGTGCCCCATCGCGTCCTGCACGTCCTCCAGCGGCACCCCCTCGGCGCGGGCCGTGGTGGCGAAGGCGTGCCGCAGCGAGTGCGGGGAGAGCTTCGCCCACGCCGGGATGCCGGCCGCGCGGGCCAGCCGGCGCACGAGCCGGAACACCGCGTGCCGGTCCAGCCGGCCACCGGAGCCGGTGACCAGCAGCGGCCCGGTCAGCTCCGTCACCGGCACGCCGGTCGCCGCGGCGCGCTGCGCCAGGTAGTCGTCCACCGCATAGGAGGTGCCCGGGGTCAGCGCGCGGCGGCGCTGCCGGCCGCCCTTGCCGGTGAACCGCACGCTGCGGTGTCCCCGCTCCGCGCCTAGGTCGGTGACGTCGAGCGAGACGAGTTCGCCCACCCGCAGGCCGAGATCGGCCAGCAGCGCCACGGCGGCCCGGTTGCGGGACGCCGTGGGGCCGGTCTCCGCCTCCGCGGCGGCCAGCAGGGCGTCGACCTCCTCGGGGGTGAGCCCGACCGTCGCCGAGTGGTCCCGGTCGACGCGGGGACGGTCCGCGCCGGCCACCGGGTTCGCGTCGACCGCGCGCAGCTTCGCCAGGAAGTCGTACCAGCTGGAGAGGGCGGAGAGCTTGCGGGCCACGCTGGCCGGGGTCAGCGGCCGACCGGTGCGCGCGTTGCGGGTGTTCTCCAGGTCCCGGGCGTACTCGTTGACGTGCAGGAAGCTCGCCCGCAGCGGATTCAGTTCCCGCTCCGTGCACCAGCCGAGCCAGCCGGCGATGTCCCGCCGGTACGCCTCGCGGGTGTGCGCCGAGAGTCGACGGTTGTGCAGCCAGGCCTCGGTGAACTCCGTGGGACCGGCGGGCAGGGCGGGGTTGGTCGACGGTCGGGCCAGCGCCGGGGCCTCGGGGAGAACCATGTGAAAAAGGTTCTCAGATTCGGATGGGTGAGCCGGTGAGGCGCGCCCGAACAAGATTGTCGGGGACGGCGGATACCGTCGGACGGTGCGTGCGAGCCGGCTTGTGTCCCTGCTGCTGTTCCTGCAGACCCGGGGCCGGATGACGGCGCAGGAGCTGGCCGACGCGCTGGAGGTGTCGGTGCGGACCGTCTACCGGGACGTGGAGGCGCTCGGCGCGTCCGGGGTGCCGGTCTACGCCGAGCGCGGGCCGGCCGGCGGTTACCGGCTGCTCGACGGCTACCGCACCCGGCTGACCGGGATGACCCCGGCCGAGGTCGAGGCCCTCTTCCTGGCGGGCATGCCCGGTCCCGCGGCCGAGCTGGGGCTGGGGTCGGTGCTCGCCGCCGCCGAGCTGAAGATGCGGGCCGCCCTGCCCGCCGAACTCTCCGACCGGGGTGGGCGGATCCGGCAACGCTTCCACCTGGACGCGCCGACCTGGTTCCGCGAGCCGGAGCCCACCCCGCACCTGCCCGCGCTGGCCGAGGCGGTCTGGTCGGACCGCCGGGTCCGGGTGCGCTACCGGCGGTGGCGGGCGCCGCGAGAGGTGAGTCGCGTCCTCGACCCGTTCGGACTGGTGCTCAAGGCCGGCCGGTGGTATCTGGTCGCCGCCGTCGACGGCGCGGTACGGACCTACCGCGTCGGGGCGATCCTTGAGCTGGTCACGCTCGACGAGCCGGTGCACCGGCCGGACGGATTCGACCTGGCCCGCTGCTGGCGGGAGCACGCCGACCGCTACGAACAGGGCGTCTACCGGGCACAGGCCCGCGTCCGGATGACCGCAGCGGCGCTGGAGCTGATGCCGTTCGTCTTCCCGCCGGCGATGAGCCGGGCCGCCCGGTCGGCGGCCGGCGAACCGGACGCCGCCGGATGGCTGCTCACCACCGTGCCGATCGAGTCGGTCAAGCACGGCCACATCGAGCTGCTCAAGCTCGGCGCCGAGGTGGAGGTGATCGACCCACCGGAGCTGCGCGAGCGGTTCACCGCCACGGCGCACCGGCTCGCCGCGCTCTACCCGGCGCCGCCGCAGTGACGGCACCAGGCCCGGTGGAACCAGCCGATCGAGCCTCCCACATCCTGCGGCTCGCAACCGTCTGACCGGCACGCGCGCGGGCCGACCCGCTGGTCAGCGTCGAACGGGCACGGCCGACACCCGGCGGTGGCCGCGTTCGTCACCGCGATCCGCGGCGCGACCGAGGAGTTCCTGGCGAGTTGAACTCCGGATGCTCGGCGCCGGGAGGCGGGGAACTGCGGGGGCGGAACGCCCGAACCGGACGCCCCGCCCCCGCGTTGTGTCAGGCGTTGATCTGCTTGTGTCCTTCCCCGCGCGAGACCACGGGCACCCGCCGCGGCTTGGCCCGCTCCGCCACCGGAATCCGCAGCGTGAGCACGCCGTTCTCGTAGCCCGCCTCGAGCTGGTCGGCGTCGAGGGTGTCGCCGAGGAAGAGTTGCCGGGTGAAGAGCCCCATCGGCCGCTCGGCGGCGACGAGCTCCACCTTGTCGTCGGTGGGGCGGCGCCGCTCGGCGCGGACGGTCAACACGTTGCGCTCCACCGTGCAGTCGATGCTCTCCGGGTCGACACCGGGCAGGTCGAACGCCGCGTAGAAGAAGTCGCCGTCGCGGTAGGCGTCCATGTGCATCACCGCCGGGCGGGCGGTGGTGCCGAGGAACTGCTCGGCGAGCCGGTCTATCTCACGGAACGGGTCGGTGCGCATCAGCATGTCGGTCTCCTCGGTCTCCAGTCCGAAGGGTTCAGGTTGAGCCTGCCTGACTCAACTTCCGCCTTCTTTGATACCGCGATCCGTCCACACCGTCAACCGCTGCGCCAGCAGAGGGTCGCACGGCCCGCACCATCACCGCTCAGGGTCGGTGGTAGACGCCCTGCTGCCGGGTGAGCAGCAGCTCGTCCACCAGGTAGCGGCGCAGCGTGACATGGTCGGAGCCGCCGTCGGCGCACCACGGGCGCAGGGCATCGTTCACCGCGCTCTCCGGGTACGGGGTGTCCGTCGCGAACGACCGCTGCGCGATGTGTTCAAGCACGATTCGTCGCCGGGCCCGCTGCGCCGGCAGGCCCACCAGCACCCCGTCGCGGACGAAGGTGTGCAGCACCGTCTCCTCACGACTCGCCGCGGGGCGGGTCGGGTGCGGCGTGCGGGCCAGTTCACGCAGCCGCGCCTCGTCGAGGGTGACCACGCCACCGACGTCGACGACCAGGCCCGCCGCGGCGAGCCGGCGGAGCGCGGTCACCGCCTCCCGCGCGGGCACTCCGGCGCGCTCGGCGATCTGGGCCGTGTCGGTCGCGCCCAGCGCGATCGCGGCGAAGACGCGTCGGCGTACGTCATCGGCGAGCGCGCCGGCGAGAACATGTGCCGTCATGCCGGTCACCCTGCCAGCGGTGGCCGGTGACCCGCCACACGATTTTTGGCGCGCCGGTCAGTCGGCCGGCTGCTCGGCGGCGAGCAGGACGCGGCGCAGCAGGTCGGAGAGGAGACGTCGCTCGCCCGGGTCGAGCACGCCGAGCAGCCGCTGCTCCTCGGCGCCTCGGACGTCCAGCGCGCCCCGCCAGGCGGCGCGCCCGGCGTCGGTGAGCGCCACGTCCACCCGCCGCCGATCGGTGCTGGAGGGGATCCGTTCGACGAAGCCCCGCCGCACCAGCGAGTCCACGCGAGCGGTGATCGAGGCCGGTGCGACGCCGAGGTCCTCGGCGAGCTCGGAGGGGGCGGCCCGACCCTGGCGACCGGCGAGCGCGTGCAGGGTGTCGTACTCGTGCGCCGGCAGGTCCACATCGGCGAGCGCCCGCTCCTTCACGGCGCGCAGGTGCCGGGTGAGCAGCTGCATCCGCGTCACCGCGGCCTCCACGTCCGGATCGAGGTCGGGCAGTACGGGCAGCCAGCGTCGCACGTGCCGGTCGGCGCGGTCGGGCATCGTCACAGCGCGATAGTACTGCGGTAACAAAATATTCATTGCCGAAATATTCGGTGTCGAAGTATCTTGCCTCGGTGACCCACCCCCTGCGCCTACGCGCCTTCCGGCTGCTCTTCCTCGGCCGTACCGTCTCCGCCGTCGGCGACGCCGTGGTCCCCGCCGCGCTCGCCCTCGCCGTGCTGCGCGCCACCGGCTCGACCAGCGCGCTGGCCCTCGTCCTCGCGGCGGCGATGCTCCCCCGGCTCCTCCTGCTCCCCGTCGGCGGCGTCGCAGCCGACCGGTTCGACGCCCGTCGGGTCGCCGTCCTCGCCGACCTCACCCGGTGCGCCACCCAGCTCGTGGTCGGCGTCGAGCTGCTCGGCGGCGACCCGTCGCTGACCCACCTCGCCGTCGCGTCCGCGGTCGGCGGCACCGCCGCCGCGTTCGCCCTGCCCACCGCGTCGCCGCTGGTCGCCGGAGTCGTCGACGCGGCACACCGGCAGCGGGCGAACGCCCTGCTCGGCGCGAGCGCCAACGCCAGCCGGCTCGCCGGCCCGGCACTGGCCGGCGCCCTCATCTGGGCCGCGGGCCCCGGCTGGGCGTTCGTCCTCGACGCGGCCTCCTTCGCGGTCAGCGCCACCCTGCTCGCGGTCATCGCGGTGCGCCACGTCCCGCCGCCGCAGCGCCGCTCGCTCACCGCCGACCTGCTGCACGGCTGGCGTGAGGTCCGCGCCCGGACCTGGTTCTGGAGCAGCCTGCTCGGCCACGGAACGTGGAACGGCGCCGCCGCGGTGCTGATCACCCTCGGCCCGGCCGTCGCCGTCGACCGCCTCGGTGGCGAAGGAGTCTGGCTGCTGATGCTCCAGGCCGGCGCGGTCGGCATGGTCGCCGGAGCGCTGATCGCCGGCCGGTTCCGGCCCCGCCGCCCCGTCCTGACGGCCAATCTGGCCCTGGCCAGCTACGCCGCGCCGCTGATCCTGCTCGCCGTCGCCGCACCGGCCGCCACCGTCGTCGTCGCGTACGGCGTCGCGCTGGCCGCCCTCGGATTCCTCAACCCGGTCTGGGAGACCGTGGTGCAGAGCCAGTTCCCACCGCAGGTACTGGCCCGCGTCACCTCGTACGACTGGCTGGTGTCGCTCGGCGCAACCCCACTCGGCTACCTCCTCGCGCCGCTGGCCGCGCGCCATTGGGGTGAGCCGCTGCCCCTGGCCGTCGCCGGTGTGCTGGTCCTGGTGGCCTGCGCCGGCACCGCGCTGGTCCCCGACGTACGCCGGCTGAACTGGCCCGCGCCGATGCCACCGGAACCCGCTCCCGCCACCGCGCCCGCTCGGTGATGCCGTCCCGTGGCCGTTCCGTTACGACACGCACGGCCACCGGGACAGCACACGACAGGCGTGGACCGCCATGATATGGACGTGGCCGAATCCGTCAGCGAGCTGAGCCGTTCGCGTGGCGACGACTCCACCCAGTCCGGCGCTCCGCCCGCCCCCGGCCCGCGCGCCCGCGGGCCCTGGTTCGTCGCCGCCGCGGTGACCGTGGTGCTGCTGCTCCTCGCCAACCGCTACGGCTACCACCGCGACGAGCTCTACTTCCTGCTGTGCGGACGTCACCTCGACTGGGGATACGTCGACCAGGGCCCACTGGTTCCGGCTCTGGCCCGACTGATCGACACGGTCGCGCCGGGCAACCTGGTGGCGTTGCGTACCCCGTCCGCGCTGATCGGCGGCGGCTGCGTCCTGCTCGTCGCCGCCATCGCCCGCGAGTTCGGCGCCGGACGGGGCGCCCAGGCGTTCGCGGCGTTGCTCGCCGGCACCTCCGGGCTGGTGCTCGCCACCGGGCACCTGCTCAGCACCACCACCGTCGACATGCTCGTCTGGCTGGTCGTGGCGCTGTTCGCCGTGCGGGTGCTGCGCACCGGCGACCCTCGGTGGACGATCGGCATCGGGCTGGCCCTCGGCGTCGGCATGCTCAACAAGCTGCTGCCCGCGCTGCTCGCGGTCGGGCTCGTCGCCGGGGTGGCCATCGCCGGGCCGCGCCGGCTGCTGCGCGACCGGTGGGTGCTCGCCGCCGCCGGCCTCGCCGTGCTGCTCGCCGCGCCCACGCTGCTCTGGCAGGCCGCGCACGGCTTCCCGCAGCTCTCCGTGGCCGCCGCCATCGCCGACGGGGACAGCTCCTACAGCGGGCGCGTCGACGCGCTCACCCTCCAGTTCGTCATCATCAGCCCGTACGCCGTGCCGATCTGGATCGCCGGGCTCGTCGCCCTGCTGCGCCGGCCGGCGTGGCGGGCCTACCGGACGCTGGCCTGGGCCTGGCTGGTGGTGGTCGCCGTCGTGCTGCTCGCCGGAGGCAAGGGCTACTACGATGCCCCGCTGCTGCTGGTCCTCACCGCCGCCGGGGCGGTACTCACCGTCGCCTGGGCCCGCCGCGGCGCGACCACGCCGAAGCGCGTACTGCTGATCGTCGGTGCGCTGCTGTTCGTCGCCCCCAACGGGGTGCTGCTGCTGCCCACCCTGCCCGCCGACCGGCTGCCCGGCTTCGTGACCGCCGTCAACTACGACGCCGGCGAGACGATCGGCTGGCCCGAGTTCGCCGACTCCGTCGCCGCCGTACACCGCGCGTTGCCCGATCCACAGCGCCAGCGCGCGGTCATCCTGACCGCGAACTACGGCGAGGCGGGCGCGATCGCCCGGTACGGCCCATCCCGGGGACTGCCGCCGGCCTACTCCGGCCACAACAGCATGGCCGACTTCGGCCGTCCCCCCACCGACGCCGACGTGGTGATCGCCGTCGGCTGGGAACGCCCCGACCGGCTGCGCGCCTGGTTCACCAACGTGACGCTCGCCGGCCGGGTAGACCAACGGGTCGACGTCGACAACGACGAGAACGGCGGCCCGATCTGGCTCTGCACCGGGCTGCGGCGGCCGTGGGCCCAGATCTGGGAGACCGAGGTACGCCACGCCGGCTGACCGGATACACCACCGAGCCCCGACGGCCGGCGGAATCCCGGAACCGGGGACGACCCCGCGCGGCCGCATCGATAATTCCTCCCAGGATGCGGCCGCGCCGCCGTGCGGCTGCCGTGCGCCCGGCGGCGCCGGGAGTTCCGCGATCCGGGCGCGACGGGGCGGGAGGCCGGAATGACGACCGGAGGCGCCACCAGCCTGGTGCGCCGGCCGGACGCGTCGAACCGCGCCACGCTGCTGGAGCTGCTCTTCGACGTGGTCTTCGTGGCCGCCATCGCGCTCGTCTCGATGACCATCGCCGAGGGCGAGTCCTGGGCCACCACCGGACACGCGCTCCTGCTGTTCATGGCCATCTGGTGGACCTGGTCGGTCACCGCGATCACCACGGACTTCTACGACCCGGAGCAGCGGCCCCTCCAGGCCATCCTCATGGTGACCGCGTTCGGTGCCGTCGGAACGGCCGCAACGGTGCCGAGAGCCGTCGACGGGCACCCACTGCTCTTCGCCCTGGCGTACGTCACACCGCACGTGATTCGCGGCATCATCCTGGTCGGCATCCTGCACCGGCACCGGCACAAGGCCCAGGAGCGCGCCACCCGGTTCTTCTTCTGGTTCAGCGTCTCCGGAATCCTGTGGATCATCGGGGCGCTGCTGCCCAACCAGCCGCACTGGCCGCTCTGGGCCGCCGCCCTGACCATCGAGTACGTGGCGACGGCGGCACGCTATCCGACGCCGTTCCTGGGGCGGGTGCCACTCGACCAGTACGAGAAGGTGACCGAGCACCTGGGCGAGCGGTACCAGCAGTTCGTCATCCTGGCGCTCGGCGACATCATCCTCGTGCCCACCCTGAAGATCAGCTCTTCGGACTTCGCCCTCTCCCGGCTGGGCGGCTTCCTGATCGCCTTCGTGACGATGCTGCTGCTCTGGCAGCTCTACGTGTACCGGTCGGGTTCGATCCTGGAGATGACCAAGCGCCGCCGGGGTCGAGCCGCCCGGCTGGCGCCGTACACCCACCTGGTGACGCTGGTCGGAGTGGTCCTCGTCGCCGCCGGCGCGGACCGGGTCGTCCACCAGCCGACCGGGACGACGCCGCTGCACGCGGTCGTGCTGATGCTCGGCGGCCCGGTGCTCTTCATCACCGGACGGACCCTCTTCACCTACCTGGTCCAGGAGGGTCCGTCCGCGCGCCGGCTGGTCTGGATCCCGGTGCTGGGCGCCATGATGCCGTTCGCCCCGGCCTGGCCCCCGCTGCTGGTCGCCGGCGCGGCCGTGGCGGTGCTCGCCGGCGTGGTCGTCACCGACCTCGTGGTCGCACGGTCGCGGCGACGCCGCGACCCCGAGGCCCAGGCCGAGGCCGAGCACTCCCGGCCCGGCCCCGGGCTGTGAAACGGCCGGCTCAGCCGGTCGGCAGGTCCCGGCCGCGCTGCTGCACGCCCGGCAGGCCGTACGGGTAGTCGCCGACCGGCGGGGCGCTCGCCTCGTCCAACAGGCGCATCTGCTCCGGGTCGAGGAGCAGATCCGCGGCGGTGAGGTTGTCGTCCAGCTGCTCGGTGGTGCGCGCTCCGAGGATCACCGAGGTGACCGCCGGCCGGGCCGCCAACCAGGCCAGCGCCACTGCCGACATGGACACGCCCCGGTCGTCGGCGATTCGCCGCACCGCGTCGAGCACCCGCCAGGTGCGTTCCTCGGCGTTGCGTCCCGCGTACGCCTCGACGCCGCGCTCGGGGTTCTCGCCGAGCCGGGTGGCGCCCGTCGGCGGGGTGTCCCGGCGGTACTTGCCGGTCAGCCATCCGCCGCCGAGCGGGGACCACGGCAGGATGCCGATGCCCTCGTTCTCGCAGACCGGCACCAACTCGAACTCGATCTCCCGAGCCAGCAGGTTGTACTGCGGCTGCAGGGTCACGATCGGGTTGAGGTTGAGGTGCTGGGTGAGCAGCGCCGCCTTCTGCAGTTGCCAGCCGGTGAAGTTGCTGACCCCGGCGTAACGGATCTTGCCGGCGCGGATCGCGTCGTCGAAGAAGCGCAGCGTCTCCGGCAGCGGAGTCAGCGGATCCCAGGCGTGCGCCTGGTAGAGGTCGACGGCCTCCACCCCGAGCCGCCGCAGGCTCGCGTCCAGGGCGCGGGTCAGGTGCACCCGGGACAGGCCGGCGTCGTTGGCTCCCGTACCCATCGGGAACCGGCCCTTGGTGGCCAGCACCACCCGGTCGCGCACGCCGGGCCGCGCCCGCAACCACCGACCGACGATCTCCTCCGAGATCCCGGCGGAGTAGACGTCGGCGGTGTCGATGAACGTGCCGCCGGCCTCGACGAACCGGTCCAGCTGGGCGAAGCTGCCCGCCTCGTCGGTCTCCGAGCCGAAGGTCATCGTGCCGAGGCAGAGGGTCGACACCACCGTGCCGGTGGCGCCCAGGGTCCGGTAGCGCATTGCTCTCCTTCCGGTCGAGGAACAGCGCCGATCTTCGCACCGGAGTTCGCGCGCCCACCCTCCGGGGCGTACGACCCGTTCCCGCGGCCTCGCCGGGACGGCGCAGTGAACTCCGGGCGCGAAACGTCGCGTGTGGCCGGTCGGGACCTCCCCGCCCTGGTCGGCGGCGCGAACCGCCCCGAGGGAGCTGCCCTAGCGAGCAGAGCGCATCGACGCGGCCGTGCGCTCCGGCTCGGCATCAGGCAGAGTGGCGCGGAGGTGTGCGACGGCCGGGACGGGAAGGAGCGACCGTGGAGGGTCCGACCGGGGTGGTCTTTCCCGTGACCGGGGGCAAGCGCAGCACCACCGCGCTCGGCCGGGCGGTCGTCGCGGACGCGCTGCGCGCGGTCGACCCGGTCGGCGCCCGATCCGCCGAGCACGAGACTGACTGGCGGCACGGCTACCTCGGCCACTTCCGCCGGCTCGTGGAGGCGGGGCTGCTCTCCGCCGACGCCGCGCTCACCATCGCCCGCGCCGGGTTGGCCTCCCTGCACGGCCGCATGACGGTCATCGACGACGACGGCCGCGAGGCGGGGCTCGGTGAGGTCTTCTCGGCCTCCGGCGACCAACCGGCGTTGGGTACGGCCACCGTCACCGGCGCCGGCCCGGTCAAGCGGGAGCTCTCGCTGCCGTACCGCGGCCAGCGGCTGCGCGGCGACGACCTGCGCCGCCGGCTCGACGCCTGGGTGACGGCGGGTGTCGTCGAACCCTCGTGCGCCGAGGCGGTGGCCACGGTGATCGCGAACCCCGACTGGTTGGACCTACGTGACCAGCGGATCGTCGTGCTCGGCGCGGGCGCCGAGATGGGTCCCCTGACGTCGGTGTTGCGGTGGGGCGGCGAGGTCGTGGCGATCGACCTGCCCCGGCCGGAGATCTGGCGGCGCCTGGTGCAGACGGCCCGCCGCCACGGCGGCCGACTCCACCTGCCGTTGCGTCCCGGCAGCGCCGCCGACGGCGACGACCGGACGCTCGCCGCGCAGGCGGGCGCCGACCTGCTGCACCGGCTGCCGCAGGTGGCCCAGTGGCTGCGACAGTTCGACGGCCGACTCGTGCTCGGCAACTACGTCTACGCCGACGGGGCCACGAACGTCCGGGTCGCGGTGGCCGTCGACGCGCTCACCCGGCACCTCCAGGAGCACCGCCCGGACACGGCTCTGGCGTTCCTCGCCACCCCCACCGACGTCTTCGCCGTCCCCGCCGACGCGGTAAGCCACGCCGACCAGGGGTACGCGAAGCGCGGAAACACCCACCGCGCGTTGCGGATGCTCTCCGCCGGCCGGCTGCTACGGCGTAGCTATCCGCCGGGCGCCGATCCCGGCGTCAACGACAGTCTGGTAGCGCAGCAGGGACCCAACTACGCGCTGGCCAAACGGTTGCAGCGGTGGCGGGCCACCGTCGCACGGGAGGCGGGCGCGACCGTGACGTTCACCGTCGCACCGCCCACCCGGACCCGTTCGGTGCTGCGCAACCGGGCACTCGCCGCCGCGTACGCCGGGGCGCACCGGTTCGGCATCGAGGTGTTCGACCCGGCGACCAGCAACACCCTGATGGCCGCGCTGCTCGTGCACAACCTGCGCACCGGCGGCCCGGCGTTCGCCCAACCCTGGCAGGACGAGGCGTACGCCGCGGCGCACGGCGGGTTGTGGCGGGTCCCGTACGCCCCGCGCAGCGCCCTCGGGCTCGCCGTGCTGCTCGGGCTCGGCGGCGCCCGCACCTGAGTTCGGCGCGGGCCGGCCGCCCTGCCGGACCTCGACCGTGCCGAGGCGGGTCCGGGTCAGAAGTGCTGGACGCCGAGCAATGGCGCAGGCTGCGGGCCAACCTGGGGTGCCCGTTCACCTTGGCCCGGTGGGCCTCGGAGGCCATCGGGCCGATCCGGGTCGCCTCGCCGGTCGGATCACCCACCGTGTAATGCCGGGCCGCCTCGACCGCCAGCGCGACGTCCTCGTCCTAGCGGACCAGCATCCGGGCCCACGCGCCGCAGACCTGGCCGCTACGCGCCGCGGCCTGGGCGTAGTCCAAGCGGTGCTCGGCGTACCCGGTCGCCGCCGCGCCGAACGATGAGGGGTGAAGGAGTCGCTCGTCCTGTTCTAGGAGGGAGCCAGGCGTTCGAGGCGGCGGCGGGTCTCCTCGGCCGCGGGGTCGCCCACGTCCTCGTAGATCCGTACGGCCTGGCGCCAGGCGGCGGCAGCAGCGGCCTGGTCGCCCATCCCTTCCCGGGTGTCCCCGAGCCGGATGAGGGTCTCCGCCTCGTGATACCGATCGGCGGAGTCGCGGAAGAGTTGGATCGCTCGCTCGTAGCAGTCGGCCGCGCGGTCGCGTTCGCCGAGGCGGTCATAGGCGAAGCCGAGGCTGTCCAGCGTCGCGGCCTGGCCGTTGCGGTCGCCGCTCTGTTCCTGCTGGGCGAGTGCTTCGGTGCAGCTCTCGATGGCCTGCGCATAGTCGCCGGTAGTAGCCAACAGCCAACCGATCGCGTTGAGTGTCCGGGCTTCCCCCGAGCGGTTACCGGCCAGCCGGTAGAGCCGCAGCGCCTCACGACCGTGCGCGAGCGCCTCGTCGAGCCTGCCGTCCAGGTAGCAGAGTTCACAGTAGTTGTGCAGGGTCTGGGCCTGACCAGTCGGATCGCCGAGGCGTTCGTGCAGCTCGAGTGCCCGCCTCAGCCGGTGCTCGGCGGCGTCGTGGTCACCGAGTCGGGTCAGTGCGCGGGAGAGCAGCCGGTTGGCGGCGGCCTGGCCGGCGAGGTCGTCGATCCTCTCTGCGGCGGCCAGCGCGACCCGTTGGGTGGCGAGCTGATCCTGCCACAGGCCGCGCGGCGCCGTGAAGGTGTTCAACGACCAGGCGATCTGCCAGGCGTACGCCTCGAAGCTGTACTCGGCGGCCTGCCGAACCACCCGAACCAGGGCCTGGTGCTCGGCTGTGAACCAGGCGAGCGCGTCGTCGTGATCGGTCACCGGCCGCCGGGCGGGTACGGGCAGCGGCGGCACCGGATCGATCGGGGGCCACTGCGGCTGGAGCAGCCGCGCGGCCCGATAGGCGGCGTGCAGGTAGTGGTCGTACAGGCGCTGCCGGGCGGCCGCGCGTTCGTCGGCGTGCTCCGACGACTCCGCGAGCTCGGCCGCGTAGGCGCGCAGGAGGTCGTGGAAGGCGTACCGGCCGGGCGTGTGCTCGTTCAGCAGGTGGAGCCGGGTCAACTCCCGCAGTCGCGGCGTGACGGCCGCAGTGGACACGCCGGCGAGCGCCGCGGCCGCGGCGGCGGTCAGGTCCGGGCCCGGATGCAGCCCCAGCAGGGTGAACAGCCGGGCCGCGTCCTGCCCCAGCGCCAGGTACGACCAGGAGAAGACGCGCCGGACGTCGCCGTCGGCCAGCGCGTCCAGCCTTGCCTCGGCCGAGTGCAGTTCGGCCGCGATGGCGCCGAGCGGAAACGTGGGATGAGTGGCGGCGCGGGCCGCCACTATCGACAGAGCCAGTGGGAGACGGCCGGCGGCCTCGACGATGTCGGTCACCGCCGTCGGCTCGGAAGCCAGGCGGCCGGCGCCGAGCCGGCCGGCGAGCAGGCTCATCGACTCCTCCGCCGTGAGTACGCCGAGTGTCAACGGCGTGGCGCACTCGGCGGCGATCAGGCCGCCGAGCCGGTCGCGGCTCGTGACCACGACCATGCAGCCACCGCCACCGGGCAGCAGGGCGCGAACCTGGGCGGAGTCGCGAGCGTTGTCGAGCACCACGAGCATCCGGCGGGAGGCCAGCAGGCTGCGGTAGAGCCCGGTCCGGGCCTCCATGCCGGAGGGTATCCGGGCGTGGGGCACGCCGAGCGCTTCGAGGAAGCCGGACAGGGCGTCCGGCGGGGACACCGCACCGGCCTCGTCATAGCCGCGAAGGTTCACATAGAGCTGGCCGTCGGGGAAGCGGTCCGCCACCCGGTGCGCCCAGTGCAACGTCAGGGCGGTCTTGCCGACTCCGGCCATGCCGGACACCGCGGCTATGACCACGGTCGTCGGCCTCCGTGCCCCGTCGTCCAGGAGGGCGTCGAGGCTGGTCAACTCGGCGCTGCGACCAACGAACTCCGGCACCCCACGCGGTAGCTGTTCGGGGTACTGGACGAGCGGCGCCGGCGCCGGTGCCGTGACCGGCGTCGGCCCGTCCCCGCCTGTTGGTGGTTTCGCTGCCAGTTCCGGGCGGTGATGCAGGATGTCGTCGTACAACCTGGTGAGTTCCGGCGCGGGATCGAGGCCAGTCTCCTCCGCGAGCGCATGCCGCGCCTGCCGGAAGGCCTCCAGGGCACCGGCCACGTCGCCGATGCGGTACAGGCCCACCATCAGCTGGCCCCACGCCCGCTGCCGCAGCGGATGCCGGTCGAGCAGGCCCCGCAGCCGGTGCACCACCTCGGCCGGCGCGCCGAGGGCCAGCACCGCCTCGGCGTAGTCTTCCTCGGCGAGCAGCCGGCGCTCCTCCACCTGCGCCACCCGCCGCGCCAGCGCCGAACGCAAGGGCAGGTCGGAGAGCGGGGCCCCACGCCACAGGCCCACCGCGGCGGAGAGTTCGGCCTCGGCGCGGTCGACATCCGATACGGCGAGAGCGTCACGGCCCCGCGCCGCCGCCGCGTCGAACAGGTCCAGGTCCCGCTCGCCCGGCCCCACCCGAAGCAGGTAGCCGCCGGCCGCAGCGGTTATCCCATCCCAGGGCGCCCCGCCACCCAACGACTGCCGCAGCCCCCGCACGTAGGTGCGCAGGTTCGCCGCGGCGGACGCCGGCTGTTCGTCGCCCCACAGCATCGCGGCCAACTCGTTGGAGCCGACCACCTCATTCGGGCGCAGCAGCAGGGTGGCCAAGAGGAGACGCTGTTTCACCGAGCCCAGCGGAACCGGCCGGCCTTCGCGGTACACCCGGAGCGGGCCGAGGAGGTCGAAACGCACAGGCACCTCACGTGTGGCGCTGCGATCTGTCATCGGGTGCGCCATACCCAGATGACAGGACCGGGTAGCTGGTCTGTACGCCGATTGTGCGGCGATTGTACGGGCCCCACCGTACCGTTCGACCGTCCACACTGCTCGATTCGACAGCGCCCGCGGTGAGGCCACCGAGCGGCCGCCGTGCCCAGCTTGTCCCTTGTCATCGTTCCGCCCCGAGTGATTCACAACGAAGGAGATGCATGTCTTCGCTCCACTCCACCCGCCGCGTGCTCCGTAAGGCTGCTGTCCCGGTAGTCGGCGCGCTGTTGGCCATCGGCATCAACGTCGCCACCGCCACGCCCGCTGCGGCCAGTGGCTCCTACTCCGGCCGGGCGTACGTCTACGGCAGCGGCGTGGTACCCGACGACTTCGATGACGAGGGCGTCGTCAACGTCTCCACGCACCGCAACTCGAACGTCGCCTGTCTGTGGCAGACCATTCTCTGGGCGAATGGTTACCTGCCCTCGTCCGGGATCGACGGCGTCTTCGGCGACCAGACCGATGCCGCGACGAGGAATTTCCAGCGCGACAAGAGCCTCGTCGCAGACGGCTCCGCCGGCCGGAACAGCTGGACGAAGGCTGGCGACAAGCTCGTGCAGCGCGACAACCAGAACGGATGGTTGTACGTGGTGTACCAGGGGGCACGGGGCTCCAGGAGCACGTACAGCTCACACGAGTTCGTGTTGCAGCGTTCGCCCGACGGGAACTACAGGTTCTACCCGCCCCAGGGCGGCGGCCCCTACTGGGCCACCTACAACTCCCGCACCTGCTGATCTCGCCATGACGACGTCCGGTCGCCCGCCGCCGACGAGGGGCGGCCGGACGTCCGCCTCTCCCCCGCCCGACACCTCCACGATCAATCCGCCGCCGCCGGAAGGCCGCGACAGGTTCGACGAGATGGCGAGGATGTCGATACCCGGCCAACCACTGCACGTTGGCCAACCACACCGCTTCATGTCCGTGGACCAGCCGGCAGTCCCAACCGATATCCGCGCAGGCCCGCACGGTGGCCTCGAATCCCACCGCGTCGCGCGGCTTGACTTGGGACGCAGGGCGGGAGTCGACCACGACGCCCGTTCCGTCCGCCTTGCGTGCAAAGAAGTTGACCCATGTCGGGCAACATCCCTGTCGCCGAACGGAATCAATCTCCGTACCAGTGGAGCACCAGGCCGGGCTCGTCGCGCCACCGCGTCAGCAATGCCCGTAGCGCCGCCACCAGCCCACGCTCCACGTCGTTACCCGCCGCCGCCTCCAGACGGTCGATTTCGGCGTCGAGCTGCGGCAGATCCTCACGGCTGAGTACGCCATCCGACCATGGGTCCAGCTGGCCCAAGATCGGAAGTCGATTCCCCCGGCCGCGTTCATCAACGGCAGCAGCTCCTCAACCGACACGTCAAGCAGCAACCCGCGTTCCTCGGCCGTAGCCCACTCTTCGGCGTGAGCGCGGTGGCGCTCACGCCGCTGCGTCCGGGTAGCACGACGCAGGCTCTTCGAACGCGGCTGTGGAGGGCGAAGCGCCAACAGCAGACCCACCCCGGCGACGCTACGGCATCACTTTCACTGAGCCAGGACGACAGCCTCACGGAAGCGAGCACGCGCGCGGATTCCTCGCCGCACATAACAGTCATTATGATGTGGCCGCGTTATGTCCAAATAGTCCGCATAATTTATCGCATTGTCATTACCGGTAATCCGGTAATGAGCGCCGACCGTCGCCAGCGCCTGTCAGACGGACACGTGCCTCAGCACGGGTCCTGTCGCTTCGCAGCCAAGCTGGCGAGTCGGCTCACCGCTGTGGCGAAGGGTTGGCGAGTTCTCAACCAACGTGGCGAGCGACGACGGGACGGGCTGTGGCCGCCGAGGGAAGATCTGGAACGCTGAGGCCGTGACCCACTCCGCATATGACATCTCGTATGACGTCGAGGCCGTTCATGTGCCTCGCTTGATGAAGCTGTTCGCCTCGGCATGGTGGGCAACTGAACGTACGGAGGCGGAAGCGCGCGGAATACTCTCCGGATCCGATGTTGTGGTGACAGTCGTTGATCGACCGGCCGAGCGGCTCGTCGGGTTCGCCCGGGTGCCACGGCTGTTTCAAGATCGGTGATCTATAGGGTGAGCGGCCGGTAGTGACGTTCGGCATCACGGGCACGGCGGCAGCGTGTCGCATGTGGAGTAGGGCGAAGCCCCGGTATGACAAGGGGTCCTACCACAGACCTACCGTCCCCGGAGCTTCGCGTGCCTCAGTCTGTCATGTCCGCCCCGCGCGGGGACGACACCCAGTTGCTCGACCGGATCTATGGGCTGAGGGCACACGGTGCGCAGATGAGCCCAGTCATCACCAGATCGAACCCGGCCCACCGGTGTTGGCCGACCGGTCCGGGGTGAGCTGATCCACCAGCTCAGCCCTTCCTGCGCTTGGCATAGACCAGCTGGTGTTCCCAGCCCCGATTGGATATCAACCTGACTCCGTCTGTGTGCCACCACATGAGGACGCAGAGTAGGAACGCGGCAATCCCGAGACCGGCCGGTATGAAGGACAGCTCGACCCACAGCGGCGTGACGTAGGGCCTGTTGTCCGGAGGCGGACGGTCGAACTGGACAAACACGAAGATGGCGGCGGCGGTGAGGAGGATGCTGGGCACCGCCGCGGTCAGCCATACCCTGCGCGCCCATCTCGTACCTGCGGCATTGCGGACCCGAACGCGCAAGCGCGTACCGCATTTGCCGCAGCTCAGCTCCGACACGCTGGTGCCATGAGCCGGCCTGCGGACCGGAATGGGAAAGGTACCGTAGGTGTGAATCGTCTTGTTGCCCAAACGCTCCACGCGTACCTGATGACCCAGCCGCTTGCTCGGGTAATCGCCGACTGCGCCGCGCATCTCACCTCCGCCGTGCAGAGGTACGAGCATACTGCGAGTGCTGGTTTCACAGCGTCAGTGATCTGGTCACGGCTGTTTTTTCAAGATCATAGTGTGAGGCCGAGGATGGTGAATGGCCTGTTCATGTAGCGGTTTGCCCATCGGGTGGCTTCGGCGATGTCGCGGCGGCCGGCCAAGCGCAACGCGCCGATGGCGAGGTTACGTAGGGACGCGAGGATTCTGGGGCCGGATCGGGTGCGTGCTCGGCTGGCGTCTTCGCGGTAGCAGGTGTCGCGTAGCCAGTGCAGGGACTCCACGCCCCAGTGGTCTTTGACGTAGCCGGCCAGGCTGGGTGGGGCTGGCCTGGTCGGGGGCAGGTTGGTGACGCCGAGCGCGGCAGCCGCCGATGGTGATCGCCCGGCGGTGTCGGTGACGTAGCGTTCGATCAGGTACACCTGCTGCACGTGGGGAAATGGCAGGGTGTCGGGGGCGGGTAGGACCCGGATGGTGCGGCGGGTGATCCGTCCGTGGCCGATGTCGGTGTGCTGGTGGGCGATTGGAGTGTCCGCCCAGGGCAGCGTGTCGCAGGCGGCGTACAGCGCGGCGCGGTTTTGCTTCACCGGGAGCAGGAAGAACCCGCCGCGGCGGTGGACGTAGTCGGCGGTGGCCTTGACCGTGTGTAGTGCGTCCGCGGTACACCAGCCCGGAACCCTCGTCGAGCAGGCCGCCCACCTGCACGACCGCACCGGCGGCATGATCGGCAGTCTCGACCAGCTCATCCACGAAGCCGCCAACGACGCCATCATCGACGGCACCGAGAAGATCACCAAGGCTCATCTCGACGCGGTCATTCTCGACATCGCCGCCCAGGCTCAGTTCACCCCACCCCGCCAGCGCCGGGCAGGTCAGCGATGAGGACGTGGCAGCAGACCGCCCAACAGCTACCGGTCCAGGTCAGACCGATCCAGGGCGAGACGACGATCTCCTACGTTTTCCGGCTCGCCGGCGCCAACGACCTCGCCCGGCCCACCATCCTCCTCGGCGCTCTCGGTCAGGCCAGCAGAGGCCTGACCCGCTACTTAATTGACGACTACGACGTCCATCTCAACCCACTCGCCCTGCAACGGCTGGAGACTTTCGCCGGCACACCGCAGGGTCATCTTAAAACGGTGCTGCCCGGGCCTCATCACCCGGGCAACGCGCCCCCCACGGAAGTCCCGGCCATCCGCGTCGTCAAGGCATGGAACCTGCGCGACCACTGCGATCACTGCACCGCCCGGCTCCCGGGCCGTCCAGCGGTCAAGGTCTACACCTTGTATTTCCCCACGCTCTGCCGCGAACATCGCCGCTGGCTTGCCACCAAGACAGACCTCACGAACACCCCGGAGATCATCACCGCCCACCGCCGCCACGGCCGGCTGCTCGCCACCACCGGTGACCGCCAGTGGACCTATCAGCAGCTTCACCGCGCCACCTGGATCGTCAGCGAGTGGGCGCGCCGAAGCTTTCGCACCGTCCCCCGCTTGCATGACCGCTGGCAGGCCAGAGGCAGACTCCTCGCCGGCCATCACAGCCCGTTCAACCCATCTGACTTGCTCGTCTATCCCGAAGCCGTCGCGCTGGCCGAGATCTTCTGCGATCTCGAATGGCGCCGGCACGTCGCGATGGTCCGCGAGCTGGAGATGCCGAACTTTTACAGGCGCATCGCCGCACGACTCAATCAACCCCGTGACTTCGCCGACTGGCTCGGACGTCCATCGATGCGCCTACGCCGCCGCAGCGGCTACGACTGGGTGACCAACCCGATCCAGCAGTGGATATCCCAGCTCCGCCACACACACCGGAAGATCCGCACCGAGTTCTACGAACGCCACAACGGCTTCAGCCGGACGCCCTTCCCCGAAACTCGCCACTTCAAGTGAGGAACGATGACCAGTGACCACACCGAACCCAACTGGCGAACCGCAGGTCAACCAAGCACAGTCTCGCCAACTCAAACGAGAAGAGACAACGGGTCCCCCTGGAATCTTGCGGTCAGCTCAGGTCGGCGACGACCGGTCGGGGAGCAACGACGTCTGGTCCACGCGCCCCGGTCAAAGCCGGAGCCAGCGATCGAACCAGGCGCAAGTCCGGTGCAGGACGTCGAGTTGGTGTTGGCGCTCCCGGATCGGGTGACCCTCTCTCGGGTAGATCACGAACTCGTGCTCGACGTCGAAGTGGCGCAGCGCCCGGTGCAGGTACACGGCCTGTCCGAGGGGAACGTTGGTGTCCTCAGCCCCATGAAGGATGAGCACCGGAGTGCGGATCTGGCTGGCGAAGGAGATCGGGCTGACCGCGTCGTGCGGATGCGGGCCGATGCCGGACCAGCCGGTGCTGCCACCGAGGGCGGCTTCGAACTGGCCGTTCTCCCCGGTCGCGGCGAGCATGCCCCAGTCGGTGACACCGGCGCCGACCAGCGCGGCGCGGAAACGGTCGGTCTGGCCGACGGCCCAGGCGGACATGAAGCCGCCGTGGCTCCAGCCGGCGATGCCCAGCCGGTCCGGATCGGCGATGCCCTCGGCGATCAGCAGGTCGATGCCGGTAAGGATGTCCGTCCACTCCTGCTGTCCGACCCGACCGGCGACGCTGGCGGCGAAGTGCTGGCCGTGGCCCTGACCGCCGCGCGGGTTGGGCAGAAACACCGCGTAGCCGGCGGCGGCCAGCCACTGCGCGCTGGGAGACCAGGACAACTGGAGACGATCGGCGTAGCGATCGTACGGGCCTCCGTGCACGATCGTGACCAGCGGGAACGGGCCCTCGGACGCGCTTCTCCCGACCGGCAGTACGAGCAGGCCGTCCAGCTCGAGGCCGTCGGCGGCGTGGTAGGCCAACGGTTGTTGCGTGCCGAGCGCGATGCCGTCCAGCTCCGGGCGGGTGTTGGTGATTCTGCGCAGCGGCCCGGTCGGCGGCCCGAGATGGACGTTCGCGGGTTGGTAGCGGGTGCCGGTGAGTACCGCGATCTCCTCGCCACCAGGGGTAGCGGTCAGGTTGTCGAGGCGTCCGGGGTGATGCGACAGAGGCATGAGGTCGGTGGGGCCGAGCCGGGCCAGGGTCGCGTTCAGCCCGTCGGCGAAGACCACCAGTGGGGCGGCATCGGTCTGGCAGAGTTCGGTGGGGCACATCGGGAGACCAGCGGTGCGGTTGCGCAGAACGCGGTTCTCTACCGCCAGGTCGATCAGGGCGGTGCCGGCCTGCAGCATCGGCGGGGTGAGCGCGAGGTAACCGAGGTGCCAACCGTCCTCGCCCGGCCACCAGGCCAGAGATCGCGCGTCGGCGGCGACCGGTCCGAGGTTCTCCGCAGCCCCGGTCGTCGGGTCGAAAAGGTGCAGTTGGCCGGTGCGTGGGCCGTAGTCGTTGTCGGCGCTGGCAGCGGTCAGCACGGCGAGTGGTCCGCCGTCGGGACGTTGCCGCAGCTCCACGACGTGCCGGTCACCGAAGGCATCCGGGGTGGTGACCCGGCCGGTGCGCAGGTCGAGCAGGCGCAACCGGACCCGCGGTTCACTCTCGCCGACCACGATCGCGTCGTCGCGGTCCCGGGCGCGTTGGGCGTCCTGCTCGGTGGGTTCGTCCTCGGCGAGCAGCGCGACCAGGTTGGGATCGGTGAGCGGCAGGTGGTCGATGATGCCGCCGTGCCAGCTGGTCAACGTGGTCGTCGTGCCGTCGGCGAGGGTGAGCCCGTGCAGCTGCGGGGTGCCGCGGTCGGCACGGTCGGAGAGGAAGAAGAGCGTCTGCGAGTCGACCGACCAGCGGGGCCGGGATTCGGTTGCGGTGTCAGCGGTCGCCCGGCGCGATGCGACGACACCATCGGTGTCGACGAGCCAGAGTTCGGTGTCGAGGTGGTCACCGGTCCGGGTGGCGGGAGCGAGGACGTAGCAGAGCAGGCGCCCGTCCGGGGCGAGCGCCGGGGTCCGCGGGTCACGACCATCGACCACGAGCTC
This sequence comes from Micromonospora musae, assembly GCF_003626545.1. Classification (NCBI taxonomy): domain Bacteria; kingdom Bacillati; phylum Actinomycetota; class Actinomycetes; order Micromonosporales; family Micromonosporaceae; genus Micromonospora; species Micromonospora musae. Next base: position 814,306 of record NZ_RAZS01000003.1, read on the forward strand.
GGCGGTCAGGCCTGTCATGGGATAAGTCTGCCAGCAGTCAACAGAGCAACACGCGACCGATCCAGTGCTGGAACAGTGCACTGGCGAGTTCTCATTGAAGTGCCGAGGATCGACTGGCTCGTACGAGCAAACGTCCGCTCGGGTCTGCAGTAGGCGGAGAGGATCCTCGCCGAACAGATCGCCGCCGGCTGCGGCGTGGCGGGCACGCGCGGCGGTGGAATCACCGTCGCACCTGCGCGATCACAGCGTGGAGGTAACCCGCCGCTGCTGGCCGGCATGGGAGCAGTCACACCGCGAGAAGTCCTGGTCGAACTCTCAGGATGGCACTCCGTAGCGGGCGGCGACCGCGGCAGCGCGGTTGCGCAGGGACGTCCGCAACCACTGCGGGCCCAGGGCTTCCGCGTTCGTGGCGAGCTGCCACAGCGCCCATTCGGCGTGTCTCGGATCTTGGAAGGTCACCTCCAGCCGCAGTAAGCCGTCTGCGTCGGTTTCCTCGGCGCGGACGGCCAGCGCGGTGCCCACCAGGTCCTCCCGCCTCGCCGGGTTCATTCGTACCAGCACGGTGACTTGTTCGCCGCCAGTCCGAAACTGCGTGCTGCGTTCCTGCCAGGCTCGGTCCAGATCGACCCGGTCTGGTCGCTGTGCCGGTTCCGGGAGTTCCTCGGCGGCCAAAATCCGGGACAGCCGGTAGGTACGGTCCACGCCGGCCCTCATGGCCAGCAGGTAGCCCTGCTCGCGTACCGTGACCAGGCCGATTGGGTCCACGGTGCGCCACTTCGGGGTCTGGTGCACAGCCGCGTAATGGATGCGCAGCTTGTGTCCGGCGAACACCGCGCGCCGGACCTCCGCCACTACGGCCTCGGGCGCCTCGTCAGCGACCAGCCGGCGCGAGAGGAGGTCGGTCTCCGGGTCGATGAGCAAGCGCTGGACCGCGCCTGCCGCAGTGGCCCGATAGCTTTCGGGCAGCGCGTCAACCACCTTGCGCATGGCCGAAGCGAGCGCCGAGCCGAGGCCGAATGCTCGCGCGCCGCGCCGCGATCCGGCGACCAGCAGGGCGAGCGCTTCGTCGTGGTTCAGTCCGGTGAGCTCGGTCCGGAAACCGGGCAACAATGCGAAACCGCCGTGCCGACCGCGCTCGGCGTGGACCGGGACGCCCGCTGCGGACAGCGCCTCGATGTCGCGCAGCACCGTGCGGGTCGACACCTCCAGCTCGCGAGCCAGCGTGGCCGCGGACAGCCGACCGCGCTGGCGCAGCAGCAGCACCAGCGAGACCAACCGGTCGGCGCGCATCGGAAAACCCTACAGCAATACACGACACAGGATGTCGTGTTTCGTTGCCAGGCTTATCAACGTGACGTCGGCGACCGTGGCTATCGAGCCCGTGGACGTGCGCACTCCCGATGAATCGAATGGAGCTGATGTGGCAGTGGATCGAACGGCAGTCAACCCGGTGACGTGGTCGCTGGAGATGGGATTCAACCAGGGGGAGATCGTTTCCGGGCAGGCCCGGACCCTGTACTGCTCCGGACAAACCGCGATGAGCGGTGACGGCAAGCCGCAGCATGACGGCGACATGGCCGCACAGTTGGCGCTGAGCCTCGACAACCTGGAGGCCGTGCTCGGCGAGGCTGGCATGTCCCTCGCGAATCTCGTCCGACTCAACGTCTACACCATCGACGTTGAGCTGCTGTTCCCGCACTACGGCGTGCTGGCGTCGCGGTTGGGTGCCGCCAGGGTGGCGCCGACCACCACGATGCTCGAGGTGACACGGCTGGCGATCCCTGGCCAGATGGTCGAACTCGAGGGAACCGCCGTCGCGTGACGCGACCTCGCGGCCGCTGCTGCTCGTGCCGGTTCAACCGGCACGAGCAGCAGGTACAGGGGTGATCTCCGGTGCTCAGAATGGTGACGATCGGCGTCTACGGCTTCGACGGCGAATCCTTCCCGAAACGACTGCGGCACGCAGACGTCCGCCTGCTGCTCGACGTACGCCAGCGCCGCGGTGTCCGCGGACCCGAGTACGCCTGGGCGAACTCACTCCGGCTGCAGGCGGCCCTCGCCTCGGCCCGGATCGCCTACGAGCGCCACCCCGAGCTTGCCCAAACCACCGAACTACGCCAACTCCAGGATCAGACCGTCGACCGTGATCGGGGCCAGCCCGGCCGCCACCGGATCCGCCCAACGACCACACCGGCCTCGGTCAGAATCGGCTCGGCCGTGAGGCGTGATCACGTGGCGCGTAAAGAACTGGACGGGATGATGCTCGGCTTGTAACTTCCAGTTGCCCGTGACTTCGCCCGAGGAGGTGAGACCCGTGAACGTTGCAGCGATGTGGGTGCTCCCCCTACCCGTCACGGTCGGGCGATTGACGTAGGTGTCGCCGGGAGCGCCTTGCCGACAAGGCACTCCCGAAAGGCAACACCTCATGCACTCTCTGCCATTCACCGCCGAGCCGTCGTCGACCGACGCGGTCGAGCGCGACTCCACCGCGGGCGACGTCCCCGCACTCCCCTCACCCGCCTCCGGCGCCGATCGCGCGCCCGGTGACTTCGATGTGATCATCGCCGGTTGCGGGCCGACCGGCGCGATGCTCGCCGCCGAGCTGCGGCTGCACGAGGTGCGGGTACTCGTGCTGGAGAGGGAGACCGAGCCCGTGTCGTTCGTCCGCATCGTCGGACTGCACATTCGCAGCATCGAGCTGATGGCGATGCGCGGGCTGCTGGAGCGCATCCGCGAACGCGGGCGGCAGCGTCCGGCCGGCGCCTACCTCGCCGGCATCGACAAACCCGCGCCCGCGGGCCTGGACTCGAGGTACGCCTACCTGCTGGGCATCCCGCAGCCGGTCATCGTCCAGCTGCTCGAAGAACACGCGATCGAACTGGGTGCGCAGGTCCGGCGCGGCTGCGCGGTGGCCGGCTTCGTCCAGGACGACGACGGTGTGACCGTCGAACTGGCCGACGGGGAACAGCTGCGTACGCGCTATCTCGTCGGCTGCGACGGCGCGCGCAGCACGGTACGCAAGCTGCTCGGCGTCGGCTTCCCCGGCGAGCCCGCGCGGACCGAGACGCTGATGGGCGAGATGAGCGTGGGTGTGTCGCAGGAGGAGGTCGCCGCCAAGCTGGCCGAGGTCGGCGAGACCAACAGGCAGTTCCAGCTCAGGCCGTTCGGCGCAGGGGTGTACAGCGTGGTGGTCCCCGCCGCCGGAGTCAGCGACCGCGCGGAGCCGCCCACCCTCGAGGACTTCGCACAACAGTTGCGCGCCGTCGCCGGAACCGATTTCGGCGTGCACTCCCCACGCTGGCTGTCCCGCTTCGGCGACGCCACCCGGCTGGCCGAACGGTATCGGGTCGGGCGGGTGCTGCTGGCCGGCGACGCGGCGCACATCCATCCACCAGCCGGCGGGCAGGGCCTCAACCTGGGCGTTCAGGACGCCGTCAACCTCGGCTGGAAGCTGGCCGCGCAGATCCGCGGCCGGGCGCCGGAGACCCTGCTCGACACGTACCAGGCCGAGCGTCATCCGGTCGCCGAGGGGGTGCTGGACCACACCCGCGCCCAGATGGAGTTGTTCTCCACCGAACCGGGCCCGCGGGCCGTGCGCCGGCTGCTGACCGAACTGATGGACTTCGACGAGGTGAACCGCTACCTGATCGAGAAGGTCACCGCGATCGGCATCCGCTACGACTTCGGCGAGGGCTCCGACCTGCTGGGCCGCCGCCTGCACGACATCGACGTGAAGCAGGGAAACCTCTACGGTCTGCTGCATCGCGGCCGGGGGCTGCTGCTGGACCGCACCGAACGCCTGACCGTCGGCGGTTGGGCGGACCGGGTCGACCACCTGGCGGATCCCACTGCGGCGCTGGACCTCCCGGGCGTACTGCTCCGCCCCGACGGCCACGTCGCCTGGGTCGGCGACGACCAGCAGGACCTGGACGACCACCTCTACCGCTGGTTCGGCAGGCCCAACTAGTTCGGGAAACCGTTCGAGGTGCGGCCGGGCGGGCCACTCGGCCCGCCCGGCCGCCTCCCGGCTAGGTCCTGTCCTGCCGATCATGGAAGCCAGATGATGGCGGCGATGAGGACGAGGCTGGCTCGGTAGAGGGATGCGCGTTTGGCGTAGCGGGTGGCCAGGTCCCGCCACTGTTTGAGCCGGTTGAA